>JBQTHK010000063.1:0-24226 GCA_052389935.1 Gemmatimonadota bacterium | reverse complement strand
ATACTGGCGACTTGCGGCATGGTGACAGCACCGAGCCTGTAACACCGGGCTCGCCCGATGAGACGCTTACGTCCCCGTTGCCACCAGTGTGATCGCCTGCAGGCTTCCCGACGAAACCGCCAGCGTGTTCGCGCCCGGCGCCGATCCCAACGTCCAGCGCGCCGTTACTTCGCCCAGCGCGTTCGTGATCGCCGACTGCGGAGAAATCAGTCCTCCCCCTCCGGTCACCTGAAAGGCAACCGGTATCCCCTTCATCGGCGTGTTGTTCGGGCCCAGTACGCGGATCACGACCGGATTGGGCAGGCCGGCGGCGGCCTTTGCCGTCTGGAAGTTCCCCTGAGCCACGACCAGATCGGACGGCAGGAGCGCAAACGCGCCAATCGCCAGCGGTTCGAGTCCCGGAACCCTTGCCTGCAGCGTCTGCGTCATCTCGTTAGGCCCCAGTACCCACTTGACCCGCGCTTCGCCGTTTTCATCGCTGAGCAGGCTCCCCGGGTTCACGGCTCCGCCCCCGGCCACCACCAGAAACCCGATCGGGTACCTGGCGATTGGCGCGCCCAGCGCATCCAGGAGCCGAACCACGACAGGGTTGGGGAGCTCCAGGCCGCCCTGAACCAGCTGCAGATTGCCCTGCACGAGCACCAGCGAACCCGGTATCGGTGCTTCGGTTGGCTTCTGGCAGAGCGCGGCGCTGAGCAGCAACACCAGCGATGACGATGTCAGAACAGCGCGGACTGAATGACGCATTGCTGTTGGGATTTGCCTGAAGTGCCGCCCGACGCCCGCCTGTCGACGGTCGCGGACTCCAGTTGAGAGTATCGGCCGGGTTCGCGCGGACCTGAGGTCCGCTAGCGCGGCGTCCTCAATCGATGCTCTCGAAGGCGTGGAAGGTCAGGTTCGAGGCCAGGTCGGGAGCGCCGACTCCACGTGCGGCAGCAGCTCCAATGAGGCGGTCCGCGCCAACTCTTCGGCTTCGCGCAAGCGCCGCCGCCAGTCTTCGCCGCTCGACTCACGCGATGGTGCTATAGGCACCATCACGCGCACCAGTGCCTCCTCCGTCCTGCCGATCGTCGCCGCATCTCTGAGCAGGTCCCACTTGACCGCGTATTCGCTGTGCGCAACCCGTCCACGCCCCTGGTACCAGTAGTAGACGAGCGCCTGCGCCGAGCCGTTGGCAAGGATGTAGCGATTCACCCTGACCGGTTGGCCATCGAGAGCGAGTTCGGTAACTCCCGCCTCAACGGTCTGCCAACCCGCGCCGGGCAGGCAATTTCGCGGCGAGTGTATCGTCTTGCCCGTCGCCTGCGATTCGTAGTAGCCGATGTAGACTGAAAAAGCGCTCGTCGAGTCGCGCCGGAAGATCCGATAGACGTAATCGGAAACGCCGGCGACCTGCCTTTCTTCCTGAGAGACTTCGCGTTCGACGCCGCGGACCCCAACGAGCTCCAGCGGCAGTGCGCGTAACGGTCGCGGAAGCGTGACGATCTGCTGACGCTCGGCGCTCTGAACGAGGACCACACCTGCTCCCATGATCAGTGCGGGAACAAATCGGCTGATGTTACGCATCGATGTTTTTCCCCTGTAGACGGTTTTCGATGCGCCGTGCTGCCAGCGTGAACAGGCTCAGGATCCCGAAGGCAACGATGAAAAGCAGCCATCCTTCGGTGGCGTGAGTGAACCCTTCGGCAAGCTCCGGGTTGACGAAGGCAACGAGGAATCCCGTCCCGAAGACGCGCACACCGTTGATCAGCACAGCCACTGGAATCGTCAGTGCCAGCACTGCAACGCGCGAAAGGGGTGACTTGAGAAAGATGCCACCCAGGAGCACGCCGAGGCTCAGCAGTGCAGTGAGCGATCGCAGCCCACTGCAAGCCTCGGTCACGAAAAGATCGTGACCGGGCATCCTGATGACGTTGCCATCGAGGTGTACTGGTATCCCCCTCGTCTCAAGAAGGGCCGCGCCAAGCTTGGACGCCTGGAACTGGAGTGGCAGCGCCAGCGACCCTATCACGATCTCTGGCAGAGGCACAGAAAGCGCCAACAGTGTGGCTGGTAGCCACCACCAGAAGAGCTGGCGCCATCCCCATGCCCAGATGACCAGTCCGGCCAGCGCCAGAAACACCGCGGCCCGACCGACGAAGGCCTCAGCTGCCAGCGCCGCGACGTAGCGGGCCATGACGGCCATCACAATCAGGGAGATTCCAAGCCCCGGTTGAGCCCGCCGGTCGAGTGCGAGACCCTTCTTCCACGCCAGCCACAGCGCGACGGGAGCGAGGAGAAGACCGTGGCCTGCATCGGGGTCGTTCCACCACGCAGCCGCGGTGTTGGCCATGGGAGCCGCAAAAAGGAGCCCGAAAGCCAGCGCGGTTACCGCGATCAGCGGCAGCTGATCGTTGCGAACGTGGAAGCGCTCGAGTGTAATGGCCGTCATTTCGCGTGGTTTGAGGCGTTCCGCGCCTGGTCACAGCAAGAATTGGACGAGTCCGCCCCGTCGTCGATGCGAACCGATCTTGCTCCGGAAAGACGATCGAGGGGGCCGATACTCACGCGATATGTCGATCGAGCAATCGCCCCCGTCAGATCGGCCGCCGTCACGGATGACGCCCGGCCGGACGGCTTTACAGCCACTTTCGCACGCCAGGATCGGCCTCGCCCTTTTCGGTTACCTGCTGGGCGTGACGCTGATCATCACCCTGCTGCCGTTTCGCTTCTCACGGCCCGAAAGCTGGCGGATCATGCTCAGCGGGAGTCCACTCGACGTTGCCGCCAATGTCCTGCTCTTTCTCCCGTTAGGCTTCCTGTTTCGGCTGTCGACACTGCATGCAACCAGGCACGCCGCGCTTCCGATACTCGCCGGAGGCGCACTGCTGAGCATGGCGATCGAATGTGCCCAACTGTTCGAAGCGGAGCGGTTCACGTCTCCGATCGATGTCGCCACCAACGCCGCCGGCGCGTGGCTGGGCGCGCTGGCGTGCGACAGGACAATGGGGCGCCTCACCGACGGCAAGGTTCTCGTCGGCAGGCTTTCGCTCGAGCTCCCCCTGATGGGATTGCTCTACCTCACCATTCCGCTGCTCTGGCTCAACGCCCTTGGTGCCTCGGCTTCGGAGGAGCGCGCCGGGGCGGCGCTACTCATCGCTGCGTTCGGGGCCACTGTTGCGGGTGGGCTGCAGCGGCACCACTTCGGCCCCTTCGCGGGCATCCCGCGCCTCAGGGCCGCCGTACTCGTGAGCCTCTGGTTCGTGGCGGGTGCCGTCCCGATGCTCAACCGGCATCCGCTGTGGGTGGCGGCCGGTGCGGCCGTAGCTTCGCTGGTGCTGCTTTCGGTAGCAAGGCGCCGATTGACGGCCGGGGAGGCTGATCGCCGCTACGAGGTCCCGGTGCTGATTTCGGCTCTCCCCGCCTTTGCGGCCTATCTGATCACACTGGCCGCGTTGCCACTTGTCGAGGGCGTCGACGGCTGGAGACTCGGATTCGCATTCCCCGGCGTGGCCTCCGAATGGACGCGGGTCAGCATCCTCAGGTTGCTCGAGATGGTCGCCGCCTTCACACTCCTTGGTTACATCTGCGCCGAGCTCCGCGGTCGTATCCATGGTTCGTTCATGGCGGCGATGAGGTTTGTCGGGTCAGTCGTCGGGAGCTCCGCGGTGGCTAACGAGCTTTTGCTGGGCTTCCACGGCGGACACGGCGCCAGCGTCATGCGCCTTGCGCTTCTCGCCGGTGCCGGGACGTACGGCGCATGGCTCTACCACCTGCAGCGTACACACGTGACCGCCCTGCTGGCTTCGCGCGAAAGCCCCGCCGTCTAGGGTGAGCGGATAAAGCTTCCCGACGGTGGTTGCGGGCACGCCGGGCGGCCGGGCTCGAGAACCACCCGGCGCACGTCGAGTATGAACTCGTATCGGTTGTTACCAAGAGTCAGGGTATCGTCGAGCATGTAGCCCTCGAGCTCGAAATATACCGGTTGCAGAAGACCGGTCGACGTGAAGCGGTAGCGCTGATTGAACCGCTGAGCCACGTCCCCGCGAGTGCGCGCGAAGTACACCTGACTTGATCCGCAGGGCCGAAACGACAGCTCGTCGCTTCCACGCACAACGTACCCGCGCAGCTTGCGAGGGGCGCCGGCGGTGCTCTCCGCTTCGGCTTTCGGAGGTGGACGGGTGGGAGCGACCCGCGCGACGACGTCCGACTCCCCGCCCCCACAGGCAAGAGCAAAAATCGCCGTCAGTGCCAACCGGTGCCGCCGCCGATATCGAATCTGCATGCCGGATTATCGAAGGAGACCACCCCCCGAACAAGTCTCCACGATGCTTCATCCTTCTCATCCCTCCCGATCGGCGCTCGCCGGCTCATCTCCGCGCCGACTTCCTCGTTGTCATCCTGTCAGCCACATTCCCGGCTCTTCGAACTTCAACGACGCGTGACACCTGCCAGGATTCGTGTGGGAGTACTCGGCGCCGGTGCCTGGGCGCGCTTTGCGCACATCCCGGGCTATCTGCGCGACAATCGTTGTGAAGTGGTCGCTGTCTGTGACCCGCAACGTGAACTCGCGGAATCCTGTGCTCGCGAGTTCGGCATTCCAACGGTCTACAGCGATCACCGCGACATCTACGCGCGGGATGACATTCACCTGATCGACGTCTGTACTCCTTCGGCCACACATTTCGAGCTCACCTGGGGTGCCCTCGAAGCGGGCAAACACGTCCTCTGCGAGAAGCCGGTTGCATACGACTATCGCGATACACTTCGGGCGGCGGCACTCGCGCGGGGGCGCGGCTTGAGAACGAAACTCGGGTTTACCTTCCGCTACAGCCCGGCGATCCGCTACATGAAGTACCTGATCGACGACGGCTTCATCGGCACTCCCTTCATCTTCAACGGCTACGAACAGAACTCGCAGTGGATCGATCCACAAACGCCCCTTCGCCAGGTCGACCCGGGCGCCGATCAATCAGTGATTCAGGTGTCCTCACTTGAAGGCTACGGGGCGCCGATCATCGACATCGGGATGTGGTTGATCGGCAGCGGATTCAGCCAGGTCGTCGGCTCGATGCGCAATTTCGTACCTGAGCGCATGGTTCGCTCGACGGGCAGGATGATGCGGATGAACATCGACGACGGAGACATCTTCATCGGGGAGTTCGCCAATGGAGCGCTGGGTAGTGTTCAGACCTCTTTCGTTACTGTCGGCAATTATCCCGGAATCGAGGCGCGCATTTACGGAAGCAAGGGAGCCCTGATCTGCCGCCTTGTCGAGGAAGGTGGGGTTTGTGAGAGTTTGCGAGCCGCGACGCCGGACGAGGTCGAGTTCAGGGAACTCGAGGTCCCGGCGCGCTTCTATCCGCCTGGCGGAACAAAGAGGGAAAGCTGGAGGACGCTCTTCTATGCGAATCTCGTGTCGTCGTTCATCGGTGAAATCGCTGACGGTAACGGTCACGCCGAGGGCGACTTCACGGACGGGGCGCGGGTGCAGGAGGTGATCAACGCGGTCGAACTGTCGTTCCGCGAACGCCGCTGGGTAAAGATGCCCCTGCCGGCGTGACAACGTCCGCTGCGTCGTCGGCAGGTGCGGTGCAGTCCGCCCAGGGGTTGGACGGGTACTTTTCCCGTCACTTCGCGCGCCGCCCAATCGATGGGACGTTCGCCGGGCTGCACGCCCATGATGATCGGTATCCCGACTGGTCACCATCCGGTATCTCCGGCTTGAGGGAAGAACTAGCGGCCACGCTCGCTCAACTCCGGGCAGCCGGCGCAAGCCGATCGGGACACGTGACCAATGCCGTCGACGCCCGACTGCTCGACGACTATTGCTCGATTCAGCTGGCCGAGCTCGACAACCGTCACTTTGTGCGAGGCAATCCGTCTCTTGTCACTGGCGAGCTCGCGTTCGGTCTCATCTCGCTGATAACCCGCGACTTCGCGCCCGCCGGCGTTCGTGCCCGAGCCCTGACCGGCCGCCTCAACTCGGCTCCGGCTTTTCTTGCCGGAGCCATCGAATCGCTCGAGGGGGCCATCGTCCCCGAACCCTGGCTCGTCCGCGCCCGTCGAGAGCTCGCGGCCACCAGTCGGTTACTCGCCGATGGGCTTCCGCTATGGTGCGGTTCGGTCGGGCTCGAGCCCCGGCTGACCGATGAAGCCGCGAGCGCCGCCGCCTCGCTCCTCGGTGCGATCAGGGACTTTGATCATCGGCTGTCCGGATTGACAACGACCCAGCACCCGACTGGCTGTGGCACGGAGCTGCTCTCACTCCTTGTCGGGCAGGGGCACCAGTGTCACGAACGCCCTCAGGATCTCCGTGAGGCAGCGCTCGAAGATGAGCGCCTGGCCCGGGGCCGTCTTCACGCCCTCTCCGGCGGTGACCCACGCGCCGCCCTGTCCGGAGTCGCCGCCGCTGCTCCCGATCCCGCCAGGTGGTTCGAGACGTTTTCCGACGAGTGGCGGCGTTGTCGGGAGTTTGTCGAGGAACACCACATCGTCACCTGGCCCGATGCGCCCGTCCGCTTTGGCTCTATCCCCGCGTGGACACGCTCGGCGGCACCAAATCTTTATTACCTGTATTACCGGTCACCGGCACCGCTTGAGCCGACCCGCACTCACGACTACGTCCTCCCGGCTCTCGATGGCCTCGACGCAGCCGCTCTGGTGCGACTTCTTCGCAACTGGAACCTGAGCACGATTCGACTGAACCACGTGATCCATCACGGAGGCCTGGGGCACCACGTTCAGAACTGGCACGCCGCACGCGCTTCGTCGGCAGTCGGCAGGATCGCCGCCGTTGACTGCGCATCACGCATCGCCATGTTCTGCGGTGGCACGATGGCTGAGGGCTGGGCCTGTTACGCGACCGATCTGATGGACGAGTTCGGGTATTTGTCGCCCGCGGATCAGATCGCCGAACAGCACTCGCGGCTCCGCCAGGCTGTAAGGGCGATCGTCGACCTCGACTTCCACCGTGGATTGATCTCGTTCGATCAGGCTGTGGAACTTCATGTATCGCGGGCCCTGCTCTCGCCCGAGGCAGCGCACGCCGAGGTTGTCAGGAACTCGATGTTCCCGGGGACGGCGCTCATGTATTGGCTGGGAACGCGCTCGATTCATCAACTTCGTATCGCATGGCTGAAGCACAACCGGGGAAAGTCGCTGCGCGATTTCCACGACACGTTCCTCTCGTTCGGGTCCATTCCCGTCCACCTCATCGCCCGCCTCATGCTCGCTCGATGACCGCTCAGAATCCGTTCCATCGCCCCTCCCTGCTGCTCCTCCTGCTCTGCATGTCCGCCTGCCGTGAAAAGGTGCGCGAGGCCGCTGATGATCTCCTGGTCGTCGCATACGATCGCGAGCCCGATACTCTTAACCGTTTCAGCACCCACATCCCCGAAGACATCCAGTCGTGCGTCATCGAGGGACTCGTCACCACCGACGAGAACATGAACGTGCAACCAGTTCTCGCCGAGGGGATTCCGACCGTCGAAAACGGGGGCGTGGTACTGCGCCCGGACGGCGGCATGGACGTGACCTGGAAACTTCGCCCCGGCGTACGGTGGCACGACGGGGTGCCGTTCACCTCGGCGGACATCAGGTTCACGGTCGAGGCCATCAACTCGCCGGACTACAACCCCGAGAGCACCGACGGGTTCGACAGGATCGGAAGTGTCGAAACCCCCGACTCGCTCACTGCAATCGTGCGCTACCGCGAACCCTACGCGCCTTATCAGCTGCAGTTCATCCGTGGTGCGCTCCCGCGGCATATGCTCGAAGGGCGTGACATAGATCGTGCGACGGATTACAACCGCAACCCGTTAGGCACCGGACCATATCGTGTTGCGGAATGGCGGACCGGCGAATACATCCTCCTCGAGCGAGTCGCGGACTATTGGCGAGGCAATGGCACGCCGAAGATTGGTCGCATCCTGTTCCGTTTCGTGCCCAACAGCACCACCCGCGTGAACCAGCTCCGCAGCGGCGAGGCCCACGTTTCGGCGCTGATCCCGTGGGACCGATACCGCGAAGTTGCGTCAGTGCCCGGACTGAGGATCAATCGCATGATGGGCAACTCCTATGAACACGTTACGCTCAACCAGCGCTCGGTCGAAGCCTTCCGCGACGTGCGGGTGCGCCGGGCGCTGACCCACGCCACCGACCGCGAGCTGCTCGTGAGGACGGTGCTCGACTCGCTGGCGCCGGTGACGCACGGCGCCATCCAGCCACTCTCGTGGGCGTTTACGGACAGTGTTGTGAAATACGACTTCGACCCCGCTCGTGCGCGGACCCTTCTCGACGAGGCAGGGTGGCGCGATGTCGACGGCGACGGAATCCGCGATCGAGCGGGGAAGCCGCTTTCGTTCACGATGATCACCCAGGCCGGTTTTGTGGTGCGAGAGAACATATCGCAGGCGCTCCAGCGCCAGTGGCGCGATGTCGGCATCGACCTGAAGGTTCAGCTGGTCGACGGCACGGCGATCTCCTCCCTCTGGTTCGAGGGACGGTTCGAGGCAATGCTTCACTGGTGGCACATGCCGGCGGACCCCGAACTGACCCTGTTCTTTGCGTCTGATCGCACTCCTCCCGCCGGGCGCAACATCAACTACGTCGCCGACGACTCGCTCGACACACTGCTGTATGCGTCTGATCGCACGATTGCCCGCGAGCCCCGCCGCACGCTGTTAGTGGCCGTTCAGCAGCGGATCGCGGAGCTGCTGCCTGAAATACCGCTCTACAACGTGACGCGCCTTGACGCCGCTCCCGAACGACTCCGCAACTTTCGCGGCAATCCCACCAACCAGGGAGTCTTCTGGAACGTCTGGGAGTGGGAGTGGGCACCCCGCTGACCATCGCCGCGCTGCGGCGGCTTCTTCAGGCGATCCCCCTGATCGTCCTCATCTCGCTCCTCGTCTTTGGTCTCCTGCACGCCGCACCGGGTGGCCCGCTCGCCATCTATCTCGAAAATCCCAACGTCCGGCCCGAAGATATAGCACGCCTCGAACGGGCTCTCGGACTCGACCGTCCACTGCCGGTGCAGTACCTCTCCTGGCTCAGGGGATTTGTTACCGGTGACTGGGGTTACTCATTCACTGACGGCCGACCAGTGGTGACGCGCATCTTCGAGAGGCTCCCGGCGACGCTGGAGCTGGTCACGGTGTCGCTGGCGCTGTCGCTGCTCGTAGCTGTTCCGGCAGGCGTCCTTGCGGCAGTCCGACGGGGGCCGCTGTCGCGGGCGGTGTCGGTGCTCTCCGTGGCCGGCATCTCGCTCCCTGGCTTCTGGTTTGCGCTCCTGCTGCAGCTCGTGTTTGCCGTCGCCCTCGGCATCCTCCCCTCAGCGGGTCGGACCACAGTACTTCGCGGTGATCTTGCTGACCGGCTTGCTCACCTCATCCTCCCAGCCACTGTTCTGGCTGTTCTTCACGCCGCGGCCTGGTCCCGCTACGTGCGGGCGTCGATGTCGGGCGTTCTTGGCGAACGCTTCATACTCGCCGCGCGGGCGCGAGGCCTCTCGCGGCGCCTCGTCGTGTACCGGCACGCATTGCGGAACGCGCTGCTGCCGCTGGTCACCGTTGTACTCCTCGATTCGGCGCTGATCGTCTCTGGCGCGGTAGTGACCGAAAGCGTCTTTGCGTGGCCGGGACTCGGCGGACTGTTCACCGAGGCTCTGGCACGTCGTGACTATTCGGTGCTTATGGCATTCCTGATGTTGTCGTCGATGGCAGTGGTGATATTGAACTTCATCGCTGACGTCTCCTATCGATATATCGATCCCCGTTCAGCCCCATGACGTCCCGCAACTGGGCGATTGGCGTTCTCACGATCCTCGGACTGGCGGCCCTCGCTGCTCCGTGGCTCGCGCCCTACGCACCTGATGCCGTTGATCTCGCGGCCCGACGCGAGCCACCCGGCATTGCGCATCCATTCGGTACGGACGCCCTGGGGCGCGATGTACTCTCCCGGGTCCTGTTCGGCGCCAGAGTTTCGCTGGCTACGGGTCTCTTTTCGGCCGCGATCGCGGTGATGCTCGGTACAGGCATCGGCGCCATTGCCGGATTCGTGCGCGGCCCGGTCGATGCGACCCTCATGCGGGTTACCGACGCGCTACTCGCTGTGCCCAGACTGCCACTGCTGATGATCGTGGCCGCCATCGTCACCCCCGGTGTTGCCGGACTGATCGTGATGGTGGCGCTCGTGGGATGGATGGAAACTGCCCGCGTTGTTCGCGCAGAAGTGCTTGGCCTCTCGGGCCGACCGTTCGTCGAGGCGGCGCGGGCTTCGGGCGTGCCCCGGCGGTCGATACTTGTCCGCCACCTGATGCCTAACGTGGCAGCTACGATCGGCGTCGCCGCGACCCTTTCGGTGGGCCGCGGCATCCTGCTGGAATCGGCACTATCCTTCTTCGGCGTCGGCGTTCAGCCGCCCCGCGCCAGTTGGGGGAGCATGCTCTATCAGGCCCAGGCAACCATGACCTCCGAACCGTGGCTGGCCCTCTTTCCTGGCGTCGCCGTCTTTATCACCGTGCTGGCGGTCAATGTCGCCGGTGATCACGCCGTGCGCTGACCCGGGTCATGCGTCTGCACGATCTGCTCGCCAGTTCGCTGATCGGCAATCGAGCCAGCATCGCCCTCGAAAGTGACAGTGATAGCGGCGTGAGGCAGTGGACGTTTGGTGACCTGGACGACTCGGCCAACCGAGTCGCCCGGGCCCTGCGCGCCGCCGGCGTCGCACGGGGGGATCGCGTCTGCGTCTGGCTCCCCAACAGTGTCTCCTTCATCCACATCTTCCTCGCCACGCTGCGGCTCGGCGCCGTCTTTGTTCCAATCAACATCCTCTACCGCGACCGCGAACTCCTTCACATCATCCGCGACTCGGATCCGGCGCTCGTCGTCATCGACAACGACACCTCGGTTTCCATTCCCGGTGAGTTTCCGGCCGTCACTGCAAGCGAGCTGGAACAACGCGCCGGCACGTTTTCAGCGGACCCGCCTCACATCGCGGTCGGCGCGGATGACCCGGCGCTCATCATCTACACATCGGGAACAACGGGGCGTGCCAAGGGCGCTCTGCTGACCCACGACAACCTCTGTGCCAATACGGTCAACCTCGTCTCCTCGTGGCGCATAACGAGCGATGATCGGTACCTCGCCGTTCTGCCACTTTTTCATGTCCACGGCCTCGCCAATGGAGCCCTCTGCTGGCTGGCCAGCGGCTGCCGCATGAGACTGGTTACGAAGTTCGAGTCCGCCAGCGCGGCGGCGCTGTTCGAGTCCTTCAAGCCGACCTTGTTCTACGGCGTGCCTACGGTGTACGTCCGTTTGCTGGCACTGGACCCCAGTGCCGCAAGCGACATCGGAAGCACCATGCGTCTGTTCGTCTCGGGCTCCGCGCCGCTCCCGGCCGGCGTCTTTACCGATTTCGAACAGCGGTTCGGCCACACGATCCTCGAACGATACGGGATGACCGAGACGCTGATGACACTCAGCAACCCCTACGCTGGAGAACGGCGCCGGGGAAGCGTCGGGTTGCCATTACCCGGAATCTCGGCCAGGATCGTTGATTCCGAACTTCAGGACGTTCCCGACGGACAGTCGGGCGAACTGCTCGTACGCGGGCCCACGGTCTTTCCTGGCTATTGGCGCCAGCCAGAGGCAACAGCGGCGGCCTTTGCCGACGGCTGGTTCCGAACAGGCGACATCGCCGTTCGCGCCGCCGATGGCTACTACACACTCGAGGGACGCCGCGGTGACGTGATCATCTCGGCCGGATTCAATATCTATCCGCGGGAAATCGAGGACACGCTGCTCGAGCTTCCCGGTGTCCGCGAAGTGGCGGTCGTTGCGCGTCGCGATGATGTGCGCGGCGAGGTTCCGGTTGCCTGGATTGTCAGTGATGCCGAGCTGCCGGCGGAACTCCTCGAGTCACACTGCAGGCAGCAGTTAGCGCGTTTCAAGGTGCCTCGCGCCTTTATCCGTGTGGAAGCCCTCCCGCGTAATGCACTGGGCAAGGTGCAGAAGCACCTCCTCGTTGAGCGAAGCCGCACGTGATGAGTAGTCCCGGCTGGCCGGCGGTGAGATGGCGAGGATGGAGAAGAGGGCGAAGAGGGCGAAGAGGGCGAAGAGGGCGAAGACGGCGAGTCCTCTCAGGCCGGGTCCACGCCCGGCCTCGACGCCTCCACGACAAACGTCGAATGCGTGCTGATCGGCGCGTCCACTGTACCCACGTGAGGCAGGACCCTGAATGCGCTTCGCCATTCGGTGGGTGTCACGTCACAGCGAAGGTAGCCACGACGCGCGTTGTGATACTTCATCCATGGATTGGAAGGCATTGCCGACCGTACGAGCGGCAACTGGTCGGTCCCATCTCCACCCGACGACAGGGATGTACAGACGAACTCCGCGGCCACGGCTTCGGTCAGCCCGCGGTCTGGATTACGCGGAATCTCGTTCGCGTAGCTGGCGTGTATGTCGCCGGTAAGAGTGACCACGCCTGGCACGCGGCGCTCGACGATGAAGTCGCGCAGTCGGTCCCTCGCCGCGGGGTACCCGTTCCACGAATCCATGTTGTACCGCGCGCCGCCCGGGTCCGGATCGAGATCGATCGGTGTCATCAGGATCTGTTGCGCGAGAACGTTCCACGGTGAGCCCGAACGCAACAGCTCATCCCGCAGCCATCGCTCCTGGAGAGGTCCGAGTACTGTCCGATCTGATGCGTGGTACTGGGGGCAAAGGCGCCTGAGTCCGTCACCGCACGACTGATCGTCACGATACTGACGCGTGTCCAGCACCTGCAGTGTCGCGAGTCGCCCGAACCTGATCGTCCGGTAGAGGAGCATGTCGGGCCCGGCCGGCAGAGCAGTCCGGCGCAGTGGCATGTTTTCGTAGAACGCGCGGTACGCCGCTGCACGGCGGAGCGTGAACGAGGTCAGCGTTTGCACATCCTGCGGTACCAGCGCAGCGTAATTGTTGTCGACTTCGTGGTCGTCCCAGGTAACTACCCACGGAAAGGCCGCGTGCGCCGCCCGCAGCGCTGCATCACTCTTGTAGACCGCGTACCGCGCCCGGTACTCCTCCAGCGACCTCGGTTCGCCCGAGCCGTGCTGGCGCCGTCGCCCCGGCTCGGTGGACTCATAGATGTAGTCGCCCAGGAACAACGCCATGTCCACATCTTCGGCCGCCATGTGACGCTGGGCCGCGTAGAGCCCCTCTTCGTAGTGCTGGCACGAAGCCACAACCATCCGCAGAGACAGAGGGGTGCCGGCCGGTGGCGGGGTTGTACGCGTCCGCCCGACATCTGAAACCGCATCCCCTGACATGAATCGGTACCAGTACCAGCGGTCCGGGTTCAGGCCGTTGATCTCGACGTGAACGCTGTGCCCGAAACCGCCGTCGGCTACAGCGACACCGCGCCGCACCACGTTCCGGAGAGAGTCGTCGGCCGAGAGCTCCCACTGAACGTTGTGTGCCGTGATCGGCGGCACGCCGTTCGGGAGGAGCCTGGTCCACAACAGGACGCTGTCGTGCCTGGGATCACCCGATGCCACTCCCAGCGAGAAGGGATCGTCGAGCCAGAGGGGCGGGCGGGCCGGCGCCGGCCGCGGAAGTCGCGAGCCGATGCCCAGCGCGGCGAGCTGGCCAAGGAACTCGCGGCGACTCCTCGGGAATGTTTCCACCGGCAACGCGAAGCTCAACCCACGACGTCGGTGTCGGACTGCCCTGTTATCCGCCTGCTGACGTGTGACCAGGACATGCCGACAGCGAGGATGAACGAGATCGCGAACAGCACCACGCGAGTAACGCCCTTGGAGCTGGTGGCGCTGACGACGTTGTAGTCAATCAACATCCAGATCACGCCCGCGCAGACAGCGGTGACGAGGATCGCGCCAGCAACTCCGATCGAGCGGCGCGCCGCCTGGATGAACACCACCCAGGCGACTACAAGTATGATGCCGGCAAGGAAACTTAAGGCGTCGAACCCGCCCCCGCTGGCGAGGGGAGCCAGCGCCCAATGGTAATACGAATAGCCCTCGGCGTTGTACGTCGCGAAAACGAGGGTCAACGAGGCGAAGAGGCGGACGAAGAAGCTGGTTGGCGAAAAGCGTTCAGCCATCGCGAGGCCTGAAGTGGAGTGAGGTGATGGGTGTTGGCCGGGCCAACTCAGGCCTGAGACTACCACTGGCCGAGGCCGCCAACAACCCACCAGAGCTAAGCGCTCCTCTCGCTCTCTCTACCTCCTGCTCTTCCTGTTCCTGCTGCTCCTGTCCCTCAGCCCGCGGCCAGCTCCTCGATGAGGTCAAGCGCATCCTGGAGACCCGCTTCCATCCCTGAGTTGAGGTGTGCGTCCCTGTGCTCGCGGCTGGAGTGCTCGACAAGTACGGTCATGGTAGTGCGTCCGTCAGCCTCGGTCAGCGTGAGCGTGTTGACCGAATAGCCGTCCGGCATCCCTTCGAAGACTTCTGTGGAAACGATACGTTCGTTGGGAACGATCTCGCGGTATTCGCCGTGGAAACCCACTTCGAAACCGCCATCAGCGATCATCACGTAACGCCACCGGCCACCTACGCGCAGGTCGATTTCGACGAGGGTGACCTTGCCCCGATTGGCGTGCCACCACTGCCGCACGAGATCGGGAGTCGTCCAGGCCTTGTAGACCAGGTGACGTGGGGCAGCGAACTCGCGCCGTATGAGAATCTGCGTGTCTCCGACCGGCGTAACGGTCGCCTTACCCTTGATTGCTCTCTCCTGCATCGCTCTTCTCCTTTGTCATGAGGTCACTGAGCACCTGGTCGAGGGCGTCGAGGCGGTCGTTCCACGAGCGCTCGTACCTGGTGACCCAGCGGTGGACGGGCTCGAGCTTGCGCGCATTCAGCTTGTAGAGCCTCCGACGGCCGTCTTCGCGAACGGTGACCAGCCCCACTTTCCGGAGGACTCGAAGGTGTTTGGATACCTGCGGCTGGGTCACCCTCAGCTTGCGAACGATGACGTTGACGGGCCGTTCCCCGTCGATCAGCAGATCGAGGATCTGACGGCGTCGGTGTTCTGCGACGGCGTTGAAGGCGTCGGCGGTGGTTGATGCTCGTGCCATGCCGAACGTTATATGCCGATATGAGAATATGTCAAGTGCAAAAAGCTGCTCTCGCCTCGAGTTAGCCTGGATTCGCGTGAACGCCGGAGATCAGAGCGTAACGCATTGGGCTTCCCGTGCGGATGTCATGAGCAGCAGGTCGGTCCGCAACATCCAGGCGCGGCCAGCGCGCTCGGCTTCTGAGCGCGAACAAAGCCGGCCATCAGCCTCCCCCGCATTTGCCCGAGCGTTCCCTCAACGTCGATCCCGGCTCCTTCGAGAAAACTGCGGGCATCTTCGATAGCGTAGACCCGCGTGGGCTCGATGTCAGCGTTGATGAACCCGACTTCACCCAGCAGTGATCTGAATTCACCTTCTTCGAGCGCCCCCGCCACACATCCGACCCACAGTTCCATGCTCCGTCGAACCTCACCGGGGATCTCACCACGGACCACCACGTCGCTGACGGCGAACCTGCCACCCGGCTTCAGAACACGAAACGCCTCCGCCAGTACCCGTCGCTTGTCACCGGAGAGATTGATCACGCAGTTCGAGATGATCACGTCGACCGATGAATCAGGAAGCGGAATGTTCTCGATCTCGCCCTTGAGGAACTCGACGTTCGCCACGCCGGCTTCGACCGCGTTACGTCGTGCAAGCGTCAGCATCTCGTCCGTCATGTCGAGCCCATACGCCTTGCCCTCCGGTCCGACCCTACGTGCCGACAGCAGGACGTCGATGCCACCGCCGGAACCCAGGTCGAGGACAACCTCACCTTCCCTGAGCTCGGCGAGCGCAGTCGGGTTCCCGCAGCCGAGTGATGCCAGAAGCGCACCCGACGGAAGAACCTCGGTTTCGCTCGTGACGTAGAGGTTGCTTGTGATTGGGTCGGAATTGGGGGCGGCTGTCTCCGCGCAACACGTATTCGCCGGCCCGCAACATCCCGCCGCGCTTCCCCTGTTTTCGAGGACCTGCCGCGCCGCCGCTCCGTATTTCTCCCGGACGACGGTCGTGATCGATGAGTCTTCCTGCGCGCGTTCTGCGGTCATCTTCTCTCTCTGGTTAGTGGTGTGGGGGCAAGCTCAGGCTCACATTGAGCATCGCTGCAGCTCACGCCCTGACAGCAGTTTTCGGTCAGGTACGCGAGCAGCGAGTTCATCGCCGCGTATTCAGCAGCATAGATGAGCGAGCGACCATCGCGCCTGAACCCGACCAGCCCGGCCTGCTTCAGCTGATTCAGGTGGAATGAGAGTGTTGGGCCGGGCAGCCCCAGTCTCTCGCCAATGGCCCCTGCTGGCAGACCAGCGGGCCCGGCCCGAACGAGAAGCCGGTAAACATCCAGTCTCGTCGACTGGGCGAGGGCGCTCAGCGCCTCAACGACCTCCAACTGTTCCATACTTCCAGTATTATGGAAATATTTGCCGATGTCAAGCCCCGGCTTTCATGCGCGCGACGTCTTCCTCATTCCCGGCATCATCCTCATCCTCATCCTCGCCATTTCGACTCCTTCCCTTTTCAGCCATGCACCCTCGAAAGCTTCTGCTTGTCGCGTCCCTCCTCGCGCTGGTCACGGACCTCGGCGCCCAGACGCCACGACGGCTCAAGGTCTACATCTCCGTCGACATGGAGGGAATCGCCGGGATCGCCGGTTCGACACAGACCACGCCCACAGGTCAGAACTACGAGTGGGGACGTGGCCTCATGCTCGCCGAGACGAATGCCGCGATCGAAGGAGCCTACAGAGCTGGTGCAACCGAAGTTGTCGTCAACGACTCGCACGGACCTCAGACCAACCTCAAGGCCGACCTCATCGATCGCCGGGTGACTCTCATCACCGGCCAGCCCAAGCCACTCGGAATGGCAATGGGCCTCGATTCGACGTTCGACGCCGCCGTCTACATCGGTTATCACGCTCCGGGATCGACCGCCGACGCCGTTTTCGGCCACACCTTTTCGGGAGCTCTCAAGACAGTGCGGCTCAACGGCACCGAGGTCGGCGAATACGGACTCAACGCAATGATCGCCGGGCACTTCGGCGTCCCCGTTGTCTTCGTCGCCGGCGACCGCGCGGCGGTGGAGATGACGCGAAGTTTCACAGGCGCGGATGCACTCTCCGTCAAGGACGGAATAGGCTATGCCGCCGCGAGCACGATGCACCCGCTGGAGGCGCGGGAACGCATAACGAGTGGGGTGCGAACGGCGATCGAGCAGTTGCACCGCTTCCGACCGCTCCGACTTTCGGCACCGATCACGATGGAGATCGAGCTCGCCGAACTGGCGCAGGCTGATCTGGCGGCATTGGTACCTGGCGTCCAAAGGACGTCGGGGCGCGTCGTCCGGTTCACCTCCCCTGATCCGCTTACCGTTTACAAGGTCGCGCGCGTGATCATGAATCTTTCGCGACCCTGATGAGCGACGTGTGGGATGTGGTCATCGTCGGTGGTGGCGGCATGGGAAGCTCGGCGGCATGTCACCTCGCCCGCCGTGGCAAGCGGGTCCTTTTATTGGAACGCTTTGGCCGGGCGCACGACCAGGGAAGTTCTCATGGTCTGTCCCGGATCATTCGCCTCGCCTACTTCGAGCATCCCTCATACGTGCCGCTGCTCCGGCGCGCTTTCGAGCTTTGGCGCGAACTCGAGGTTGCGTCGGGCCTCAAGCTACTGCATGTGACCGGCTCGCTCGACGCGGGAGCGCCTGACTCGCGCACGATTCAAGGGTCGCTCCGTTCCTGCGCCGAGCACGGGATTCCACACGAGTTGCTGTCAGCGCGTGAGGTCGCCACGCGCTTCCCGGCCTTCAGGGCACCTGACTACATCCAGGCGGTTTATCAGCCTGACGGCGGGTTCCTCGTTCCGGAGGCGTGTATCCGGGCCCATCTCGATCAGGCCGAAGCTCACGGCGCCGTGGTCAAGCTCCACGAGCGCGCCTGGGGGTGGGACGTCGACACCGCCGTCGGCGGCGATGTGATGGTCGAAACCGAGATGGCGGTCTACCGTGCCAGAACGCTGGTGGTAGCGGCGGGGGCATGGGTGGGAGGATTTGTGCCGCAGATCGCGCCGTTCCTGAAAGTCGAGCGGCAGGTCGTCGGATGGTTCGACGTTGGCGACCGGGATCTGTTTTCCCCTTCACGGCTGCCGGTATTCAATCTGGACGTAGATGGCGAACACTGGTACGGCTTTCCGGAGTTCGGCGTTCCGGGTTTCAAGGTGGGTTGTTATCACCATCTCCGCGAGCAGGTCGATCCCGATCAGCTTGATCGCGCCGTCACCCATGAAAGGGACGAGATGCTGCTCCGCGCACTGATCGAGCGCTGCTTCCCCGCAGCCGACGGGCCGCTGCTCGCGTCCAGCGTCTGCCTGTTCACGAACACTCCGGACGAGCACTTCATCATCGATCATCTTCCCGGCTTTCCTCAGGTTGTCATCGCTTCGCCGTGTTCCGGCCACGGCTTCAAGTTCGCCTCGGTAATCGGCGAAATCGTCGCCGATCTTGCGCTCGACGGCAGGACCAGGCACGACATCTCGATGTTCAGCCTCGGCCGCTTTAACGTGCGGTCGTAACGCCGCCCCTCAGAGCGCCCGGGTCGCCTCCAATACCTCGAGGTCGCGGCCGTCCCTGAGCAGCTGGTCGACGTCCCTGGCTGCCAGCGGTTTGCCAAAGAGGAATCCCTGACCGTAATCGCAGCCAAGGTCACGCAGCCGGTCATGCTGGGTTTCCTGCTCCACACCCTCGGCGATCGTTCGCAGTGTCAGCAGATCGCCAAGAGCGATGATCGTGCGGGCCAGAGCATCCTCGTTGGGGCCGCGAGTGAGGCCATTAGTGAAGCTGCGATCTATCTTCAGGATATCGACGGGGAACTGCTGCAGGTACGACAGAGACGAGTAGCCGGTCCCGAAGTCGTCGATCGCGAGTCGGGTTCCCAGAGTCTTGAGCTGCCTGAGGCGTTCCAGCGTCAGCTCACTGTTCTGCATGATGACGCTTTCAGTGATCTCGAGGATCAGGCGTTCCGCCGGGAGACCAGAGGCGTCGAGCGCCGAACGGACGTCTCGCAGGAGGTCAGCGGACTGCAGCTGCTTCCCTGAAAGATTGACGGTGATCGAGAGCTGCATTCCTGACGGCCGCTCCAGATTCCAGCGAGCCGTTGCCCGGCAGGCCTCCGTCAGCACTATACGCCCGATCGGTACTATCAACCCCGTCTCCTCGGCGACCGGGATGAAGTCGTTAGGCTGGATCGTTCCCTTGAGCGGGTGCTGCCAGCGTGCCAGCGCCTCCAGACCCCTCAGTTCGCGACTCTCCAGGTCGACGATCGGCTGATAAGCGATCCAGAACTCGTTCTCCTCAACGGCACGCCGCAGATCGGTTTCGAGCATCACTCGATCCACCAGCGCGGTGTGCATCGACGGATCGAAGAAGACGTAGCCGCCGCGCGAATCCGCTTTGGCGGCGTACATTGCCACGTCGGCATTGCGCAGAAGGTCGTCGACACTATCGGCGGCCAGGGCCCGGGCGATGCCGATCGAGGCTTCCACCCGTACCATGTTCCCCGAGTCCAACTCGATTGCAGCCTTGAGCGAACTCATGATGCGACCGGCGACAATCGACGCATCTGCCTCGGTTCGCACGTTCTCGAGCACCACGGCGAACTCGTCACCTCCCAGGCGTGCGACAGTGTCGCAGCCACGGGTGGCGTTGAGCAACCTCGTCGCGACCACACGCAGCAGGCTGTCGCCGGCTCCGTGACCAAGGGTGTCGTTGATACCCTTGAAGTTGTCGAGGTCGAGGAAGAGGACAGCGACCTCGGACTGATCACGTTGAGTGCGCTGCAACGCGTGTTCGACCCGGTCGCGGAAGAGTGCGCGGTTCGCGAGGCCCGTCAGAGCGTCATAAAACGCCTGATGCAGCAGCTTCGCCTCCAGTGCCTTGCGATCGGTGATATCCTGAACCATCGCGATGAGACGTACGTCGCGCGATCCTTCAGCCCTTGCCACCACGACGCTTCCCCACGCCGACGAGCCATCGCGGCGGATGAATCGCTGCTCGTAGGTTGAGTCGTCCGTCACTTCACGGCCGACTTCACTCACCAACCTCTCTACCTGCTCTGCCTCTTCGGCGGGCGACAAGTCGGATAGCTTGCGACCGACGATCTGGGCGTTCGGGAGATCCAGAATCTGGGACAGAGCATTGTTCGCCTCGAGTACGTGGCCGGTCTCGTTCATGAGGGCGACACCAACGGCCGAGTGATCGAACACGGCGCGGAAGCGGGCCTCGGAATTGCGGCGGGCGCCGACCGCCTGCCGCAGCGTACGCTCATTCCAGCTGCTGGCGTAGGAAGCCACCACTCCGGCGATCACGATCAATAACGACTTGGCCGCCTCGTCGAGGAACGATGACCCACTGGCCGAGATCGAAAGTGTCGGGTTGTCGAGCAGCGGCAGCCGGCCGCTGGCCAGCAAATAGGTCGAGATGGCTGTGTACTGCCATGCGGCGAGGAACGCTGAGCCGAGTGCGACCCTCGGTGAGCCGGTAAAGGGTCGCGCCGAGAGTATGACGAAGTAGGCGGCGAACAGCGGCGACTTGACGGCCAGGTTCGGATCTCCCAGCAAGCCGTAGCTCACGAGGAGCACGGATACGGCGGTGATGTCCAGTATGGCGTTGGTCGCGGAGAGGTGCTTCCAGGTGCGGCGGTTGGCGTGCAGAACAAAGTGCTGGGCAATGGCCCAGCCCAGCATCGGCGTTAGCGTCAGGACGTTGGCGGCGTTTATTGCCGGCGCCATGAATGGTGCGTACGCGCCCGCGGCGATTCCCAGCACTCCCAGTACGAGAATGCGGACGAAATTGACGAGTCGCTCCGCCGAGGCGTACTGGGCCGCCAGAACGTCGGAGGTGCTTTCGTCGAAGCTTCGGAGAATTGCGGTGTTTGACGCCACGCGGAGGTTTGCGGCGCGGAGGTCGGAGAAAAGAGGGTCGGGCTGTACTGTGGGTAAGGACGGGGGAACGTCCTCCCGGGTCACCCGCGGGGCGGCTCCTGGGGTGCACCGTCCCGCCTGGCCGGTGTCCGGGCAGGGGGCGAGACTGGCTCGACGAAGCTACGAAGATTCAGGCGAACCTCGGCAGGGCTTCCAGATTCCGTCGGCGCCATCAATGGTGCCTTGTGACCCTGCTAATCGCCGCCGGTGCTTTCCTCGATCGCAAGAGGGAGTCTGTGATTCGCGCAAGTAGGGGCCAGGCACAACGTCAAAACGGACGATTCATCGAGAAGGTGCTAAGGTGAGTCCTGCGTTCGGCGCCTCGACCGCACTGTCATGTCGTGCCCCTGACAAATGTTCGCGGACTCTGCGCGATCTTCGGGAAGTGGCGAAGCACCTCACGATCCGCCGTAACCAAGGGGACCCGCAGTTCATCGGCGAGCGCAACGTACTCACAGTCGTATGCGGAGCATGGGGAGGCGGCTACGAATCGGAGCACGCGCTCACCGCTGAGAGCGTACTCGTGCGCGCCCAGCAAGCCCTCCGCCAGCTCGTGTGCCTGCCAGGCGTCAGCGAGGCTGAGGTCGCGCTGGCGCATGTAGCTCGCGAGAATACTCCGAAATTCGCTGCGCCAGAGTACGGGCACGGCCCATGTTGCGTCCTGATCAAGGACCGCCTGCGCCAGCGCCGTATCCGGCCCGCCTAGCAACAAATACGCGACCAGGTTGACGTCCGCTACGATCAGGCGCGGCCCGCCTCACGGGCAACCCGGAGTTGCCGCTCGCTCAACGGTCGAAGGCGGACGCGCTCGCGAAAGCCGCGCGCTGCCGCGAGCCACTCTCCCGGGTCCGCCTGGCTCGCACCCACCGCGCGCTCCAGACACACGATGATCTCGCCATTCAGGCTGCGGCGATGCGCCGCAGCCTGTTGCTTAAGCCGGCGATACAGCGGTTGCGGAAGTCCCTTGATGGTCAGCGTTGGCACGGTGGCTCCGTAATGGTACCAGAACGGAACCTATCACGACGAGGCCCCGAGTCAAGCGAGGCGGCATCGCCGACACGGTTACGCTGCGGTGGATCAAGAATGCCAGCACGGTGGACGCGAGCAAAGCGGACGCTACTGCGCCTGCGGCGGCTCCGCCGCCGGCTGCAACACCCTTCTGAGACGCCTCAGCATGTTTCTGTATGCTCCGAATCTTTCCTGCCAGCCGCAGTTTGTCCCGGACGAGTCGCCCGAGCTTCGTCGGCACGATCCAATCAGTAGCCCGTGCGGTGCCGCGTCCGCCGGCCGCCTTGACCCCTCGCCATGGCCCCGGTTTCTTGCCCCTCCTGGGCTCGATCATGCGGCCAGCGAACTCTGTGAGCGCAATCGGGATAGGGGATGGTGAGTGATCCTCACCATTCCCCTCCCACACCACCGGACATGCGGGTCCGCATCCGGCGGTTCGGTGAGTTGAGGTTCATGAGGGCGCCAAGCGTGGTAGTCCGAGCGACTCGAAGTACCGACCCGGCAGTGCAAAATGAAGCGCTTTGTGCGCTGCCACGTGCCACCAGCTTCGGCCAAACCGAGCGGCGATCCAGAGCGCCGCGCCGCCGACTCCACGACGCTGCAATTCCCGATACATCGTTCGGCCCCGCTTCCACTGTTTGAGCAGCAGCATGCGCAAACGGCGGTGGAGCCACTGGTCCACGACGGCAAACACGCCCGGCGTGTCGGCGAGCCGGAAGTAGGCCTTCCACCCCACCAGATAGCTCCGCAGCCGTGCGATGACCTGCGGGAGGCTGCGTCCACCGTTCCGGGCCGTGATCGCCCGGACCTGCGCTTTCAGTCGCTCGAGAGCCTTCGGGGCCACCCGACGCTTCACGATCCTTCCCGGCGCTACCCAGAAGCTGTAGCCCAGAAACGATCGCTGCCACGCCGGGGCTACCGCACTCTTCGTCGGGTTGACCCGCAGCTTTAGCTTCGCGTAGAGCTGGGTGAGCCTCTCCATCACCCGATCCGCCGCTCGCTTCGACCGCACGTACACATTGCAGTCATCGGCGTAGCGCACGAAGCGGTGTCCGCGTCGCTCCAGTTGCTTGTCCACCTCGTCGAGCAGCACGTTCGCCAAGAGCGGCGATAGGGGCCCGCCTTGCGGCGTGCCTTCGTGCCGATCCACCACCACGCCGGCCACCAGTACGCCGGCTGCCAGATAGCGGCGGATAAGGGTGCGTATCCGGGGATCCGTGATCCGCTTCGCCACCAGCCCCATGAGCACATCGTGGTTGACGCGATCGAAGAATTGCTCCAGATCCACGTCCACCACCCAGCGCCGACCACTCTGCACGTACCGCTGCGCCTGACACACCGCGTCATGCGCCCGACGGCCCGGCCGAAAGCCGTAGCTGGACTCCGAGAAGGTGGGATCAATCAGCGGCTGCAGGACCTGTAACACGGCCTGCTGGATGAACCGATCGAGCACGGTGGGAATGCCTAACAAGCGCACCCTACCGCCCGGCTTCGGGATCTCGACTCGCTTCACGACGCTCGGCTGGTACCGGCCCATGAGCAACTGCTCCCGGAGCATCGGCCAGTAGTCGCGCAGATAAGCGGGCAAGTCGTCCACCGTCCGGTCATCCACCCCCGGACTGCCCTCGTTCTGTTGCACGCGTTTCAGCGCGCGCCGCAGATTCCCTCCCTCGACCACGCGCTCCAGAAGTCGCGACGGGTCGAGTCCTGAGCGTTCGTCTCCTGACGCCGCCGACGTGGCTTCACCGCTCCGCTCTGCTCTCGGGGCTTCACCCCGACCCTCCAGCGGCAGCTCGAACTGATCGCTCGATATCTGGTGCTCGGCCTTGGCGTGGCGCATGGTCGATTCGCTCTCCTCATCGTTTGGCCCTTCGCATCGGGGCGGGACGTCCTACCCGAGGCCCTCCGCTACTATGGCCGCTGCTGACTTCTCGCTCCGCGGCGTCGGACGACGCCCCGTCCCCCTTTCAGAGGTGAGGCGAGATCTCTCCAGGTAAGACTCCTTGGCTGTCCCTGCACGAGCGCCGGATCTACGGAGCGGCTGCTTGGTCGCGAGAGCTTCGCGGTCACGCGCCCGCTCACCCTGATTCGCTCCGCCTCCTATCCGGTTTCTGTTCGTCGCCCCACAGGTCTCGCTACCCGCTGCTTTCAGCGACGTCCTCACGGCTGTCGCCTTGCGGTTCACTCGGGTCGTTGCGACCAACTCCCCA
>JBQTHK010000062.1:0-10128 GCA_052389935.1 Gemmatimonadota bacterium | reverse complement strand
AGGTCCCCGTCGGCGTCGAGATCGTCACCGGCGCGGTGACGGAAGAACCTGCCGGAGGTTCGCCGCAGCCAACGTCCGCGCCATTTCTTGTCGGGTCGGTACCGGCGGGGGGATGAGCGTCAGGAGTTCGCCAGCACCCAGTTCAATGTGGAGTGGTCGACGTTACCGCCGCTGATCACAATCGCAACTCGTTTACCGGAAAGTCGCGGCGCGAGCTGAATCAGACCGGCGAGGCCCGCGGCGCCCGCGCCTTCCACGAGCGTATGGGTCGAAAAGATGAGCGTCCGCATCGCGTGGGCGAGCTCTGACTCGGTGACGGTCACGAAGTCTGCAAGCCCGTCGAGCAGCGTCGGGAAAGCCATCTCGTAGGCCGTCCGCGTGGCCAGACCGTCGGCAAAAGTGTCGGCGCGCGTGAGTGTCTTGATTTCGCGCGCCCGCCACGACTCCCACGTTGCTGCAGCGCGCGCGGCCTGCACGCCAAAGACCTGAACGCGAGGATTCATGACACGGGCGATGCTGATCGCGCCAACCGCCTGAGAACCGCCACCGATCGCAACGACCATTGCATCGATCTCCCCTGCCTGTTCCATCAACTCGAGCGACATCGTCGCTGCGCCGGCCATTACCGAGCGATCGTTCGTGGAGTGGGCGATGATTCCGCCGATCTCTTTCTGAAGTCGCAAGGCGACAGCCAGCGATTCGTCGTAGTCGTGGCCTGCTTCGTGGACCGTCGCGCCGAGGGCGCGCATGGCCGCGTTCTTGTCCGGATTGTTCCCGAAAGGCACGCAGATTGTGCTCCGAACGCCGAACTCCCTGCCGGCCCAGGCGATTCCGAGCCCATGGTTCCCGCGCGTGGCGGCAATGATCCCGCGGGCCCGGCTTTGAGGGTCAAGTGCGGTGACAAACGAGAGTCCGTTGCGAACCTTGAAGGAGTTGGTGGGATTGAAGTTCTCGTGTTTCACGACGACGCTGATTCCGTAACCGACGGCGTCATCCAGCACGCCGTAAGTCCGCAGCGGCGTTGGTTGAAGGAAGGGGGCTATCCGGTGGCGGGCCGCCAGGACGTCATCGATCGTGTAGGGAGGTGTGACTGGCATGCCTGAGGGGGTTGTCCGGTGCAGGGTCCGCGATGATGAAACAGGAAGCTCGTATTAGGCGTACAAGTGTGCCCGGGGTGGCGAAGTTGCGGTGTGGCTTGACCCCTTCTCAGCGCCGCGGCTTCGTCACTACCGGCCACCGCTCCGCCAGGCAGGCGAAAAATGAAAATGCGATTCCGCTTAATGGTAGCAACCGCCACGGCGCTCGTGGCGTCGACCTCTTCACTGGGGGCGCAGGTTTTCGAAGTTGGGCGGGAGGAGGAGACGCGGGGGCCGCGGAGGTCCCCGGTGTTTGGGGGCGGGAGCCTCGTTTACGGTCGTCCAACCGGGTCTTTTGCCAGCTACGTCAGGCAGGGTTTCGGCGTCGACGGGTTCGGCCGGGTCAAGATCGACCGCAGGGGTATCCTCTCGTTAGGCATCGAAGGCGGCTGGCTGCAGTATGGTCGCGAGACCTTTCGCACCCCCCTGAGCTCGACCGTCGGCCGGATCCTGGTTGACGTGACGACGTCCAACAACATCGCTTTCCTCGGTGCCGGTCCGCAGCTGATGGTGCCGGTTGGGCCGCTACGACCGTACGTTAACGGCGGGATTGGCTTCTCGTACTTCTTCACCGAGTCGTCGGTCGAGGGGTCGGGCAACTCCGACTACAGTTTCGCCGAAACGACCAATTTCAGCGATTTCGTGTTCACGAAGCTGGGGGGAGCGGGCTTTTACATTCCGTTCGGCCGTGCTGATGCCGGTCTGGATCTCGGCGCGCGTTACCACAGCTCGGGTGATACGCAGTACCTGCGGGAAGGGAGCATCGAGGACCGGCCGGGTGGCCCGGTGATCCATCCCATACAGACGGAAACCAGGCTCTGGAGCTGGCGCATAGGGATCGTCGCCGGCATTCGCTGATCGAGGCGCGGCCGGCTTGCCGGCCGCTTGCTGCTACTCTAGCTTAGGCGTGTGATCGGTTCCGGGGCCCGCCCCCCTCATCCCTCTCCTTCCCGACCTCCCCAGACACGCGCAGCATCGGACGGTGTGCGGGCGGTGGTGGCTCTCGTGGCGGGGTTCGCTGCCGGCCTCGCGTGGCGTTCGGCCTCGATTCCGTCAACGGGAGTTCTGCAGGCAGCCGATACGATCGGCACGATGTGGGTCAATGCGATCCGGATGACGGTCGTTCCACTCGTCGTCAGTCTGATCATCACCGGAATCGTCCGCAGCCCCGACGCCCGATCGCTGGGCCGACTCGGCGCGCGCAGCATGGCAACGTTCGTCCTGCTGCTATCGAGCGTAGCGCTGCTGATGGCCTTTCTTGCGCCCTGGGTCTTCAGCTTCCTGCAGCCCGACCCCCAGGCCACCGCTTCGCTGCGTCAGTCCGTGGAGGGGAGCACGGGCCCCGTTGACGTTCCGGGGTTTGCCAGCTGGCTCACGAGCCTGGTCCCTGTCAATCCGATACGGGCAGCCGTGGATGCCGCGATGCTGCCCCTCCTTGTTTTCACCGTCCTCTTTGCGCTGGCTCTGAGGGGTCTCGAAGAACAGACCCGTGCCACCGTCGCCGGGATCTTTCACGCCACGGGCGAAGCGATGCTCACGGTCGTGCGCTGGGTCCTGCGGGTCGCGCCAATCGGGATTGCCGCCCTCGCCTTTGCGTTAGGCATCAGGCTCGGAGCCGGCGCGGCCGGTGCCGTCGCCTTCTACCTCGTGGCCCATAGCGGCCTGCTCATCATCGCAATTGCCGTCATGTATCTGGCGGCCATCGTTTTCGGTGGCGTCGGCTTCGTCCAGTTCGCGCGAGCGGCAGCTCCGGCCCAGGCAGTTGCCATGACAACCAGGTCATCGATGGCGGCCCTGCCGGCGATGCTCGATGCCGCAGAAACGAAACTGGGCATTCCGAGGCAGATCTCGGGCTTTCTTGTGCCGTTTGCGGTTTCGGTGTTCAGGATGAATCAGGCCGTCAGCTGGCTCGCGGGTGGTCTGTTCATCGCAGCACTCTACGGACTGCCCTTCGGCCCGACCGCTGTCGCCACTTTCGCAGTGGCCTGCGTCGCCATGAGCTTCAGCGTCCCCGGAATCCCGAGCGGGAGCCTGTTCATCATCACTCCATTTTTTCCGCTCGTCGGACTTCCCCCCGAAGGAGTGGCAATCCTGATCGCCCTTGACACTGTCCCCGATGTCTTCAAAACCACCCTGAATGTTACCGGCCACCTCGCCGCATCAGTCATGGCAAGCAGGCCAATGCGTCACCTTCAGACCGATCCGCTGTAAATGCCAAAGAAAGCAGCCTCGTTCCGATCTCGCGCTTTCCTTCTTTTACTCTCACCAACGCCCAATGCATAAAACCCTGTTTCTGGCCGCGGCCGCACTCGTTCCGGCGATCGCATCCGCGCAATCGGCAAAAGGCTTTCAGCTCGGCGCAGCACTGAACGGAAGCTCGATCAAGTCCGAGGAGACGATCGATGAATCGAGGGAGTCGGGCGGCGGTCTCAGTCTGTTGCTCGGTTACGGCTTCAACTCGCGTTTCTCGGTGTTCCTCGAAGGCAGCGGCGCCGTACTCGACGTCGAAGGCTCCGACTGGACGCTTGGCCATGGCGATCTCGGCATCCGCTACCACTTTTCCGGGAGTGGCCGGAAGTTCGTCCCATTCATCGACGGCGCTTTCACAACCATACTTGGCAGGTCCGATGACGCCGAGCTGGAAAATGGCAGCAATGCGGAAGTGGAACTCACCGGCACCGGGTTCAGCGTGGGAGCCGGGTTCGACTACTTCTTCTCGCCGCGCACTGCCTTCGTCCTCGGCCTTCGCTACACCGACGGCGAGCTCGACGAGGTCAAGGTTGGCAACGTCACCGTCGATGGGTTCGATTTCGATGTCACGACGACCCGACTGAACCTGGGTCTGCGCTGGTTCTTCGGCGCCCGCTGAAGTCTTGAGGAGGAGTGAGTGCGAAGCAGCTCGCACTCACTCCGGCCCGCACCCGACGCTAAACGTCGTCTGCAGCCGAGACGCGCCGACGCTCCTGTTTCTTCCGCGACTCGAGTTTCTTCGCGGTCAGGCGCCGCTCCACCGAGCTCCTCGTCGGCGTCGTCGCAGTCCGCTGTTTTCTCACGCTGAGAGCGCCCCGAATCAGCTTCAGCAGGCGCCGCTCGGCCTCGATGCGATTCTGCAGTTGACTGCGCATTGAGCTGGCGACGACAAGAACGGCCCCGGTGGCGTCGATCCGCCTGGCCAGGGTGCGGGCGATTCGCGCTTTTTCATCATCGGTGAGAATCGCCGACAGCGACGGACGCCACTTGAGTTGAACGCGCGTAGACGTCTTGTTGACGTGCTGCCCGCCAGGGCCACCGGCTCGCGATACACGAAACTCGAATTCGTGTGGTGGAATCGACCGCTGACCATCGATCGTTGCTGGCTCTTTGAGAATCGGCATCTCTCGATTGTGATGGATTGTTCAGCCCGAAATGTGATTTGCGGGCCATGTGGACACAGCGAGCTGACGCGGGCTGGCCAACGCCCCGGCCCGGAAACATCGCATCATGCGGATCGTCCACAGTGTGGCAGTTTGCCTCACCGGAAGAGGAGGGGGAAGGACGAGGACCAAGCCCCATTCAGCCGATCCTACACCGCGGCCACCCCCGGTGTCGCCGCCGCCTCCGCCCTGTGTGGCTCCATGTTCCTCTCACTCCCCTCTCTCAGCCCATGCCGATGACCCCCGGGCTCGGCCTGAATCGGACGCTGCAGCCGCGGCAGTTGCTGCGGCGGGTGTACGTCGGGCGCCTGGTTGTGTCGGCTTCGATTTACCTCGCGGCGATCTTCGCGTGGGGCGACATCGCCACCACGGATACACTTGCGGCGTCCCTTCTCATCACGGTGGCCACGGCCTTCACCGCCGGTTCGTTCGCCTGGTCGGAGATCCAGCGGCGAGCTCTGGGCAGGACGTTTCTGGTTCTCCAGTCAGTGATGGACCTCGCCGTTGTCACGACCATCGTCCACCTGACAGGTGGAGCAACGTCGCAGTTTGCGGCTCTCTACATCCTGGTAATCGCCATCGCGGCGCTTCTGCAGTCGACTGGGACGTCGCTTCTGGTGGCGGCGCTGGGCTGCCTTTCATACTTCGGCGAGGTGCTTCTCTGGTCACGGAGCAGCCCCGGCCTGGAGACCTGGCTCCAACTGGTGGTGTTTGCGCTGGTGGCGCTGTCTTGCGGCTACCTCGGTGCGAGGTTGCGCGACGAGAGGACGGGCGCGGTCGAGCTCGCAGCGGAGCTGGCTAACGCCAGATTGCAAGCGACTGACATCCTGAGAAACATCCGCAGCGGAGTGATAACCGTCGATGCACGTGGGGTGCTGCGCTACGCCAACCCCGCGGCGTCGGCCCTGCTCTCGCTTTCGCTGGACAACGATCTCGGAAAGCCGATCCTCGAGCGGCTCGGGGCAGCGTCTCCCGTGCTGGCGCGTGCTCTGGCGCGGGCGGCGGTGCACGGAGCGAGGACGCCGCGAGCCGAGGGGATGGTCGAGAGCGGAGGCCGGTCCTTTCCGATCGGACTGCACACAACTGTCACGATTGAGAACGCGACTGCAACTACAGAGGGCGGGGGAACAGCGACGGCGATCTTCCAGGATATCTCGGACCAGAAGCGGCTCGACGACCTCCACATGCGTGCCGAGCGTCTGGAGGCTGTGGCCGAGCTGAGCGCGTCGCTGGCCCATGAGATCAAGAATCCGCTGGCGTCGATCAGGTCGGCCTGTGAACAACTGGGCCGGTCGCAGCGCGCTACCGATGACGAGCAGGTGCTGTCCACACTGATCGTGCGGGAATCGGACCGCTTGTCGCGCCTCCTCAGCGAGTTCCTCGACTTCGCCCGCGTCCGCGTCACCAGGATCGGCCCGGTAAACATGAGCGTCCTGGCACGTGACGCCGCGACGCTGGTGGGGGCGCACCCGGACCGCGGTGAAGACGTGGTGATCGAGACGCGGGTACCCGAGGAGCCGGTGATCGTGGAGGGTGATGAAGATCTCCTGCACCGCGCTGTTTTCAATCTCACGCTGAACGCCGTTCAGGCGATGCGTGGTGAGGCAAACAATGGCAAGCATGAGAGCGGGTCGGTGCGGGTCGAACTTGCGCGACTGACCCAGACCGACGCTCCGGCGGGAATCTCCTTTGACCGTGGCGGCATCGCGGTGCGTGTCTCGGATTCGGGGCCCGGGATACCGGACGAGATTCGCGACCGGCTGTTCGATCCGTTTTTCACGACGAGGCCCGGGGGGAGTGGACTGGGTCTCTCGGTAGTGCATCGCGCGATCGAAGCGCATCGCGGTTTCGTGTTCCTCGACTCCGACACCGAAGGGGGCGGCACGCGCGTGACCGTCCTTCTCCCCAATCACCAGACTGAAGCAGGAGACGCACTGTGAGCGACAACAACTCGGGGCCGAACGTGCTGGTCGTCGACGACGAAGCCGGCATTCTCGACTCTCTGCGCATTCTCCTCAGGAACGAGGGATTCAATCCTCACGTGGCACTTGGAGGCAAACAGGGCCTGGAGCAGATCGAAAGCCTGGCGCCCGACGTCGTGTTGAGCGACATCCGGATGCCTGCCGTTACTGGTCTCGACATCCTGAGCGCGACGAGGGAGAAGGATCCGGACACACCAGTGATCCTGATGACGGCTCAGGCGACACTTCAGTCGGCGATGCAAGCCGTCAACGAAGGCGCCTACTACTACATCCAGAAACCGTTCCGCAACGATGAGCTCCTGGCGATTCTGAGGAGGGCGACCGAACATCGTAGCCTCAAGGTCGAAAACCGGACGCTCAAGCAGGAGATGAAGCGCCGCGACCGCGGTGCAGGCTCGCGCCCGATCGGTCGCAGCAGGACCTGGATGGACGTGGTCCGGATGGCGGAGACAGTTGCGCCGACCGATTCGACGGTGCTGATCCAGGGCGAGTCGGGGACAGGAAAGGAGGTTATCGCCCGCTACATCCATGATCTATCCGAGCGTTCCGACAGTTCATTCATGTCGATCAACTGCGGTGCGCTCCCGGAGAGTCTGCTCGAGAGCGAGTTGTTTGGGCATGTCAAGGGCTCGTTCACTGGTGCCCACAAGGACAAGGCCGGACTGTTCCAGGCGGCGGGCAAGGGGACGTTTTTTCTCGACGAGATCGGAGAGACTACAGCTGCTACGCAGGTCAAGCTTCTCCGGGTTCTGCAGCAGCGGCAGGTGATTCCTGTGGGCGGCACGGAGTCGATTCCGATCGATACCCGTTTGCTCGCGGCGACGAATCGCGACCTCGAGGAGGAGATCAGGCGCGGCGGGTTCCGGCGCGATCTCTATTACAGGCTCAACGTGATCGCGATTCATCTGCCTCCGCTGCGGGATCGCCGGGACGACATTCCACTGCTGGTCGACGCATTTCTGGCGCGTCAGGCGGCGCAGCGTGACACGGCGCCGAGGACACTGAGCGACGCCGCGTTGAGTGCGTGCATGGAGTACAGTTGGCCGGGTAACGTGCGCGAGCTCGAGAACGCTCTGGAGCGCGCGGTCATTCTATCCGCGGGTCCGGTCGTTGATGTCGGAGCGCTGCCGGATCGGATCGTTACTCACGAAGCGGAGCGGATCGTCGAGGATCGCGCCACCCCCAATCCGACGCTCGACACGATTGAAAAGGCCTACATCATGTGGGTCCTGCAGTCGGAGGGGGGAAACAAGACCAGGGCAGCGACCGCGCTGGGGATTGATCCCTCGACGCTGCATCGCAAGCTGCAGCGCTTTGGGGCCGACGCCTGACCGTTCGACGTCCGGGCTGATGCGGGATTATCGGGGAGCGCTGCTTGGCGTGTCGGCCTCAGCGTTTGCGCTCTGGGCGATAGGTCCGTGGCCAGCGGGTGTGTTTCAGGACGACGGCATCTACGTTGTTCTCGCGAAGTCACTGGCCACGGGTGAGGGTTATCGCTTTCTCAACCTGCCCGGTGCGCCGGCGGCCGCACACTATCCGCCCGCGTATCCGGCGTTCCTCGCGCTTCTGTGGAAGGTCTGGCCCGCTTTCCCTGCCAATCTGACGCTGTTCAAGGTGGCCAACGCGGTGCTGCTGGGGGTGGCGGCCTGGCTCGCCTACGGGTTTGCCAGGGCACGGGCCGGGCTCGGCGCACGAAGTGCGGTAGCTGGAGTGGGGCTCTTCGCGGTCTGCGCGCCACTGGTGCTGCTGACGGTCATGGTACTGAGCGAGCCACTGTTCCTCGTTTGTCTCTTCCCGGTTCTTCTCCTTTGCGAGAGATCAGCGGAGAGCGACAGCGCGCGCGATGCGGCGCTGGCCGGAGCAGCTGTTGGTCTGTTGTCGCTGGTGAGGACACTGGGCATCTTCGCGGCTCCCCTGCTGTTGCTGATGCTTTGCCGGCGTGGCCGGTGGCGCGCGGCACTGGCGGCTGCCGTTGCTCTCGGGGCAGTACTCCTGCCCTGGCAGCTCTGGGTGAACGCGCACGAGGCCGTCATTCACCCTGTACTTGCCGGCAAATACGGGTCCTATAGCGGGTGGATCGCTGGCGCCCTGCGTGAGGACGGGCCGATGTTCCTCGTGAGGGTGGCGGTTCACAACCTGCGCGAGCTGACGGCGCTTGGCTGGGCCTCGACCTCGACCGACACGCTGCCGGTGGCGGTCCGCCTCGCCGCCTCGGCTGCGCTGACCGCAATCTTCTTCGCAGGACTCGTTGGGCTGGCACGTCGCGCACCGGTGACGGTTGGATTCATTGCATGTTATCTGCTTGTAGTTCTGGTATGGCCCTTCGCCCCGGCGCGATTCGTGTGGGGAATCTGGCCACTGGTGGGGATTGCGTTCGCCCTTGGCGGTCTCGAGCTGGTGCGATCTGCTGCCGCGGTACGCTGGGGCAGGCCGATGGCCGTTGCAGTGGTGGCGATGCTGATGGCTGGCTACGGTGTGTACAACGTGCGCGGTACGGCGCGTGACTGGTGGGGGATGGTGCAGGGGCCGGTTGCGGCACGGGCGCGGCCACTGGCTGCATGGGTCGTGGCCAATACTGATACTTCGGCCGTTGTTGCGACCGACGACGATGTTCTTGTGCATCTCTACACCGGGAGAGCAACTGTACCGACGGGGGCGTTCACTCCACAGGAGCACCTGCGCCCGCAGACGCCGGCCTTTGCGACGGCGCAGTTGCGTGACCTGCTGGCGTCGTATCCGATAAGTTTTGTGCTGGCTTCGACGGAGTTCGGGACTTATGCGGCGCGTGGTCTGGTGCAGTCGCACCCGGCCGAGTTGAGGGTTGTGACGGCGTTGGCTACGGGGGCCGTATTCGCGCCGGTGGGCCGGAAATCCGGCCTTTGAGGGGTTTCGGGGGCTGGCCGAGAGTTTCCCGCTGGCCTAAGATGCGATTAGCGGCTGTACGGGGAGGTACTGGTTGGTCACTCGCATCCTGCTCGTGGACGATCGGTCGCGCGGTCTGGTGGACCGCACCGCGATTGCGTTGCTCGAAGCTGATCAGAGACCTGGCGGCCTGCTGACGACCTCTTCAGTCGAACTCAGGGAGGGCAGGGACTCTCTCTCTCTCTCTCTCTCTCTCTCTCTCTCTGACGAAAGCCTCGCTCGCGTAATCGGCATCTCGCGCGTGCGGCCGATTGAAATCTGGATCGTAGTACATCACCTCGAATTGCCTTGGCTGATCGGACGATTGGCGTCACTGGACGTACTGGCGAACGCCGGGATGGCGATGCGGGGCGACGGTTTTTCCGTGGGAAGGGGCTCCAGCGATCGCATTCGACTTGTCGTGGCGACCCTGGAGACCGAGGACTCACTCTTGGAGCTGTTGTGGCCAGATCAGTCCAGCGTGAGAAGCCCTGACAGCGCCCAGCAGGTCGCGGCGAGTCGCGTTTGCGCGGCATTGAACATCGTACTTGGCATGCGAGGCAACGTGGGAGTGAAAGCGGTGGCCTCCACTCTCGGCGTGAGCAGGCGCCATCTTGACGCACAATTCAGATGGCTCGTGCTGCCCACGTTGGCGAGTCTCGTTCGGGCAGTCCGTCGCGACCTGGCCCGTGGCCT
>JBQTHK010000061.1:0-23021 GCA_052389935.1 Gemmatimonadota bacterium | reverse complement strand
CCGAACCGCCGGATGCGGACCCGCATGTCCGGTGGTGTGGGAGGGGAATGGTGAGGATCACTCACCATCCCCTATCCCGATCCAGCATGACCACCGACCGGGGGCTGGAAGTACTGGCGGGGATGGGGGTTGCTCGCGATGCGTGCTGAGATGCCGTAGCCCCGTCGCTATCCGCAGTTTCAGCCGCCCATTGCGGCAAAGCGAGCCCGACGTTACACTAGCCGCCCTTTTGCAGTTCTCAACCCCGGTACTGAGCGGCTCAGGTGAGAACAGCTTTTCGCTGGAGCGAACGCGCCTTCGCGAGAGATACACGACTCGGCTTCGTGATCGCCGTGCTCGCGGTCACTGGGTGTGGCGGTGGAGGTGGCGGCAACAGCGGGGGGACAGGGCCGCCGCCGCCGCCTCCTCCTCCAGATAACACACCTGCGCGAGTCACCCTCTCGCAAACGGCTCCGCTGTCGTTGACATCGGGAACGACAAGTACGGTAGTCGCTTCGGTTTTCACCGCTGACAACAGGTTGTTGAGCGGTCAAGCCGTTACCTGGGTCTCCAGCAATGTGGGAGTCGCAAGGGTCGAAGGTGGCGTAATCACCGCCGCCCTCGTGGGCAACGCCACGATTACCGCAGCGGCGGGCGCCGCCGTATCGACTGGGTTGGCTGTGACCGTGAGCCCGGGGTCTCCTGCGAGGCTGGCGATGCGCACCCAGCCCGCGGGGGCGACCGTGGCCCTGCCGCTCGCCACGCAGCCGGTAGTCGAAATCAGGGATGCAGCCGGTAACCTGGTAGTTTCGTCGACGCTGACTGTCAATGTCGCTCTCGAGTCAGGTGGAGGCGCACTTACCGGCAATCCTGTGTCGGCGGTCGCCGGAGTTGCCCAGTTCAATGGAGTGACATTGACGGGGATCGTTGGCGAGCGAAGGCTATCTTTTTCCGCGACTGGTCTCACATCGGTGACGAGTGCGTCATTTGCTCTCGCACCGGGAATCCCTTCGGTGGCCGTCGTCACCCGCCAGCCACTCGGTGGCGCCATAGCCGCACCGCTGCTGACCCAGCCGATCGTTGAACTGCGCGACGTGAGCGGCAACGTCTCGACTGGATCAGCGGCAACGGTGACAGCATCGTTGGTCGGTGGCGTCGGCCTTGTCTCTGGCGGCGTCGCTGTCAACACCGCCGCGGGCATCGCGACATTCACCACTCTCCGGATCGAGGGCGCTCCGGGCAATTACACACTGGGCTTCTCCGCGTCTGGGTTGGGTGTTGTCGAGGCACTCCCCGTCACCCTCGTGCCCATTCTTTATGGTCTCGACTCGAGGAAGATACAGTATCTCGACGCCGGACAGGCTGTTGATCCTGTTGTGTCCGCGGGGACGCCGCCGCAGTTCCGCTCAAGCGCCGTGTCACGCGTGTCTGTCAACGACGCGGGCCGATTCACGGGACGAGCGGAAGGCCAGGCGTGGATTGCCGCCACAATCGCCGCGGGGAGCGATTCGATACTGGCCATCGTCGCGCGCGGAACCACGGGACCCGTAGTGCGCACGAATCTATCGAACTACGCGCTCGGTGCCGCGACGACCACCAGTATTGGTCTCGTTCTCGATCCTCGGAACACGGTAGTTGGGGCGATCTCGGTGACGGTTACGCTCAACAGCCAGAGCTTCACGCCGAGTTTCCAGGCGGCAACCCTTTCGATCCCCGGGGCACAGGTCGTCAGCGCGACCCTCGAGGGCGGGGTTGTTCGATTCAGTTTGGTCGCGTCGACCCCAATCACATCTCCCGTAACCTTTGGCCGCATCGACCTGATGACCGGACCTCCCGGAAGCCGTCTCACGCTCGACGTGGTCGCCATCGACGCCGCCGCCGCAGACGGCAGTAACGTGTTCTCCAACGTCACATCAACGTTCTTTCCACTGATCTTCAGATGAGTCGCCGTGAACTATTCGCCGATTGCCGGCTGCTGCGCCGCCGCGTAGTGCTGGGCGTGGCGCTGATCCCAATGTTCGGTTGCAACGATGCTCGGCAAACCCGCCCAGATGCAAAGCCGGCCAGTGACCGTGTTGAAGCGGAGCTGTTGCTGTCGCGAGCGGATGCTGCGCCCGATGGGCGCCTGGGCGTGGTCGTGCGCGTCATGACCGGCGCCAAGGTGCAGCCGGTCGCCTCGTTCACTGCCCGGATCGCTTACGATGCGACACGTCTCCGGTTCGACGCTGACGCTCAGCCCACAACAGAGGCGACCGTTATCAACGGCGGCGAGACCGGTGTGGTCCGCCTGGCGGGGTTCAGATCCGGAGGATTCGCGGGCGGCACTCTTGCCACACTCACCTTCCTCGAGATCGGCGACGGCGAGATCGGAGAACTGCGACTGTTGTTCGACGAGTTGCACGCGATCGACCGCGAGGACTTGTCCAGGGTCAAGGTGTTAAGCACTGCCAGCCTTCCCGACAGGGGTCCGTCGGAATGACTTCGCGCACGTCAGCCTTCCTTTTCAGGTTGGTCACCATCGCGACGTGCATGGTGACACTGGCGTCCTGTCGCTCCCGCTCACAGGATCAGGTCGACATCCAGACCGCGGATTCACTCACCGGAGCGCCAACCGCCGCTGACAGCAACCCGGCACCCGCACAGCGGCTGCGCATCGATACCATCGTCCCGAACGCCATTCCGTTTGGTTCGCGCCCGTCCACCGAGATCGCTATTCGCGGATCGGGATTCCATCCGAAGGGAATGGGTCTGCACACGATCGCCATCGGCCCCATGGTGATAAACGGTGTGCCCGCCAACGAGGCAGGCACCGAGATTCTCGTCGTCATTCCTGACAAGTTCGTTACCGGCGGCGGACCGCCACGACCATTGTTCGTTGGAGACCATGCCGTGGTCGTCACCGCCGGCGACGTATCAAGCAACGCTGTTGTCCTGCGAGTATTCCCATGAGCAGACTCAAGTTTCGAGATTGCGTGATAGCGGCTGCGGTTCTCGGTTTGTCTCTTGTCCCCCTACAGGGTGGCACGCAATCGACCGAAGCCGAGGCGCGCGTCGCCATCGCAAAGGCCTTTGTCGATCAACGCGCTGACGCATCGGGGACGATTCCCGCCGGAGCCCTCTATCAGGCCTGGCGTGACGTCACGGCCCTTCCGCGAGCCAGTTTCGCCTTCGCCGATCCCAGCTGGCGGTCTGTAGGTCCAGCTGGACTTTTCATCGCGCAGAGTAGCTTTGGTGGGGTATTCGCCGGAGAACATAAGGCCGGCAGGGTAAACAGCATCGCGATACATCCAGCGGATGCCCGGGTCATGCTCATTGGCAGCCAGGGGGGCGTGTGGCGAACGACCGATGGCGGTCACACCTGGACCCCTGTCACTGATGGAGCCTGTTCGTCGTCGATCGGCGCGGTCATCTTCGATCCAGTGAATCCGAGCATCGTCTACGCCGGCACGGGGGATGGGCGCGGTTTCGTGCAGCCTGGATGCGGCGTGATCCGTTCGATCGATGGCGGCCTGACCTGGGGGGCGCCTCCGACGACGACCATGAATGGCACTCTTCCCTATCAGATCGCGATCGAGCGTACAACCGCCGGCAGCATGACGGCGACAACACTTTACGCAGCGACCGTTCAGGGCCTCTTTGTCTCCAACAACAGCGGGAGCACGTGGAGTCTCAGACTCAGTGGCGCAGCGTTTTCGGTTGTTGCACATCCGACCCGACCGGGAGTCGTGTTCGCCTCGATGTTTCGCTCGGCCAGCGTGCCCCGCTCTAATGTGTGGAGGTCCAGCGATGCCGGCGTTACCTGGGCACCGCTTCCGAACCCGCTCACCAGCACGACGGCGGTCGTAAGGATGACTCTCACGATTTCCGAGGCTGCACCGGATCGGGTCGTAGCGCTGACGGGTGACTTCAACACCCGTCGCTTTCTGGGACTCTTCAGGTGGGACGACCTGTTGGCTTTATGGACCCAGCTGCCCGGCACGGGAATAGTGACCAGTACAACTGGGTACCCGTTCATCATCGGACAGCAAAGCGAGTACAACCAGGCGCTGGCCGTTGATCCACGCGATCCCGCACGAATCTGGGTCGCGGGCGTTGGTGCGTTTCACTCACAGAACGCAGGGCAAACGTTTTCGAGTGCTGCCCGCAGCGTCCACGTCGACTGGCACGCACTCGTGTTCAATCCAGGTGATGCAGACCACATGGTCGCGGGCACGGACGGCGGTGTATATGTGTCGTTCGATGGCGGGCGGACGTGGCGCGCAAGGAACGTCGGTCTGGCGATAACTCAGGTTTATCCAGGGCTGTCGGTTCACCCATCCGGGCTCTGGCTGTACGCCGGCCTGCAGGACAACAACGCCGTTTACTTCACGGGCTCCACCGTCTGGAACAACCTCTCGTTCCTGGGAGATGGCGGTTACACAGCGGTCAACCCCGCCGACCCCGCCACGGTGTACGTTACACACGCATTTCTGAACTTCATCACGCGCCGCGCCCGTGGGAGCCCGGAAGAGGTACGCACCACCGGCATTCTATCATCGGACCGTGGGAGCGTGCCGCGACCGATCGTGGTAGACCGGATGACGCCGACGACGATCTATTTCGGAACGCAGCGTCTGTATCGTTCGATCAACGAGGGCCAGCTCTGGACTCCTGTCTCGAACGACCTCACCAGGGGTAGTGGTTTCATAACGTCCATTGCGATCAATCCAAACAACCCGGCCAACATCTGGGTTACAACCAGCGATGGTGTTATCGCCGTGACGACCGATGGGGGAGTAACCTTCACGCGCTTCGTATTCTCCACGTCGCGCTTCTTCTCGAAGGTCGTCCTCGATCCGTCCAATCCTCTCCGAGCCATTGCCACCGCGGCAACGATCGGCGCGCCCCGTGCCACGGAAACACGCGACGGAGGGCTGACTTTCTTCACCACCATCGGCAGTCAGTTGCCGAACGTCCCGGTCCATACCGGTGTGCTGCTTCCTGGTACGTCGACGTTTGCGGTGGGAACGGACTACGGCGTACTCCTGACAAACGACGCCGGAGCTACCTGGACCCAGGGGCCGCCGGGGCTGCCGACCACGATCGTTTATGATCTCGCCTTCGCTCCGAATAGCGGGACGCTCTTTGCGTCGACGTTTGGGCGGGGCGTCTTTGCGATTCGGCCCGGAACAACCCAGTCCGTGCTTCGCGGCGACGTCGATGGTGACGGCCGACTGACCGCGCAGGATGCTCTGACGATCCAGGAAGGGCTGGTCGGGATTCACCCGCCGAGTGGTTACACGCTATACCCCAACGGCGACACCAATTGCGACGGTACACTGACCGGCGTTGACGCGATGCTCACGCTGAAAACCGCGGTTGGGCTCATGACTCCAGGGACGTGCGTTGGCACCCTCGCTCGTCCCATTGGCACTGCTCGACCACAACTCATCGACGCCGGCGCTTCCGGCGTTGTGCCCGGTCTGGCGCGCGGACCTTCCATGCGATAGTCCGCGGACGGCCCGTGCCGGAACGCGCCCCCTCAGCTGATCGCGCCACCCAAAGGAGCAGAGCAGCGCGGGTCGGCCCTTCACTCAGAAGATCGAGAGGTTGATGAACTTGCGCGGGTTCCTCTGGAACTCGAGCATCAGCGAATCCAGCCTCACCATCACGCCCCGGAAATCGTTGTATAACCCCGGGTCATTCAGCAGCTTCGCCGCCGAGCCGTCGCCGCTCTCAAGCCGCGAGAGAATCCCGTTCATCCGGGCCGTAGTCGTCGTGAGGTCGGCTGTCGCAGCAGAAAGGTTGCTCGCCGTTTGTCGCAACGCACGTACCGCGGAGTCCACCTGCTGCGAATCGATCGCCGCCGCCCGCGCTCGCACTACTCCAAATGTCGACTGCAGCTCGCGCGACTGCAGGGCGGCGATCTGCCCCAGCTGCACAACGAGCCGATTCATCGCCGATACCGTTCGCCTCATCTCGGCCATCCCCCCCGAATCGACGAATTCCTGCCTCGCCCCTGAGATGAGCAGGTTAAGTCCCCTGGTCACGCTGTCGGCGTTGGCCGCCAGCTTCTGCAAACCCGCCCCGGGCTCGCCGGCGGGCACGGTGTCCCCCGGCGAATAGAACTCCGCCACCGGCCGCTCCGGTACGAGGCCGATCGCGACGTCACCAAAGAACCCGTTAGGCATGATCGTCGCTTTCGTGCTCGATGGAACCCGATAATCATCCTGGATGCGGTAGGTCACGAGAATCGTGCCGGTAGGCTCGAAGGTGATCTCGTCGACAAAACCCACCGTCGCCCCGCTCAACCAGACCGGCTGGCCCTGCTTGAGCCCCTGACCCCAGGCGAACCTCGTGTAAAGCGGGTACCCCTGTGAAAGTCCGCCCCGGGCCAGCCAGAGGGCGCCGAGCACCGCGACGACGATTGCAACCGTCGTGAAGATGCCCACCAGAACTTCGTCGCGTCGTTTCATCCCTGTAGTTGTGGAGCGAGAATGGAAGCAGTTACAGCATCAAGGATCAGGATCGCCACCGACGTCACGACGACAGCCTTGGCCGTCGACCGGCCCACCCCCTCCGCCCCCGCTTCGGCTACGTAGCCCTCGTAGGAACAGAGGAACGTTATCGCCGCCCCGAACATCGTCGCCTTGAGCAATGAGTAGAAGAGCTGGAACGGCGCATAGGCCAGCCGCAGCCCCTCTGCGAACTGCTGCCACGTGACGTCAGTCGCGTAAACCGAGGTGAGGAACGCAGTCGTGATACCAACTGCGTTGGCAAAGATGACCAGGAGGGGGAGCATTATCACGCCGGCGATCACCCGCGGCACGATCAGATACGCAACCGGATCGTAGGCCAGCGTCTCCAGGGCGTCGATCTGCTCCGTCACCCGCATCGTTCCGATCTCGGCCGTCATCCGCGCTCCCACGCGGCCGGTGAGGACGAGGCCGGTGAGCAGCGGTCCCAGCTCGAGGATGATCATCTGCCGCGAGATAAGCCCAACGACCGACAACACCACGCCCGGAAAGAGCTGGTAGCGCGTCTGCAATGCGATAACCGATCCGATGAACGCAGCGACGATGGCCGTGAGAGGCAGCGAACCGACACCGATGGCCCGCATCTGCCTGAATGTGAGCGGCAGCCAGGTGCGCGGCTCCAGGGCCAGAGCGCGGAACATCTCGCGCAGAAAGTAGACCCGGGCGCCAATCCCGCCGAAAGTGAGCGCACCTACCGTCGCCATCTGACGGAAAAAGTGGATCCCCGCCTGGGTGAAGACCGGAAACTCCCCGGTCGGACGCCGTCCGCTTCGCCAGGCTGCGTCCTCGCTCAAGTCCGCACCCGCGCCAGCGCCACCAGGCCCACGAGGCCGAACACCACGTTAGGCACCCATGCCGCCATCTCCGGCGAAAAAATGCCCTTGCCACCGACCGCTTTCGTCAGCTGGATGAGAATCAGGAAAATCACCGTCGTGCCCAGCGAGAGACCAATCCCGAATGCGGTGCCACCGCGCTGATTGCTCGTGGCGAGCGGCATGCCGAAGAACGCAATGATGATGCAGGTCATCGGCACCGCGATCTTGAGCGCACGTTCGACACGGAGAGTGTTGACGTCACTTCCCGAGCGCTCCAATGCCTGGATGAACCTACCGAGGTCGTCGTACCCCATGTCGGTTGGGGCCTTGGGCGAAGCCATCAGCGCCCGTGGTGTCTCGATCAGATTACGATCCCGGAGCGAGTCGAACGTGAACGCCAGACCCCGGGCGCTGTCGGGAATCACGTGCAATGCACCGCTGCGCACCATCCATCCCGCTGAATCGCTGAAACGCGCGTCGTTCGCGGAATAGATGTAACTGGGATAGGTCGAATCGCCGGCACGACCCTTCCTTTCCACCTCGAGGCCTTCGATGTATCCGCGCTCCACATTCAGCATCGTGGCGCGATAGACCCGACCCTTCTCCGAGGCGAAGGCAAGATTGAACTTCTCGTTTGCGGTCGTGAACCGCGTCTCCTGCAACAGCTCACTGCGACGCTTGTTCGCCATGGGCACAAACTCGGCAAGACCGAGCGCAAGAACTGATGCCACCACCGCGCCAAAAACGATCGGCCGAGCCAGCCGATGAAACGAAATGCCGGACGCCTTGGCCGCCGTTATCTCCGAATGCCGGGTGAATGACCCGATCGAAAAGACAGTCGCAAACAGCACGGCCGCCGGCAGCGCGTACGAAAGCGAGTCCGGGATCCAGTACAGGTAGCTGAGCGCGATATCCGCAGTGGGAAGACTGCGATTGAGATACTTGTCGAGACTATCGGTGAGGTCAAAAATCGTGATGATGAACGGGAACCCGAGCGCGGTCGCGAAGAAGATCTTGGTCCATTCGGCCAGCACATATCGGTCAAGTGGACGCAGGAGCCATCGAAACATCAGGCGCTCCCGCGGCGAAGAACTCGCTTCGGGTGCAGCCGACGGAACGCATTCAGGAATTGAGACCAGTCACCACCGCGATTGCTTCCCGCGTCACGATCCATCCGCGTGAGGAGCAGAAGACCGACGATCGTAAAAACGACGTTGGCCGCCCACATCGCGATGCCCGGCCCGAGGATGTTCTTGTCCGCCAGCGACTCGCCGGCGATCAGGCCCACATAGTAGAGGGCGAAAACGACCAGGCTCACCCCGATCACCAACCCCACGCCGCCACGCGGGAATCGCAGAGCAAGCGGCGCCCCGAGAAGCACGAACACGATACAGGCGACCGAAATCGCGAACTTCTTGTGAATCTCGACGGCGAACTGGTTCATCTGGGATCTCGAGGCCAGCATGTTGGCCCGCTCCGTTTCCATCGCGATCTTCGCGGGAATCGTCGGCGCAACACCCATCGATGGCGCGATGGGCGCCGGTGCCGGTGGTTGTGGAGGAACACTGTCCGCGACCGGCTGGGTTGTAGCCGCCATCGGCAGGAGCGCAGCCAGTGAGTCACGAACAACGCTGTCCCGGCGGGCGCGCTGCAGCGAATCCTGCACCGCAGAATCACGTCCTGCTGACTGCTGTCGTATCTGCGCCGTCGCCGCAGCGGCTGCCTGCGCGAGCGCCGCCTCGGGGAGTAGCGCTACGGCAAAGTTCGTGAGCTTCCCGATGCCTTTTCTCTCCAGCCATCGCAGGCCCTGACAGTAGACACGACCCAACGACCGTTGCCGGGACTCCGAGACATCCGGCGCCGCCGATGACGAGGTCAGCGGGACGTTGGCATTCGGATCCTTTGCCAGCAGGGCCGAAGCCTGTGAGTGCCGATCCCAGGCCAGCAGATAGTCGCGCTCGTAGCGCGCCACCTCCTGCTGCAGCTGGCAGATCGACATCTCGCGGTCGCTCTTGTACGAATCGCTCGAGTCGCGCTGAAAGCTGTTGGCGACGTCGGCAACCCTGATGACGTCCTTCTTGTAGTAGACTCGCTGCAGTTGGGTTGGCTGATCGGTCGGTACTTCCTGGATATAACCGTTGTGCAGAGTGAGTCGAAGGTCTTTCCCGTCCGGTGAAAAGGCCATGGAACCGCTGTCGGCCACAATCGTGTGGCGCCGGCGCTGGTCGGTCACGTCATAGATCGTGACGTCACGCAGCTTGCTGTCGATCGGATCGATATGAACGGCACTGAGATAAAACCCACCCGGCGAAACCTCGTTGATGATCTGCGGTCGCAACGCAAACGATGGCTTCTTTCGCGCAATGTCGCCCTGAAGGGTGCGCAGCCGGTGATTGGTCCTTGGCAGCAACTGGTCGTTGAAGGTCACCATTCCCAGCGTGAAGAAAATGCTGGCAATGAGGACTGGCGTCAGCAGCTTGCGCATCGGTACGCCCGATGCCCGGAGCGCAGTGATCTCGTTCTCCGAGGCCAGCCGGCTGAACCCGTAGAGGACCGCCACCAGGATCGCCATCGGCAGCGTCATCGCCACCGTGAACGGCACAGACAAGAGAAAGAACTCGGCGATAACCGTCCACTCCAGACCCTTTCCGACGAGGCTGCCCAGGTTCTTGGCGATGTAATTGAGCAGCATGATCGCCGTCAGCGCCGAGGCCGCAAAGATGAGCGGCCCGGCGTGCTCTCGCAGTACGTACCTTGGAATTATCTTCACGCTGGCAGGTCTGCGGCGCTACGGGTGAGTGTCAGTGGCTCAGGGCAGTGGCGGTGTCTCAGAACGAGACACTCGGGCCGCAGAAATATAGCTTGAGACGCTGCGGCCGAGCCCGCCGTGACGACGACCATCGGCCTATTACCCAACCACCTGTCTTTGGTGCGCGTCGTACGGGCGCTCCCGCTTCTACTCGTCATTCTGGCGCCGGTCGTTGTCACCGCGCAGCCGCCGCGTCGCGATTCGGCGCGGGTGGCGAGCCCGGTCCCGGACACCGGCCTATCCGGTCGCGACTCTACGGCTGCCTCCCTCGCAGAAGCGCTGCGGCAGCGGGTAAGCGCACTCGACGGCCTCACCATCAGGCTCGACACGCGCATCGAAGCCAAGGCCCAGAGAACCCGAAACGAGCGCTGTTTCGCAAGTATCCTGTTTCGAGCCGGCTTTGAATGTCGCTCGCCCTTTACTCCGTCGTTCGACGCCGAGTTCGGCCTTGCCACCGCCGGTGGGTTCACCGACCGGACCCGGATCGACGTCGATTACGACACGCAGCGTGAGTTTGACGGCTCGAACTCGATCTCGCTTTCGTATTCTGGCCGGCCCGCGGACTGGCTCCAGCGAGTTGAGGTAGGCAACGTCTCGTTTCTCCCGCCTCCTTCACGCTTCATTACGTCAGGAATCCCCGCCGGCAACTTTGGCCTGCAGGCAGCGGCGCGGTTCGGCCCGGTGAACATCCAGGCAATCGCCGCCCAGCAGAAGGGCAACGTCATCGGCGATCAGGTTTTCTACGTTGGCGCAAGGACCACTCGTCTGGTCGACCGCGAGATAGAGGATTACCAGATCGAGCCGAGACGATTTTTCTTCACCGTCGACCCGGCACTGCTCGGTCCGGCGTGGCCTAACGTCGACATACTCAATGCCGCGCAGATGGAAGCGGTGGCGCGAGGTCTTCCGGATTCGCTCCGGCCGTCGCGCGTCCTTCTCTACCGACTGATACTGGGGGGCCAACCTCCCAACCCCAACGGTCCGCGGTTCCAGATAATCGGTGATCCGCTGTCCGGCGGTGGTGCTGGTGGGACCGGGCAGGTCTACGAGTTGCTGCGCGAGAGCATCGATTACTATATCGACGCGAGTCAGCTCTGGTTCGCGCTCGTCAGACCGCTGTCGCTCGCCAACGAGCGCCTCGTCGTCGCCTACACACTGAACGTCGGGGGGCGGGACACGGTGATCGCGGAACTGGGTGGTACTCCCGACCTCGAGCTCGTGGTGGGGCGGCCTCAGCTTGCGCACCTCGTCTGGGATCCGCAGATCACACCCTCCGATGCCGCCTTCCGGCGCGAGATCCGCTCGGTCTACCGGATTGGTGGTGACGACGTGCGACGCTCGACGGTTCAGTTGCGGATCGTGGCGGGGAGCGCGGCCGATCAGGAGAAGCCGCCTGGTGGGCCGGTGGAAACTTATCTGCAGCTCTTCGGGCTGGCGCAGACGACAAACCCGTCGCTGTTTGACGCCGCCAACCGCATCTGGCCGCGGCCGCAGGATCCCAATTTCATCGCCAGCGGCACGCCGGGGTCGGAAATCTTCGCCGACCGCTTTGTGATCTTTCCTTCTCTTGAGCCTTTCGCACGCAGAGGGCTGGCGTCGGCACCGGGGATTGTGCCTAACGACACAATCTACCGGACTCCCAGCGAATACCTGTATACATCCCAGCATCCACCCTCCTTCTACCGCCTGCGCCTCCGCTACGAGTCGAGCGGCGGCTCGGCCGGCACAATCGCGCTCAACGCGGTCCAGCTCCGGCCGGGCAGCGAGCGGTTGACCCTCGAAGGAAGGCCTCTCGTGCGCGGTGTTGACTACGAGATAGACTACGACCTCGGGCGGGTAATGCTGCTGAGGCCCGACACGTTGTCAGCGGTCGCGCGCAGGCTCGTGGTGCGTTACGAGGAAAATCCGATCTTCGCGGCGGTGCCGACGTCGGTGTTCGGCCTGAGTTCACGCTGGACCCTGGCGTCGGGGGAGGTGTCGTTCGTGACGATCTCGCAGACGCAGCGCTCGACCTTCACGAGACCGCCTCTCGGACTCGAGCCGCAGGCGTCACTCGTTTCAGGGGTTGCGGCGAACTTCGGCTGGAATCTCTGGAACATCGGAGACAGGAACCCGCTGAGGACAGACAGTATCGCACCACAAGGCCGGCGGGCGCGCCTGGAGATTGGTGCCGAAGTGGCAGTGAGCCGGCCCCTGCATCGGCGCAACCAGCAGGCGTTTGTCGAGTCGTTCGAGACGGAGGGAGGGGTCAACGTTTCGCTGCTCGACGCCCAATGGTTGCTGGCTTCTCAGCCGGCCCTTGGCAGTGAGCTGCTGCGGAGAGTTGGAGCTGCCACGCTCGATACAAGTCGGGCGACCTCTCTTGCCTTCCAGAACACCGGTACGCTCGCCAACGGCCAGCGCCCGCAATTCACGATCGCCGACATCGACCCACAGGCGGCCTTTGCGGGGGTTGGAGCGGCCGCGCCGGAGGAGATCATGTGGCTGTCTCTCTACCCGCTGTCCATCGGTGGAAAGTATGACGCCACCACACGCCAGCATCGGTGGCGCACAGGGTCGACGCTGGGCGGCCGGCGATGGCGTTCGATAAGGACCGTGTTTGGAGCCGGCGGCAGTGGTGTGGACGTGTCGCGAGGCGAACAGATCGAGTTCTGGGTTCTGATCGACACCGTGCCGACGCGACGCGGACGAAATCCGACGCTGGTCCTCGACTTCGGTGACATATCGGAGAACACTGTTTCGCTCGCGCCCGACAGCCTTGTCGTGCGGGGTGGCGGGTCGGATTCACTCTACCTGGGACGCCGGCTCGAGGGGTTCAACCGGCTTGACAGTGAAAGGGACCGGTTTTCGCGCGCCTTCAACGCCGACGTCAACGACCTCGGTCTGGCGGGCGACGTGGTTGATCAGCTCAAGGTGATCGATGTCGGCAGCGAGCCGCTGATTGCGTCGAACTTCGCGATCTGCGCTCTCAGCCGGGGAACGACGCGTGTGCTTGGCGACAACCAGGCGAACTGCACATCGCGCAACGGGCGGCTCGATGAAGAAGACATCGACCAGGATGCAGCGCTCAACTTCAACTCCAACGAGCGGGAGCGCGAACGTGTCCGGCGCTGGATCGTCGATCTCGGCCAGCGCACTTTCTACACGAGAGTCGGCCGCTGCGGCGTCCAGGCCCGTGACGTGAACGGGGGAGTGCCACCTGATGCAACACTCTGTTGGGTCCAGGTGCGCATCCCTTTTACCAGGCCCGACGATTCGACGGCCGGCGGGCCCAATCTGCGCCGGATGCGGTCTCTGCGGCTGACCATGATTTCAGGTCCGTCGCTTGGCGACGACCGATTCTCCATGATCGGGATCACCCGGTTGCGGGTTGTGGGGGCTCCGTGGCTCAAGCGCGACGACCGGCCGCTGCTGGGGGCTGGCGGTGTTGAACCCTCGCTTTCGGGGTCCGTCATTGCATCGATCATCGGCACCCAGGACCGCGACTCCACCCGAAACGTCTTCTACGAGTCGCCGCCCGGTGTGTCCGATCTCCCGGACCAGGCCTCAGCAAACTTCGGAACGCAGCAGATCCAGATCAACGAGAGGTCGCTGCGGGTGCTGGCGACGGGGATGCCGGTATTCGCCCGCGCCGAGACGTTCTTCCGGTTTCCGGAGGGTCAGAAAAGTGTGATGGGGTATCGCGAGCTCCGCGTCTGGGCGCGGGGCCGCGGCAACGGCTGGGGACCGGCCGGGGATCTCCAGTTCTTCATCAAGGTCGGTCGCGACGCTGACAACTTCTACATGTACCGCGTTCCGGCATCATCAGGAAACGACCGGAGTGCGTGGGAGCCGGAGGTCAGAGTCCGCTTCGAACGGTTCATCGCGCTACGCGCTCGTCTCGAATCAGCGTTCCTGGCCGGTGATTCGGCGACGATCGGCTGCACGGGTGTCGATTCGGCACTGGTCGCGGCGAGCGGGTTGCCCACGAACTTCAGGGCGCGGCGATGGGCGGTTTGCGAGGACGGCTACATGGTCTACTCGACCGACCCGGCGGTGACGCCACCGAACCTCGCCAGCGTCCAGGAACTCGCGGCGGGCATCGTCAGGGTCGATTCACTGAGCGGCTCTCAACCGCTGCTTGCAGGCGACACCGCAGAAGTATGGATCGACGACATCAGACTCGCAGATGTCGTCAACACCACCGGTTACGCGGCCGAGCTCACCGCCGCGCTGACCCTGGCCGACCTGGGGACGATTACGCTGGCGATCCAGCGGCGCGACCCCAACTTCAGGCAGCTGGGGGAGTCGCCTTCGTTCAGAACCAGTGATGATCTCACCCTCGGCGCCACATGGCGCCTGGACCGCTGGTTGCCGCGTGAGTGGGGTCTTGCTGTCCCGGTTTCACTTGCTCACCGAACCAGTCTCGTCCAGCCCCGGTTCGTCACGCAGTCGGACATCAGAGGGGCGTCGATCGCGGGTCTCCGTACTCCGCGGCTCAACTCGACAGCTCTCAACTTTTCCATTCGTCGTGAAGCATCGATGGGCACAAGCTGGACTGGACTGCTCCTTGACGCGCTCACCGCGGAGGGATCATTCAGTGCGCTTGGCAACAGGACCGAGTTTCAGCACGCGAGGGTGCGCGACGCGCGGCTCGGGATCGACCTCGTGAGCGGGAGGTTCCCTGAGCGATCGACCGGAGCGGGGCCGCGTCAGTTGCTGAGAGATCTGGGACCAATCCGGCTGACGCCTGCCTACGCGAGGTTCTCGACAGCCCTGGCCGGGGAAAACGACCGCCGGCAGGCGTTTCTCAAACCATCAGATGCAGGTGACGATCCAGCCCCCCAGGTGCGCGGCGAGGAGAGACTGTGGCGGTCATCGACGACGGTCGAGTGGCTGCTTCTGCCGCAGGTCACCGCGCGGTGGGACGTCACGACGGCCCAGGATCTGCGCAGCTATGACGGGAACACCATCCTTGACCTGGCCGCGCGCCGGTCGCGAGGTTCGCTACTCGGGCTCGATGTCGGCGTCGAGCGCGAGCGAACGATGAACGCGGCAATCGTGGTAAGGCCGCCCGGCACCGGCTGGTTGCGTCCCCGCCTCAACCTCGGCTCGACCTACGCCATGCTTCGCGATCCCAACAATCGCAGTGTCTCATTCGCGGGTGGCGACACCCTCGCGCCACAGCTCCCGCGTCGCGTCGGCAACACCCAATATGTCACAGCAGCGGCCACGATCGATCCAAGGCTCGCGATCGAAGGGGTGACACATGCCGGCTCGTGGCTGGAAAGGCTCGTTCGCCCGTTCCAGCCGATCGAGCTGTCGATAGCGCGAAATCAGCTCACGTCGTATGACGGCGTGCCGGTGACACCGGGGATCGGCTATCAATTCGGTCTCGGAACCGTGGAGGGCTTCCGTTCGCTTGGCGACTTCGCGGCTTCCAACGCCGGCCGTTCGACCGAAATCGTCGCTGCGCAGAGTGTGCTGCTCCCGGGTGGAGTTTCGATCGGTACCCGAGTGCAGAGAACCGTTTCAAGTCACTGGAACCGTCGGCAGTTCAACGCTCTCACGTCCATCGGGGGAGAACAGAGCGTTCTTCCCGATCTCAGTCTCAGGTGGAGCGGGCGACCATGGATCGTGAGCGGGCTGTTTCAGTCGATCGCAATCACCGCCCGGGCGTTGCGCGCGCGGCAGCGCTGGGTATCGGCCTCTTCGGTGGAGAATCGTGACGATGAGGTGCGCGAATCGGAGCAGCGCAGTCTCCCCGTTTCTGCGAGCGTCGTAACGGCACTCGGCGGGATAAGCATCAGCGGCTCGTACGCTCTGCGGCGTTGGACCGATTCGCTTCCGGGCAGTGTCTCGAAGGCGAGTGGGTCGGAAGTATCAGCGGACGTATCGCGGTCGTTTCCCTTGCCGGCCAGCTGGCGGACCGAGGGGCCGCTCAGAGCGCGAGTGTCGTTCCAGGAGACGGGAGCAGAGAGTTTCGTATCCAACGAAGCTGTATTCGGGGCGCGAAGCCGACTTACCGACAACGGCCGCAGGTCATTGAGCCTGAACCTCGACACCGAGGTGTCTGAAACGATGACGCTCAGTCTTCAGGGATCACGTGTCCTGGCATTTGACCGTAACTTCAACCGACGAATAGTGCAGAATCTCATTACGGCAGTTTTTCAGATGCAGTTCTTCTCGGGAGCGACACGATGAGGCTGGTGGTGCAACTGGCTGGGGTGCTGCTGGTGGCGGCGTGCGAGAGGGGCGCACAGCCACCTTCGTCCCCGTTTGACGGCGTACGCGCGCTCGACTACATCCGCCAGCAACTCGCTTTCGGCCCGCGTGTTCCGGGGACCGAGGGACATCGGCGAACCGGGGACTGGATAGCGGCGTCGATGCGTGAGAGAGGGGCTGAAGTAACTGAACAGCGCTTCAGCCACGTCACGGCGAGCGGTGACACATTGCCGATGCGCAACGTCTTCGCGCGTTACCGCCCGGAGCTGACGGAGCGGATCCTTTACGTGACTCACTGGGACACCCGCCCGATTTCCGACTACGACGAAGATCCGGAAAAGCGAAACCAGCCGGTCCCCGGCGCCAACGACGGCGCGTCCGGTACAGCGATGCTGATCGCGTTAGGCGATCTGCTGCACCTATACCCGCCGCAGGTCGGTGTGGACTTCCTGTTCACGGACGGTGAGGACTACGGCCAATTCGGCCCACCGGAGATCGACGTCCTGATCGGAGCCAAACACTTCGCAGCGAATCTCCCCTCACCGGGTTACCGGCCTCTTTTCGGAGTGCTCTGGGACATGATCGGCGATCGCGATCTGAGGATCGAAAAAGAGACGCACTCACTGCGCAAGGCGCCCGATGTCGTTGATCGCGTCTGGCGCAAGGCCGCCGAACTGGGCTATGCCCGCTATTTCGATCCAACCGAATACGGCGAGATAACTGACGACCACCTTCCGTTACAAGCGGTCGGCATTCCGATCATCAACGTCATCGACCTGCGTTATCCCGCGCACCATACGACGGAGGACACGATCGACAAGGTGTCGTCGGTCTCGCTCAAGATCGTGGGGGACGTGGCATGGGCGCTCCTGCAGAGGTGACGCACAGAGTCGGGGAGCAGGCTGAGCGGGAGTGGCAGGAGGAGCAGGAGGAGCGGAGGACGAAGAGGATGAGGACGACGGCGAGGAGGGAGGCCGAGGTTCGGTGACGGCCCGCATGCAATAAACCGATACAATCAGGAAAAATCGGACGCCGTACCCTGGCGCCCGACGTGTGATGGTGAGGAATGGTCAAGCTCGATCGCTCACACGTTGCTCTCGCCATTCTGCTGGCACTGGGTGTCGGCTGGAGGCTGATCGACAGACGTCGGACGGCACCTCCGGGCGATGTACCTGGGCTGACGGCCCAGATACGCGCGGTCGATTCGGCACGCGGGCGCCGCGGAACCCTACGGGGTGCGGCGGCCAAAGCCGCGTCGGAAAAAGCGGCGCGTGATCGCACGGCGCGCGCGTCCGCAACAGTTTCGATAAGAACCGAGTCGACACCCGCCGGCGCCCTTCCGCCGTCAGCCGTCAGTGGTTCACGTTCCCAATCCCGGCCGGGAACCGAGCGCCTCCTGGTAGACGTTGAAAGCGCGACCGTAGGTGAACTGGAAGCGCTGCCCAGGGTTGGGCCTGCTCTCGCGCGCAGGATCGTGGACGACCGGCTTCGTAACGGTCCCTTCGGTGACCTGGACGGCCTGAGTCGCGTTAAGGGAATTGGACCGGCGCTGACCGCGCAACTGGCGGCCTACGTGACGTTTGGCGCATCCGCGCGTCCCTCGCATGTCACACCAGCGGCCTCGCCGCGAGCCGCGCCGGATCGCAGGCCGACTCGCTCCAACCGTGATACCAGACCACCACTTCCCCCTGTACCGGACGCCAACTTCGCGTTGAGCATGACGGCACCCGTCGCCGCACCAGAGAAAATCGCCGACGTGCTCGTGCGTGAAGGCCTCGCGACGAAGGAGGGGCTCGATCGCGCGCGGCAGGAAGCGAAGCAGAGTGGCACGAGCGTCAACTACGCGCTGGTCAAGCTCGGCGTGATTCCGGAAGTCGAGCTGACGAGGATCATCGCCCGCACGTCGCGGATGCCGGCGGTCGATCTGTCGAAGTTCGAGGTCGACCCCCGGATCATCAAGCTGATACCGGCCGAGCTGGCGACCAAACACCTCGTGCTGCCACTCAAGCGCGACGGCCGCACGCTTACGGTTGCGATCTCCGATCCCACCAACCAGGGGATCCTCGAAGACCTCAAGTTCATCACGCGTTACGACATTTTCCCGGTTCTCGCCGGTGAATACACCCTGCGCGGGGTGATCGAGAAGCAGTACGACACCGGTGATGTTGCGATGCAGTCGCTCCTCGACGACATCGTGTCCGACGGCGACGTCGAGGTGGTCGAGGAACGCGAGGAGGATGTATCAGCGGCGGCGCTGGCCGCTGCCGTGGATGATGCGCCGGTAGTCAAGCTCATCAACGCTATCCTCACCGACGCGGTCAAGCGTGGTGCCTCCGATATCCACTTCGAATGTTTCGAGCACGAGTTGCGGGTGCGCTACCGCATCGACGGCGCGTTGCAGGAAGTGATGAAGCCTCCGCTCAAACTGAAGGCAGCCCTGATCTCCCGTTTCAAGATCATGGCGCAGCTCAACATCGCCGAACGACGGGTGCCGCAGGACGGGCGCATCAAGCTCAAGATCGGGAACAAGGTGATCGACTACCGTGTGTCGACGCTGCCGACGCTGTTCGGTGAAAAGGTCGTGCTCCGGATTCTCGACAAGGGCAACCTCACCCTCGACCTGGAGAAGTTCGGGATCGAGCCATCAGCCGAAAAGGCGCTGATGGAGTCGATCATGAATCCCTACGGAATGGTGCTGGTGACGGGTCCGACGGGATCGGGGAAGACGACGACGCTTTACTCCGCGCTCTCAAAGATCAACAACATCGATGTCAACATCATGACGTCGGAGGACCCGGTCGAATACAACCTGTTCGGGATCAACCAGGTTCAGGTCCGCAACGAGATCGGAATGACGTTCGCGGCAGCGCTCAAGGCGTTCCTGCGTCAGGATCCCAACATCATCATGGTTGGCGAAATCCGTGATCTCGAGACGGGCGGTATCGCGATCAAGGCGGCGCTGACAGGCCACCTCGTGCTCTCCACGCTCCATACGAACTCCGCGCCGGAGACGGTGACCCGTCTCCTGGACATGGGGCTCGAGCCCTTCAACGTGGCGAGCGCCCTCAACCTGATTCTGGCACAGCGCCTCGTCCGGCGGATCTGCACGCAGTGCAAGACGAAGTACACACCGGACGAAAGCGAACTGGGCGGAGCCAAAGTAGCGCCCGGAATGAGCCTCGGTGACCTCCGGTTCACGACTGAGGCGCTGGCTGACGCGAAGGCGCGGGCGGCGCCACACGCTGCGCCGTTTCTCGAAAACCTGTCGCTGGCAACGACAATAGGGGAGTTGCCCTTCTTCAGGGGGCGCGGTTGCGATGCCTGCGCAGGAACCGGGCTCAAGGGTCGGCAGGGTCTCTACGAGGTGATGGCGATGACGCCGTCGCTGCGGAAGCTGGTGCTGCAGAACGTGGGAGCGCAGGAGATTCGCGAAGCGGCGATCGAGGCCGGCATGCTGACGCTGCGCATGGACGGCCTGCTCAAGGTGCTCAAGGGGATCACGACTCTCGAGCAGGTGATCCGCGAGACGGCCGCGTGATCCGGCGCACAGAAATCCCTCCCGTGACTCACACGACAACCACGGCGTCCATCGACTGACGCCGGTGTCCCGGAGACGCGATTCCGGGGCGCATCAGCCACCGGTACCAGCCGTCTCACGCACCCATGACCACCAAACCGACAACCGCTCCGGCCGTGAACCTGCGGGCCCTGCTCGAGGAGATGATCGAGCGGGACGCATCGGACTTGCACGTGACCGCGGGCGAACGCGCCAAGCTTCGCGTCGACGGCGACATCATCAACTCGAACGTCGAGTACGTTCTCACCCCCAAAGACACTCTGCAGCTCGCCTATTCCGTCCTGACTGAAAATCAGAAGAAGCGGTTCGAGATGGACGACGAGCTCGATTTCTCGTTCGGCATCCAGAACCTGGCGCGCTTCCGCGGCAACTGCTTCAAACAGCGTGGCTGTGTGTCGATGGTCATCAGGCAGATCCCGTTCAACATCAGGACTTTCACCGACCTCGGCCTTCCGGGTGTCATAGCGCGGATGGCAGAAAAGCCGCGGGGGCTGGTCCTCGTCACCGGACCGACCGGCTCGGGAAAGTCGACCACTCTCGCGGCGATGATCGACAAGATCAACGTCGAGCGAAAGGGTCACATCATCACGGTCGAGGACCCGATCGAGTTCATCCACCGCCACCAGGGTTGTATCGTCAACCAGCGTGAGGTGGGCACCGACACCAAGACGTTTGCCAACGCGCTCAAATACGCACTGCGTGAGGATCCGGACGTGATCCTCATCGGCGAAATGCGGGACCTCGAGACGATTCAGGCCGCTCTCACGATCGCCGAGACCGGACACCTCGTGTTCGCGACGCTGCATACGAACTCCGCCGCCGAGGCGATCAACCGCAGCATCGACGTCTTCCCCAGCCACCAGCAGTCGCAGGTTCGGGCTCAGCTGGCGTTTGTGCTCGAGGGAATCGTCACCCAGTGTCTGTTGCCGCGGGCGCGCGGCCGCGGTCGTGCCCTGGCGGCGGAGATCCTTGTGATCACACCGGCGATCAGGGCTCTGATCCGGGACGACAAGATCCACCAGATCTACTCGCTGATGCAGTCGGGCAAGAAGTTCGGCATGCAGACGCTCAACGACGCTCTCTACCAGTTGTACGTCGCGCGCGAGGTGACCGAGGAAGAGTGTCTCCGAACCTCGGGTGATCCGAACGAGTTTCTGCGCATGATCGGGCGGTCGCCGATCGACGATATGGCACTCGAATCGGCCAAGGGACTCAAGGCCGCCGTCGCCGGACGCCGCTGATGATTCGCGCCACGCGCTCCTTTACCTGCTGAGGTAGCAATGCCTTCGTTTACCTACACAGCGAGAACACCAAGCGGTGACCTGAAGACCGCGACCATCGACGCGCCGAGCCGCGAGGAAGTCGTCGCCCAGCTGAGGCGGCAGCGGATGTCGGTGGTCAAGGTCGACGAGGAAGCGAGGCCGAAGAAGGCTCGCGGCTCGGTAAAGATGCGCGACATCGTCATCTTTACCCGGCAGTTCTCGACGATGATCAACGCCGGTCTGCCCCTGGTACAGGCGCTGGACATCCTCGCCAAGCAGACCGAAAACAAGGTCCTCGCTGACGTCACACGAGCCGTCGTGTTCGACGTCGAGTCAGGTCACACGGTGGCCGACGCCCTCGCCAAACACCCCAACGCCTTCAGCGAGCTCTACGTCAACATGGTCGCTGCCGGTGAGGCCGGCGGTATTCTCGACACGATCCTCATGCGGCTGGCGACGTTCATGGAAAAGAACGACGCCCTCGTCCGCAAGGTCAAGGGGGCGATGATCTATCCCGGCGTCATCATGTCGGTCGCCGCGATTGCCATCCTCGTGCTGCTGATGTTCGTGATCCCGGTGTTCGAGGAGATGTTTACCTCGGTTGGTATGGCCCTGCCGGCGCCGACGCGGATCGTCATCGGACTTTCCCGCTTTCTCAAAGCCTACTGGTGGGCCGCCCTCGGCGGCATCATCGGCGGCGCCTTCATGCTCCGGCGCTATTACGCGACCCCGGGTGGCCGCCTCGCCATCGACAAGGCCCTCCTCAAGATGCCCATACTCGGCGACGTGCTGCGCAAGTCGGCTGTGTCGAGGTTCACACGCACGCTCGGAACTCTCATCTCGTCCGGCGTCAGCATCCTCGACGGGCTCGAGATCACAGCCAAGACCGCCGGTAACCGCGTCATTCAGGATGCGATCATGGCGTCACGCGCCTCGATCGCCGGCGGTGACACGATCGCCGCGCCATTGCAGAAGTCGGCGGTCTTTCCACCGATGGTCATCAGCATGATCGCTGTCGGCGAACAGACCGGCGGCCTGGACGAGATGTTATCGAAGATCGCCGACTTCTATGATGAGGAAGTTGACGCCGCAGTTGGTGGACTGCTCTCGCTGCTGGAACCGATAATGATCGTCTTCCTCGGCGTCGTCGTGGGTGGCATGGTCGTAGCCATGTACCTCCCCATCTTCGACATGATCAACGCCGTGCAGTAAGTTACGGGATAACAGCCCTCGTAACCCTTTCGCCTTCGTGCTGGGGTACGAGCCTGACCCCCGGGGAAACCCGGGGGTTTTCCCTTGTACGGCGTCAGGCGGTTGGAGTCGACTCGGCCGGTGGAGCGGGAGGAACCGCCTTCGGACGACCTCCGAAGTTGCCACGCGGAGCAGCTGGACGGGCCCGCGCTTCGAGCAGGTTACGGTAGAAGTCGCTGACCCCCTGCCGCACTGTCGCCTTGGTGTCGCTGGCCTTGGCTCGGAACGGCGCGTATCGGTTGGCGTCGCCGGAGACCTGAATCCACCACCACGTTTCTGCTTCGGGACCCTTCCCGAGTTTTTCGGTCTCGCAACTGAAGGTGCGGCCGGAGTCGTCGAACTTGAACGGAGGAATCATCTGTACTCCCTGAAGACAGCCTGCAATCTAGCAGACTCGGGGCCCGTTCCCGACCCTTGAACGCCGGTTTGTTGCTGCTCTCAGCCACTTGACTTCCGGGCCGGAATCGCTTTCTCAAGGCGGTCCTGCCGCTTCACGCCGCTTCACGCCGCTTCACGCCGCTTCACGCCGCTTCACGCCGCTTCACGCCGCTTCACGCCGCTTCACGCCGCTTCACGCCGCTTCACGCCGCTTCACGCCGCTTCACGCCG
>JBQTHK010000060.1:0-11002 GCA_052389935.1 Gemmatimonadota bacterium | reverse complement strand
GAGCGATCAGCACACACGACCGAGCGATCAGCACGCACGACGGAGCGATCAGCACACACGACGGAGCGATCAGCACACACGACCGAGCGATCAGCACACACGACCGAGCGATCAGCACGGACGACGGAGCGATCGGCCAACACGACGGAGTGGACGTTCAGGGCGACGGAGCGGTTGTTCGACGTGTCGAAGCCGTGGTCATCAGCGCGGAACCACTGCTGTCTTCCGGCGAGGTCAAACAAGAGGGGCCGCGGCACGGGGTGTCATGCTCCCCGGCCACGGCCCTCTACTCCTCTCCGAACGCCTAGTCCTTGGCACGAAAGGCCAGAGAGCGCTCTTCAGCCTCCGGCCACGGCCCTCTACTCCTCTCCGAACGCCTAGAACGGCGGGATAAACAGATTCACCTGCTCCCCCGCTCCCAGCGAAATCTCATCGCTCACCTGGTTGCCTCGCGACCCGATCGGATGCACGGCGAACCGTAGCGACGTCTGCCCAAACATCAGATCACGCGGAATCGTCAGCTTCTGCACGCTCAGCCCCGTCACCACTCCCAACCGCTGTACCCTGAGACCCTGCACCGCGTAGATCACCGCGTCGTTGAAGGCGGTGTTCTCCACCTGCAGCACCGTCTTCCCCTTTCGATCCACTCCGTCTGCCGGATACCGGTACGCCACTGGCTTCCCAAGACCGCTCACCAGAGCCGCGCCGACCGCAAAATGCATCATCATCCCTTTCATGGCTCACTCCGCTCGAGTTGCGCCCCACTACCGTCGAGCCCGGAAAACGGTCCTCTGTTCCAGTGTTCCGGCTCTCCACCTCGACTCGACAACCCATCCGTTATCCCTGCCTGGCGCCACTGTCGTTTCTGGACAATCCCCAGCGCCTCCTGCCAGATTCAACCCACAACGATCCAAAGCCGGCCCTTCGCCCCCCCCCTCCGGCGGCCCCCGCTTTCCGCAACCACCATGCGTCGTCTCATCTCCCTCCCGCTCGCGGCTCTCGCAACTTCGCTTACCGTCGGCGCACAGCAGACCGCACGGCCGATGAACTTTCTCGACGTTCAATTGATGCGGCAGGTCGGCTCACCAGCCATCAGCCCCAACGGCCAGTGGATGCTCTACACGCTTTCGGTCCCCAACTGGGCCGAGGCAAGACGCAACACGGACGTTTATGTCGTTTCGACCGAACGGGGACTGGCATCGACGCGCCAACTCACCTTCACGAAAGACAAGAACGAAACCACGCCGCGGTGGGCCCCCGACGGATCATGGTTCGCGTTTTCCTCCAACCGCGAAGGAACCACCCAGCAGCTCTATATGATGCGCCCGGACGGCGGCGAAGCGCAGAAGATCACCGACGCCCGCGACGGTGTCGGCAATTTCGCGTTTGGGGGCTCTCGGCTCTTCTTCTCCGCCGGCAAGGACGGCGAGCAGCAGATCTGGACCCTCCCCGTGGCCGACGTCGACACCGCCCGCGCCCAGCAGCTCACGAAACACACCACTCCGGTCGGTCAGTGGCAGCTCTCCAGAGACGGGACCCGCCTCTTTTTCCTCGCGCCCGACTCCATCGACAGCGACAACAAGGCACGGATGGAGAAGAAGTTCGACGTTCGGATCCGCAACGAGGACCGGCCGCTCAACCACCTCTGGGTGGTCGATGTCGCCACCGGCACCGAACGACGCCTTACCGGTGACAGCACGTTTTCGGTCGAGGGCTTTTCCCTGTCGTCCGACGGCCGCTGGGCCGGCCTGCGCGCTCAACCCAACAACCGGTATGTCCGCACCGTCACCGAAGCCAACAACTTCGGAGACCTCCACCTCCTCGACCTCCAAAACGGAAAAGCCGAACGCCTGACCAGCAACCAGAACATCTCCGAGTCCAATCTTTCTTTTGCACCGGACGGACGCACCATCGCATTCTCGGCATCCGATGACTTCGTGTACTTCAGGGCCAACAAGGTATACACTCGCGCGATCAGCGATGTCGGCGGCAGGTGGACCAAACTTGGTGGTTCCCACGACGGAGACGTGACGATCGGATGGTGGTCTCCGGACAGCCGCAGCATCCATTACACCGATGGCGTCCGCGCAACTACACAGCTGATGCGCCTGGATATCGCGGCCAACACGGTCAGTCAGGTCACAAACTTCAGGGCCACCACCAACGCCTCGTGGGATGAAACATCCCGGAAATACCTGATCACCTACTCCGACCCCAAGACGCCGGCAGTTCATTTCGTCGCTGACAATGTTGCCGACATCGCGGACAAGACGCGTTGGCGTCAGCTCACCGACGCCAACCCGCAGGCCCGTCAGTGGGCCCTCGGCGACGCCGAAGAAATTTGCTGGGCGTCGAAGGACCGCAAGAACACCTGCGGCATACTGGTCAAGCCCGCCGGTTACCAGCCGGGTAACCGTTATCCCCTTATTGTCGCGATTCACGGTGGCCCGCAATCGGCTGACGTACTTGGCTTCAATGGCGGCTACGGCTCCCAGATCTATGCCGGTGATGGCTACGCCGTGCTGCTCCCCAATTATCGCGGCTCAACCAACTACGGAGAGGAGCACAAGTGGGGCATCGTCAACGACTACTTCCGCAAGGGCTACGAGGACATCATCACCGGCGTCGATAAACTGATCGCGGACGGCATCGTCGACGGCTCGAAGCTGGGCGCCCTCGGCTGGAGTGCCGGCGGCCACTGGTCAAACTGGATCCTCGTCAGTACCGACCGCTTCAAAGCCATCTCCTCCGGCGCCGGCACCTCCAACTGGATCTCGATGTACGCGCAATCCGACATGCAGGACGTCCGCATGCACTACCTCGGCAACAAGCTGCCCTACGAGGACTTCGAGCCCTACTGGAAGCAGTCACCCATCCGCTACATCAAGAATGCAAAGACGCCGACAATGATTCACGTCGTCGACGGCGACCCGCGCGTCCCAAGGCCGCAAAGCGAGGAACTTCATATGGCGCTGCGCAAGCTTGGAGTACCCACCGAGCTGTTCGTCTATCCGGGCCAGACGCATGGTATCCCAGACGCGCGCAACCAGCTTCTCAAATCGGTCTCGGAGAAGGCGTGGATGGACAAGTGGATTCTCGGCAAGGGTGGGTTCCGTTGGCAGGACGTCCTCAAGACGCTCGAAGCGGGAGCGGGTACCCGCGCAGTCACTACTACTTCCGGGTCGATGTAGGTAGGGTGGTCGGACCCGATAGCTGAGCCGGACCGGGAATTGGAGCGTACGGCTGTCCCGGCGTTGCCACGACGCCGAGCTCCTTGTCGAGGATCGCCTGCAGACGGTTTACTTCTGATTGGCCTCGTGGCGTTGCTGCCAGATTGGAGAGTTCGCCTGGATCGGAGCGCCAGGCGAACAGCTCTTCTCTCCCATCACCATAACGGATGAAGTGCCAAGCCGAGTCGACGATGCTCCGGATCGGGCCTGCTCTCGTCAGGTTGTCAGGCGGGGGGTTGGGGAGTTGCGATGCTTCGATGATCACCGGGCTGCGTCCGCTGAGGGTTCCCGTCTCCCACGCAGATCGAAGAGATTCGCCAGGTAACCCAACTTCTGACGCACCGGCAATATCGAGAATAGTGGCAGCGAGGTCCCGTAAGGACACGGGCTGCGAAACCCTGTGGCCTCCCGTGATCGCCGCACCGAACAGCATCAGTGGCACGTGGGTGACGTCCAGGTACGCGCTGTTCCCGTGGCCGCTAAGGTTGTGTTCCCCAAACGCCTCGCCGTGATCGGAAGTGACGATCACCAGCGTTCGGTCAAGCGATCCCTCGGTTTCGATCGTTTTCACGACCGAATACACGACACTATCGAGATACGCGATTGCGCCGTCATAAAGGTCGATGTCACCCCGGTCGCCCGAGAACATCTTCGCGAACCGCTCGGGTGGCCGGTCCGGGTAGTGGGCATCAAGCAGGTTGAGCATCGCGAAGTACTGGCGTCCGCGCTGATCTTTGCGCCAGCTGTGAAACCTCTCGATGATCCCGGCGCTGCTTCGGCGCAGTGGACGCTCACGGCGGATGCGGGCGTCAGGATTCCGTATCGCGTTGATTACCCTGTACAGCTTTCGCTCATGCAGACCCTTGATCGCCAGCTGAACCGAGCCAACGCGTCCGAAAGTCGTTACCGACATGGCCTGCGCGAACGTGAATGGCAGGTCATCGAACCTCGCGAAACCTCTATCGATCCCGATGCCACGACCCGCGAACATGCCATTCGACATGAAGGCGCCATTCACGTATCCCCGGGCGTTGAGCGCTTCCGAAAGAGTTCTTAATGAATCGTGCATCCGCGACCGGTAATCGGCTCCCGTCTGACTTCCCCATAGCCCTGTCAGCATGCTCGCGTGCGATGGGGCGCTCCAGGACGAAACCGAAAAAGCGTTGTCGAACACGATCGCGCCTCCTGCCAGTTCGTCAAGGCGTGGAGTCGTTGGTCGCGTGTAGCCGTAGAGGCTCAGATTCGCAGCCCGCACGGTGTCGAGGATGAGCAGGATTATGTCGGGGGCAGTCGTCACAACCTCGCCGCGAGTCAACCGAAGCTCCCGGCGCCTGAGTGACGGGCTGGTTACTGCCTCGAGAGCGATCAGGATCAACAGGGCTGCTGCGCACTTCGACAGGACTCGCACCTTGGTCAGAGCGACTGAGCGGAAATTGAGAAGCGCCGTTCCCGACCGAACACCGATACCAGCTGCCAGAATCAGGATTGCCGCTAAGTGCATCCTGTCGAAGTGCAGGAGGATCGCGAACGACGACACTGTGGCCACGATTCCCGGAATCAATGGAACTGAAATTCGCGGTGGCAGCAAGCGGTTAGCCGCCAGAAGCGGCGGTGCCATGGCTACGTAGAACGTGAGGTAGCCGAGCGGTGCCAGGAGTGGAAGGTCCCACGATGCGCTGTGCACGTGTTCTCCGAGGATCCGCGTCTTCACCACCCATTGGCCGACGTGACTGACGGTCGATGTCAGCCACCCCACGACGACGATGGCCAGGATGTCCTTCGCTGTCAGGCGAGTCAGGCTCGCTGCAACCACTGGCGCTCCTGGAAACCGCAGAATTGACTCTACGGGCGCCTTGCAGAGTCGTCAACCATCGAGCGGACATGATGACTGACGCAATTCCGGCGCCCGCAGGTCGGCTCGAGGAGCGGCACGCCTTGCTGACTCTACATAGGCAGCAGGAACGGCACTCGCGAAAGTCTGGCACCACAACCAGATACATGTCGGAACGCGAATGCCCACAGCCCTCGTACCGCGGCTCCTGCGAGCGTCCGGGCAACGGCCTCCCTCCTGGGGACGGGCGCCAGCAAGGGAAGTCCCTCCACGCGGATCAGCGCGGCACGATCCATGGCATCCAGTACGCCTGGACGAAAACCAGCACGCCTACCAGACACGCCAGCGCCAGCGAGTGGAAAAAGACGTAGCGGAGGATCGTGCCCTCACCCTCATCCTGCTGCGTCGCCACCCTCGCCACAACTATCGACTGCGCGTCGATCATCTTCCCCATCACACCACCAGTGCTGTTCGAAGCGGCTGCCAGAACCGGTGAAATTCCAAGCTGCTGCGCCGTTACCTGCTGGAGATTCCCGAACAGAACGTTGCTCGATGTATCGCTGCCGGTGAGCGCCACACCAAGCCAGCCAAGCAACGGAGAAAAGAAGGGAAAGAGCCAGCCGGTTGCAGCAAACGCCAGCCCCATCGTCGTATCTATTCCGCTATACCTGGTGGTGAAACCCAGCGCCAGCATCGCGGCAATCGTCAGAAGCGAGGTGCGGACCTTCCACAACGTTCGGCCAAAGACGAGAAGCAGCCCATAGGGCCGCACCCCCAGCATCAGACCCGAGATTATCCCCGAGAGCAGCAGCGCCGTGCCCGTCGCCGATATCCAGTTCAACTGAAAAATCGCGTCCTCCGCCCTTGGCGTCGGCGACACCGGCGGTGCACGCAGTACGTTGCCGTGCAGCCGCGCAACCTCGAACGACGGCGCCGAGAACTCATTGAGCAGCGCCTTTATTTGCGGAACGCCCCACAGAAAGACCAGCACCGAGAGTACGATCCAGGGCGCCAGAGCCGCGACTGTTTCTCTCCTCCCCGGGCTGACCGCCACGAGGCTGGCCCCCGACCGCTCCTCTCCGGGAAAGCTCCACCGCGCCGCTGGACGCCAGTAACGCAGCAGCACGAGCAGTGCGCCGATCGACACCAGCGAGCCTGCGATATCCACCAGCCATGGGCCGTGATAGTTGCTGACAAGGAACTGAACGAGCCCGAACGTGGCACCGCTGACCAGACACGCCGGCCACACTTCTTTAGTCCCTTTCCAGCCCGCCATCGTCCACACCAGCCAGAAGGGGACGATCAGCGAGAACACCGGAAGCTGCCTGCCCACCATCGCGCTCAGTTGCTCGATCGGCAGCCCGGTCACCCGCGCCAGCGCAATTATCGGCGTGCCTAACGCACCGAAAGCCACCGGTGCCGTATTCCCGATCAGCGACAGACCCGCCGCACTCAACGGCCGGAAACCCAGCCCGATCAGCATCGCCGCGGTAATCGCCACTGGCGTACCAAAACCCGCGGCTCCCTCGATGAAAGCGCCGAAGCTGAACGCGATCAGCAGTGCCTGAAGCCGCCGATCATCGGCAATGCCCGCGACCGCGGCGCGGAGGACCTCGAACTTGCCTGTGACAACCGTGATGTCGTAGACGAAGATCGCCGCCAGCACGATCCAGCCGATCGGAAACAGACCGTACGCCGCTCCGTTCAACGCGCTTGCCAGGGCCAGGTCCGCTGGCATACCGAATACCAGCACCGCCAGAACCAGCGCTGTCGCGAGCCCGGCCAGCGCCGCGATGTGAGCACGAACCCTGAACCACGCCAGCAGACCCAGCAAGACGACCACCGGCAGCGACGCAACAAGCGCCGACAGTCCGATCGTCCCGAGAGGTGTGTATTCCTGCGTCCAGGTCAAGAAGCTCGCGCTGAGACGATCATGCCGTAAACGAGATGCGAGATACGACCGCGGCCATATCTCGCATCCTGAAGCCCTTCAGAGGCGCCGGCCGGAATCGAACCGGCGAATAGCGGTTTTGCAGACCGCTGCCTTACCACTTGGCTACGGCGCCCAGGCTGGGGAAGCTAGGCCCCCCGGCAATCTCCCTCAAGTACGACCCTGACCACTGCGGTTCCCACACTCAGATTACCGCCAATGAGCGACGAACGAGTCGGCCTCAATGAAATTCGCGACGCCGCCGCCGCCATCGAAGGTCACCTGCACAGGACGCCGGTCACGACGTCCGCGTGGATCGGGGCAACCGCCGGCTGCCGCGTCTTTCTCAAACTCGAGCTGTTCCAGAAGACTGGTTCCTTCAAGCCCCGGGGCGTCATCAACACCCTGCGTCAGCTCTCAGCTGACGAGCGCCGCCGTGGTGTCATTTCCCTCTCGGCCGGCAACCACGCCCAGGCACTTGCCTGGGGCGCGTCGCTGTTCGAGATGCATTCCGTCGTTGTAATGCCCGAGACCGCACTCGCGGCCAAGGTCAACGCGACCCGTGACTACGGGGCCGAGGTTGTGCTCACTGGCGAAGACCTGCTCGCCGCTGCCCTTCGCATCAGGGACGAACGGGATCTCGTTCTTGTCCATCCCTTCGACGACCAGCGCGTCATTGCCGGCCAGGGAACGGTCGGTCTCGAGCTGCTGGAAGATGCGCCGGACCTCGATCTGGTTCTCGTCGCCTGCGGTGGAGGTGGACTCCTCGGCGGCGTCGCCGCCGCCGTCAAGTCACTCAGCCCGCGCACAATGGTGATTGGCGTCGAGCCGGAGCGAGCCGCGGCGATGAGTCGTTCGCTTGCCGCCGGCTCACCGCAGCGACTCGAAACATGGAAAACAGTAGCCGACGGACTGGCCGCGCCCTTCGCCGGCCAGCACACCCTCCGCCACGTCCAGGCATTCGTCGATGACGTGATTCTCGTCTCCGAAGACGAAATCATCAGCGGAACCCGCGCCCTCATGGAACGCTGCAAACTGTTCGCCGAGCCCGCCGCCGGCGCTGCAGTTGCTCCCCTGCTCTCCGGGCGACTGTCGCTGCGTCCAACCGACAATGCAGCCGTCATCGTCTGCGGTGGCAATGCCGACCCGGCTTCGCTGGCCTCTTTATTCGCGCTCCGGCAGTAGTGTGCAAAAACTGATCAACGGCCAGCGCTGACCTGCTCCCAGCGCGCGCTCGTGCCCCTCACATCGATGTGCGCGAACGGTCCGCGAGGTCCCATCGCCGCATAGGTGCCAAGCCCGCCCACCAGCGAGGGGTGCGCACGCTCAACCGCCGCGATCGCCGCCGCGATCGGTCTGGTGTCGTCGAGCGTCAGCCTGCCGTCACCGTTAAGGTCGTCCATCCGGCCGTCACCGTCACTGTCTATGTAGATGTCCGCGGCGTCGCCGAACATGTGCCGGCTGGCACGCGCCATCCCCTCGCCGACGCCGCGATCGTTGTAGTAGGGCGCCCTGAACCCCGACAGCACCCCCACTCTCGTCGCCGCAATCCCCCTGCGCGTCAGCTCCTGCAGCACCAGCTCCAGCTTGTCGATCAGCTTCTCCTCCAGCACCACGTATTTAGGCCACACCGCCCGCTGGTCGTGCGTCACGAAGTCTCCCAGTGTGAAGCGGTTCGAAAGTGGAAGCGATTCATTCGCCGGCGTGACCTCCACGAACCCGTCAGGATTGAAATACGCCCGGTTCATCATCCACCGCTCCGCCGGCCATCGGCCCAGGCGGTAGCCGTTGAGCACCTCCCCCTTCTTTTCCCCAAACGTCCGCAGCACAATGTAGGAAAACGTCGAGTCAACGGTGTGAACCGCCGGCTGGTGAATCGCCCTCTCTCCCAGAACTTCCAGAAAACCCGGGACGTCAATCGCTTCAGCAGGCGTCAGTGTGCGAAACCGCAGTGCCCCACTCAAGCCGCGGAACGAATCCGGTACCGCCACCGAGGAGGGCGACTCCGCATTCGCGGCGTTCGGAGTTTCCGCCAGAGGTGCCGTCGCGCTCGACGAGCCAAGCGCCCGCCGGACCAGGGCAAGTCCCACCGTTCCGCTGACCAGGACCGCTCCGAGGACTGCAAACCTCAAAGCCTTCCGGGCGAATTCGTGGGTCCTCCGCTCGTGCATACCCAATGGTAGCAGCCCTGCCCCCGGCATCCAGACACAACTCTGAAGCCCTCCGGTCACATTGACTGTTGCTCCGTAAGTTGGTTTGTGCGTTTTCTGCACAAAACAGTTGCCACAAGACCACTTCGTGCGTTGATTATCGACCTTCGCAGCGCTAAGTGTGCTGATTCTGCACAATTTGACTGTCACTGGGTCTGGTTTTTGCCATGACAGCCAGCCAATACCCGACACCCTGATCCCGCACCAACATCATGACAAGCTCGTCCCGAAAAACAGCCCTCCACGGCATCGCCAGTCGGTCGCCCGCCCGCCCCTCTTCAAACGGCGAGGGCGGATCCGTCGCCTCCTACTTTGGCATCAACACCTTTGGCGCCCGTCAGATGCGGACCAAACTTCCGCGGTCTGTCTATGCCAATCTCACCGCAGCCATCCGCCTCGGCCGCAAACTGGACGTCGAGACCGCGCCGACCGTGGCTCAGGCGATCAAGGAATGGGCAATGTCCCGCGGCGCGACCCACTTCACCCACTGGTTCCTCCCACAGACCGGACTCACCGCGGAGAAGCACGACGCCTTCCTCAACTTCGATGAGAACAAGTCACCGATCGAGCAGTTCTCGGGTTCGCAGCTGATTCAATCGGAGCCAGATGCTTCTTCATTTCCCTCGGGTGGACTTCGGGCCACGTGGGAAGCCAGAGGCTACACGGCGTGGAACCCGGCCTCTCCGGTTTTCATCGTCGAATCGGGCAACGTCCGCACTCTCTGCATCCCGTCGGTATTCATCGGATACAACGGCGAGGCTCTCGATGAGATGACGCCGCTGCTGCGCTCTTCCGACGTTCTCAGCGAACGCGCCATCAGGCTGCTTACGCTGATTGGAGACCGCGGCGTGCAGCGCGTCTTCACCACCCTTGGACCTGAGCAGGAATACTTTCTCATCGATCGCACGCACTTTGCCCTGCGGCCCGACCTGGTGATGGCCAACCGAACTCTTCTCGGTGCTCCGCCTCCGCGCGGCCAGCAGCTCGAGGATCACTACTTCGGTGGCATCCCCGAGAGGATTCAGGCCTGCATAGCTGAGGTCGAGCATGAGCTGTACAAGCTCGGCGTGCCGATCATGACCCGCCATAACGAGGTCGCACCCTGCCAGTTCGAAATGGCCCCGCTGTTCGAGGAGACTGACCTTGCCGTCGATCACAACCAGCTGGTGATGGCCATTCTGCGCCGGGTTGCGCTGCGTCACGGACTGCAGGCCCTGCTCCACGAGAAGCCGTTCGCCGGAATCAACGGGTCGGGAAAACACTGCAACTGGTCGATGTCCATCGCCAGCGACAACGAACTCGATGGACTCAATCTCCTCAAACCGGGGAAAACGCCTCACCAGAACGTTCGCTTCCTCCTCTTCCTCGCCGCGGTTCTGCGCGGTGTTCATCGCCACGCCGGCGTTCTCCGCGCCGGTATTGCCACTTCCGGCAACGAACACCGACTCGGCGCCAACGAGGCACCACCGGCAATCATCTCGGTTTTCATGGGCGAAACACTGACCCGCCTGATCGAAGACATCGCTGCCGGCAAGCAGGCGGGAAAAGGCGCTGCCGAGGCCCGGATCTCACTGGGTGTGGCGCGCCTCCCCGAAATCGAAAAAGACAACACCGACCGCAACCGCACCTCTCCCTTCGCTTTCACCGGAAACAAGTTCGAGTTCCGGGCCGTCGGTGCGTCGCAGTCGATCGCCTGGCCGATCACCATCCTCAACGCTGCTGTGGCCGAGGCCATCGAAGAGCTCACCGCGGAGCTTGCCGCCGAGCTCAAAAAGACGAAGAAGGTCGACGACGCCATCCT
>JBQTHK010000059.1:0-116522 GCA_052389935.1 Gemmatimonadota bacterium | reverse complement strand
CTCGTCATCAGCATCGGTGACCACAGCGCATGACAGCGCTGCTGCCATTGCTGACATCAGCAGGAGTCTCTGCAACGGGTCGTTTGGTCTCGATCGGGGCATCGGGTGATACCGGGATGTCCTGATGACGGGTGAAGTGATGAGTGGACGAGACAAAATCGCTGGAAAAGGCCCTCGTGCGGCTCTACAGCGCCTGGCTGAGCCGCCCCAGCAGTGGTCAGCTGTTTGATCCGCCTCATCCGTCCCACAATCCCAAGTCCGCAGCTGCCAGAAGCAAGACGTCTCTCAGACAGCGACACCCCTACTCTGTCGCTACCGGCGCCCTGGCGGGAACACCGCATCGCGGAACACCTCGCGGCCGCCAGAAAAGGTCAAAAGGACTCGGACATTACCGATCCGATGCGGAGGCATCCGCCGAAGGTCGTCGGACAGGACAATAAGATCGCCCCGTTTCCCGACGCTGATCGAACCGGTCTCGGCCTCGTCATCACCCGCCAGCGCGGCGTTGGTCGTGTATGCCTGGATCATGGCTTCGAGGTTCGTGCGCTCCTGCGGCAAGAACGGGGGGTCCGTGGAATCGGATGGAGACTGTCGAGTCAGCGCAACCTGGATGGCCTCGAGTGGATTGAGCGACGATACCGACCAGTCGCTGCCCGCGGCGATCATCGCTCCCGTCTTCCTCACCGATTCGATCGGGTAAAGCCACCGAGACCGGGCCGGTCCCAGGCGTGGTTCGGTGAGGTCGCGTATATACGAATCGCGCCAGGCCCAGAGCGGCTGGAACGATGGGATCACGCCGAGCGATACAAACCGTGGAATGTCGGCACTGTCGGGCAATTGGACGTGCGCGATGAGGTGTCGTGGTCCGGCTCCGCCATCGCGCTCATGCTGCCTGGCGAAGGCGTCCAGAGCTGCACGAATCGCGCGGTCGCCGATGGCGTGCACATGAACCTTGAACCCCGCGCCGTCGAGCGCCTCGACGAGCGAATCAAGCCTAGCCGGCGGCAGATTGAGGATGCCGGAGTCGCCCGGACGGTCCAGGTACGGTTCCAGCAGAGCTCCCGTGTGACCTTCGATAACGCCATCGGCAAAAATCTTGGCCGCCGCCACCCGAACTCCTGCAGACGAATACCTTCTCCGCAGACTGTCGAGGTGGGTGATCTGCTCCACCCCGCGATCGGTGTCGACCGTGAGTGCAACCAGTGTTCGCACGGTGAGTTCGCCGGCGCTGTCCGCTCTTGCGTAGGCCGCGGCAGTCTGCTCACTCGCGCTCGCTTCGTGCCAGCTGGTGATCCCGTACTTCGCGGCTTCGGCGAGCGCGCGGCGCAGTCCGGCGTCGTAAACGGCCTGGGTACGCGGCGGCAGATGGCGGGAGACCAGTGACTGGGCAGACTCCCGCAGCGTCCCCGATGGATTGCCACTCGCGTCGTGCTCGATTCGCCCGTTAGGCGGATCAGGCGTTTCACGCGTGATACCGGCGGCAGAAAGTGCGAGGCTGTTCACCCATGCGCTGTGGCCGTCAGCGGAAGAGAGAAAGGCGGGTCGGTCGGGCACCAGTGAATCGAGCAGTTTCCGTGATGGAGCACCGCCGGTAAAGTGCGGCAGCTGGAACCCACCCCCACGGATCCACTCCGCACCCGGGTCCCGCGCTGCACACTCGCGGACAATCTTCCGGACGTCGTCCTGATTCGCGGCGTCGTTCAGGTTGCACTCACCCAGCTCAATCCCCGCGGAAACGGGGTGAACGTGGGTATCGATGAAACCGGGGAGGACAAAGCGACCCCCAGCGTCGATCACCCGGGAATCCGGTCCGGCGAGAGCCAGCGCACCGCTGTCGGAGCCAACATGGAGGATGCGCCCCCCGCCGATGGCCACGGCCTGAGCGGTGGGATTGCCCGGATCGGCTGTATGAACGACAGCATTGTAAAGAACGAGGTCTGCCTGAATCCGGACGCTGCCCCGGTCGCCACAGCCGCTGATGACGGCCGCCATCAGCAGCGCCGTCGATGCGATTCTCGAATACATGGTCGGGGCCTCTCCCCGCATCCTGATTGTATCTTGCGTCAGGGTCACACTACAGGAGTTCACAGTGCCGATCTACGACTTCAGGTGCCAAAGCTGCAACAAGGAGTTTGAGTTTCTCGTCCGCCGTTCGCCCGCTCCGGCCTGCCCCGGCTGCGGTTCCGGAGAGCTGGAACGGCTGATTTCGCTTCCTGCCGTCAAGTCCGATGAGACCCACGCCCGGGCGCTTTCGGCGGCAAAGAAGCGGGATCAGGCGCAGGGAAAGGACCGGATGCACGAACAGCTGAAGTACGAGCGCAGCCACAACGACTGACGCGGACAGGGATCAGCGAGTCAGGACAGGAAGCTCGATTCGGGAAGGCCACCGGCCGCCCATGAGAATCGTGAGCGTCGCCGTCCGCGTTTCAGCTGACTCGGTCTCGAGCAGACCGGTGTGCAGGTTCCGCGACATGTGCGGCGCAAACGACGTCATCAGGACAATGCGGATCCGATGCCCGCGCAGGAAGCGATTTCCGGTGAGCAAAGTGGGAATGGTGATGTCGTAGATTCGTCCCGACTCCAGGAGCTCGCGCCGGCCACGACTCCGATAGCTCGCACGCACCACGTCTGGTCCCGGATTCATCAGGCTGAGCGCCGTGCCATCGGGTGCGACGTCAAGAAGTTTGACCCAGAGATCCGTATCCGGTGCGTCGACGGAGAGGTGAACGGACGCGGTGATCGATCCCACGACATCGAGGTCATTCGCGAGAGGTGCTGTCTCGAAGACGAGCACGTCAGCGCGTTGCGACAGCGCGCGATAGTCGTGCGCACCCTGCTCATCAGCGTACTGATCGCGGACGGGGTCACGGGGATCGGAGACTAACGTCGCAGAATCCCCTCTTTGCGGCGCGGCGTTCATCAATGACCCAGCTCGTCCCGGCGAAGCCGGCCCGGCCAGAAACAGTGTATCGCGCCTTCCCATCAGCGGCCACGTGTTGCCACTCCGCCAGTTTCCGGACCCCATCACGAATGCACGCACCGGTGGCTGAGAATCAACTCCGTTGTTGAGCTGCCTCACCCACCTGTCCATCCAGTTCAACACCAGCGAGTCGTAGTTGATGGTGGCGGCGGTTCCCATGTCACGGTCCCCGATTACGGTGCGCGAAATTGGACCGACACCATGGTTCCATGGTCCAACTATCAGTTGCGTGCGGCCCCGCCGGGCGTCGCCTCCGCGGGCTGCGACGAGTCCATTGAAGTTCATGATCGCTCCGGCCGGGCCGTAGGCTTCGTCATGCCACCCGCTGAGATTCAGCACTGCAGCCTCGACACGGCCGTACTTTCCGCCGAGCTCGGCCCACTCCCACCAGGTGTCCCAGGGAGGGTGCCGCATCCAGTCGTAGTACCAGTCGGCGATCCCCCTGAAGGCCGGCATACCCATCAGCGGCAGCCAATTCTGCATAACGAGGCCTTCGCGCTCCCAAGCATCCGCCGCCTCGCGGCCGGTCCGCGGGCCAGCGGTGCCCGCGCGGCTACGCAGATCCGGGGCGATGTTGAACCAGACCCAGCTGAGCCACGAGTGATCCCACACTCCACCTGTGTACCAGAAGTGGTTGGGCGTGGCGAACGTCATCGCCGGGACCATCGCCACGAGATGCGGGGGCCGCTCCATCGCGGCGAGCCACTGCACAGCGCCGGGATAAGAGAGACCGAACGTCCCGACACGTCCATTCGACCAGGGCTGAGCGGCGGCCCACTCGATCGTGTCGTATCCATCGCTCCCTTCCTGTTGATAAGGGAGAAAGCGTCCCTGGGAAGTGTAGCGCCCCCTGACATCCTGGGCGACAACTGCGTAGCCGCGCTCTACCGCCGCTCTGAAAGTGGAGCTGGTCTCGAACAACCGCTGCTTGCCGTAAGGCGTACGGTAGACGAGGGTGGGGAAAGGGCCGCTCCCTTCGGGACGCCAGAGATCGGCTCGCAGGGTGACGCCATCGCGCATAACGACGGCCACGTCGCGATCCATCACTCCAGGCGTCGCTACGGAGGCCTGAGCCTCGGCGAGGAGCGGCAGGAGCACCACGCAACCGAGCAGGCGGCGAAGAATCAAGTCGGGAGGCCGGATGGCGCCATCAGGGACGATGCGTCGCGCCGAGGTAAGCGATAGAAGACCATTTTACGCCAGGTCATATTAACGGCGGTGTGACGACCTGGCAGGCGCTTCCTCGACGTTATCCGCTCACTCGCTCGCCCGCCTCCCAGGGCACTCGAAACTCCCCTCATGAACGACCTGACACAGGGCTCCATTCCGCGGCACCTGATCCGACTGGCCGTACCCATGGCCATCGGCATGGTCTTTCAGACTCTCTACTATCTCGTTGACCTCTGGTTCGTGGCGAGGCTTGGTGAAGCTGCGATTGCTGGTGTCGGCGCGGCCGGTAACGTGCAGTTCATTGTGATGGCGTTGACGCAGATCCTCGGCGTCGGCACGATGGCGTTGATCGCGCAAGCTATCGGTCGTCGCGACAGTGGCGACGTCAGACTGGTCTTCAATCAGAGCGTTACACTGGCCGCTTTGTGCGGAGTGGCGACGTTCGTGATCGGTCTCGCCGCCGCGCCTTTCTACATGCGCACGGTCGGTGCCGACGCGGCAACCGTGGCGGCAGGAACTTCCTATCTCTTGTGGTTTGTCCCCGGGCTCGCACTGCAGTTTGCTGCGGTAGTGATGGGGGCCGCACTACGCGGCGCGGGCAAGGCAAAGCCGACGATGGTTGTGCAGATCGCGACCGTTATCCTGAACGCGCTGCTGACTCCGGTGCTGATTGCGGGGTGGGGGACGGGAAGGCCGATGGGGGCTGCAGGCGCCGGTCTGGCCACTACGATCGCGATTGGCGTGAGCGTGGTGCTCCTCTGGTTCTACTTCCAGCGCCTCGAGCAGACCGTCGCTTTCGATGTGGCTCTGCTCAGGCCGCAGCCGGCGGTCTGGCGTCGGATTCTGCGCATCGGGCTCCCACCGGGGGGCGAGTTTGCTCTGATCTTCGTCTTGATCGGCCTCGTTTACTGGATCATCCGGGATTTCGGACCAGCGGCGCAAGCCGGCTTTGGAGTCGGGTCCCGTGTGATGCAGGCGATCTTCCTCCCCGCGATGGCAATCGCCTTTGCCGCGGCGCCGATCGCGGGCCAGAACGTTGGCGCGCGCAAGCCCGAGCGCGTGGTCGCCACTTTTCGCTCGGCGGCAGTGATGGGAAGCGCGATCATGCTCGTGCTGACGCTCTTCTGTCAGTGGCGTCCCGACCTGCTGGTCGCCGCGTTTACCGGGGAAGCCGAGGTAGTCAGCGTCGGTGCCGACTACCTGATGATAATCTCGTGGAACTTCGTCGCTTCGGGCCTGATCTTCACCTGTTCCGCGCTGTTTCAGGCATTTGGGCACACGCTGCCATCACTGCTCAGCAGCGCGACACGCCTCGTCACGTTCGCCGTCCCCGGGGTTCTCCTCTCCACGCGCGCCGACTTTTCGCTCCGGAATCTCTGGGTGCTCTCGGTCGTTACGGTCGCGCTGCAGGCGTCAACGAGCCTCTGGTTCCTCAGACGTGATCTGCGGCGTTACCTGCGGAAAGCGAACGAGGATCGGGATGATCATCCCCCGACCCTCGTTTCGGTCAGCGAATCCGCCTGACCGGCTTCAGCAGCTGCGACACCGGTTCGAGTTCCTGGAGCCGAGTTTCATCGTGAGCGCAACGGTCTCGAGGAACGGGGGCACGCGCTGCACGGGTCCGTTGGCCATATCCGTTACCGTCTGGCCCCGGCGGCTGACCGCGGTGATGTCGCCACCTTTCGACACCAGGAACTCGATCAGCTGATTGTCGCCCCGCGCCGCTGCGTGGTGAAGGGCGTTATAGCCGTTGTGGTCGCGTGCGTTCACGTCCATGCCAAGTTCCTCGATCAGGAACCTGACCGATGGCAACCAGCCGTCGGGTGCATGCATATGAGAGTTCGCTGCGTAGCCTTCGCCATAGCCGACGCCGGATGCGGCATGTATCGCATGCACTCCCGGCCCGCCATCGGGGACCGCGGGCAGCCCGGACGGGTCGCGTCGCTGAGCCCCCGGCTCATCGTCCTCTGCCGGCGCATCGTCTCCACGCTGGCGGCCGAAGGGCTTGGTCGTCGGAATCTTCGGGTCAGCGCCGTGCGCCAGAAGGAGCTTCATCGCCGGAACGTCCGTGCCGTATGCGGCACGCCAGAACGGCGTCGCTCCGGTCGTGTTTACACCCAGCAGGTCAAAGTTGTATGACATGTACCAGAGGTGCTTTTTCAGTCTGGCGTTGGGGTCGGCTCCCTTGATGAGCAATGCCTCCATCAGCTCGAGGTAGGTGGTCTCTTGCTGCTTCTGAGCCGTAGGCTGCGGATAAAGCGACTTGGCTGCCCACTGTGAATTGAGCGTCGCGTAGAGGGGGGTTGCGCCCGCATCCGACGCCAGCTTCGGGTCGGCGCCCCGCTCCAGGAGGATCTTCGCGATGTCAAACTGGCCGTTGATCGTGGCCATCAGCAGCGGGCTGGTGTGATCACCGCTGCTTGCCTGGTTGAGATCGGCACCCGCCGCGAGCAACGCCACTACTGATTCCGTGTTGCCTTCGCGCACAGCGAAGAGGAGGGCCGTGAGTCCGCCCTTGTTGCCAACGAGGTCGCCGTAACCAAGGCCGCCCCTCGCGGCACCAGCTGAATCATTCCGGGCGCCCGGCGCCTGAGGAGCACCTTCACGCTGAGCACCAGGCCGGGCTGAGGAATCGCCGGCGGCACGCGACGAATCGCCGGCCGTGGCGGGGCGGCGTGCGTCAACAGTGCGTGCGGAGTCGGCGCGCCGAGCGGCGGCAGAGTCAGCCCGGGCGACTGCCGTGCGAGGCGCCGCGGTCGAATCGCGTCGCTCTGCCTCACCCGCAGCTCCCCTTTCTCCCTCGCGTGCGCCGGCCTGAGCCGCTGGGGCTCCCGGGCGTTGAGCACCCTGGGCACCCTGAGCAACCGCGGGCGGCTGTGCCACCGGCGGCCGCTCGGCGTTTCTGAGGGCCGTGACTCGCCGCTGGCGGAGGGCGTTCGCAGCTCGATCGGCGCGATCACGTGCCGGCACGTCCTCAACCTTCGACATTGCCCTGACGTCAGCGCCGCGCCTGACCAGTGTCTCGATTGCTGCAACGCGGTTGTAGGCAGCTGCCCACATCAGCGGTGTCTGTTGCCATGCTCCCTCGCGCGCATCAACTGGCGCCCCCTTATCGAGCAGCGCGCCGATCGCGTCAACGTTGCCGTTGCCGGTCGCGAGGTGCAGCGGAGTCGCCCCGCCCGATGTTGTCGCCGCCCTGGCGTTCGCTCCCGCGTCAAGCAGTGCGCGCACGGCAGTGGCGCGGCCGGCGCGGGCGGCGAGGTGGAGGGCGGTGTAGCTCCCGTTGCGCGTCAGCGCTTCAAGACGCGCTCCGGCGAACACCAGCATCCTGACCTGCGGGGCATCACCGCGGGCGGCTGCCCAGTGCAGCGCCGTCATACCGTCGCCCTGGGCCGCGTTTACGTCCGCACCCTGCCGCAACAGCAGGCGCACCCTGGCGGTATCGCCACGCATTGCGGCGTCAGCGACCTCCGAATCAGGCGGTGGGGCCGCGCCCGCGAGCGCGGCCGAAAGTGTGAGAGCGATGGCGGCGATGCTGCTGCGACGCATTTGTAGTCTCCGCGTTTCTTTCCGGTATCGTTAACGATCCTGCCGATAGGCGGCGTGCCCGTGACGCCACGCCGCCGCGGCGGTCAGGCAGTGGCGCGCAGGTTGAAGGCGCCGGTGCTGTCGCCGAACTTCTTCATGTCATCGAGGCCGAGCATGTGCATGATGCTGAGCATCGCATTCGCCATGGGTGTGGCGTCAGGTGCCTTGAAATGGACGTTCCCGTCCAGGTGACCGTTGGCGTGACCAAGCAGCATCAGCGGGCAGCGCCGGTGGTTGTGCAGGTTCGAATCGCCCATCGGTGAGCCATAGATGATGAGCGTCTTGTCGAGCATGTTCGCGTCTCCCTCCTCGATGCTCCTGAGCTTCTCGAGGAAGTAGGGAAGCATGGCGACATGGTATTTGTTGATCAGGTTGAATTCCTTCACGCCTCGCTCGCCACCGCCATGGTGTGATGCGGGGTGGAAAGGGCGCTCCGATCCGCTCTCCGGATACACACGGCTCGACCCGTCCCGGCCCATCTTGAACGAGAAGACGCGGGTGATGTCCGCGGCGAACGCCAGGGCCTGGATGTCGAACATCAACTGAACATGTTCCGCAAAGGAGTCCGGCACGCCGGCGGGAGCCTCGGGCAGATGGCGCGGGTCTCCACTGGTATTGCGCGCCTCGATCCGCGCGATGCGTCGCTCGACTTCGCGGATGTCTTCGAGGTAGCGCTCCAGGCGCGTCCGGTCATCGGCACCCAACGACGCCTTGAGTGAGCTCATTTCGGCCGCGACAAAATCCAGAATGCTGCGACGCGTGCGGCGACGGGCGGCACGCTCTTCGGTCGAACCGCCGACACCAAACAGCTTTTCGAACGCCACCCGCGGGTCGCGGATCACGGGCAACGGCTCGGTCGGCGATGCCCAGCTGATCGAATCTGTGTAGACGCAGGCATAACCGTAGGCACAACCGCCAGCCTGGTCCACGTTTTCGATGCACAGCTGCAACGACGGAATCGGAGTATCCTGACCGAAGCGCTGCGCATACATCTGGTCGAGAGACGTCCCGACGCGAACGTCGGATCCCTCGGTCTGTTTGGGGTGCGACTGCGTGAGGAATACGGCACTGGATCGGAAGTGATCTCCACCGATCTCCTTGGCCGTGGCCGGCTCCGCCTCGCGGACGTCGGTGTTACTGACGATCGTCAGGTACTTGCGCCAGGGGTCGAGAGCGCTGAGCGCTGTCGGGCTGAGGTCGAACTCGCGGCCGGCAGCGGCCGGCGACCAGAGATTGAGTTTGGCTCCCAGCTCGTTGCAGCCTGCCGCCCCGTGCACCATCTCGATCGCGACCAGGCGGGTGCGATCGGCTGAAATCATTCGTGATCCCCTCCCCACCGGAACCATTGCGTCGAGGAAAGGCAGGGCAACCGTGGCACCCATGCTGCGGACGAACGTGCGACGAGGGAGTGGCTTTCCAGTCAGGAACTGCATCTCGGGCGTTCTCCTCGAGGTTAAAAGTCGCGGCGCGACGCCGCTCCGGTTGTTCCCTGATCTTCGGCTGCCGGGGCAGGGGCCCGCTTCATCCTGAACGCATCACTGGTCACGATTCCAACGACGAAGTCGCTGAATCGGTAACCGCCCGCCTCCGCCTGCTTCTCGATACGGCGCACGGTGGGGTTGTCATAATACTCCGCCCTGCGGCCGAGAGCGTAGGCCATCAGGTTCTGCGTGAAGGTTCGTACGAGAGGGGCCGGACGCTTGAGCAGTGCATCCCTCAGCTCAGCGGGAGACGACACCGGCGTGCCGTCGTAGAAGTCGCCCTTGGTATCGAGGGGCATCCCGTTTTCCCGAATACGCCAGCGGCCCGTGACATCGAAGTTGTCGAGAGCGAGCCCGATCGGGTCCATGAACTGGTGGCAGGACCTGCACGACGGATTCTCCCGATGGATCTCCATCCGCTCACGAGTGGTCAGCAGACGGCCCTCACTGGCGTCCTTGGTCTCGTCAAAATCAGGAATGCCAGGCGGTGGCGGGGGCGGTGGTGAGCCGAGCAGAACCTCCATCACCCACTTGCCGCGGAGGACCGGCGACGTGCGATTGGCGTGTGAGGTCAGGGTAAGGACGCTGCCGTGGCCGAGGAGTCCGTTACGCCGGTTGTCGGGATACCTGACGAGCCGATACTCCTGGCCGGTCACGCCCGGGATTCCGTAGTGCTGCGCGAGCTCCTCGTTGAGATACGTGTAGTCAGCTGTCAGCAGATCGAGCACGCTGCGGTTCTCGCGCACGACGTGATTGAAGAAGAGCTCGGTCTCGCGACGCATCGCGGTCGCCAGCTGCTCCCTGAAGTCGGGGAACTGCAGCGCATCGGGATGAACCTTGTCGATGTCCTGAAGTCGCAGCCACTGGGCAGCAAAACGCGTCGCCAGTGCTTCGGAACGCGGATCGGCAAGCATCCGACGGACCTGGCCCCTGAGAACCGTCGTGTCATTGAGGGTGCCGCGCCGGCCGAGATTGAGCAACGTCTCGTCCGGAGGCGCACCCCAGATGAAGAAGGAGAGTCGCGACGCGATGTCGATGTCAGTGATCAGGTACGGCTGCCCGGCGCGCGCGTTCGCGGGTCGTTTCTCGATCCTGAACAGGAAATGCGGGCTGGCGAGGATCGCCTCGAGTGCGGTCCTGATGCCGAGCTCGAAGCCCCCCTGAGTCGCACCTTCGTCGTAGAACGCCATCAGAGACCGCAGGTCGGCCGCGGTGGCTGGACGTCTGTAGGCACCAGAACTCAGCGATGTAAGGATCTTCTCGGCACAGGGTCGCGCTTCTTCAGGAGCTGTGGGTCGACAGGTGAAGATCTTCCTTCTGCTCGCAGTCTCCGAAACTCCGGTAGCGTTGTAGGGACCCTTGATCACCAGCTCGCGCAGGTGGGCGAAGTTCGTGATGCCGGGCTCGGAGCCGATCTGCGTATCGGCGATGCTGTGGCCGTGGGGCGCGATGTTGTCGTTCACCGGCCCGTCGAACGTCCTGAGGAAGGCCGCGGTTATGCGCTGTGCACCGGCCCGCACGGGAATCGGCTTCGTCTTGAGGTCCATTCCGTCGGGGTCAGCCTGCGACATCCAGCGGTCGACTTCGATGATCGCCGCGCGTTCACCGTTGACCGACACTTCGATCTTCTCGTCGAACGGCGCGTCGGAGCCGAAAAGTTGTCCCGTCGGGATCGCGTGCAAGGTGACTTCGAAGACGTACTCTCCGTCGGCGGGAAAGTTGTGGACGAGGGAGACGCCACCGCGTGTGCCCTGAGGCGCACCTTCAACCTGATTCCACTGTGAAGCGAGGCGTGGAAGCTTGAATGTCGCCGACGTGGCGCTCGCGTTCGGATCACCAACTGCAAGTCGGCTGATCTCGCTCGCCGCGTCGAGGTAGGCGTCCAGCATCGTCGCCGAGGGCATCTGGACATCGGCGATGTTGTCGAAATTGGCGCTCTTTGTGTCGAGCGGAAGCCATGATCCGGCGTTGATGCGCAGGCCCAGGAGGTGCTCGATCGATCGTTCGTATTCCGCACGATTCAACCGTTGAAAGGTCCGGCTGCCTGGATCAGGACGGAGTGCGGCGGCCCGGTCGACGATGGATTCCAGGGTTGTCGCCAGCTGGGGAAGGGTATCGCCCCCCGGTCGCGGTCGTCCCGGCGGTGGCATCATCCCGGCGCGCAACTTCGCGATCACCTTCTCCGCCACATCCGAAGACGCGGCAGCCTTCGAGACGTCGAACTCGGCAAGGGAGAGGTCACCCAGTTTGCGCTGCGCACTATGGCACGCGGCCGCGCATGTCTGCCGAACGACTGCTGTCAGGGCCTCATTGGGTATGGTCAGACGAGCCAGACTTTCGCGTTCGCGATGAGGAACTGAGGGCAGGGTTGCGCGGTCGGCGCTGGCAACCTCGGAGAGAGCACTTCCCGATGGGGTCGGGTGCGCAGGGAGCTGGGCTGACCTGAGGTCGGCCCCCAGGGCGGCGGCCAGCAGAACGGCACTCGCAAACGCCGTGGCAGCAACAGCCTTCATTCCCGATTCTCCGTCAGGCAGTCGTGAGTGGGACGACCAGTCCTCTATAGTGGTGATCAGCCGTGAGGCCGGCAAGAGTCGGCCCAAGGCGGTCGGGCGCGGTGACCGGAACCGCAGGTTGGGACGCCCCGTCGCCTTACGGCTTTCCGACCACTTTCGTTCGGTCCCTGGTGCGCGACTTTTGCGGCTTGACGCGATCGTCGGATGAGCCCCTTTTTGTCATCGGTCCGCGGGACCGTTCTTTCCACACAACTGGAGGCCCTTCATGACGTCACGACGTCTGTCAGCCATTGCCTTGCTTGCCGCAGCGGGCGTAACGGCACCACCTGCCCTGATGGCTCAGGAGAGCGCTGGAACCATCAGAGGTGTGATCACGAACTCGGCGTCGGGTGCCGCTGTGGCCAGCGCCCAGGTTTTCATCGTGGGAACGCGACTTGGATCGGCCACAGCGCCGGACGGCCGCTACACGATCAGCGGCGTGCCAGCCGGAACTCATACTCTCAGACTGCGCGCACTTGGCTACCAGCCGATGGAGCGCAGCGTAACGGTGAGCGGTGCCGGTCTTTCGGTGACCGCTGACTTCGCGCTCGTGAGCGCTCCCGTTTCCCTCGACGAAGTGGTCGTCACCGGGACGGCGGGTGCGGCACGCAAGCGTGAGGTAGGGAACTCGATCGCCCAGCTCAAGCTGAGTGAAACTCCGGAGATCCCGACCAACGTCTCGAACCTGCTGGCGGGCAAGCTCGCCGGGGTGAGCGTTGCGGGTGGCGTGGCGAACGCGGGTGGTGGAGCGGCGATCAGGCTTCGTGGAACGACGAGCGTGGCACTCACCAATCAGCCGCTCATCTACGTCGACGGCGTACGCACGCGGAGTGACGAGTACCCGCGTAACGGCATCTTCTTTGGAACCACGCAGCGTGGAGCGAACTCCTACTCCAGCCCTCTCAACGACATCAACCCCGAAGACATCGACCGCATCGAAGTCGTCAAGGGAGCCGCAGCCGCGACCCTCTACGGGACGGATGCGGCGGCGGGAGTGATCCAGATCTTCACCAAGCGCGGCGCGCAGGGAGCCGCCAGGTGGTCAGGAACCTTCACGACTGGCATCGCCACCCTGCAGCCATTCGGCACCGACTCTGTGCCGCGCCTCTTCATGGAGCCATTCCTCCGCAACAGCAAGGAGCGGGGCACGTTCTTCGACAACTATGCGCAGAGGGTTGGTGCTTCGGCGCAGGTGTCCGGTGGTACTTCCGACGTGCGCTACCTCGTATCCGGTTCGGCTGATCGCGTTGACGGAGTTCTGCCAAACGATCGGGAGAAGAAGTTTTCCGTCAGGGGCAATGTCGACTTCCAGCCGCTGCGGAACGTGGCGATGACGTGGAACAGCTCCTACACCAACAACGCCATTTCCAACACGCCGGCCGGTAACAACGCCCAGGGTGTCACGCTCAACGCATTCCGCCGCGACCGCAACTACTTCGCGAGCGCCGATCCCAAGGTCATCGCCCGCGTCTTCGAGCAGGACCTGCTGAGCACCATCGACCGCTTCATCATCGGCTCGACCGCCACCTTCACTCCGATCACCAACTTCTCGAGCCGGTTCACCATCGGCTACGACAGAGCGGCGGTCGAAAACCGCAACGTCAGGCCATACGGCTTTCCGGCGGTGCCCCTTGGCTTCATCCAGAACCAGCGGTGGGCCAATACGACCTACAGCACCGATTGGGTCAACAATTACGAATGGGAGCTCAACAGCGACCTCAAGCTTACCGCTTCGGCGGGTACGCAATACGTGAACTCCCTCGTCGCTGACGTCATCGGCGCGAGCGAGGGATTTCCCTCGCCAACCGAGGCCACAGTGGCAACTGGCGCGATCAAGTATGCCGATGAGAACCGGCAGACAGTCATCACCGGCGGCGCCTTCGGTCAGACCCTGATCGGGTACAAGGATCGTTATTTCTTCACGGTCGGTGCGCGCATCGACGGCAACAGTGCCTTCGGCCAGGATTTCGGCTTCCAGACCTATCCCAAGGTGAGCGGTTCGTGGGTCGTCAGCGACGAGAGCTTCTGGACACCGTCGTTAGGCACACTCAAACTGCGCACTGCCTACGGAGCAGCCGGGCGCGCTCCCGGCGCCTTTGCGTCGGTGCAGACCTGGGATCCGATTGGCTGGGGAACCGCTGCCGCCGTCAGGCCCCTCAACCTGGGGAATCCCGCCCTCGGCCCCGAACGCACGACCGAGATCGAGGCCGGCTTTGACCAGAGCATCTTCGACGGACGCCTTAACATCGACTTCACCTGGTTCAAGGCCACCACGTCGGATGCTCTCTTCAACGTCAGGTCGATTCCCACACTGGGATTCCTCAACAGCGTGCTCAAGAACGTCGGCGAGATGGAGAAGTCGGGCATCGAGACGGCGATTACCGGGACGCTGTGGGAGCGGCCGAGCCTGGGTATCGTCGCCGGCCTCAACATCAGCACCAACAACAGCAACGTCATCAGCCTCGGTGGTGCGCAGTCGTTCACCGTCGGTAACTCGGGATGGGTCGTCGAGGGAGAGCCCGCACCGGTGCTGCGCGGCAAGATCATCCGCAACCCGGACGCCGTCGGTGTCGCGCCGGATACCGCCTCGAATCACTTCTTCGGGCCAAGCCAGCCGACGAAGATCATCGGCGGCTCGCTGAACGTGCGGACCTGGAGGAACATTACTTTCGCCCTCAGGGGAGAATACCAGGGCGGGGCCTACATTCAGGAAGATGCGTCCTACCAGGCGCTGTCGCGGTCGGTCCTCTGGCCAACCTGTTTCGATGCCTATGCCAAGCAGGCTGCCAGTCAGCCGCTGACGGTCGAAGAAACGCTCAAGTGCATACCGGCCAACGTACGGTCGGACATGTTCATTTTCCCCGCCGACTTCTTCAAGCTGCGCGATCTGACCGTCACGATACCTCTGGGGAGGGCGATACCGGGAACGGCCAGCAGCATGCTGGTCTTTTCGGCCCAGAACTTCTTCCGCAGAAACTACGGCATGCCGTTGTTTGACCCCGAAATGTCCGGCAACGATGGATTCAACGCCACTGTCCGCTACATCTCCGAGCACATTCCTGCGTCGGCGACGTATCTGACTTCTCTCCGCATCTCGTTCTGAGGACACGCCAATGACAATGACGAATTCCCGGACGACTGCACGCGCGGTAGCGACGGCCATTTTCGCCGCCAGCGGCGCCCTCAGTGCCTGCAACCTCGACGTCATAAACCCGGGACCGATCCAGGCCGAGTTTCTGGAGGACACGGGTGCGTTCGCCGCGGTCGTCAACGGCGCCGGGCGCAACCTCTCCGAAGGGCTGAACTGGGTTGCCTACACCGGTGGTGCAGTATCGCTCGAAATCCACCCCGCCGGGTCTACGGCCGCCTTCGGCATCTCCGTCAGGCAACAGGCAGGCAAGCTCACGGATGACGAAGGGGCCACCTGGTGGAACCTTGCACAGCGCGCCCGCTGGACGGCAGAGGAAGCCGTGTCGCGCGGGAAACGCATTCTCAGCGCCGCTGACGCAGCGAAAAGCCTCCAGCTCGCTCAGGCAATGATCTGGGCAGGGTTCGCCAACCGGCTCCTCGGCGAGAACTTCTGCGATGGAGTCATCGACGGCGGCCCGCTCCAGCCCTACACGGTCTACCTCGAAAGGGCGGAAGCCTACCTGACCGAAGCGATCGCCGTTGCGACCGCGGCCGGAGGGGCAAACGGAACGACTCTCGCAACCGCGGCGACCGCGGGGCGCGCATCCGTCAGGCTGGACAGAAACAACCTCGCCGGTGCTGCCGCGGATGCTGCCACCGTCGCCAGCACCTACGTCTACAGGATGCCGTATTACACGGCCAATCTCGATCAGTACAACCGCATCTACTGGGCCTCGGCGAATCAGCCCTATCGCGCCCATACGGTGTGGAACACGTACTACGAGAACTACCGCAAGACAACGCGTGACCCACGCGTGCCATTCGACAGCAGCCTCACCGTTCTTCTCGGTGACGCGGCCGTGGGCAGCCTCGGCCGCGTCAGGTGGTACTTCCAGACCAAATACCCGAACCAGACGGCGCCGATCAACCTCGTCACAGGCTGGGAGATGCGTCTCATCGAGGCCGAGGCCAAGCTCGTCGCGGGTGACGTGACCGGGGCAATGACGCTGGTCAACGGTCGCCGCGTCTCGTTGGCCCAGGCTCCCTGGACCGCTACCAACGCCACCGAAGCGTGGGTGGCGCTCAAGCGGGAGCGAGGCATTGAACTCTGGCTCGAAGCCCGCCGGCTCGGCGACTTCCGGCGTTGGACAGCGCTCAACCGCCCTGGTGCGCAGGAGAACATGGCCGGTCGCGATCTCTGCTTCGCGACGCCGCTTTCGGAAAAGGAGACCAACCCCAACTTCTGACAGCCGCCCACCCGCGGTGAAGAACGGGATCCCTGACTCCAGGTATCCCGTTCTTCACATTGAGGAGCGGCCTCACGGTTGGCGGGCTTGGAGCCGCTCCAACTGTTCCCTGCCGGAGTTGTACGCCCGGGGCCACCACTGACCACGGTAACCCAGCTGCATCGCGGCGCGCAGCGTCCACGCCGGGTCCGCGAGGTGCGGCCGGGCCAACGCACATAAATCGGCCCTTCCCGACGCGATGATCGAGTTGACCTGATCAGCTTCGGTGATGGCGCCGACGGCGATCGTTTTCACCCCAAGCTCGTTCCGAATGCGGTCGCTGAACGGAGTCTGGTACATGCGCCCATAAACGGGTCGCGCATCGGGAGACGTCTGCCCGGTGGAAACATGGATGATGTCGGCACCCGCGGCTGTGAACGCACGCGCAATCTCGACCGACTCCGATCCATCGACCCCTCCCTCCACCCAGTCCGTCGCGGAAATCCTGACCGAGATCGGGCGATCCTGCGGCCAGTTCCCGCGGATCGCGCGGAAAACCTCGAGAGGAAATCGCAGGCGGTTGGATGTCGCACCGCCGAATGCATCCCGTCGGCGGTTGGCCAGTGGCGTGATGAAACTCGACAGGAGATATCCGTGCGCACAATGCAATTCCAGCATGTCGAATCCGGCCGCAGCGGCCAGTTGGGCACTACGCGCGAAGTCGGCCACGACCGACTCCATGTCGCGCTCGTCCATTTCCCGTGGCGTCTGCATTCCCGCGCGGTGCGGAATCGCTGACGGACCAACAAGCGCCCAATTGCCCTCTGCAAGGGGGATGTCCGTACCTTCGAGTCCAGGCCTGGTTGATCCCTTGCGGCCCGAGTGCCCGAGCTGCAGGCAAACTTTAGCGGGCGAGTGCCCGTGGATGAAGCCGACAATCCTCCGCCATGCCTCACCTTGCTCCGCGTTCCAGAGTCCCGTACACCCGGGAGTGATCCGCGCTTCGGGTGAGACGCACGTCATCTCGGTCACGACCAGCCCCGCTCCGCCGAGCGCGCGTGCACCCAGGTGCACAAGGTGAAAGTCACCGGGGACGCCATCGACTGCCGTGTACATGTCCATCGGCGACACCACCACGCGATTCACCAGCGTGAGCCCGCGCATCACAAAAGGCGTGAACATCGGCGGGGGCGGAGGCGCGTCCGCCTCTGAAGCAGGGAGTTCCGCCACCTGCAGGCCGCTTCGGGCGGCGAACCACCGCTCGACCCCTTGCAGGTAAGCGCCGTCGCGGATGCGCAGACTCTCGTGACTCACGCGTTGCGAACGGGTCAGCAGCGAGTAGGCCAGTTGCTCCGGCTCGAGGTGAACGTAGCGGCGCACGTTTTCGAACCACTCCATCGAGTTGCGTGCCGCGTTCTGCAGCCGCAGGACCTCGAAGCGTCTCGCCTGCTCGTATCGATCGCAGGCGGCGGCAAGTGCCCCTGCTGCCGAACCTGCACCGGCGATTTCGCGGGAGAGAGCGATCGCGTCCTCCATAGCCAGTTTGGTTCCCGATCCCACCGAGAAGTGAGCAGTGTGGGCGGCGTCGCCGAGCAGGACTACATTGCCGATGCGCCACCGCTCGCAGTTGATGCGGGCGAAGGTGCCCCATGGTTCCCGGTGGCGATGTGGTGTCGCGTTGAAGAGGAGGCGGTGACCCGCGAGCCAGGGAGCGAACATCTGTTCACAGGCCGCGATCGTCGCGGCGGCGTCCATGTAATCGAACCCGGCACTGCGCCATGAGCGTTCATCGCACTCGACAATAAACGCCGAGTGCCGGTCGTCGAAGCGATAGGCATGTGCCTGGAACACTCCCTCGGGGCGGTCGACGATGATGAAAGTGAAGGCGTCGAATCGTCTCGTTGTGCCCAGCCAGATGAAGCGGGCTGTACGCTCATCTTCGCCGGCTCCGAACTCAGCCGGGCTCTGGCGGCGCAGGGAGGAATTGACTCCATCGGCGGCGACGATGAGCTCGGGCTTCTCCCCCAGGAGCCCAGTCAGCGCGGTCTTGCCCGTGACTTCGGTGGAGAAACGCATCTCCACACCGACCTCGGTTGCGCGCGCGGCGAGGATCTCGAGGAGCGTGCGCCGGGCGATGCCACAGAATCCGTGACCGCCAGAAGTGATCGTACGGCCCTTAAGGTGGATGTCTATGTCATCCCAGTGGGCGAAGTTTTCGGTGATCGCTTTCCAGGTGGGCTCATCGGCGGCGCGAAAGTTTTCCAGCGTCTGGTCCGAAAAGACAACGCCCCAGCCAAAAGTGTCACCCGGGGCGTTGCGCTCGAAGAGGACGACGCGCGAATCGGGGCCGGGGCGCGCCTTGCGCAGGAGGAGGGCGAAGTAGAGGCCGGCCGGTCCGCCCCCGAGGACGGCGATCGTCATCCCTGCGCGATCAACGTCCGCGCCTTTCGGGGTCGGCGGGGAATACGCGGCGCTGGCCGGTCCAGACGATGATGCTGCCGCAGCCGTAGTCCTCGAACTCGGGCGGCATCCCGGCTGTGCGTGTGTAGACCTCCACACCCCGTATCAGGTCGGGATTGAGAACCGTCTCGATGTCCTGAGCACCCTGAAAGACGCGCATCCCGTCGATGTAGAGGCTCGGCGAGCAATATGCCCGGGCGCCCGTACCCTTCATCGTCACCGTTGCCCGCGGACCTGCTCCCTGGATGTAGATACCCGGCATCTGCCGGAGGAGGTCAGTCACAAACACCGCATTGCGCCTGCCGAGGTCGATCTCGTCCAGATAGTGCCCCCAGCCCTTCGCCTTGCGCTCCAGGAATTCGATGTATCTGGGCGACTCCTGTACCCGGGTCCCGATCACCCTGACGGTATCGAGATAGGTCTGCCTCGATTCCATCACGAAGACCTCCTGACCCGGCTCGTCGCGCACGTGCACCGCACGGCGCTCGGCGATGTAGCCGAGGGCACGGACTTCCATGGTGTGCGTTCCAAGCGGTAGTGAATCGAGAGCAAAGGAACCGTTGCTGTTGGTCAGCACCTCGCTGTCGCGCCCCCAGAAGACTACACGTGCATTGTTTATGGCCCGGCCGTCACCGTTGCGCACGACGCCGGTGAGACTGCCCCGCCCGCTGAGCCGCGCCGGAATCTCACCGGCCGCGTCCGCGGGCCCGAGTGTGTCCACCCGCGACGGACCCACAAAAATGTCACTGTGCACAAACCCGTCGACCGGGCTGAAGAAGCTGAAGGTGCCACTCTCATCCGAACCAGTCACCGCGTGCGCATGGAGTGTCTCGGACGAAGGGATCCCGCAGACCGCAAACAGGCCAGCCTCGTTCGTGACCGCCTCCGCCCCGAGAGTCTTCCTGGTAATCGCGTTGCCTTCCACCGAGAGGACATGCCAGAGTACCGAAACGCGCGCTCCTTCCAGTTGGTTGCCGGCGATTGCTGACCGGACGGTCCCGATCCAGAGCCCGAGATCGCGCGCTGGTCCGTTGGCCGGGCATGCGTCCAGCATGATCGAGAGTCGCGATGGAGTGGCAAGCATCGCACGTACATCCGCTCCCGGCCCCACCGTCACCGCCACAAGAGGAGGCTCCAGCCCCAGTGCGTCAGCAACAGCGTGAAAGAAACCCACGAGGTGCGTTCCGGCGCTGACACTGTCGAAGGTGAATCGCCCCTCCTCATCAGCGGTGGTGGTACGCGTGATCGCTGGATTGTCGTGACGGACCATCTGGACAAAAGCTCCGCCGATCGGTCGCATGCCCACGCTGTCGAAGACCACACCGCTGACCCGCGCCGGGCCCGGAGTCTGTGCATTCAGACGCGACGCGGTGACCGGGCACGCGGTCGCCGCCGCCAGCACAAGGCCGGCCGCCAGGTCGCTGCCCCAAACCGTGGAAAGTCTCACGGCTTTTTCACGGTTGAAGTGTCGGGCCTGACGGGCCGGAGAGGAGGTGTGCCGGTCCAGATTGCAAGGATCCCGCAGTTCACACCTGACGCCGCGAACTCCGCGGGTGGCAACGATCCACGAGGGTAGATCTCAAGCCGCCGAATGCTGCGAACGCTGAGAAACTGATCGAGATCCGTGAACCCTCGCACGAGCCGAACGCCATCGAGAAAGATCTCGGGTGGGCACGGGGCTCCGCGGCCGCGCAGGAACTCCACCTGCGATTCGAATCGCTCGAACTGTCCCTGTCCGTCCGCCAGGCGGATTCCAGGAACACCACGTACGAGATCCGAGAACGACGTGACTCTCATCGTATCGATGACCGACTCGTCAATGAAGATTCCGGTTCCTGCGCGCCGACGCCGCTCGAATCCCTCCTTTGCGCGTGCCTCCAGTTCCCTCATCGCCCGTACCCTGACCGTATCGAGCAACCTCGATCGGAGGTCGACCATCTCGATAGCCGCAGTCGATTCCCTGAAGGCAACGACGTCCACCATGGTCTGCTCGGGGAGATAGCCGAGGAGCCTCGCTTCAATCGTGTGAGTCCCCTCAGGGAGTCCTGTCAACTGGAATCTCCCCTCAGTGTCGGATCGCGTTTCACCCGATCCCCCGACCATGGCGACACGCGCTCCCCCGAGCAGCGTCCCGTCGAGCGCACGGACCACTCCCCTTAACATGCCCGCTCCCCGCGCGAGTATCCTGTCACCCTCGCCGACGGCGCCACTCGTCCTGACCGAGTCATCGGCTCCGACGATGACTCGTTCTGCTTCGCCGATGTAGAGGTCCCGACGCAACACACCAAGAGTGCTCAGTGTAACCTCGACGTCGCCGGAACGGAGGGCATCGTTCTCGGCGTGCGCGGTGACCGGGACGCCGGACGGTACACACGCCGTATACCACCCCTCATCGTTGGTCCGGAGATCGTGCGTTGGCATTGCCCGGTGCATGCTCCCGGTCCGCGTCAGTACAACCTCTGACCACTTGATCGAGACGTAAGCGTCGGCGACAGGCGCGTCCGTCCGTGCATTCCGAACACTCCCGACCAGGAGCGACGCCGAGTCTTTCGCGCTCGCCGGGCCACAGACCTTGTGAACGATCGACGACATCGACGGGACTGTCAGCACGACTCTCATGACTCCGGTTCGGCGCACGTCAACCCGGTGAATCGGAGCCCTGAACCCCAGCGAGTCGATGCTCAGATGCTGAAAGCCGAGGAGGTAAGTCGCCTCGAGCACCTCGTCGAAGGCGAATCGACCGGCAGAATCGGAGCCCGCGCTTCTGGTGTCAATCGGGCGGCCAATCTCGTTGACCCTGACCAGTTGGACCACAGCCCCAGCCATCGGCCTGAGCGCTATGCTGTCGAAAACGACGCCTTCGATCGTGGATCGGGGCTGCGCCTCAGCGATGGCAGAAACGCAAAGTGCCCCAATGAACGGGGCCACCAGAATCGCAGCCAGAGCCGGCGATCGAGTCACCCCACGTGACGCTCTCTGCGCGTCTTCGCCAGACTCCATAAGGATATCAGAACTCGGGACCTGATCATCAGAACAAGATGGAGTGGACGTTCTGTCAGCGCGAGATCGACGAAATAAGATCCATCAGCGGGTTCGCCGACTTTCGCATATCCCCATGTTCAAGTCGATCCAGCACCTGCTCAAGCGCGAGTTGCGCCTTGGCCAGTCGATTCTGTTGCCCGCGGGCCACCCCCCATGCGGCCGCGGCCCCCGCTCCCGTCCACAGCCCCGCTCCGGCCGCTGCGATCAGGAGCGGCCCCCCCAGGCTCGAGACGACCCCGATCAAGACCGCCGAGCCAGCAACTCCCGTTCCCAAAAGCCCGGCACTCCAGCCTACGGAGCGGCCGCGGGCGGCCCGGAGGGTGGCGTCGAGCCGCACAACGACGCGCCTCGCATCAACCGGGCTGACCGTCGCCCCAACTTCGCCGGCGGTGGTAAGGCTGTAGGCACGCCCACCAAAGTTGAATGCGGCCTGGAGGCTGCCAACAAAGTCGCCTCTTGCTTCCCACGTCAGCCTGTCGGCAAAGCGACGTTTGGGCCGCAGCAGTTCCTCCTTCTGCATCCAGGAATCCAGCATCGCGAGGATGCTGGCTGGTGACCCGTCCACGATTCGATTTGCCGATGCCACGGTACCGCCAAAGAGCTCGCCCACGAGGCCCCGTTCCGCAGGTACCGCAACCCGTGTGCGCTCTTCTGCCAGCGCCTGGCGGAGGTTGTCCGCCGAAAGGCCGACTTCGCGGCCGATCTCGATCAACTGCTCATCGGAAAGCGCCTCCGGAGCATCAAGCGCGCCCGCGTGCAGTTCGGCGGCCCGTGCGAGAACGCGCTCGACCGAGGCTCGATCGAGCAGCCTGGTCGACGCGACGGTTACTTCAGCGCTTTCGGGTTTTCGGAGCCCGGACGCCATTCAGATGCCCTCCAGTACGAGCTGGATCTGCCGCTCCAGAGCTGTCGCCAGCTCCGGCGGCAGCGGAAAGATCCTCAGGAATTGTGCGTCGAGGTCAGTCCCCCTCCCCGGCCGCTGCCGCGCAATCGTGAGATAATATCGCTGATACCCCTCGAGTAGTTCGGGAGCTATCCGCTGCAGCAACACCGCCCCACCTCTCACCGCCGCCAGCGTGGACCAGACCGCGCTCTGACCGGTCCGGTCCGTTACCGCCGAGGCGTGCTCGCGGACGACGGCATTCGAAACCGATCCCACGACTTCGTGCGCAAGTGTATACAACACTTCCGCGGTCGCGCTGTCAGCCACCGGGAAGTTGACAGCGATGAAGTTGTCGCTGCCGCCGGCATCCAGCGACCTCCCTTCACCGCCTAACGGGAGCGACAGCAGCAGTGCACCCTGGCGGGACGAGGCGGCGCGCATGAACCGCGCGAACGCTTCGGCGTACCTCTCATTCCACATCGAAACGAAGCGGGTGCGTACGGGAGCGCGCACCTGCTGCTGAGAAGCCCACCAGCCGCGGTGAAACCTGTTGTGTTCGTCGTCGAGGGAGGTGAGGAAGAGTCGCAGCCAGTCCCTGTCTGCGGACGTCGGAAAGTAGGTCGCCAGAGTTGCGTACATGCGGAGCGCTTCGCTGGTCATCGCCGAACGAACATCACCACCGTCGCGCAGAAAGCGCTCGCAACCCAGGCGCAAGTCGGTCCAGGAGGCGAAATACAATGGAAGGAACTGCGCCGAGGTGAGATTCGGGCTGGCCTCCAGACGCGATCGAAGGACGAGTGAGTTGTCGTCGAGCTGAGTGTACACACTCCGCTCGCGCCGCACTTTCTCAAGGTCGGCGCGGTAGCCGGCCCTGAAATAGGGGACCAGCGAGCTGTCACCCTGGAGCATCGCGAATCCGTGCAGCCACAGATCGAGATGTTCGCGGGACTCGATGCGCCAGCCACTCAGGGCCCGCGACGCCGACACCCGGACGTCGACGCCGCGATCGGGAATGCTGTCTCGCGAAGGTACCGAAGTTACGACCACCGTACTGTTGCCGGTGCAGCCTGACAAAAGCCCAAATGCCGCAACCAGACAGGTTGCGGCGGTGCGTCCACCAGCCGTGGAAGTACTCGCCCTTTTCATCTTCCTCTGACTACGTCGGTGCGGCGTTCCGGTGTCAGGGCAGTTATTACACCGGATAATGGAACGCGGCGACTCCCGAGGTTACTGCCGTGTGTCGCGTCCGCAGGTGATGCAGAACTTCCAGCCTACCTCCATCTCGGAGCTGCAGGCAGGGCAGTGCTGAACCGTCAGGTTGTGGCCGCACCCCGGGCAGAACACGACCGCGCGACCCTCGGGGAGACCGGCACTGCAATAACGGCACTTCTCTCCAGCGCTCACCTTGAGCGGTAGCGGGCGCGCTATGGGCATCGACTCGACGACAGGAGTTGGTGAAAGCTGGGGGCCTGCAGCCGGCTCGGCGGTGGCCTGTGCCTCTCGGCCATAAGAGCGGGCCTTTTCGAGTACGGAGCCGGGCGCCAACTGTGGAGCCTCATCGTCAAGGCCCTCCGTGGGCCGGGCAGCGATCGAAAGCACGTCCATCGGCAGTGGAGATGGAACACTGGCGGCGACGAAAACCGGAGTGAGCGGGTTCAGGCGCAGCGCGTCGGCCGAAAGTGCCACCGCGCTCGTCCCGAATGCGCGGTAGGCCGAGAGGTCCGGATTGGGGGTTTCCAGCTCCCGGGTGAGGGCCTGCGACATTTCCGGATCACCGACCACATAACCACGCGACCCTGAGAGGAGCTGCAGTAGAGCGAGCTCGTACTGTTCGTTGGTATCGATTCCCAGTTCCCGTCGCTGGGTGCGGTAGGGGACTATCTGCTGGTAGATCTGCGAAACCTCGAAGGTTCGCGACTCGAGGTCGGGGAAACCGGACCGGATGTTCTGTACAAGACGCCGGTATAATCGATCGAGTTCGTCCATCCGGGGAAGCGGGCGAAGTGGTTGAGGTCCGGGACTACCTGATAAGACTTTCCGCTCCAGGTGGCGGTAACGACGGTTGGAGGGCGACTCGGCCTCATTACCACTGTCCCTCTAGATTATCGCTCAACTCGCGGCCTCTTCGGCTCATAGCAGATCGCCGTAGCCCCCGAGCCGAATTCCCTGCGGCTCACGAGCTTCAGGTCGACGTGGTGCGAGAGCCCCGCAAGCAGTGTTGGCCCATGGCCCGCTATCCTGGGCTGAACGACGAACTCGTACTCATCGATCAAGCCCATTTCAGCCAAAGCCAGGGGAAGCTTCACGCCTCCCACGAGCAGTCCCCTGCCCGACTGCGCCTTGAGCTGCTTAACGCGCTCTCCCAGGTTCCCGCGCACGAGCTCCGAGTTCCAATCGACGTGGTCCAGTGTCGTCGACACGACATACTTCCTTGCCGCGTCGATCGTCCGGGCGAAGGGTTCCATCCAGTCGGGCCTGGCTCCCTCGGGGACGGGGTGGCGCCACCCTGCCTCCATCATCTCGTAGGTCACGCGCCCAAGGACGAGAGCGTCGGCGTTGGCGATGTTGGCAGCTGCGTGACGATGCAGTTCTTCGTCGGGGACGATTGCGCGATGATCACAGCACCCGTCCAGGGTGACGTTGATTGAATACCGAAGGCGTTGCATGCAGAAGGTCTCCCTGATCGTGTGGAGCGGTACTGTCGAGAACTGCCCGCGCGTCGCTACTCTCACGCGATTGCCGTCCAACGTTCAGTTGCAGGTTGATCATGCAGAGCGAGAAAAGCGAGCAGTCGTCGCGTCCCTTGACAGCTCGCGCATGAACAAATCACGCAGGGACCAAGGCCCGGACGCCCCTGCGTAACTGTCAGGTCTGCCCGGCAGAAGTCGCTGTCCGGAAGCCCCTCAACGAAAGACCGTAAAGCCAGGACGCCCACAAAACGATGGAGACCTTCTGGACGATGGGCAGAAATCCGTAGAGCACCTGGCCGTAGTACGTAACCGCGTTGCAGAGTGTCAGCGCCAGACACGCGACGCCAGCTCCCAGCATGGCGAAGGAACGCTCGAGGTAAAGCCGATGGAAGATGGTGATCATCGCCGTCACAAAGAACACCAGGGCGACGCTGACAAGTACGTCGTGCATCGGTGTTACCACGAGCGCCGCATAGACCATTGAGCCGATGCCAGCGATCCTGATCGTCTTCCGATGGAAACCCGCAGGAATGCTCTTGGCGATCGTGTTGAAGATGATTGCGATGCTCGAACTGAATGTGAGCACAGCCACGACAGCGAGAAACCGCGAGGCGTTCGGTGAGCCGTTACGGGCGTTTGGCTGAAAGAGGCTCGAGACCGACTGACTGAGCCAGTCGTAACCACCCGGGTAGCGCGCCGCGGCGACAGCCAGAATGACTGTCGACAAGAGGACGCCCAGAAGCGGGAACGTTCTGCCGATCGAGGAGCTGACGGAGTTCGTCAACACCATCTGCCAGGTTGAGTCCCGATCGGCGAAAACGATTGATTCATCGGATGGCCAGGCAGTCTACTCGAATTGTTTCCTGAATGCGGCCAGCTGCGACCGAAGGTCGGTGACGTCATTTCGCAGCTCCTGCACGAGCCCTTCGAGCGCCGCGATTCGGTCAGGCCCTTCCGGCGTCAACGATGAAGGCGCATCATCGGCCGCGGCTTCGATCTGGCCGCCGAGCAGGTGCGCGAAGCGCGATTCCTTTTGCCCGGGACGCCGAGCGAGCCTAACGACAAGCGGCCGCTCACGGCCGGCCAGTTCATCGAGCGCGGTGTCCAGCCCTGCCGGATCGTCGCCCGGCATGAGTCGCGCGGCTCGAGTGCGCAGCTCGGCCTGCGTTTGTGGCCCGCGTAACATCAGGACAGACAGGACGGCCGTTTCAGCCCGCGTGAACTCGCCGGCTTCGACGAGGAGGTGTTGGTACTTCGGCACCCTGGAGCCGATTCCCTGAATTGACCGGACAATACCTCTTCGGCGCAACTCGACGATCGCCTCCGAGACTGCGCGCTCGTCGAGCGACATCACGGGGTCGCGATTGGATGACTGGTTGCACGCGGCCGTCAATGCGTTCAACGACAATGGATAATGATCCGGCGTCGACAGTTCCTTTTCGATGAGGGAGCCGAGGGCGCGAATTGAGATCGAATCGAGATCGTTGCTCAACATCGGTTTAAAGAGAACGAGGTCACGAACCGCCATGACCTGAAAGCTGCCCGCGTGGCACTCGGCGGACCATCATGGCCAAGGTCGTCGCCAGACTTCAGCCCGCGCCATTGCCACGGCCCCCCTTGACGACGTGTAACGAGTCAGTTACATATTTCCGCATGGAAGTCGCGTTCGCGGTCGCAGATCCCGTCAGGCGGGAGATCATGACGATGTTGCGGGACCGGGTGATGTCGGCGGGTGAAATCGCCGGCTGCTTCGACATCAGCCGGCCGGGCGTCAGCCGTCACCTTCGCGTGCTGCGCGAATGTGGACTGGTTGTTGATGAGGTGCGCGGGCGGGAGCGGCTGTACCGGCTCGACACCGAGCCGCTGAGGCCATTGGCAGGGTGGTTGGCCGAGTTGCACGATCGCTGGTCGGTCCCGTTGGACGCACTCGCGACGGAAGTTCATCGGACGCGCCGCGAGCGACGGGGTTCTCGTAACGTTCTCCGCGAAAAATCCGCATGAATCCGGTACCCGGTGGACGGCTCGTGCCGACAGCCGAAGGGCTCGACCTCGTGATCATTCGCAGATTCAACGCTCCCGTCGAGGACGTATGGGCCAGCATTACGGAGCCCGAGCGCACTGCTCGCTGGTTTGGCAGGTGGACAGGTGAGCCGGGACCCGGCCGCACGATACGCTACAAGATGACGTTCGAGGGCGAGGGCCCGGAGTCCGAGATGCTGATCGAAGTTTGCGAGCCGCCGGTCCATCTCGCTGTGCGTGGTTTGGGCGACTACGGGTGGCGACTCGAGGCGCATCTGAGCGAGTCGGGCGGCACCACCGAGCTGCGTTTCACGCATCATCTCGACGGGAAGACGAATGTCGGAGATGTAGGACCGGGGTGGGAGTATTACCTCGACAATCTCGTCGCGACGCGAGTTGGTGGTTCTCTACCCGCTTTCAACGACTACTACCCGTCGCAGAAGTCGTATTATCTGGAACTGGCCGCCGCCGTTGGCGGCAATACCTGAAACGACCGACCAAAAAATCCGATGCGTACTGCCGTGACTGTCTCGTGCGTGCCCCTGGCTTTGTCGTTGCTGGCTGGCGCCACCCATGCGCAGTCGAGCTCAGGCTCCACTCCTGTGCCGACGCAACAGCCTGTGGAGAGGGTCATGGGAATCGGCGGGTTCTTTTTCCGCGCGTCCGATCCGAGTGCGCTGGCGGCATGGTACGAGCGTCATCTGGGCATCGGCCGCGCACCGGAGACGTACACACAGCAACCGTGGGAACAGGCTGCCGGTCCGACCGTCTTCGCGCCGTTTCAGAAAGACAGCAAGTACTTTGGAAACGACGCAAACCAGTGGATGATCAACTTTCGCGTCCGCGACCTTGATGCCATGGTTGCTCAACTCAGACGTGCCGGAATCGAGGTCGAGGTTGATGCGCAAACGTATCCCAACGGCCGGTTCGCGCGATTGAAAGACCCTGAAGGCAATCCCATTCAGCTCTGGGAGTCGGGGCGAACCGGGTGACCGTTGTTGGTTGGAACGGCTCGTGACTGGGAACGGCGTCGATCGACATACCGAGAAACAGAATCGGAATCAACGCTGCACCTCGCTTGGGCCTAAAGGTGAATAGAGTCAAAACGGCTATGCCCGGCCCGGTTCAGCGGGAATGTGACTTGTCGTCGATCCCCCGCGAGTCGTTTGAAGGTCGTAACGCGAACACCGGGGCGCCGCTGCCACCGCCTACGTACTCGACGGCTCCATGAACCGCAACTGGTTACCGTCCGGGTCGGTGATGGTCATGTTGCGGAAGCCGAGGTCGCTGTTCGGGGCTTCGGTCACGTTTGCCCCGTGCTCGTGGAACTCGCGATGCCAGGCATCGACGTCACGAATCACGAAGTGGACCAGCCCGCCCACCTGGCAATCACCTTTGTGTTGCGTCAGGTAGACCTGCATGCCATCGCGAACAACGGACATGAAGACCGGGAAGTGCGGCTCGAAGCGGTGCTCCCAGTCCACGGCAAAACCGAGTGTCTCGACGTAGAATGCCTTGCTTCGCTCGTAGTCCGTGATCCGGAGCGCCGGGACGACTCGCTGAACCGGCAAGGTCATGACCTTGCCTCCCGGCCTGCTCTCTGAGTAGCACGAGGCTCGCTTCGGGGCGCGGCTCTGATTCCCGGTAGCCAGGTCTCCGTCGTTGCGCCCTCCGATCCCCAGCACCCGCGAAATCCCGAGGAAGACCGCGAAAGGCTCACTTCTCAGCCAGCGCCCCGATGCTGAGCAACGACCCGTCCCAGTTCTTCTCGCTGTGATCGCGCATCTGTGCGCTCGCTATCTGCTCGTGCCGCAGGGCCAGAGTCGTACCGCCATCGTCCTGTGTCAGCTGGAACGTGATCAGTGAATAGTTGTGAGGCTCGTCCGGCAGTCCTGAAAGTCCGGACCAGTATGTGTACGCGAGAATCTGTTCGGGTACGACTTCGCGAACAACCCCTTTATCCTCGAAGGTCCTGCCCTCCCACGAGAACTCAAAGACAATCGGCTCGCCGACCCTCCAGCTGGACCGCACGCGCGTGCCCAGCCAGCGCTCGACCAGGTCAGCACGTGTCAATACTTCCCACACCGCGCGGGGCGCAGCCGCGAGCTGGATGCTTCTGGCGAGGGACAGGCTCACTCCGCCGCGCTCCGTCTCGAAGTGCCGGTCGAGTCTCGCGAATGCCTCCGCGGAACTCGACACAACGCCATCAAAGTCTTCGTCCCGGTCGCGCCGGGATTCGTACTGCAAGGTCTGGCGCAGTGCGGTCCCATCCGAGGCGGTCGTCAGCTCGGTCGTGACGGTGAGCTGTAAGGGCGAGAAATCGTACGATTCGGAATAAACGAACCGATGCGGGGCATGCACGGACTCGTATGTACCACGCACTTCCATTGTCCGCGCGCCGCGTCGGAACGTGTAGCGGAATGTCCCTCCCGCTCGAAGGTCGACTTCGCAGCTGACCAGCGCCATTTCGGCTGTGCCTAACCAACTGAACAGGTATGTGGGCTGCGTCAACGCCTCGAACACCTTTGATTGCCGGGCTGCGAATCGCCGTTCAAGCACGGTTAACGTCTCCGAAGGCTTTAGAGCGTGCATCCGCGAATCCCGTTGAACGAGTGCAGTGTGCAGGCCTGGTCCTTGTTCACCCGTGGCACACTCCAGCGACAGGGCAAGGCTTCCGGCGCGCTCGGCCCAGTGAACCGGAGCCATGGGGCTGACATCCAGTGCGACACGGTATCTCGCATTGTCAGGCGCTTCTCCGTTCGTTCATTCGAGCACCGTAGCCATCCACCACACGTGGCCGAACGGATCCATGACGCCGGCGGATCGTTCTCCGTAGGGCTGGTTCGAGGCGGGCATCACCTCGTGAGCGCCGGCTGCCACGGCTGTTGCGAAGAATTGGTCCACGTCGGGCACGTAGAGGTACAGGTGCACGCTCGTGCTGCCGCACGCGCGCGGACTCTTCGCCACGACGCCGCGAAACTCGAACTCTTCGGCGAGCATCAACGCCGAGTCGCCGATAACGACCTCTGCGTGCAGCACCTTTCCTTCCCCGTTCGTCCTGACGGAACGTTCCACCGCCCCGAACGCGCGGGAATAGAAGTCGATTGCCGCCCGGGCGTCGGAGACGATGACGTAGGGATTGACGCTGTGAAAGTACTGCCGCACCTGTGCACCTGCGGTAGCCATGTCAGACTCCTTGCTGAAGGACCCCAGCGACCACTGGGACCTGCACGTTAGTGTGCGGGCGTTCCGTCGTCTTGGAAAAAAGTCCGCGTCAGCGTTCGGCGACGTTATTGCCGGTCGAGTACTTGATCGACGTGAGGTACTCCCCGGGCGTGAGACCGCTCAACTCGCGGAACTCCGTGGTGAGGTGCGATTGATCGTAAAAGCCTGACTCGACGGCGAGCGCGCTCAGCGAAGCGGATGGTTCGCGCAGGCGCGTTACGGCATGGCGAAAGCGGTGGATGCGGGCGTAGAGCTTGGGTGTTACGCCAATCTGTTCCCGAAACGTCGATGCCAGCCTGGACTTCGTCAGCCCGACGCGAGCGCGCAACGCCTCGATAGAGACATCCCCGTGCCGTCGGCGTATGCGGTCGGCGATCCACGCGACCGGTTCGTCCAGGCGATGCTGCGTGCGCAGGCGGTCGAGAATCCAAAGTCGCGCCGCATCGAGGCACGCATCGGCCGTCGGCGCCTTGTGACACGCCTCGGCGAGTGCGGTCGCAGCGGATCCGAGCAGCGGGCCGAGATCGACGTCGAGCCCGGTCAGGTCGTCGAGCGGTTGCCGAAGCACGCCGTACGCGCCGGCCGGCGTGAACTGAACGCCGACGACGACGCAGGATTCGGCCGGCGCCTGCACGATCATCGGGCACGTTTGAATCCCGCTGATCCCCACCTCGGCGCACGGTGCTACGCGATCGGCGGTAACGAGGCTGAAGCGCGGCCCCAGGTGGACGATCAGTTCAAGCAGTCCATTGGGCATGACGCGCTCGCGCGGCAGGGCCGTGCGGCCGCGGAAATACCAGAGGCGCTCCACGATGCCAACAAGGCAGGCGGGGCTCCAATCAACGAAGGTCCACTTCCCCCACGGACCGTCTGCCTGATAGACCCTTGGAGACATCATGTCCATAACGTCGGGGAAGCTGGAACCCTCAAGGTGTACACCCGGCTGTGAGTGACCAGCCGCCAGAGGGCGCCGTGTGTGGCGGCGGGCTGCGAAGCTCACGAGACGCTCCGCTCTTCGCAGCGGCTCACCCCGGATACCGCACCCAGCGGCCAAGCTCCGCCAGCGATGGCTTCTTGCCATACATCAACACACCAACACGATAGATCCGGGCCGCCACCCATATCGCGCCGAGGCACGTAAGCACCAGCAGCACGATCGCACCCGCGACCTCAAACCAGGGAACCCCGGTCAGACTCATCCTCACCGGCATCAGGATCGGTGACGTGAACGGCAAAAGACTCACCACGCGGCTCAACGTGCCGTTAGGCTCGAGCAGCACCGGCGTCAGAAGCAGCACACTCGGCACAATCAGCAGCGTCAGAGGTGTGGCCACCTGCTGCGCGTCCTGGGTGCTGCTCACCATCGAACCCGCAGCCGCAAACAGCGTCGCAAAAAACGTGTAGCCAAGGATGAAAAAACAGAGAAAGGCCAGCGCCGTTCCGGGGCTTACCGACGGGAGCTGCATCGTCGACGCCGCCGGCAACCCCATCGCTCCCATGATCTGACCGCGGAACCTCAACATCAGCAATGCTGACAGCACCCACACCAGCTGCTGCGTCAGCCCCACCGACCCCACCCCCGCGACCTTGCCCGCCAGGAGCTTTCCCGGTGAAATGCTGGCAACAACCACCTCCGCCACCCGCTGCGTCTTCTCCTCGATCACTCCCATGAGAATGGCCTGGCCGTACAACACAATACTCATGTAGAGCAGGAGCGCGATCGCATACGCCAGCGCCACGTTCCCGCGCCCCGAGCCACCGCGCCCCCGCTCGGTAAGACGCTCGGTGGACAAGTCCAGCCTGATCGACGACAGAGCCTGAACACGTTGTGCATCGAGACCAGCCGCCTCGAATCTGGCCGCGAGAACACTCTGCCTGATTGCAGCCTCGAGACGTTCCATGTCCGGGATCGTGCTCGCATTCCTCCCCGCGTACCGCGCCCGCTCACCTGCAGCAGTGAGTTGGTCGACCACCAGATAGCCCTGGGTACTCTCGCTGCCACTTCCGTCACCACGCTCCGGGCGCGCCATCACCTCGGCGACGGCGGTCGACTCCGCCGCGGCGAGCGCCGATCCGGTCACCGCCCTCACCACCGGCGACCCGCCCTGACTCCGCAGCAACGTCGCGACACGCTCCCCAAGCCCGGTACCCGTGGCGTCGAGAATCACGATGTTGCCGGCGCTCGTCGAAGGCCGCGTCCGGGAAGCAAGCCACGCCGGAAGGATGATCAGCACCGCCATCATCAGCGGCCCGAAGATCGTCGCCACCAGGAACCACTTCGATCGCACTCGCTCGAGATACTCCCGCTTGATTACCGCAAGGACCTTATCCATGGCCGCTTATTCCATCCTCGATGCCCGCGGCACCGACCTTCTGGAGAAAAATCTGGTGCAGCGACGGCTGCACCTTCTCGAATCGCTCGACAATCGCGCCAGTTTCCAGCACACGGCGCAAAAGCAGCTGTGCATCCGCGCCATCGGCAAGCTCGACTTCGAAGAACCGGTTCGAATCGTCAACGCGCCGCACGAGCTTCGGGTCGGCGAGCACACGGGACACCGATTCATCTGCCGATCCGGCGAGGCCGAGCGCGATCGTCGACGTACCGTGTGACTGCCTGACCTCGGCAACCTTCCCGTCCAGCACCTTCTCCCCCCGCGCGATGATGCACACCGAGTCGCACATCCGCTCGGCGTTGTCCATGAGATGTGTACTGAAGATCACCGTCCGCCCGCGCCGCCTGAGATCGAGCACTGTGTCCTTGAGCGCCTGGGCGTTGATTGGATCGAGACCGCTGAACGGCTCGTCGAGAATGACCAGCTCAGGGTCGTGGAGAAGCGTCCCGATGAACTGCACCTTCTGCTGCATGCCGCGTGAGAGCTCGTCGACCTTCGCACTCCCCCAGTCCTTCTCGGACGTCCGCAACGACAACCGGTCGAGCCACTCATCGATTCTTGAATCGGCGTCGCGGCCGCGGACGCCCTTGAGCTCCGCCAGAAAGCGCAGCAGGCGCCGGACCTGCATCTTTCGGTAAAGCCCCCGCTCCTCCGGGAGATAACCAACACGATCGAGGATTCCCTGCTGCCGATTCGGAGCGCCGAGGACCTCGATCGTACCTTCGTCCGGAGCGATGATGTTCAGCAGCATCCGGATCGTGGTGGTCTTGCCGGCGCCGTTGGGACCGAGGAGGCCATAGACAGACCCGCGGGGAACCTGCAGCGAGAGGTCGCGCACGGCGACATGCGCCGCATAGCGTTTGGTTACCGACCTGATATCGACGGCAAGGGTCATGGAGTCACAGAACGAGTGCGCGGAATATACTTGGGGTGTGAAACGCCGAGGGTCGTGATCCCGAGTATCCAGCGCGAAACCTGGACAGCACGCCGCACGGCGGCGGCAGCGACGATAGTCCCGGCCCTCGCCGGGTCTATCCTGCTGCTTTTTCTTACCGCGCCTCTCGGCCGGCTGGTAATCGAAGGGGGAGTGCAGGGAACGCAGCTCCTGTTCAGCGACCGCGAACTGCGTGCGTCACTTTCACTGACGGCGCTGACGGCAACGGTCGCCACCGCTATCGGTGTGCTGTTCGGCACGCCGCTCGCCTACGTCCTGGCACGGCGTCGATTCCGCGGGCGGGCAGCAATCGCGGCGTTACTGGATCTGCCGCTGGTGTTGCCTCACCCGGTAGCGGGCATCGCGATCCTGCTGGTGCTCGGACGCGAGAGTGTAGTGGGGGGAGCACTATACGAACTGGGGCTCGGCGTAGTCAGCTCGCCGACAGGCATCGTGGCTGCGATGCTTCTCGTTTCCGCACCGCTCTACGTAAGCGGCGCGCGCGAAGCATTTGCTCGCGTGGACCGTCGCTATGAGGCCGTCGCCAGAACTCTTGGCGATTCACCCTGGAACGCGTTCCGGAGAGTCACTGTGCCCCTCTCCGCGCGGGGACTCCTCGCATCGGCGCTGGTGATGTGGGCCCGCGCCGTGAGCGAGTTCGGAGCGATCGTGGTCCTTGCATATCACCCAAAGACGGTAAGCGTGCTGAGCTACGACCGCTTCACAACCTACGGACTGCGAGAGGCGATACCGGTGGCGGCGATTCTCGTTCTGCTCGCACTCGTCCCGCTCGGCCTGCTGCGGGCCCTGCGCTCGCCTCATTACGAAGAGGACAGTCTGCGAACGTGATCGAACTGAGAGGGGTCTCCGCGCGCGTCGGAGCGTTCGAGTTGCGCGACGTGTCATTCACGATACCGGCCAGCGGCTACGGGGTAGTGATCGGCCCGGCCGGGTCGGGCAAGACAACACTCCTCGAAACCATCGCCGGAATCAATGCGGGCAGAGGGTCGATTCTCCTCGGAGGGCGAGACGTGACAACCGCTCCCATGGAATCCCGCGATATCGGCCTCGTGTACCAGCACGGCTTTCTCTTTCCCCACCTCAGCGTCGCGCGCAACATCGCCTACGGGGCGCGCGGCACTGCGGTTGTAGAGGAACTGATGCACACACTGGATCTCGAACCACTGGCGGCCCGCGCGGTCGGATCGCTCAGTGGTGGCGAGCGGCAGGTCGTCGCGCTTGCCCGCGCCCTGGCGAGGCAGCCCGCAACCCTTCTCCTCGACGAGCCATTCAGCGCGCTCGATCCAAGACGCCGCGTACAGGTGCGGCGGCAGGTGCGCGACATTCATCGCCGGTCTTCGACGACGATCCTGCAGGTGACGCATGACTTTGCCGAGGCCGGGCTCCTGGGCGACATGATGGTACTGCTGGACAACGGACGCCTCCTGCAGTGGGGCACGCCCGCCGACGTCTTCAGCCGCCCCGCCTCGGCGTACGTTGCCGAGTTCCTGGGAGCTGAAAACGTACTGGCCGGCGTAGCGGTCACGGTTGGCGTCCCAGGGGAGCCGGGCGAAATGCACGAAGTGGAAGTCCGGTGCGGCGAACTGCTGCTCAGGGCCGTTGGAGACATTCCCGACGGCCCGATCCACGCAGTGATTCGTGCCGAAGAGATCGTCGTGGCGCGCGAAGAATCCGAAACGTCAATGCGGAACCACTTCGCCGGAGTGATCGTGGACATCACCGGAGTCGGGGCACAGGCGCGCATTACTGTTGACGTGACGGGAGTGCCGCTCGTCGCCGCACTCACCTGGCGCTCGGTCCGGGATCTCGCACTGGCGAACGGTGAAAAAGTGTTCGTCTCGTTCAAGGCGTTCGCGGTCCACCTCTGCTGACTGGAGCTGCATACTGTGGGTACCCACAGTGTCCAGTCGTCGCGAGGTGAACTACCGTTCGGGTTGCCACGGGTGACCGCGAGCGTTCGAAGAGCCCCCCTCCAGCACGAGTCCAGAGCCCATGCCCACCAGGAAGCGTCGCGACGGAATCCCATCGCGCGGAAAACCACAGCGAATCACCCTTGATCAGGCGGTCGAGTTCACGCAGCGGTACCGGCGCAGCGCTCCGGCGTCGGAGCATGGCGGATTCTTCTATTCGATGGGCCTTGTGGAGGTCCTCTCTCAGCCGGGTTGCACGGGGATAAGATTTTATCATGGACTCGACGCCCGGGGCGCCTACCGGCTGGTGATCGTTGGTGTCGACGGTGACGGGAATGACATGGTCGGCGGCAGGGTGAAGATGGGTGGCGACAGGGGTTCGCGCGTGCGCAAACGTGCGCCGATGGCCGGAGGGGGCGAAGCGGTCATCCTCGACACGCACCTTCCGTGTCCACCGTTCTGTCCTCCGGATTCGCCGCTGGTCTGACGGCACCGCGGTCCACGCCGGTGGACAAACGTCGGAGTGCTGCACTGATCGCCATCGCCGGCTCGGCGACGCTGCTCGGACTCCACGCACCGACACCTCCTGGCTGGCTCAGATTCTGGATCACGGCGGCGATCGTGACGCAATTGCTGCCGGCGCAGGAGGTGTGGGTGCGTGGCGACGGCTCGAATCCCGCACGTCGCTGGATGGCGATCTGGAGCCTGGTCTACTTCCTGTCGGATCTCATCCAGCCATTTGTGGCGAGGGTGGCCGGATCGAATCTTGTTTTCATCACGGTCGCGCAACCACTGCAGGATGCGCTGCTGCTGTGGGCTCTTTCCCACTGGCAGGAAAGGCCGACGATGCGGCTGAGCTTCCGGATCGCGATTCCGTTTCACGTGGCGGCGACGCTGGGTCTGGCGGTCGTGGTCGGCGAAGTCGACAGCTTCAAGACGTTCATTTCGACATTCCGGTCGCTGGTGATCCTGGCCGCGGCTGCGTGGACGGCAGTCTCAAGGTTCGCCGGTGAAAAAGAGCGGATCTGGATGAGGGACTGGCTCTGGGCGTCGCTGGGGGTGGCGCTTTATTACGGAGTCTATGTAGTCGTGGAGCCGGCAAGCCGGGCACTGATCGCAGCCGGTGAGCTCGAAGCGGTCATGAGGCTGTTCACGTACAAGGCGGTTTTCGACGTTCTGGCGTTTCTCCTCATCTGGCGAGGGATGCGATGTCCGACAACGCCGACCTGGTCGGCATCTGGCTTGGCGCGGCCCTCGCCGTCCTTGTAATCCTCTTTGCGTTAGGCGCGGCGCTGGTGATCAACCAGCGGCGCTTTCTCGCGCTGCACCGCGAACACGCCAAGAGACTGATCGCCGCCCACGAAGAGGAGCGAGCCTACGTGGCCCGCGAGGTTCACGACGATGCGCTGCAGAGGGTGGCGATGTTGCAACATGAGCTGCGCGACCTCACGGACGGGCCCCGCGTCACGGTCAGCGGAGAACACGCTCGCGTGAACGCACTCTCCGAGGAGCTGGCCGACCTCGGAGTGATGCTGCGGCAGGTGGCGCACCGCCTCCACCCGGCGATAATCGAACAAGGTGGGCTGATTCCCGCGCTTGCGCAGCTCGCCGACGACGTCACGCGGGCATCGGGGATCGACGTCATGACAACGCTTCCGCCGCCGGGCTCCGACCGTGGGCTTGGACGGGAGCGATCGATCACACTCTTCCGGATCGCGCAGGAGGCACTCCGCAACGTAGTGAGACATTCCGGCGCAAAGACCGCCGGGTTGGCACTGGAAAAGGAGGGACAGAGCCTGACGATGACCATTCGTGACAGCGGTTCGGGCTTCGAGGCCGGTGCCCAACAATCAGGTCTGGGGCTGGTCAGCATGAGCGAACGCGCGAGGCTGGTCGATAGCGTGTACTCCGTCGTCTCTGTGCCGGGTCGGGGCACCACCATCCGCGTCCGGGTACAGCTCGACGAAGAACCATGAGACGAGCCGCGATTCTCATCTGCGATGATCACCCCCTGATGAGTCAGGGCCTCAAGGCGCTGCTTCGTCCCGGCTTTATCGCTGCAGGTGTCGTGAACGACGGACGCGAAGTCCTCGAGGCCATCCGGCGCACCTCGCCCGACGTACTCCTCCTGGACCTTTCGATGCCACACCGAAACGGCCTCGATCTGATCCCCGAAATCAGGGAGCTGGCCCCGACGGTGAAGATCCTGATAGTCACGATGCACGTCGATCGCGCACTCGCTGATCTCGCGATACAGTCCGGAGCGCACGGATTCATTCCCAAGGAGGCGTCGGCGGATGAACTGAACGAGGCGATTGATGCTGTGCTGCGGAGCGACCGCCCTTTCATCTCGCCGCGCGTCCCCAGGCGATCGTTCAGGGATGGTTCCGCGGTTCACCATCCCGGGCTCGACAAGCTGACTCCGCGTCACAGGGAGATTCTGGTCCTGATCGGCGCCGGCAGGACGAGTGTCGAGATCAGCGAACAGCTGGGCCTGAGTGCCAGGACGATTGAATTCCATCGCGCCAGCATAAGGCGTGCGCTGGGCATAACGACCGAAAGCGCTCTGATGCGATTTGCGCTGATGCTGCAAGTGGCGCCCGAACCGGAGGATGGCGAGGCTGAGGAGTAGTCGCCGACCTGTGGCAGGGACGAGGCGCGATCGTTACCACGGTTGTGCGCCCGGCCAATGAAGATTCGTCGGCCCCGCCCCTGCGCTCAGGCGGGGCGGATACCCGGGGCGAAACGCGACTAGTAGTTGCCCGAGTGTACAGGCCCCGGGCGCGCTCCTAACCTCACATCCATGCAGGCAACACTTCCTCTCTACGTACTGGAGCCGCCGTACCAGCAGGCGCGCCGAACCGGCATCGACGAGCCGTCGCTCGGATCGGTAGTCCTTCTCGACGCATTCTTCGAGCGGCCCACATCGGTGGCGATCCGGGAAACCATGGAGCGCTTTCCCTGGTGCCCGCTCACGCTCCTGGCCGAACGAACGTCGGGCGTCAGGGCTACCCGGCGACTGCCGCGGACGTCAGTGGTCTTTGGCCTGAGCGAAATCGACGGTGCGGCGGCCATTCTCAGGTCAGTCGCGTCCCGGCCTCGGCCCTCGGCGAGTGACGTCGTGACCTGGATTCTCAGGCGCACCCGAATCCACACCCTTGGCCGGACACTGTCGGACCTGTTCACACGCCCGCCGCTGAGGCGCAACGAGGAGCCGCTGTTGCCCTTTGGACTCAGGGACCAGCTGCGACACCTGGGCGAGTGGGGCCCGTTGAAGTGGCAGCGGGTGATGGGTCTGGTCGAACTGGCCGCAGACCGATCAGCGCTCAACCGCGCGCTTTCGCCGTCGGGCGAGTCGTCGGCGGAGTTGAAGGAGTCGATCGCCGGGTTGCTGGGGCTGGACGAGACCGCGTTCCGGGAACGCTATGGGTGGGAGTGGGTGTTGGAGAGCGCGCTGCGACGCTCGGGGTTCGATGGAGCGAGTCGTCGCTCTCAGTGGCCGGAGTGGGCGAGGTCGGCTTGAGGGCCGGGGCGCAAGACCAGCAGGAGCTGCAGAATGTTGGGTGGGGGGCCGCGGCGTGCCGTCCGTCGTGTGGGGTAACGGGGAAAGAGTTGGGGGCAACTCGGGCAAGGGCGTGCGCGCCGCGTGCCATCGCGGCCTGCGATGAAACGATCGGCGGTCAGCGTCGTATAATGGGCATGAAGAAGGCGAGTCCGATCTCACATTCTCCTAACGAGAGAAGGCAGGGTAGCGCCGCCGGGCAGTACGGCGTCGACACTGACCTTCATCGTCGGATCGCTGCTCTGGTGAAATCGGCGGCCAGGGCGGCCGCGGCCCGGACGGGGAAGGCGTTCGCGATGCGTCGCGCCAGAAGTTGGCGGTCGCCGGCCCCTCCGGCGGCGGGCGCCGCCTAGTCGGGCAGAACGACTACCGAGTCTCCGCTTTCGATCACGCGCCAGGCGCGCAGATCATCGGTGGCGGGACCTTGCACACAGCGCCCCGTCGCGACTTCGTAGCGAGCCCCGTGCCAGGGGCACTCGAGTGTTCCATCTTCGCAGAGAGTTCCAGCCGAAAGCGGCATTCCCTGGTGAGGGCACTCGTCCTCGAAGACGGCAACAACTCCACCTCGGGTAACCACAACTGCGCGCTCACCGGTTCTGAGCTGTACGGGGATCAGTCCCTCTGTCGGTAGATCACGGCGAGGCAATACCAGCAACGGTGCAACAGATGGAGAGTGATCTCCATCACCGTCTCGATCAGCGTGACTCAAGCGCTTCCTTCATCGCATGCCAGGCAAGCGATGCACACTTTACGCGCGTCGGGAATCTGGCGACCCCGGAAAAAACCTTGAGCTTACCAAGCGCGGGGTCGCTGGCCGAGCCGGCCCCGCCGGTGACCATTGAATGAAAACGTTCGAAGATTCCGGCTGCTTCGTCACGGGATTTGCCGCGAACTGCCTGGGTCATCATCGACGCGGAGGCCTTGGAAATCGCACAGCCCTGACCCACGAACGAGATGTTGGCGATGGTGTCGCCCTCGACTCGGACCCAGACGGTTACTTCATCGCCACAGAGCGGGTTGTGACCCCCCGCTTTGGCCGTCGCGCCGTCCATCGCCCCGAAGTTTCGCGGGGAGCGGTTATGATCGAGGATCACGTCCTGATAGAGCGCGGTGAGCTCCATCGTCAGGCAAAGACCTCGCGGACGTTGTGCAACGCGGCCACGAGGGCGTCGACCTCGTCGTGGGTGTTGTAGAGATAGAACGACGCCCTGACCGTGGCCGGTACTCCAAAGCGACGCATCAAAGGCTGCGTGCAATGGTGTCCGGCTCGCACCGCGATCCCGTGCGAGTCGAGGACAGTGGCGATGTCGTGCGGGTGGGCACAGTCCATCACGAACGAGAGGATCCCCGCCTTGTCCGGGGCTGTTCCGACAAGGCGCAGTCCTGCAATGGACCGGACCGCATCGGTTGCGTGCGTCAGCAGGTCGTGCTCATGAGCCGACACCGCGTCGCGGTCGGCGGCAGTGAGGTAGTCCATTGCCGCCTTGAACCCGACGACAGCGGCGATATCGGGCGTCCCTGCCTCGAATCGGGACGGAAGCTTTGCGTAGGTTGTCTTTTCGAAAGCGACTGTCTCGATCATGTCGCCGCCGCCCATGTAGGGCGGCATCCGGTCGAGCCAGGCCTCCTTGCCGTACAGCACGGCCGCGCCGGTCGGGCCGAGCATCTTGTGTCCGGAGCAGGCGTAGAAGTCGCAATTGATGTCCTGCAGGTCGACGACCATGTGCGGCGCAGACTGGGCTCCGTCGAGCAGCACCGGCACCCCGGCGTCGTGGGCCATCGCCACGATCGACTTGACGGGGTTGATGGTGCCCAGCGCATTCGAGACGTGCGCCACGGCGATGAGTCTCGTGCGAGCGTCGAGGAGGCGCGGCAGAGCATCGAGGTCGAGCGTGCCGTCGTCGTTGATCGGGATGACGCGGAGCGACGCCCCGGAGCGCTCACAGAGCAGTTGCCAGGGGACGATGTTGGAGTGGTGCTCCATCGTCGAGATGACGACGTTGTCGCCCGCTCTCACGAAGGCTTGGCCGAACGATGCAGCGACGAGGTTGATGCCTTCGGTTGTGCCGCGGGTGAATATCAGTTCGTGAGCGTGGTTCGCATTGAAAAAGCGGCGCGCGGTCTCACGAGTCTCGTCGTACAGCTCGGTTGCGCGTTCGCTCAGGTAGTGAACACCGCGATGGATGTTGCCGTTTTGCGTTTCGTAGTACCGTGAGACGGCTTCGATGACCTGCCGCGGCTTCTGGCTGGTCGCGGCGCTGTCGAAGTAAACGAGTGGCCGACCGCGTGCCTCGATCGACAGGATCGGGAAGTCCTGTCGGAGCCGTGCGACGTCGGGCGCGGCCTGCGCGAGTGGTAGCGGGGTCATGCGTCGACGAACCTCCTCATAGCCAGCGCTTCGAGGCCGGTGCGGAGGCCTTCGAAGGCGATCGTTTCGAGGACATCGGCGGCAAACGCCCAGGTCAGCAGTCTACGGGCATTTTCGGCGCTGACGCCGCGACTCCTCAGATAGAACTCTGCCGATTCATCGAGCCGGCCGACAGTGGCGCCGTGTGTACACTTGACGTCGTCGGCGAAGATTTCGAGCTGCGGCTTGGTGTCCACCCGCGCCCGTTCGGACAGGAGCAGAGTCTTGTTGGTCTGGCGGCCGTCGGTCTTCTGGGCGATCGGCCGCACGTAGACCTTGCCATTGAAGACCCCGTGCGACGTGGCGTCGAGAATCCCCTTGTACAGCTCGCGCGAAAAGGTGTTGGGACTGGCGTGTTCGATCCGGGTCTGGTGATCGCAGACCTGGGTGCCATCGAGCATGTAGAGGCCGTTGAGGGTCGCGCCTGATCCCTCGCCGCCGAGCGTGGCGTAGATGTTGATGCGCGAGAGCGCGCCGCCGGTGACATAGGAGAAGGACTCGAAGTGGGCGTCACGATCGAGCCGGGCTTCGACGTGTCCTACGTGGAAGGTCTGACGCGACTCGCGCTGGAGCCGATAGTGCTGTACGGTGGCGCCGGGGCCGGTGACAACTTCGGTTACGGCGTTTGTAAGGCAGCTGGCCTGCGCCAGCGCGGCGTACTGCTCGATCACCGCGATGCGGGCGCCCTCTTCGGCCACGATAAGGGTGCGCGCGGCTGCTGACCCTCCGGCCGCTGCTGCATCAGTGAGGTAGAGGACGTGGATCGGGGTATCGGCGCCGCTCGTTCCGGGTCCGGCGTGGATAACCACACCGTCGCGAATCATGGCGGTATTGAGGGCGGTGAACGCCAACGCCTGGGTATCGAAACCGGCAATGCGGCCGAGGTATCGCTCGACGAGTGTGGGCTCTTCGAGGAGGGCGGTGGCGAGGCTCATGATGCGCACCCCGTGCGGTACCGAAGGTACACCGGCGCTCAACGAGGGAGTGTAGCGACCGTTGACGAATACCAGAACGGGGTAGGGAGCGCCGTCGAGAACGCGCGCGACCTCAGCGACTGTGGTGGTGTTTTCGGCGTCAGGCATCGGGCCGAATCCCGCTTCGATAATCGGAGCGGGGCTGGTGAAGTGCCAGTCCTCGTTCCTTGTGGTCGGGAATCCGTTGTTGCGCAGGCTGGTGGCGGCCTCGGAGCGGATACGCGCCAGCCAGAGCGGGCCGCCACTGGCACCAACTACGGAAAGCTGCTCGATCCAGGGCGCGGTGCTCACGCCACCCGTCCTCCGGTCACGGCCGGCTCGGCCCTGTCCCCGGTGAGCCAGTCGTAGCCCTTTTCCTCGAGTTCGAGAGCCAGCTCCCTGCCACCGGACCTGACGATCCGACCGCCGGCGAGCACATGGACGAAATCGGGAACGATGTAGTTGAGCAGCCGCTGATAGTGCGTGACGACAACGATGGCGTTGTCGGTCCGTCGCAGCGTGTTGACGCCGTCGGCGACGATGCGCAGGGCGTCGATGTCAAGGCCCGAGTCGGTTTCGTCAAGGAGCGCGAGACGCGGCTCGAGAACCGCCATCTGGAGGATCTCGTTTCGCTTCTTCTCGCCGCCCGAGAAGCCGGTATTGACCGAGCGTTGGAGCATCGACTCATCGAGGTCGACGAGCTTGAGTTTTTCGGTCATCACATCGAGGAAGTCCATCGGGTCCACCTCGTCGAGGCCGCGCGATTTTCGCAGTTCGTTATATGCGGTGCGCAGGAGGTAGGCGTTGGAGACTCCAGGGATCTCGGTCGGATACTGGAAGGCGAGGAAGAGGCCGGCGCGTGCCCGGTCCTCGGGCTCCATCGCCAGCAGATCCTGGCCATCGTATTCGACGGTCCCGGCAGTGACTTCGTAGGCGGGGTGGCCAGCGAGAACCTGGGCCAGTGTGCTCTTGCCGGACCCGTTGGGCCCCATGATGGCGTGGACTTCCCCCGCTCCGACTTCGAGGGAAATGCCCTTCAGTATCGCGGTAGCGCCGATGCCGGCGTGGAGATCGTCAATTCGAAGCATCAGTGTTGCCTGGGTCGTGCATGGTGTATGGCAAGGTGCTGTTGGTGTGTCGCGTTCCGTCGGCGGGCCTGTCAGCCAACCGAACCTTCAAGGGAAATACCGAGGAGCTGCTGGGCTTCGAGCGCGAACTCCATGGGCAACTCGCGGAAAACCTCGCGGCAGAAGCCGCTGACGATCATCGAAACCGCCTGCTCGGCGCTGAGGCCGCGCTGACGCAGATAGTAGATCTGGTCTTCGCCGATCCTCGACGTACTGGCCTCGTGTTCGATGATGCTCGAGTTGTTCTGGGCTTCGATGTAAGGGAAGGTGTGGGCACCGCAGCGGTTGCCGATCAACATCGAGTCGCACTGTGTGTAGTTGCGGGCTCCTGCGGCGCGGGGAAGGACCTTCACCTGGCCGCGGTAGGAGTTCTGTCCCTGACCTGCCGAGATTCCCTTGGAGACGATGTTGGAGCGGGTATTGCGCCCGATGTGGATCATCTTGGTCCCGGTGTCCGCCTGCTGCCGGTTGTTGACGACAGCGACCGAATAGAACTCGCCGCTCGAGTCATCGCCCTGCAGGATCACGCTCGGATATTTCCAGGTGATCGCGGAGCCGGTCTCGACCTGCGTCCACGAAATCCGCGCGCCGGTAAGCGCTTTCCCGCGTTTGGTTACGAAGTTGTAGATGCCGCCGCGACCTTCTTCGTCGCCGGCGTACCAGTTCTGAACCGTCGAATATCGGATGGATGAGCGGTCGAGCGCGATCAGTTCGACAACGGCGGCGTGCAGCTGATTGGTGGAACGCTTGGGGGCCGTGCAACCTTCGAGGTAACTGACGGAAGCACCTTCGTCGGCGATGATCAGGGTGCGCTCGAACTGGCCGGTGTCGGCGGCGTTGATTCTGAAGTACGTCGACAGCTCCATCGGGCAGCGCACACCCTTGGGGACGTAGACGAATGACCCGTCGGAAAAGACGGCGGAATTGAGCGCAGCGAAAAAGTTGTCGCTGTAGGGGACTACGGAGCCGAGGTACTTCTCCACCAGATCGGGGTGCTCGCGCACGGCTTCTCCGAATGAGCAGAAGATGACGCCGTGTTTCCTGAGCTCCTCCTTGTAGGTGGTGCCGACCGAGACGGAGTCGAACACCGCATCGACGGCTACGCCGGCGAGCAGCTTCTGTTCATTGAGCGGAATGCCGAGCTTGTTGTACGTCTCCAGGAGTTTGGGGTCGAGCTCGTCGAGGCTCCCGAGTGGAGCTGCCGTGCGCGGCGCCGAGTAGTACGACAACGCCTGGTAGTCGATGTGGGGGTAGCTGACGTTTGACCAGTGAGGCTCGGTCATCTGCTGCCAGCGCCGGAAGGCGCGCAACCGCCAGTCGAGCATGAAGGCCGGCTCACCCTTGCGCTCGCTGATGAGTCGTACGACATCCTCGTCGAGCCCGGGCGGAATCGTATCCGACTCGATGTCGGTTGCAAAGCCGTAGCGGTACTCGCGTGTGACAAGTGATTCAATGCCAGAGCTCATGTCTTCTCCACCAGTGCAGGGTCGCCCGCATGTGCTGCGTCGGCGCGACCGGAGATGCAGTATTCGCAGCACGATGCGCCGCTGGCGATGTGCAGCTGTCTTGTAACCTCGACGCCGAGGAACTCCTGGATGAAGCGCTGTTCGGCGGCACAAACTTCAGGAAACCGGCCGACCAGACCGCGAATCGTGCAGTTGTGCTCGCGGAGCAATGCCGTCTCACCATTCGACAGCTCCGCCATGTAACCAAGCGACGTCAGCAGTGACGCAAGTCGGCGCGCCTTCTCCACCAGCGGCAGATCGGCGAGTTCAGGCCGCGCCCGTTCGGCGATCGCCTCCCAGCGCCGCCTGAAAAAGTCGACTACTCCCTGTTCCCCAAGTTCGGCGCGAACGAGGTCAAGCGCCGCCGAAAGCGTCTCCTCATACGCGGACGGGAAAAGTCGCTCACCAGCTTCAGTGAGCGAATAAGCAAAGACGGGCCCGCCAACACCGCGAACCTCGCGAATGTAAGCGACCATGCCTTCGGCTTCCAGTTCCTTGAGGTGACGCCGGAGTGCATTCGGGGTGACTCTCAGTCCAGTCGCAAGCTCTTTGATAGCAACAGGTTGCGACTTCTTGACCGCCAGCAGCACCTCGGCGCGCGTACCCCGAAACCCGGGTAAGGTCTGCAGCGCCAACATGGGAAGCAAAATGCTCGGAATTACCTAATAAGTCAAATAAAGTGTGTACGGATTAGGCCCTCCAGCGCCGATCTTCAGGGCCGGATCAATGCCTTCGTAAGCTCGCGCCGCTCAACGGCGGCCAAGGCGTCGTTAACCTGGTCAAGGGAATACTCGCGGCCGGCCATCTCCTTCCATGGGATTCTGTCCCCATGTCGAGCCGCCACGGTCACAGCTCGGAAGAGATGTGCGAAGTCGGACCCCCAGCAGCCTCGGAGGTCGACGTGTTTGCGGTTGATTTGCCAGTGGGGGTGAATTCGGACGTCGCCGTTGTCGGTGTAGTGCCCGCAGACGACGACTCGTCCTCCGTCGCGCACAAGGTCGAGACCCTGGCTCACGGCTTCAGGCGCGCCGCTGGCCTCGATCACCACGTCCACGCCGAAGCCCCGGGTCAGCTCCCGGACGGCGGCCAGGCGCGCCGCCGGTTCGACGGAAAGCGAAAGGACGTCGGTCGCGCCCATCCGTCGAGCGAAGTCGAGCCTCGGCGGCGGATCACCGATCGCCACGATCCGGTCGGCGCCGCTCAGGGCCGCGATGGCGACGATTGACTGACCAACAGGTCCAGCGCCGAGGACTGCCACCGAGTCACCAGGGTGGATGTCGGCCCGCTCGACGGCGTGAACGGCGGTTACGAGTCCGCATCCGCCTCCGATGAAGGTTGCGGGTTCGAGTCCCTCCGGCAGACGGAGCAGATGCAGTCCTGGTTTGAGCCAGAGAGCCTGGCTCCATCCACCGAGGAGGCCGTCAGAAACGCCGTAGGTAATTCCATAGACCCGGCGCTGGGGGCAGCGTGTGGTCTGCTTCGTGACGAGGCAGTGGTAGCAGCGGCCGCAGGTGCCGTGGACATCGAGAAAGGTCACGACGTCACCGGTCTCGAAGGGTCGGCCAAAGACATCGTGCAGGGGGGACGGCATCTCGCGGATCACACCCACCGAGACATGACCGGGTATGATCGGGTACGGCACACCCGACAGCCGGCCGTGGTGCAGGTGGACGTCGGTTCCACAAACTTCGGACAGCAGCACCTCCATCAGTGCAGAACCGCGTTCGAGCTGTGGCCGCGGGAACGTCTCGACCTTCAGTGGCTCGCCCGGGGCACTCATGACGGCAGCGCGGAAGCTCATCGGCGCCCTCGGCCGACAAAGCGCATAGCGCGTACGAGTAGAGCAGTCGCCTGAGCGACCTTGTAGCGGTTCATTGCCAGCGGGCGGGCATCGAGTAATGCACGCTGGGCAAGCGTCTCGAAGTCCTCCTCGCCCAGCTCACCAGATGCGACATCCTCCTCGACGGACTGGTTGACTCTCCACGGAGCAGCCGCAACGCCACCGAGGACAAGCCGCACATCACCCGCTTCACGGCGACAGGCAGCCACCGAGACGGTAGCAAAGTCCCACGCCCGGCGATCCATGAGCTTTTCGAAATACTGAACACCACCGGACGAGACTTCAGGGACGGTTACGCGGATCAGGATTTCGGTGTTCGTCGCGGCGGCCTCGGTGTGCAGGCGGTTGGCCGCATCATCGTAGAATCGAGCAAGCTCGACAACTCTGTCCCCGTCGCGTCCGCGGAGATGTACGAGAGCGTCGAGTGCCGTCAGCGCAACCGCCGGATCCGAGGGATGAGCGGCAACACAGGCGCCAGTCCTGAAAATGACGTGCCTCGAGTTTTCGCCGTCGACCGCGGAACAGCGCTCACCTCCCAACTTGAGGCACTCGAAGCCGTGCCTGAAGTACGAACATCGCGGACGTTGGCATAGGTTGCCGCCGATCGTGCCCATGTTGCGCAGCTGGAGGCTCCCGACCATCGAGCACGCCCTTGCCAGAGCAGGGAACGAAGAACGCACACGCTCATCGCTCGCAATCCGGGTAAGAAGCACGGCGGATCCAGCCGAAAGACCGCCGCGATCAGCCTCGAGTTCGACGAGCTCGTCTATCGCCGAGAGATCAACGAGCGCGGCGGTGCTCAGGCGTCCATCCCGGATCAGAGGGAGTAGATCGGTTCCCCCCGCCATTGCGCGGGCCCCCGGACGGGCGAGGAGATCGATCGCTTCACTGACTGACGAAGGGCGCACATAGTCGCTTATCATCATCTCTTCCGCTTGTACGCCCTCTCCATGATCCGTCAGTCACGCCCCCGATTGAGAACGTGAACGATACCTCGACCCGAATCGTGCGCCACTCCCACTTTCTCCCGTTACGGACGAAGGCGTGGTTGTTGGCAGTCGCCATGGGCTGCAGTGAGGGACCGGAGCGGGCCGGAACAGATACGCTGCGTGCAACGGCGGTAGATTCGGCCGCGCAGGTAACAACGCGGATTCCTGAACGTCACGCCGCGCCGCGGCGGCTGCCACCGGTGGCTGACACGATCGCACAGAGGCTGGTCTTTTTCCCGGCGACTCAGAGATGGTTTCTCGGGGCAGTGCGAGACAGTCAGTTCGGAATCGATCTGGGTCGTATCGACATTGATCTGCAGAAGCCGCCCAGCCGACTGGCGGCATTTGCATCGGCGGCGGAAGCGACGTCTCCATGGGAAAAGGGGACGACATTTCGCCTTCGTGGTGCCTGGGGAGAAGAGGACGCCACGATCACGGCGTTTGTAGCTGTAGGCAACAGGATCATCGCCCGACTGGCACTCTCTCAACTCGCTGAGTCGGTCCTCGTCGTGTCGAGGCGCGGAGGTGGTGTGGCTACGGCTCAGCTGGTTGAATCCGCGACTCCATCCCGCGAGTCCGCCTGTAGTCGTGAGGCACCTGAAGTGCTGACCCGGCGGCTCAACAGAGCGGCTGATTCACTTGTAAACATTTTGCGCTCCGGTGAGCAACCGGTTTTCGACCGCCTCAGGCAATCACTGAGAGCGCGCAAGAGCACAATCGTCGGTTGTTTCGGAGCATGGAGGGGGATCGCGATTGCCTCATTGTCGGCCGGCGACTACGAATGGGCGCGGGAGCGTGCTGTGCTGGTGGGGGACAGCGGTGTCCGATCGCTGACGGTGCGGGACCTGCGTTACCGCTCGCACGAATTTCTGCACGCGCTGGATGGTGACGGCGACGGCGTGGACGATGTGGCGGCGCGTGCCTGGACGCCGCGCTCTTCGGGAACGGTAGTACTTCGGTTCGCGGAAGGAGTACGACTGGAGCGTCTCGCCGCGGGCTACTCAACCGAGCGGTAATCAACCTCTACCGGGGCTCACCAAAGTCGCAATGCGCCAGAAGGTATCCAGCGGAACGCGCTGGGAGCCGATCGTTGGTTACTCGCGGGCGGTACGCAGCGGCAACGTCGTGCACGTCTCGGGGACAACGGCGACCGACGCCGCGGGCGAGATCGTTGCGGTCGGGGACGTCGCCGGCCAGACGGAGCAGATTCTGCGAAACATCGAAAGCGCCCTGAGTCGGGCCGGGGCATCTCTGCGGCACGTGATACGGACAAGGATCTACGTGACCGATATTTCGCTGTGGGAACCCATAGGTCACGCTCACGGGCGAGTGTTCGGGGAAATCAGGCCGGCAACGTCGATGGTGGAGGTGGCACGACTCATCGACCCGCGGATGCTGGTCGAGATCGAGGCGGAAGCGATTATCGACGACTGAGGTTCACCGTCAGAGGAGACGGTAGTCGGTGGCGACGTATCCACGCTCCTCGTCGGCGATCTGTTCGGAGTAGTCGATAAAGAAGTCGACGGGGAATCCGAGGTCGTCGTCGTACGTGACGCGGATGTTGTGAGCGCGCTGATTGATGGCATCTTCGAGCAGGTCGAAGAGCTGGTCAACCGTCAAAAAGCCGGCGCGCAGATTGGCCGGGACGGGCTGGCCGGTGCTGATGAGAATAGCCTGCGTCATCTGCCCCTGCCGAACTGTGACGCGCACTGGCTGCCCACCAAGGATACAATAGCAGTTCTGACGCAGAACGTATTCGTAGTCAGTCGAGCCGTTTGCGTTCCAGCGGGCACGCGCCCTCACAAGGGAACGAAGCTGATCATCGCGATCACCTGGGCCAACAAAGATGATGCACGACGAGGTCACGATGGTCAGGATGACCAAAGCACGAAGTTTTTGGATCAGAGCCACAGCGAATTAGAGTTTAGTGGCGAGCACTGGTGCCGCTCGGGGGATACTTAATCCATAAACGGTAAGAAGTCTGACACAGGCCCCACGTCCATGGATGCTCGCCGCGCTGCTTGTCACCGCCGCGTGTGGCGGAGCCGCGAGAGCGACCACGAGCCCGGACCCCGCTCCAGTGACGCGCGACAGCGGTGCGTCCCCTGACGCGATGCGACGACTCGCGGGCCGCGGGCTGATGGTCCCCGTCAGTGGAGTGAACCCTGCCTCCCTCAAGGGCTCATTCAAAGCTCCGCGGAGCGGCGAGCGCACACATTGGGCGATCGATATACCGGCTCCGCGAGGTACGGCAGTCGTGAGCGCAGATTCGGGTACGGTCTGGAAGGTAAGGTCGAACAGCCTCGGCGGACTGACAGTCCACGTTCTCGACCTCGACAGCGAGTTCGTGCACTACTACGCACATCTCGACAGCTATCATCCTTCGCTCAGCGAAGGGAAGCTCGTCGGTTGGGGTGATGTTCTGGGGTACGTGGGAACGACGGGAAACGCGCCACGCGATCTGCCGCATCTCCACTATCAGCTGCTGCTTTACCGGGGAAACGGTCGCTGGTGGGACGGCGAGCCCGTGGATCCGCTGCCATTTCTGACGCGGCCGGGCCGTGTGATGCCGCGATGAAGGGTCGGGAGAGAGCGGAGCTCAGGTCCGAGGCGCACCACCTTGCACCGGCCATCCACATCGGCGCGGCCGGTGTCAGTCCGTCCGTTCTCGTAGCGATCAGCGATGCCTTGCGTAGCCGGGAGCTGATCAAGATCGCTGTTGGTCGCGACCAGGGTCTGGAGCCACGGGCGGTTGCGGCAGAGCTGGCGCGCGAACTTGGTGCCGAGGTGATTCAGGTGATAGGGCGCAAGGTCACGCTCTACCGGCGAAACCCGGATCTGGAGACGGCAGCCGACCAGCCGCCTCCATGGCGTCGACCGGACTCGAAATAGCAGTAAGCACCCGTGCCGGCGTCAGCGGAATGGAGTTGACTTCGACGCCGAGGGCATCGGCGACGGCGTTCGCGATGGCGGGCGCGACCGGAATGATCGGCGGTTCGGCGAGGCCACGGGCCCCGATGTGGTTGGCGGAGACGTCGGGGGCCCCCAGGCAGGAGGCATCGATGGCGGGAATGTCGGCAAAAGTGGGAATGCGGTAGTCGTGCAGTGAGGTATTCAGGGTGCGGCCGGTGGCCTGGTCGACGAGTCGCTCTTCGGTGAGCGCAAATCCGAGGCCCTGGATGATTCCGCCCTGCAGTTGGCTGACGGCGAGCATTGGATTGATGATGCGTCCGGCATCATGGACGGCGACGATCCGTTCTACAACAACGTAGCCGGTGTCGGGATCAACCTTGACCTGGGCGAAGTGGGCACCGAAGGTCATGATTCCTGCATTCTGTGGGTTGGGGCCGCGACTTCCCTCGCCGGTTATGACGGCTCTGCTCAGCCGGCGCATGACGTCGGCAAAGGTGGCCAGCGTTTCCCCGGAAGTGCCGATCACGGTGGACGCGACCGTGCGCGCACCGGTTGCGGCCGAACCCAGCACTGCCAGTGCTGCTTCGAGGAATCGCTCGCGAGCCTGGGCAGCGGCGTTCCTCACGGCGGGCCCCACGGAAGCGGTCGTCATGGAGCCCCATGAGTTTCCGGTGTAGGGAGTCCGCTCCGTGTCACCGATGGTGACCCTGGTGTCCTCGAATCGCGCGCCGAGCTCCTCGGCGGCGATCTGGGCCATGATGGTACGCGAGCCTGTGCCGAGGTCCTGGGTGCCGGTCAGTACATCGATCGAGCCGTCGGCGTTGATACGGACGGTCGCGTACGCCGGCGGCCCTCCGCCCGCGCCCCAGACCTGGGCCGCCATACCGAAACCGCGACGCCAGCGCGGTTGGGGTTGAGCCGGCTCGTTCGAGGCCCGCTCCTGCGGGCTGCGGTGGGGGCCCCCCCCGTTTTCAAAATTACTGTCGTCGGTCTGATCGACCGCAACCATTCCATTGCCGCCAGCATCATTCCGCCGCAGCTCGCGCTCACTCCAGCCAAAGCGTCGCGCCCCCACCTCGTAACACTCCAGCAACCTGTTCGCCGTCCACGGACGGCCTTTGGAGGCATCGATCGCGGCGAAGTTCAGGCGTCGCAGCTCGAGTGGATCGATCGCCAGCCTCCGTGCCAGCACGTCCATCGAGCGCTCGAAAGCAAAGGCTCCTTCGACATGACCCGGCGCCCTGAAGGACTGCATCTGTTGCTGATTGACGAAGGTCAGCCACTCCTGCGTTCGAACGTTAGGGCAGCCGTACATCTCGTGGTACACGGCCACGATGCTGGCCTCCCAGCCGTTTGCGCCGAGGGCCACCTTGCCCTGAACATCGATCGCCACAAGGCGCCCGTCGGACGTTGCGCCCAGCGTCACACGCTGCCACGAAGCCGGCCGATGCCCGGTGTCACTCTGCTCCCCCTCGCGGTCGATGATGCAGGCGACTGGCCTGCCTGTTCGCCGGGCGAAGAGAGCCGCCACCATCGTGTGAGCACCGGCGTTGTTCTTGGCGCCGAACCCGCCACCCATGTGCTCCTTGATGACGCGCACCCGGGACTGCGGCAGTCCGAACGCGCGCGCCACTTCCTCGCGGACGCGGAATACGCCCTGAGTCGACTCGCGGATGGTCAACATCTCGCCGGTCCACTCCGCGACGGCTCCGTGCGGCTCCATGGCCGAATGGAGGGCCGACGGCGTGCTGAACTCCCGGGTGATGACGACGTCCGCCTCGGCCAAACCACGATCTGCATCACCTCTCGTCATGATGGTGGGTTCCCCGCCAGCAAGGTTGCCGCGCGGGCGGACAAGTGGTGCATCGGGCGCCGTCGCCTGCTCCACTGTCAGGACCGGCGGCTCCACCTCGAGCACCAGCCTGACAGCGGCCGCACCGCGACTGGCGCTGGCGCGCGAAGTGGCGCAGACCGCGGCCAGCGGCTGGCCGGCCCACATGATCGACGTCGAGAAAAGATCGAGGCCACCGACGCGGATGGGGCGCGCCCCGGCGTCTTTTGCGGTAGTCACGTCGACCACGCCGGGAACGGCCAGAGCAGCCGAAAAGTCGATTGAATCGACCCGGCCACGGGCGACGGGCGATCGAACAATGGCCGCGTGCAGCATCCCCGGCTGCGATACATCTGCCGTGTAGACCGCCGCCCCGGCCGCCTTGAGTGCGCCGTCGACTCGCGGAAGTGATTGCCCCACGATCGTCAATTCCGCTTCCTCGCCCCAGGGAGCGGGCTCACTACCAGGCGCTTCCACCACCCGCGTCTCCACACGGCCTTCGATCTCGACCTGCGTCGTCACATACCGCGAGCTCATCGCCCACCCTCGCGCGCAGCAGCGAGCCGCGCGGCCGCGAGCAGTATTGCTCTCCGGATTGCCGGATATGTGCCGCACCGGCAGAGATTACCCGACATCGCTTCGACGATCGCATCCTCATCGGGCTCGGGGTCGCGATCCAGGAGCGCGACGGCGGAAAGCACCTGGCCGGGCGTGCAGAAGCCGCACTGCACGGCATCACATTCCACAAAGGCCCGTTGCACCTCGTGCGGCTCGCCGCCAGGTGCGGTCGCGCCGATCCCTTCAATCGTCGTCACCTGGCGGCCCGCGGCGGCAACGGTCAGAACGAGGCAGGAGTAGACGGGGTTGCCGTCGAGCAGCACCGTACAGGCCCCACACTCGCCGCGGTCGCAGGCTACCTTGGTGCCGCGCAGCGTCAGTCGATCTCGCAGCGTCTCGGCCAGCGACTCGCCCAGTGCCGGTGAGAGGTCAGCGGTGCTTCCGTTGACGACGATCTCCATCGTCAAGGTGTACGAGGTTGTGGTCGTTCTGTCCAGCGGACCCGTCTACTGTCACTGGACATCATCGGATATCTTACCCCCCGAGCCGCAAGGGAACCCACCGAGACATGACGTACGTAATCACCGAAGCCTGCATCGGGACCAAGGACAAGTCGTGCATCGACGTCTGTCCCGTCGACTGCATATACGAAGGCGAGCAGATGCTTTACATCCACCCGGACGAATGCATCGACTGCGGTGCCTGCGAGCCCGAGTGTCCCGTCACCGCCATTTTTCCTGAAGAGGACCTCCCGGCCAATCAGAGGCAGTACGTCCAGATCAATCGGGACATCTTCAAGAGCGAGTCCCCCCCGGTTCGTCCGACCCGCTAGCGCCGCCCGGGCGCTGATCGGTGCTCCGCGCGATCACGCTGGACTATTGGGACACCATCTACTCCGGAGCTTCACAGCCAGAACGCGTCGCTCTCAGGCAGGAGGCAGTGCTGAGACTCGCGCGCGAATTCGGGTGTGTTGTCGGACGCGGCGATTTCGAGGCCATCTACCACGACTCTGCCGTCGAGTTCGAGCGTGTGTGGAGAAGCGGGCGCGGCTATCGCACTCACGAGCGGCTCCACTGGCTACTGGAACGACTCGGCGTACCGCGCCCGGACGGTTGTGAGCGCGTCGCCGCGACGGTGCAGACGATCGACGACACGGTAGTCGCTTATCCGCCTTCACTTCTGCCGGGCACGGCCCCGGCGATCGCAAAACTGCGCACACGATTCAGGCTCGCGATCGTGTCTGATACGGGGTTCGCGTCAGGAAATGCGCAGAACCGGCTCCTGAGCCAGGACGGCCTGTTCGATTGTTTCGACGCTACGGTTTATTCAATGGACATCGGCCACTCCAAGCCGCGTCCTGAAATCTTCAATGCCGCGCTCCAATCGCTCGGCATCTCGGCGGACGAGGCCCTGCATATCGGTGACAATGAGCGAACCGATGTCGGGGGAGCGCTCTCCGTCGGGATGCGAGCGATTCGGCTCGACGCCGTTCGCGAAGGCGGTCCCTCGCGAGCCGAGCGAATCGAGAAGAGCCTGTTGGAGGTCGTGGCTCATCTTCTCGCCTGAGGCGGAGTTCAGGCCAGATTCATCGACGCGATGAATTCGCTGAGGACGTGATTCACGGCAGCGGGCCTTTCGACATTGGACACGTGCCCCGCGCCCGCGATGACCTCGAGGCGGCTTCCCCTTATCGCTTCGTGCATCGCCCGCGATTCGGCGGGAGGAGTCAACACGTCTTCGTCGCCGACCACGATCACGGTGGGGACATCGATCGTGGACAGCGTCGGAGTGGAATCGGGACGCGTCATGAGGGCTTCGAGAGCTCCGATAATGCCGTCGACGGGCGCTGACTCGAGCATCGAATGCACCGCATCGGCGACTTCGGGGCACTTGGCGCGGGTACTGCGGCCGACCATGCCAGTGATCATGGCGTCGGCAATGCCGGCGCTTCCGCGTTCCTGAGCGAGAGCGATCATGTCGCGTCGCTTCTGAACGGCCTCGGCGGAATCCGCTCCTGCTTTCGTGTCGAGGAGAGCGAGGGCGCGGACGCGATCGCGGTGCCGGCGCCAGATCGCGAACGCAACATAGCCGCCCATCGACAGCCCACCAACGATGGCGCGCTCGACGCGCAGATGGTCAAGCAGGGCGACGACGTCGTCCGCGTACTGGTCCATGCTGAACGGCGGCTTCGTGCTGGATTCTCCAAAGCCGCGCAGATCGGGAACGATGCACCTGGCGCGATCGAGAAGCGCGCCCACCTGAGCGGCCCACAACCGGCGATTGTGGGGAAAGCCGTGCAGCAGGACGAGCGGATTGCCTGTCCCGCTATCGTCGTAACCGATCTCGATGCCGTTACACCAGGTGATCATGTAGCTCCGGGAGCGGATGAAGGCGAGGCAAGCCAGCGGCTGTCAAAGGTGTGCCAGAGGAGCGTCGGACGGCCAGTAGCGCGCGCCTCCTCAACCGCAGCGGTCGCGGTGCGCGCGGTGTAGGTCCCGTCGAGCCACAGTCCGTGGGGCCGTGCCGCCGCGGCGATCGGTTGTGCCTCTGGAAGCGGGCGGGCATATGCGCCCGAGTACCACCGATGGTCGACGCGAATGCGAAGGTCAGGGTGGCGCAACTCCACGCGTGGAGAGTGTGCCTCGAGGAGTTTCATAGCACCGTGGGCGAAACGTCGAAGTCGCAGCGACTCAATTCCCGAGCGAGGGCCTGCTCGCACCGCTACCACTGTCGCATCGACCGCTGCCAGTGCCAGGCCCAGGGCAAGACCGGCGGCAGTGCCTCCAGTGCCGTGAGGGCAGTAAATGGCGGATGGAAGGGGGAGCTCACCACGCTTGATCTGATCGGCGAGCTCAAACGCGGCGTTTACGTGGCCAAGGAGCCCGAGCGGCGAAGCACCCCCGAAGGGGACCCAGAGATGATCCGGCTGTAAGGCGCGGAGTCGACCCCGCAGGAAGGCGCTGATGGGCCCGCTGGTCATGGGAGAACTGAGGCAGTGGCGGGAGATGGCGGCACTGGTGTCTGCGCCGATTTCATTCAGGAAGTGCGGCCACCTCCACGCTATCGTCCGGAGCCCCATGCGGGCGGAGTGAACGGCTGTCGCGAGCACGTGGGTTGAACCCTCACCTCCCACCGTGACGATGGTCGTCTGACTCGAAGCGGGCGCGAGGAGGTATTCAAGCGCGCGGACCTTGTTGCCTCCAGGTGCCGGCGCGGGCGAGTTGAGGTCATCGCGCTTCACCCAGACAGCTGGCCCGAGCGCCTGCTCATATCGGACGACCGGTGTACAGACAACACCGAGATCGACCCGTGCCGGAGGCCGACGCAGTCCGAGTCGGTCAGTTAGAAAGTCCACGAAGGCCGGGATGGTGAGTGCGCTAAGTTACTGCCTGACGATGGGTCGAAGCGCCGACGGAATGCCCGCCGACAGCCAGGCCACCGAGCTCGTGGCCGCACCCGCTTATCTCGACAATGAGGCGGGAGCCGCGGCCTTTCTCGATCGGATCAGGGGTGTTGATCTCCTGGCCCTGGATACGGAAGGGGCGAGCTTTCATCGTTTCGTCGATCGGATTTACCTCCTGCAGCTTTCGACGGCGGAGCGGCACGCCATCGTTGACCCGCTGCGCATCGGCGGCGCCGCTCTGGCACCGCTGGGTGAGATGCTGGAATCACCACGCGTCGAAGTCGTATTCCACGACGCGGACTACGACCTTCGCCTTCTCCATCAGGACTACGGATGGCGGGTGGTCCGGATATTCGACACTCGTGTCGCCGCGCAGCTCCTGGGCATTCGATCGTTTGGGCTGGCAGCGCTCCTTGAGCGGTTTTTCGGTGTCAGGCTGGACAAGAAGTTCCAGCGGGCCGACTGGTCGTTGCGGCCGCTCAGCCCCGGCATGCTCGAATACGCGACTCAGGATACGATGCACCTTCTCCCGCTGCGCGAGCGGTTGCGGGCAGATCTGGTGAAGATGGGTCGACTGCACTGGGCGGAGGAGGAGTTCGACCGTCTCGAGGGGACGCGCTGGGAAGCTGAAGATTCGGACACTGGTTTCATGAGAGTAAAGGGCGCGCGTGATCTGTCGCGCCGGGAGCTGGCGCTCCTGCGGGAGCTCGTCCAGTGGCGGGATTCGGTGGCAAAGTCGCTCGACCGCTCGGCTTTTCGGGTCGTGGGCAACGACGTGCTGCTGGGGATGTCGCAGAGGCCGCCGTCCTCGCCGGCCGAACTCGGCGCACTCAAGGGCCTGGGCGGGAGGATTGCGACGCAGGAGGCGAGGGCGATCATGGCCGCGATCGAACGCGGACGGTCGATACCGGAGGGTGAGCTGCCGCGATTCCCGCGCGCCAGACGCTGGGATCGCGACGCCGACTTCGAAGAGCGCGTATCACTGCTGCGGTCGGCAAGGGATGACAAGGCGCGCGAGCTCGACCTCGATCCGGGTGTGCTCTGTGGGCGAGAAAAGCTAGAAGCCATCGTGCGACGCAACCCCCGGACGCCAGAAGAACTCACCGAGGTTCCCGACCTCAGGCGGTGGCAGATCGAAGTCCTCGGCGGCTCCCTGATACGGGCGTTGGACGGCCCGGCGTGAACACCCCTCTGCGCGTCGCGACTTTTCTGCTCGTTGCAGTTTGTCTCGCAGGCAGGGCACTCGGCGCGCAGATCTGGTCGCCGGGCGAGGCATACGCTCCTCCACCGGCCGGTGCCGACACCGTTGCACCCGCGTTAGGCAGGGAGTTCAGGGCGGTATGGATCGCGACCGTCGCCAACATGGACTGGCCCTCGCGGCCGGGACTTCCGGTGGAAGAGCAGAAGAAAGAACTGCGGCGGTTGCTCGATCTGGCGCGCGGGATGCGACTCAACGCTGTCATTTTTCAGGTGCGTCCGGCGGCTGATGCGCTTTATGCGTCTCCGATCGAACCGTGGTCATACTTCCTCACCGGACGCATGGGGCGCGCCCCGCAGCCGGCATTCGACCCGCTGGCGTTTGCGGTTGCCGAAGCTCACCAGCGCGGACTCGAGCTCCATGCCTGGTTCAATCCGTACCGTGCGCGTCACCCCTCGGATACAACGTCGCGGGCGGCTGCCACCCATATCAGCCGGCGGTCGCCGGCGGTGGTGCATCGCTACGGACCATACCAGTGGATGGATCCGGGGGAGGCGTCGGTCCGTGCCCTTACACAACGGGTGATCCTCGACGTCGTCAACCGCTACGACATCGACGGAGTGCACATCGACGACTACTTCTACCCCTATCCCGAGCGGGATCGCCGGGGCCGCGTCATGAGTTTTCCTGACAACAGGTCCTGGAACCGGTACGTCCAGTCGGGGGGAAAGCTGTCGCGGGCCGACTGGCGCAGGCGTAACGTCGATCTCCTCATCAGCGAACTGTACGGCGCTATCAAGCGGCGAAAGCCATGGGTGAAGTTTGGCATTTCACCGTTCGGCATCTGGCGACCCGGCCACCCGGAGGTCGTCACTGGTTTCGACGCCTGGGAATCCCTCTACGCCGACGCCCGGCGGTGGTTGAGGGAAGGTTGGGCCGACTACTTCTCGCCCCAGCTGTACTGGCGCGTTTCAGCGCCACGCCAGCCCTACGGCGCGCTGCTCGCGTGGTGGCAGAGCCAGAACACGCGGGGGAGGTACGTCTGGCCGGGAAACTACACGAGCCGTGCATCCGCCCCGAGAACCCAGTGGCCCTGGACCGAGGTCTTCGAGCAGATCAGCGAAACCCGCTCGCAACTGGCAGCTTCGAGCGGCAACGTTCACTTTTCGATGAGCGCCTTCGTCCACAACAGCGATTCGCTCGTCGAGCGCCTGATGGCGGGGCCATACGCTGAACCCGCACTAGTTCCGGCGGCCAGCTGGCTCTCCGACCGGGACCCGCGGCCGCCGCTCGTTGCGTCGCGCGCAGAGCAGTCCGGAGTGGAGCTGACGATCACTCCCGAAGCTGGCGGCTCACGACAGCGCCCGCCTGGGGGTTCTTCGGCGAGCCCACGCTGGTGGCTGGTTCGTGCCCTCTATCCCGAAGCCTGGCGTGCCCGCCTTGTACCAGCCTCGGACTCGATCATCAGGCTGGCGGCAACACGCGAGCACATGCCGCCGCGATACATCACAGTTTCTGCGGTCGACCGCGTCGGAAACGAATCACCACCAGCCGTGATCGTTGAGCGGTTGGTCGAATCTCAGAAGCCGAGGTAGGCGCGCACCCGCGGCTCGATTCGGTCCGGCGTCCAGGGTGGGGACCAGACCAGATTGACGGTGGCCTCTCCTATTCCTTCGAGGGTCTTGAGCTCGCGCTCGGCGTCGGCCATGATCTCGGGGCCAGATGGACAGCCGGGCGAGGTGAGGCTCATGTCGACGCGGACGTCGTTGTTCTCGACGACGATTTCGTAGATGAGTCCCATGTCGACAATGTTGAGATTCACTTCGGGGTCCTTAACGCGCCTGAGCGCGAGCCGGACAAGGTCGGAAGTGACCGCGCCAGCTGGCGCGGGAGACTGGGTTCTCTCTTCGCCGGCTTCGGAGCCGGCGCCCTCTTCGATTTCAGACATTACGCGTCGCCGTGAGCTGGCTGCGCAAGATCACAGGAATCGGCGGCGGTGGGAAGCGGCAAAGCGATTTCCGGCCGGCCTGATCGGGCTACTGCGCCCGGCGGGGGGCGCTGCTGCGGGGAGCGACACCCGCCTTGGATGCAGTTGAGTTTTTGGGCACCGCGGGTTTTGCGGCCGGCTTCTTCGCGGCGGCGGCCTTCGCAGTCGAAGTTCGCGCCGGCGCCGCCTTGGGCGGGGCCTTGGAGGCGGCAGCGCGGGTCGCCACTGGTCGAGTGCGGCTCTTGCGAACGGGACGCTTGACCTTGGTGCTGCGCCGGCGAACCGCCGGATTCCAACCTGTTGCCTTGTCAGCGCGGAACGACGCCGGCATCGCCAGAATCGGGGCCTCACCATCGATGATCGCGAGCGCCGCGGCATCCGCGAGGTCAGCCCGAACGTCGGCAATCACGGTCGCCGGCCTGCGTGCCCGAGCTGCATGGACCCTGTTCGTGAGGAGAACGACGAACATGTTGCGATCGGGATCGATCCAGAGTGAAGTACCGGTGAATCCGGTGTGTCCGTAGGCGCGTGGCCCGAGGTAGTCGCCAGCCCCGCCGTCGCCGTCAGCGGTATCCCACCCCAACGCTCGCGTGCCGGCGGCGCGCGCGGTAAACCGCGCGACTGCGGTGTCACTGGCGATCCGTACTCCGTCGTATTCGCCGTTGTTGAGCATCATCTGGGCGAAAACGGCGAGATCAGAGGCGGTTGAGAAGAGCCCTGCGTGGCCGGCAATGCCTCCGAGCGCAAAGGCGTTTTCGTCGTGGACCTCGCCACGGAGCGGATAACCCCGTGGGGGCGAGACCTCGGTCGGTGCAACCCGGGCAGCGAGGGTCGGCGGCGGGTTGAACCGCGTCTCGGCCATCCCGAGCGGCCTGAAGACGCGGTCGTCGAGAAAGGCATCGAGTCGCTGGCCCGAGATCGCTTCGACGATCCAGCCCATCACGTCGGCGCCGAGATCGCTGTAGATGAAACAGCTGCCCGGTGCGCATACAAGCTCGGAGCCGAGAACGACGTCACGGGCCTGCGCCGGCGAGAAGGTGGTGCGCCAGAGCTGTTTCCCAGCCGGGAGACCGGAGTGGTGGGTCAGGACCTGGCGAACGGTGACAAAATCCTTGTCGCCGCCACTGAAGGCTGGGAGATACTGCCTGACGGGAGCCTCGAGGTCGAGGCGGCCCTCGTCATAGAGGATCATGGCCGCGGTTGCCGTTCCGACAACCTTGGTGAGAGACGCCAGATCGTACAGTGTTTCGTCGGGTTTGACAGCGGCACTGCTGGTGGACCAGCCGAGCCTGCCATAACCGCGCTGCAGGACCGCTGCCCCTCGACGGCCGACGACGACAGCCGCTCCGGGATAACCACCGGCCGTAATACCGCGCCTTACGACCCGATCGATCGTTGCGAGCCGGGCGGCGGACATTCCGACTTCGCGTGCGGGACGGACCGGCAGCTTGGCTGCCGTACCGGTCAACGCGAGCGAAAGGAAAACGGTTCCGATTACCATCGGGAGAAGTTATGCGACGTGGTGCGACGATTGGCGATCGAGCCTGGTTGCCCGACCCCCTTCGCCGCAAGGGTCGCACCACGCGACGGCATCCGGCTCACGTCGCCCGCAAAATGGGGTAGGTTGTTGCAGAAATGCAAGTTCGGCTCTCTGACCTCATGTATATTCACCGGTTGAGTCCGGTCCTGGAGGGGCGGTTTATCGTCGGGTCTGTCGAATTGCGGGAACAGTGCGCGTATTACCTGAGAGACATGCGCAGAGTTTCCGTAAACCAGCCGCTTGCCCGCAGTGACGAAAAGGACAGGAAGCCATGGCGACTGACCACGCACTCATTCAGCGAGCGGTGAGCGGCGACGAGCGGGCGATGCGACAGCTCTGGTCGCAGCATGCGCCCCACATCGACGCCGTAGTTCGCCGGCTGGTTGGCGATCCGGATCTGGCGGCCGACATCGCGCAGGAAGTATGGATCCAGGTCTTTCGGGCGTTGCCGACGTACAGGGGTGAGTCGCAGTTCGCGACCTGGGCCCACCGTATCGCAGTCAACAGGACACTCAACGCCCTGCGAAGGACGAAGAGGATCGCGAAATCGGAAACCGGGATCGACGAGGAGACGGCCTGGGTGGAGAACACGGCGGAGCACTCGATACTCGCTGGGACGATTCAGGAGGCGGCACAGCGTCTGTCTCCCGGCGCGCGCACAGTCTTCATGATGCACGACGTGGAGGGATATACGCACGAGGAGATCGCGACAGCGCTCGGGATCACGACAGGTGGTTCGAAATCACAGCTTTTCAAGGCACGCGCCCGTCTGCGGCGCATGCTGGGACACCTTGTAGATGGACAACGTACTGGAACTGAAAATGACCGCGCCGCACCTGGCTATTGAACGGCTGGCGGAGCTCGTCGACGGAGGGGTGACCTCCGCCGAACGCGAGCATCTGGTGATCTGCACACGGTGTGCGGGGGAACTCGACGCGTATCGGCGGGTGGTTGCACTGGCATCGGACGAACGTCGTCGGATTGCGCCGCCGCTATCGTCGTGGGAGAAGATCAGCGACAAGCTGCGAGAAGAAGGGCTTATCGTGACTCCAGGGGGAGGAGCGGTTACGAGGTACTCGCGCAGAGTGCGAGCGTGGTCGGTGCGGGCTGCGGCGGCGGTTCTGCTGATTGCTGCGGGTGTTGTTTCCGGTCGACTTTCGTCGGGAGTGACGCTCGGCGATGCAGTTCCCTGGCGGGCTTTTTTCACCGACTCTGCGGTCACCAGCGACGGTGCAGCGACGACGGTTGCCGCGAGCGCTCGTTTTCGCTCGGCCGAAGATGCGCTGGCGCAGCTCGAGATGGCGCAGAACGCGTACGAGGAGGCGGCGGCGTTCCTGTCGGCGCAGGATACAGCCGTTTCCGGGGAGGTTGCGGAGCAGTATCGGACGAGGCTGGCGGCTCTGGATCGTGCCTCGCGCACGTTCGAAGCCGCGTTGACCGACGCTCCGCGAGATCCGGTTCTCAATCAGTATTTTCTGGCGACGATGAACGCCCGTGAAGCGACCATGCAGCGGCTCGGAACGGCCCTGCCCGTCAGTTCCAAACTTGGACGCTTCTAGAGGTCTGCTGCCTGTGACGAGCCTCCTGAGGTCCGCGACGGCAGCGATCGTGCTGGTTGGCGCTGCCATTCTCCCGCGGGTGCTGGTGGCGCAGGGCGATTCCACACGCGTGATCGTGAGGCGGGCGGCCACACCATTTGAGCAGGAGCTTGAACGGGTCGCGTCGGAGCTGCTCGCGCGCCGTCAGGTGGCGACCGCGCTCGCGAGCCAGCTGGTGGCAGTCCATGCTTCGCTCAGGTCCGGTGCCGCTGACTCGACGCGGGTTCTGGTAAGCCTGAGGCGGCTGGAGGGTCAGGCGCAGGCCAATGAAATGGCCCGGGGGCGTCTCGAGGCGGCGCTCGCGGAGCTCTGCCCCAAAGATCGGCAGCCGGATGGTTGGATGGGTGTTACGTTCACCGCAGATTGGGATGTCGACCTCCACCCGTCGGGGCAGATGGTGACGCGTTTCCGCGGTTACCCGGGGGTCGAAGTGGTGGAGCCCGGCTCTCCGGCGGAGAAGGCGGGCATCGAGCGTGGAGACCGCCTGGTGTCGATCGGCGGCGTCGAACTCAGCGACGGACAACTCTCGATCGCCACGCTCCTGCGGCCGGGCGCGCGACTGCCGGTTCGCGTCATTAGAGGTGTGGAGACCAGGAATCTGGTTGTCGTCATCGAGGCGCGCCCGGCCGACTTCGAGGTTCCGTGCGCGTGGGTGGATGAGCGACTCACGAGTGCTCTCAGGGCGCCAACCCGGTCGGGTACGTTCCGAATTCTTCCGCCTGCACCAGGTCGTCGGCGGCAGGCGGCAGTTGGAACAACAGGGTCAGTCACGGTCATCGCGCCGTCGGGAATTGCCCGCAGCAGCGGAACCGAGTGGATCGCCGGCGCACAACTGACGACACTGAACCAGGACATGGCTCTGGCGCTTGGCGCCGAGCGTGGGGTCCTGATCATCGAAGTCGCGCCAAGATCCATGGCCGCACAGTCGGGACTGCGCGGCGGGGACGTGGTCATCGGCGCCGGCGGTGTCGCCGTCCATTCGGCGCAATCCCTGATCGAACAGATGGAACGCGCACGAGCTCGCGAACTCCGGCTGCAGATCATCAGACTCAGGAAAACGGAAGAGCTTTCCTTCCGCTGGTAATCGAGCCGGTTTACTCAGCGCGAGCGTGCGGCGCGCGACCGGATCGGCCGCCCGATGCGGCCAGGTGGCAGCGAATACAGGAGCTGAGCGGTGGCGCGGTCGGTCGCCGATATCTGCCTGACGCGAACACGGGAGGCCATGATGCTCGTGGAATCGCGCGTGTGATCGAGTCCGATCACGTGCCCCACCTCGTGCAGCGCGATCGCCCGCATGGCCGCGGTATCCAACGGTTCGCCATTCCGATGGTGTACGGCGAGCATTATGCTGGCGTCGAGAATCCACCAGGCGTCGTCGTGGGTCCAGAGGGTCTTGCCGCTGATGGGCTCATTGAAGCGATCCACCCACGAGACGTGGACGTCGGCCGACGCCGAATCGAGGACAAAGGTGAAGTTGAGGGGCACACCGGCCAGCCCCCATTCGATGAAGGCGTCACGCACGAGCGGTGGAAGGAGCGGAGACCAGTCACGAATGCGGGCCACGGGCTGAATCCACACCCGTAGCGGATCGGCGCGGCGTTCGCGCCACCTCGCAAGCGAGGAATCGTGGGCAGCGAGGATCTCGCCGATGTGGGTCGCCCGGGCCGCGAGGGTAAGGCGACGACGCACGTCATCCGCCTCTGCGCGTTCGATCCCGACGTCCGGCAAGGGATCGTTAGCACCGGTGACGGGCATGGTCGTCAGGTCGACGGCAGCGCTGCCGCTGTCGATGCGCGTGCGCTGGGCCGCGGCGCGCGTGTCGAGCGCCTCGGCACCGACGAAGGCGGCGAGGCCGAAAAGGGTGATCGCACAACAGACTTCGATACGTCTCATGATCAGCGCTGCAGAAAGTTCTCAACCGTGGCAAAGAAGTCCCCGGGCTGCTCCCAGAACGGCATGTGACCCGACGACTCCATCATCGCGAGCTCGGCGTGCGGTATGTGCGCAACGATTTCGCGGGCCACCGACAGTGGCAGGAGGTCCCTGCTCCCGTGGATGACGAGGGTCGCAGCGTGCACGGCACGTACCAGACTCGTCCAGTCGTAACCTTCGCGCCTGAGTCGGGCCGCAACAGCCGCTCCCGTCCGGCTCTCACTGCGCGGCGCCGCAAGGAGTTGCGACAGCTCAGCGTCGGCGAACCACGCAGGATAGATCGCCCGGGAGTAGGCCGAATGGACTGAAGCGTCCGGATTGTGAAGTGACAGGGGGTCGAGTCTGTGCAACAGCGCACGCTGGGGGGGTGCGAGGCGTTCGAGGGCCGAGTCGTGAATTTGCGCCAGCCATTTTGACGTAATGCCCACAGAATCCACAAGTACCAGTTTGCGCACACCTTCGCGATCGGCGGCGGCCCCGAGCATTGCGATCCCCCCACCCCACGAGTGTCCAAGGACGTCCCAGCGGCTCAAGCCGAGCGCAGTCCTGACGGCGGTGAGGTCGCCTGCGTCGTGCTCGATGCGCGCCCCCTCCGCTCCCGGCGGCGCAGGCGTATGGCCCCGTCCCCTCTGGTCGTAAAAGATCAATTGCCTGTTGCGCGAAAGTGGCGAGAGCGCTGGCCACAACAGCTGGTGGGCGTAAATGAGCCCGCCGTTGACGCAGACCATTGGCAGCCTCTCGTGCGTCGGCTGCGTCGTGAAGACAGCAAACGGGAGTCCGCGCACCTCGACCGTCTGGCGTACGAGCGGTGGCGCGGCGCCGACTGACCGCCGGAAGGCGATGAATCGCTCGCGAGCCGAAAGTTGAGGAGCCGTGGGCTGCCTCATCGCGGCAGATCCGGCGCGCTCCGCGACCGTAGGCTGGCCAGAGCAAACGCCGCATGTTCACGAACCATGGCGTCGGGATCGGCATCGGCGGCCGCAGCGAGCACTGCCTCGTCACCATCGTTGCCGCGGTTGCCTAACGCAACGGCGGCATTCCGGGCAAGGCCCCTCCGTTCAGCTCGCGTGACTGCGGTGCCGCTGAAGCGGCGGGCAAAGGCGGCTTCGTCCAGCCGCACCAGTATCAACGGGTCGGCGAACCGCTCATCATCAGAAAAGTCCGTCAGAGCAGCGTCGGTCGAAAACCTGATGTTCCAGGGGCAAACGTCCTGACAGATGTCGCAGCCGTAGACCAACTCACCCATCAACGGCCGCAGCTCGACGGGAATCGGACCGCGGAGCTCGATCGTCAGGTAGGAGATGCATCGCCTGGCGTCGAGCACCCCTGGCTCTACCAGCGCACCGGTCGGACAGGCGTCCAGACACCTGGTGCAGGTGCCGCAGCGGTCGGCGTCGAACGGCGGATCAGCAGCCATCTCCAGGTCGACCAGCAGGACACCTATGAAAAAGAAGGACCCCAGGCCGGGATTGATGAGATTGGTGTTCTTGCCGAACCACCCCAGGCCGGCCGCTCGCGCCAGGTCGCGTTCGAGGATGGGGCCGGTGTCTACATAGGGCTTGCAGGTTACGTTGACTCCGGCGCCGGCCACAAGCCATTTGCTCAACTTGCCCAGGCGTTCGCTCAGAACCTCGTGGTAGTCGCGGCCACGGGCATATCGCGCAAACGCACCAGATGGCCGCGTTCCACCATAGTTCATACCGACCACGATCGCGCTGCGTCCCCCCGCCATGGCGAGGCGCGTGTCCGACCTGACTTCCTTTCGCCGCCCCATGTATTTCATTTCCCCCGCGAACCCGCGCGCCAGCCACTCCCGAAAGCGTCCCGCGGTCGCGGCCGGTCCCGTCGCGGCGATTCCGACGAGGTCGAAGCCCAGGGCGAAGGCCTGCGCCTTTATCCGGGTCTCGAGTGAAGCTGCAGGCGCCGTGATTTCCGGACGCTCAGCTGGCGGGTCTGCTGGTCGACTCTCGAACCGCGATGATGGCACAGTGAGGCAACCTAGCGGATCGAGTTCAACACGAGCGGGTTGCGTGACTGGCCCGGGGCAATAATCTCTACTTCGTTAGGTGGCGTCGCCAACCAGCGACCGCGCGCTCGGCCGCCAGATCTGCAGGGAAGCGGGGGAGCGGCCGGAGCGCCTCCGCGCCGCGGGAAGCTGGCGCTTCAGGGCCCCGTCCAGCCGAATAGTCAGGGTTCATGTACGCCGATGCAAGGCAGGCTGGCTGCGTCACCCCGGAATCGAAGTACCGGCGTTCTGCCTGTGCGAGCACGCCGAGAGCACGCCCGGGGTCATGGCCGGCACGACCACAATGCGTAGCGGATCGCGTCTTCTACCGGGGGGACGGCTTCTTCATCGCCATACGCGGTGTACATGCGCCAGCGGATGTAGCGCCGCGAAGGCACGGGAAGGAAAGGAGGCTTCAGGTACCAGCCACGCCGCCGGAAGCGCCAGCCGACGCGAACAAGGCAGAAGGCGAGTGGCGGACGAACGAGCGCTCGCAGCGAGAGCGTCAGGACGAGTTTGCTCCAGGACACGGCCTCAAGATCGGGCTCCGGGGAACGCCGGGCAACTGCCCCGGCATGGAGCGATCAGCGCACGGTCACGAAGGCAGTGTCGGCAGCCACCGCACGAATCGGCACGTGGTCTCCGTAGGCGAAGACCGCGATCAGCCGGTGACGTCCAGGTGGCAGACCTGTGACCCTGATGGTATCGGCGCCGGTGCCGAGGTGATGAGTGCCGGCAGTTCGCGGAATTATCGAATCGGCGTGCGTCGGGTCCACGTTCACGAACAAATGGTGGTGTCCTTCACCTTCGCGCCGCGATCCATCAGCAGGGACCGTCATCGCGCCTGTTACGCGCAGTTGGACGAGGACATCAGCGCCCGCTTCGGACTCGTTTGCCGGGGAAACGATCTCGACGCGTGGGCCGGACTCGGCGGTTGCACAGGCGAGCGCTCCGGCTGTCAGCAGCAGGGCAGGTATCGGGAGTCGGCAGGGATTCATGGCGCCGAAGTTACATGCAGGTATCCCGGCCACAAGCGCCGTTCAGCGCGCGGTGCGCGCGGCGGGTGTGCCCCGGATGAAGGCGATGAAGTCGGTGGGTGCGGGGCGGACCCCCGCCGTTCTCATGAGCGAGGAGACCATGCCCCGGTGATAGCAGCCGTGCAGGGCGACGTGCAGGAGAATGTCGACGACGCGGCTCGTGAATGACACGCCGGCGGTGTTGACGTAATCCACGGTTCGGGCCAGCTCTTCGTCACTGCCGCTGGCAACCGCGATCAGGCGGCCGCTGTTTTCGCGCGCGAGCGGCTCCATTTCTGCAACCGTGAGGTCGGGCCACACGGCAACAGTCCGCGGGCGTCCCTCGATACGCTGCAGCCAGACGTGCTCTGCGCCGAGTATGTGGCGAAACTGATCAAGGGCTGCGGCTGGCACAGCGTCAGCGCCGGTGCTCAGGGCTGCAAACACTTCGTCATTGGCCCACCGCGCGTGGCGCAAGAGGGGGAGCAGCAGTTCGCTCGTCATCGTTGCCTCAAACTGCACGCTCAACGGTATGAACGCGAGGAGCGGAGGCACCGGGATGAAACGGAAGCGCGGGATCCTCCAGCACCTCCGGTCCCCACGCGAAAAAAGGCACGGGAGTGGTCGATCACTCCCGTGCCGGCACTACTCGCTTCGCTCTTGTTGGCCGCGCCTAACGACGCGGATTGGTGATGGTGTCCGGATCGGTGTTCCGATCCTTCTCTCTGGTTCCGGAGTAGTCTTCGTCCGCCTTGTCGCGACCGCGTTGTGGATCGCTACCGGTCATGTCGTCGCCACTACGCTGGCGCTCGCTGTCCCGGCCGCTCTGACCTGAAAGCGCGTCGTCACTCCGCTCCGTCCGATCGGGCCGCGGCGTCGAATCAGGATTCTCGTCGACACGGTCCCGGTCGCCACGGCCACTTTCGATGTTCTCTCGCATTCTCATCTCCCTGCGTTGGAAGAGTTCGCTTGCCACGGTAGCAATCGCGACCGCGACGGATAGCAAAGTCGGCAGGAAGAAGGCTCCGCACCATTTCCCGCGAGTACGAATCGGGCCTGCACCTGAGAGGTAGGTGTCAGGGCAGCGCCAGGCCACAGGCGAACGCGGCGAGCCCGGCGCGGGTAGAGACCGCTGGTGAAGAATCACTCAACTCCCGCAACGATCATCGAAAACGGAGCGCCGCCCAATGGGGCCGCGCTCGAGTGCGCGAAGGCGGCGCGATTGCGCTACGTCAACGACTCAGCGCCGGGCATCGCCCGACGGCGCAGGGGGCAGGCGTTCGTCTATCTGGACCGTCACGGCAAGCAGGTGCGCGACTCACCGACCCTGGAGCGGATCAGGTCGCTGGTAGTACCGCCCGCCTGGCGGCAGGTCTGGATCTGCCCGATGTCCGATGGGCATCTTCAGGCGACGGGCCGCGACGCGCGCATGCGAAAGCAGTACCGCTACCACGCACGCTGGCGAACGGTCCGCGACGAGACGAAGTACGACCGGCTCGCCGGGTTCGGCCTGGCGCTTCCGATGATCCGAAGATGTGTCGACCGTGATCTCGATCGCACAGGACTGCCGCGCGAAAAGGTCCTGGCGGCCATGGTCCTGCTGCTGGAAACGACGTTCATCAGAGTAGGGAACCCGGAATACGAACGCGCCAACGGTTCCTACGGCCTGACCACGCTCAAGGACCGGCACGCGACGGTCGCGGGGTCAACGATCAGACTCCGATTCAGGGGCAAGAGCGGGAGGACACATTCGATCTCGCTCCGCAACGCTCGCCTGGCGCGGATCGTCCGCCGGTCGCGAGAACTCCCGGGCCAGGATCTCTTTCAGTACGTCGGCGATGACGAGTCGCCGCAGCGCCTCACATCATCGGACGTAAACGATTACCTCCGCTCGACGTCTGGAGAGGACTTCACCGCCAAGGACTTCAGAACCTGGGCGGGAACTCTGCTTGCCGCTCGCGGTTTACGGGCGCATAACCCGTCGAGACCACAATCCGAACTCAAGGCAGCTGTCGCTGAACTTGTCGCGGATGTCGCCCGCTCCCTTGGCAACACGGCGGCCGTCTGTCGTCGCTGTTACATCCACCCATCTGTTGTCGAGGCGCTGTTGAGTCCTGAAACTCACGAAGCGTGGTGTAGCGCGACCGACACCTGCACGCTGATATCCGGGCTCGATGAAGAGGAATCCGCGCTCGTCGCGTGGCTGAGGGCAACGTCGAGGAGCTGAAGCGCCTGCATTTCCACACGTTCGCTACATCAGATCCAGTCTCCAGTTGCCTGAGGCGAGGGGAGATTCAGCAAAGCGCTCGGCGAGGTGAGAGGGGTCCGTGTAAACGGCCAGCGCCGGATAGAGTGCGCTTTCGGACCACCCGCCAGACAGAAGCGCCACACACCTCACGTCCGAGCGAACCGCTGCAAGCGAGTGGTAGGGCGTATCACCGATGAGTACCGCGTTCCGCGCTTCTGCGCGCTGGCGCCGCAAGCCACGTATCAGGAGTTCGGCGCCGGGCCAGGAAGCGAGATCGGGAGACGCGACGACGTCATCGATGAGGTCGGCGATGCCACCGCGATGAAGGAGTTCGCAGGCGTCGACCGAGCGAGCTGAGGTCAGCGCGACCCTTCGCAGTCCTTCACCCTTCATCGCCCGCAGGAGACGGCGGACACCCGGGAACGGCCGCAGAGAGGGGACGTAGTTCGACTCATAGATCCTCTTGTGGAGCTCCACGATTCGACGCCACTCGCTCTGATATGCCGGTATGCCCAGGGCAAGCGAAATGAGTTGCTGTGGACAGACGCGGTAGAACGTCGTGAGGTGTTCAAGCGAGATTCCCGAATAACCCGCCTCGACGAAGGTGTCGTGCCAGGACCGCGCGTGCGCGTCGCGCGTATCGAGGACGCCGCTCTCCGGATCGAGGAAGATGACGCGCTGCTCGCGCGGCTTTCCCCGAATGGCTTTCAGTGCTGAACGCACCTGCGGTCGGATCCCCACAGCTGTTCCTAGGATCTGAGTTGATGCGGACAGGCGCGCGGTCAGAAGCTCAGGCATGGGTGCCTCCTCGGTCGTCCCCTTCCTTCAATGGCGTCGCGTGGTGCAGGTCGAGCACCCGCATTTTCGAGAGGAGACAGACTGCGCAATCCGGGAGCGTCCGGCTATTCACCGGCTGGGGATTCTTTTTCTGACTCTCAGGGGAGAGCAGGAAGGCTCAGGTGGTGGCTGAGGTCCTTCTGGCGGCGCAGGTGAGCCAGAGGACCAGCGCAATCGCGCTGAAAACGGAAACAGCTACCTTGACGGGAGGAGGTGCGCTGCTCGTCGAGACGAACCCTTCGATCAGGCCGGCGATGAGGAGTAGAATCACGACGACAGTAATGAGTCGCATCGCCAGGCGTCCGCTGATGGCGAGGGCATCCCGCCGCGAGTAACGCCCTGGTCTGACCACCGCGGCGCCGAGGAGGAACCCCGCGGCACCGGCGCACCAGATGGCGAAGAGCTCGAGAACTCCATGTCCGGCTACGAACGTCCAGAGCCACGAAAGAAGGCCGACGTTATGGTAATGCCCCGAAACAGCACCGATCAGGAGGCCGTTGAAGGCGAGCAGAAAGAGGGATCCGACTGCCGCGAAGATGCCCCCGGCAAAGCAGGTGAAGGCGACCTGGACGTTGTTGGCGATGATCGATGAGGCCACAAAAGGACGGTTGCCGGCTGCTACTTCGGCGTATCCGCGCCCTTCGGCGCGACTGGCGACTCCCTCGGCGGCGCGTTCGATCAGCGTGGCTGGAAGGGCCTGCCCGGCCAGATCGGGGCTGCGGCGGAGTGCGGCGTAGCCGGCAGCGGCGGGGAGGAAAAAGGCGAGAAAGGCGACGGTGACGTGGAGGCGCGTCGTCCATACTGCGGCCGGGGCGTCGATTGCGATGTAGCGGAAGATTCGCGACCATGACTCGCGATCGGGTCGGTAGAGAACGTTGTGGCCGGCTGCGACCAGGCGCTCGAGCCTGGCGCGGACGAACCGGTCGGCCCGGTAGGTGCGGGCGCGGGCGAGGTCAGCGGCGACTTCACGATAGCCGGCGGCGAACTCGGGGAGTTCCTCAGCGCCTAACGAGTCGAGGCCAGATGCGGATGCGCGACGTGCGAGGGCCTCGAACGCGTCCCAGCGAGGGCCCTTGCGGGCCACCATCCGCTCCGCTGCGCCAGCTGTTGTGCCGGCCACACCTCCGGAACGCGAAGCGGGGCCCGCTGCTGCGGTGCGGGCACCGAGTCGACCGCGGCGGCGTGAGGTTTCGTCCGCCGCCAATCGTTCGAGAAAATCAAGATCGTCCGCTGGACGCGTAGGGAAGCGGGAGGCGAGGCGTGCCGCGAGGCTGGCGGCGAAACGCGCGCGGACTTCGGGCGGGAGTGATGGGGCGCGGGCGATCAGCTCGCGAAGAAGGCGATATTCGTCATCGGCCAGCAGTGGCGCGAGGTCGCTGGTCGCCAGCGTCGGAATGGGGCGCCCGTGGGCTTCGATGGGGCGATCGCGTACGACAACGGTACCTGCAACCAGATCCCCGAGTCGACGCGCCCGGGGGTGAATCGCGACGAAGAGCGCACCGGTCAGGTACGGAGGAGGAAAGAAGTCGGCGATCCGGAGCAGGTTGCGCGCCGCCGCGTCACGGAAGGTGATGCCGTGGCCGGTTTCGCGGATGACGCGCAGCCCTAACCACTTCTTGCCGGGCGTTCGTCCCGCGGCGAAGCCTTCGAACAGGGTGAAGTATCCCCACATCGTCCCGAACGCCAGCAGTCCAGCGACGGCCGCGGCAGGTGTGCCGAGCCAGATGCCGAGGAAAAGCCCCAGCATTACTTCGGCAACGACGATCGCGAGCAGAATAGCAAGGTCGATGACGGCGGCGAGGGCGCGGCTCCCGAGGCCGGCAATCTCGTAGTCGAGGACAACCTGTTCGGGTGTCTCGACCTCATGACGCTGGGTGTAGTCCGTGATTGCCACTGGTGGATTGCGATCGCGGCGGTGCCGGTACTTCCCATCGCCGTCCAATGCAGGAAGCTTATGGGCACACGATGTTCAGGGAAACTCTCCGGGCGATGTCCCTCAGCGACCTGCTTGATGCCTCCTTCGGGGTGTATCGGCGGTTGTTCGTCCCCCTGGTATTCATTTCGACGGTAGCCCAGGCTGTGCCGCTGTCGATCGGTGTCTTCGTGGAGATGTCCGGGGGAATGATGGCCCGCCCGGGGCTTTCGTTGCTGGGGACTTTTCTGTCCCTGATTCTCACTCACGTCGGTACGGCGGCGTCGACCTTCATGGTCGCCGAGACGTATCTTGGCGGTACGCTGACGGCACAGGAGGCGTTCCGCCGCGCGATGCCCTTCGTCGGACGCCTGGTGGTGCTGTCATTCCTTTCCGGTCTGTTGTACATGGTTGGACTGATCGCGCTGGTAGTGCCGGGGATCATCTTCATCTGCGGCCTGGTGGTCTCGGCACCGGCGATGGTGCTCGAAGGTCAACAGTCGGCGATCGACGCGATGCGCCGGTCGTGGTCACTGACGCTGGGTCACAAGGGGCGGATCTTTGGCGCGCTGATCGTCGCATTCGTGCTCGTTCTGCTGCCCGCACTCGCGCTGGGCACTCTGGTGGCCATGACCACGGCCCTGACCGGAAGCGCCACAGCCGGTCTGCTGGTTGCGCTGCTGCTGCAGGCGGTGCTTTCTGTTCTGATCTATCCCTTCATCTACGTGGTGGCGACGCTTCTCTACTACGACCTCCGGGTCCGCAAGGAAGGCTACGACCTCGAAATGCTGGAGTCAGCGCTGCAGCAGGCGTGAGGGCACAGGTCTCCGCGGAACGCCTCGACTCGGTCAGGGTCGCGATCGACACGGTGTTTTCGGCACCCGCTTTCCGCTGGCGGGAGGTGGCCGATCCCTGGGCCACGGTACGGCGGGCCTGGCTGGCCGTGGTCGATGCCATCGAACGGCTGCGCACTGACAACCCGATGCTGTACCGGCTGGCGGTCGCTCTGCTCGTGGCGACTCTGCTGGTGATCGTCTTTCACGCGATCTGGGTCGCCGCGCGGACCGTTCGCGGGGGCACGCGAACGGAAATGAAAGAGACGGCCGCTCCGGTCCATCAAAGGCGTGATGCGGGCTGGTACGCGGCGCTGGCGGACCAGCTGGCCCGCGAGGGGCGATTCAGCGAGGCGATGCAGGCCGACTTTCAGCGCCTGATTCTCGAGCTCGACGCGCGCGACATCGTCCGCTTTCACCCAGCACGGACACCTAACGAGTACGCCGTCGAGCCGGGGCTTGCCGACGATTCGCGTCAGCGGCTCGGATCGCTGGTGAGGGAGTTGTACGCGTGCGCTTTTGGCGGCTTCCCCTGCGGGAGCGAAAGCTGGGTCCGGTGGCGCTCGCGGACGGAGGCCGGCAACTATGCGCGCGCGAACTGAACTGCTGCTGGCGACGGCGACGCTGGCGTCGTTGATCACGATCGCAGCCGTCTCGGGCCGCGCGGCGCGCGACACTGGCGATGACGATCCGCGCAGGTCGAGCTACGGAACGGGACCCGACGGCTTCGCCGGCTTTGCTGAAACGGCGCAGCGGATGGGGGTTCCGGTCGCAAGGCACCGGCGGATGCTTCCTCCACCCGCGACTGCCGACAAACGAGCAATCGCTGTGAGCTCCGAGCCGATCAATGACTACAGCGAAGACGATGCACAAGCCTGGCTCCTGAGCGGCCACGACCTGCTCCTCGCCGGCAGTGACGCACTCTCCACCTGCGCCGGTTACCGCATTTCCGTGAGAGTTCTGGACTCGCTTTCTGTAGCGCGCCGCGACGGTGGGCCGGGAGCGGGCTGGACCCACGCGATTCTCGCAGAGGTGACACCCGAAGACAGAACGATCGCCATGGCTTCTGGCTGGGGCGCGACAATGCCGTGCCCGTCACTGACCGGCTCGGTCGTGGACACATTGCTCGCCACTGCGGACGGGTCCCCGGTGATGGTAACCGTGCCCGGAGCGGCTCAAGGCACGCGTATCCTCGTACTGGCCGATGCATCGTTACTGTCCAACAGTGTGCTGCGACGTTCATCGCTCGGACCGTGGCTCATTGCGACCGCGCTCGACGGCCGATCGATCGTGCTCTTTGACGAGTTCCGCCAGGGCTACTCCGAAGGCGGCTCTCTCGCGGCTGTTGTCCTTGGTTGGAGCCGCATCGAACCCACGGGATGGATACTGTGGCAGATCGCGATCGCAGGGCTGTTGGCGTTCGTGGCCGGCGCCGTACGGTCCGGACCGGTAACGGCCGCGACCCGCAGGGCGCGCCGCTCTCCCAGAGAACACGTGCGGGCACTGGCGACCGCGCTCTCGGCTGCCCGGGGTCACGACGTGGCGATCGGCGCGATAGTTCGCGGTCTTCAGCGGCGTCTCGGAGTCACAGCTCGCAGCCAAAGCGGTGGCAATTGGCGCAACTGGGTCGATTCGCTCGAATCACGCACCACATCGCCCGCTGCTCGCGAGCACGCTCGCGAGCTCGGACGGTTCACTAGTCGGGGCCAATCAGCCAGCGCCGTGAAAGAAGCGGCCAACAGAGTGGAGGATCTTTGGGAAGCTCTCCGGAAGTGACATCGGCGGCCGACGCAAGCCGCATCGTGCAGCAGCTGGGCCAGGTTGTACTCGGCCAGAGTGCGGCGATACGCGAGGTGGTGCTCGCCCTGATCGCACGGGGCCACGTCCTCCTCGAGGGACCGCCAGGGACGGCCAAGACGCTGCTGGTGCGGGCGCTCTCTCAGTCGCTTGGACTGGCCTTCAGGAGGATCCAGTTCACCGCCGATCTCATGCCCAGCGACATAACGGGCATCAGTCAACTCGCCGGCAGCGGGTTCACATTCAGGCCAGGGCCCCTGTTTACCGACCTCGTGCTCGGCGACGAGATCAACCGCGCTCCGGCCAAGACACAGGCGGCGATGCTCGAGGCGATGCAGGAACGAAGTGTCACGGTTGATGGTGAAACCCGGCCCCTCAGCGCGGCTTTTACGGTTTTCGCCACACAGAATCCGATCGAGTTCGAAGGCACATATCCACTCCCGGAGGCGGAACTGGATCGCTTTCTGGTGAAGGTTCTCCTCAGTTATCCGCCGATCGAAGCCGAGTCGGGATTGCTGGAACGAGTGCTTGGCGGGTTTGACGCTGCCGAGCCGTCGAGCTTCGGCGTGTCCCAGGTCACGGACGGACCAGGTCTGGAGCGCCTGAGAAAATCAGCGCGGGCGGTTCGCGTGGAGCCGGCTCTCGTGAGGTATGTGGTGGAGATTGTTCGATCCACGAGGACTGCTCCCTCGCTGACGCTCGGGGCTTCGCCGCGTGCCAGCGTGGCATTGCTCAGGCTGGCGCAGGCAGCAGCACTTCTCGACGGGCGCGATTACGTAGTGCCCGACGACATCAAGTCGCTGGCGACCCCTGTATTGCGTCACCGCATCCAGGTGGCCCCGGAGCTGGAGCTTGAAGGTGTGACTCCCGATGCGGCGGTATCGGCCGTGCTCGAAAGAGTGGAGGCACCGAAGCAGTGATCGTCCCCGGCGCGCGTTGGCTCTGGGGGTTGGCTCTGCTGTCACTGGTGGCCTTGCCATCGGCATGGTTGGGTGCAGGTGTAACGCTGCTGCTGGTGGTAGATGTGATCTGGCTGGCCGCGCTTGCGGTGGACGGGTGGCGGTGCGGCGACCTCGGTGCGGACGACCTGGTGGTGAGGAGGGAGGCACCGCCCGCACTCTCTCGGGGCCGAGAGGCTGCCGTGAGCTATCGCTGGCTGAACCCCCTCGGGCGAACAATTGTCGTCGAGGCAAGAGAAGAAATGCCGGCACAGCTTGCGCTCGTTCACGAACGGGAACGCCGGTTGACGCTTCCCCCGAATGGGGCGGTCAGGGAGGAGGTGGAGGTGAGAGCGGTGCGAAGGGGCCGGGTAAGCGGCGGCAGGCTGCACATGAGGGTTCGCGGTCCATGGGGATTGGCATGGAGGCACCTGAGGATCGATGCGCCGTGGAAGACGACTGTGTTTCCGGATCTCAGCGGTACGCTGACGAGGATCCTCCCGGCACAGACAAGGCGAAGGAAGGAAGCCGGCCTTCGTAACGTGCGTCGGCTGGGAGAGGGCCGGCTTTTTGAAAGTCTTCGCGAGTGGGTGCCGGGAGATGACACGAGGACCATTGACTGGAAGGCCACAGCCCGCAGGGGAAAGCCGATCGCGAGACAGTACGAAGACGAGCGCCGGCAGCAGGTATTGCTCGTGCTCGATGCGGGACGAATGCTCACGGTGGAGGTTGATGGCAGGGCACTGGTCGAGTTCGCGATCGATGCGGCTGTCCAGCTTGCTGCTTCGGCGGTCGAGCACGATGACAACGTGGGAGTGATGATCTTTGCGGACGGGATTCAGCACCACGTCGCTCCCGCACGCGGGAGACGGGCGTTGCGGCGTATCGTCGATGCGCTGGCTGCCGCGGAGGCGCGAATGGTCGAGCCGGATTACCCCGCGGTGTTCGCGCATCTGGCGGCGCACAACCGAAAACGTGCGCTGACAGTTCTGTTCACGGACGTCATCGATCGTACAGCGAGTGAGGCATTGCTGGCGCACATCGGTTCGCTGCGACCGAGACACCTCCCGCTGGCGGTGGTTCTGCGCAACCCGGAGCTGAACGCACTCGCGGTGGGAGGGGGTCGGCCTGTGGACGTTTCCGCGGCTTTCGAAAGAGCGGCTGCCGAAGATCTGCTGCAGGCGCGGGAAGCGGCGCTCGCGGAGATGCGGGAGCGCGGTGTTCTCGTGCTCGACGTGGCGCCGGGTGCGGCGGCCCGGGAAGTAGTCGACCAATACGCGAGGCTCAAGCGCAGAGGGATGTTGTGACCGGATGCGGGATGAGTGGTGGCGGGTCTTCTTCATCGTGGCGCTGACGCTCCTTACATTCCAAAGTGTCCGCCTGCCTGTCGGCAGGCGTTTTCAGTCACCGAGTGTCACTGTCCCGGGGATCCAACATGGTGTTCAGGGCCAACCTTCTTCTTGCCGCGTTTAGTGCTGCCGCATTGTCGGCGCAGTCGCGGATCGTCGTGACGCCATCAGCGCCGCGCATGATCGCGAGGGACACGTTGCGGCTTTCCGCGCAACTGATGGATGAGTCGGGTCGCCCTGTAACGGGAGCACGAATCCGGTTCTTCGCGGCGGCCGGGGCCTTTGAGGGAGCGGTGGATTCGCTCGGGCTCGTGACGTCGGGAGCGGTCGGGAAGATCCCTGTCACGGTGTCGGCCCTTGTGCCCGGGAGCCGGCCGATCGTGACTCGGGTGGAGGTCCACATGGTTCCGGGTCCGGCGGCGACCGTCGCTGTGGAGCCTCGTCCGGCGAGGATGGGAGTGGGCCAGCGTCTCCCGCTGCTGGCGGTGGCGCGTTCCGCCGAAGGCGATTCGGCGCTCGATCGTGTGACGTATCGCTCGTCAAACAATGCGGTGCTGCGGGTGAGCGCAGAGGGAGTTGCAGAAGGTGTTTCGGCGGGGCGGGCGACGGTGAACGTGAGCGCCGGTTCAGCTGTGACCGGTTTCGACGTCCAGGTGGTGGCACTGGCGGGGGCAACCGTGAATCTGACCCCGGCGACGATCAACGCGCGCCAGGGGGACGTCGTTCGCTTTTCAGCTGTGGTCAGAGACGCTTCAGGCAACACGATAGAAGGTCTTGCTCCATCGTGGTCGTTTACACCGGGCAGGGGGGAGTTGGGCCCGGACGGGGCGTTTGTGGGTTACGAGCCCGGTACGTATCAGGTGACGGCCAGCTTCGGTCGGGTCAGTGCCGGCGGTACGGTGCGGCTTGACGAGCGCAATGTGAGGCGCAGGACGTCTGTTGTCGGCACGGTACTGCGCAGTGCCTTCATCACGTCAGAGGTCTGGGTGCACCCGAACGGGAAGGTGGCGTATCTGGGAACGCACGCCGGAGGTGACCGGTTCTACACCATCGACATCACCGATCCGGCGAAGCCGGTTGTCGTCGATTCGGTGGTGGAGAACTTCAGGATCGTCAACGACATCATGACCGATGAGAAGGGTGAGGTGCTGGTTTTCACCCGTGAAGGGGCGGACAACCGTCGCAACGGGATCGTGGTCATGACGCTTGCCGACCCCCTGCGACCGAAAAAGGCGGCGGACTTCACCGAGGGCGTGACCTCGGGAGTGCATTCGGCGTTCATCTACACCGATCCACGTCACGGCCGGCACGTCTACATAACCAACGACGGCACCGGCGCCGTGCACGCTGTCAACATCGACGATCCGGCGAAACCCCGCGAAGTCGCCGTCTGGAAGACGCCCCGTCCGGGCAATCGCGACGTTGGCCGGGTTCTGCACGATGTGGATGTCCAGGACGGACTGCTGTACGGCAGCTGGTGGAACGATGGGCTCATCATTCTTGATGTCGGGAACGGCGTGCGGGGGGGATCGCCATCGAATCCGGTGGTGGTATCGCAGTTCAAGTATGACCTCGACGCGTTGTACCGCACGCGTGTGGAGACCGAGGCGGGGCCGGGCTACATCAGGGGCACGCACACCGCCTGGCGTCATCGGAACTACGTCTTCATTGCCGACGAAGTCTTCGACCCGGCGGAGGTCCAGGCCGCACTGGGGGGGCGTGTCGGGCGCGCTTACGGGCGGTTGCAGGTGGTCGACGTCTCCGACATCACGAAGCCGCGGTCGGTGGCACACTACGAGCCGGAATTCGGCGGCGTGCACAACGTGTGGGCGGCCGGTGACACTCTGTATGTCGGCGCGTACAACTCGGGTTTTCACGCTTTCGACATTTCCGGGGAATTGCGCGGCGACCTCCAGGCACAGGGGAGGGAGATCGCCCACTATCAGCCGCAGCACCCCGAGGGGAAGGTGCCGAACGCGACCATGACGTGGGGTGTGGTGGTAAAAAACAATCTGATCTTCGTCAACGACATGAACTCGGGCCTCTGGATAGTGAAGATGGAGCCACGGCCGGCAGTTGTCCCGTGATGGCGGGCTGGCGTCAAGTGTGCTGAGAGGAAGGGCGAGGAAGACGAGGAGGGCGGGGTGGTCAGAGTAGCCTTTCCCGATCTCGTCCAACCTCGTCCAACCTCTCCATCCCCGCCGTCTTGCAGCAGGACCCCCAAAACATCGAACCCATGAACACAAGAATCGCGTCACTTCTCCTCGCCGCCGCAGTCGCCTCGACGGCGCACGCACAGAACGCCGACGTACGGATCGTCGTCAACCCTGCCCAGCCGGTAATGAACGCCGGTGACTCGTTACGCCTGAGCGCTCAGGTTCTCGATGCCGCCGGTCGGGCGATTGATGGTGCGCGCGTCCGCTACCAGGCAGCCGGCGGCCGATTCGAGGCGGAGGTCGATTCGCTCGGTCTGATCCGCTCTGGTGCCACCGGCACCATCCCCGTCATGGTGGTGGCGGTCGTCCCTGGCGGCAGACCGGTGACAAAACGCGTCGAGGTGAAGATGGTTGCCGGGCCAGCGGCCCGAATCACCGCCGAGCCCTCCATGGCGCGACTCACAGCGGGTCAGCGACTTCGCCTGGGCGCGCAGGTCTTCTCCGTCACTGGTGATCTGCGTGCGGGCGATCGGCCTGCATGGCGTTCCTCGGCGCCCGCCGTGGTGCGGGTCGACGGGGACGGCATGGTGACGGGTGTGACGCCCGGACGCTCCACAGTTACGGGGACAGTCGGTGCGGCGACAATCCGGATACCGGTGGAAGTCGTCGCGGCCCAGGTTGCCACGCTCGCGATCGAGCCGGGGCGGATGGAAGCCCGTCAGGGTGACGTGATCAACCTGCGAGCAGTTGCACGCGACGGTCGAGGGCGTGCGATCGACGGTCTGTCGACGTCGTGGTCGTTTGCGCCTGGCGAAGGAGTCATCGACCAGCGTGGCGGCTTCACGGCCTACACACCTGGTGAATACGTCGTCACCGCCAGCCAGGGATCGCGCACCGCTCAGGCGGTCATCCGGGTCTCGCCGCGCGATGTCAGGCGCCCGCTTTCCGTCGTTGGACGACTGCCACGTACCCGGTTCAGCACCGAAGAGGTCTGGATCCATCCCGACGGCAAACATGCCTACCTCGGTTCCGGGGGGGGCGGCGACGTGATGTACGCGATCGACATCAGCGATCCTTCGAAGCCCGTGGTCACCGACTCGGTCGTGTCCAACACGCGTCGCGTCAACGATGTGATGACGACACCCGACGGCAGGTTTCTTGTCTTCACGAGAGAAGGGGCCAGCGACCGACGCAACGGAATCGTCATCTGCTCGCTGGAGGACCCCAAACACCCGAAGGTAATCAGTGAGTTCACAGAGGGCGTCACGTCAGGCGTGCACTCGGCGTTCATCTACGCCCAGGAGAAGTTCGGAACCCATGTCTACCTGACGAATGACGGCACGGGCGCACTGCACGTGATCGACATCTCCGACCCATATCGGCCGCGCGAGGTCGCGCAGTGGAAGACTCCCAGGACCCACGGTGACGCCGGCCGTACGCTCCATGACATCGACGTCCAGAACGGACTCCTTTACGCCAGCTACTGGAACGACGGGCTGGTGGTGCTCGACGTCGGAGCCGGGATCAAGGGCGGCAGTCCCAGCAATCCGCAGTTGGTATCACAGTACAAATACGACCTGAATGAGCTGTACCGGAACGTCGAGGCAGCGGGCGGTCCGGGCTTCATCCGCGGAACCCACACCGCGTGGCGTCACCGCAACTACGTCTTCATCGCCGATGAAGTGTTCCCGGCGAGCGGAGTCCAGGGGGCTAAGGACGCCGCGGCGGGCCGAGCCTACGGACGGCTGCAGGTAATCGACGTCAGCGACATGGAGAACCCGCGGTCGGTCGCCTGGTACGAGCCGGAGTTCGGAGGTGTCCACAACGTCTGGGTCGCGGGGGATACGTTGTATATGGGAGCGTATAATGGCGGCTTTCGCGTGTTTGACATCTCTGGTGAGATGAGGGGTGACCTGCGCGCGCAGGGTCGCGAGATCGGACACCTCAATACAGCCGACATGGACGGACGGGTGCGCAATACAGCCATGACGTGGGGCGTCGTGGTCAGGAACGGCCTCGCCTACGTCAACGACATGTACAACGGCCTGTGGGTCGTAAAGATCGAACCGAAGCCGGCGGTAGTTCCCTGAAACGGGACGCGGCCGGCGTCGTCGTGTCGCCGGCCGCCTGAAGCATGCTCGCGCGGAGTCACTTGCGCGAAATCACCTGGATCACTCCGCTCCCATGCCCGGTGCCCCAACGCTGGGTTGCATCAGTGGCGTTGACGTACCGGATTTCCCTGACCTGAAGGCGTGGCACTGTGCGGAGGTTGCCCGTTTCGCCGAGTCGGACGTCGTCGACGTAGGCGATCACCGCGATCGCCTCGCCGGCCTGCGAAGTGCCGAACGTCGCCGCGCGCGAACGCAACATCGTCGGGCGCAATCGCTCGACAATGTCGAAGGCGCTCTCCAGCCCCTGACCCAGCTCGGCGATCTCGCCCTCGGTAATGAGGTTCTGGCCGCCTCGTACGGGGCGCGGGACGCTGCCGGCTGACGACGTGCCGCCGCCCCCAGAGCAGGCAGTCGAGAAAGCGAGGACCAGGAGCAGGGCGGCAAGGATTCTGGTGCGCATGGTGGTGGTCTCTCCAGGATAAGGCTGCCGTCGTGGCCAGCTACAACAGTCGCGCCGGGCCTCGGAGAGGCGCAAGCCCTCCCTTCACAAAGGTGAAAGCGGACTAGAGAAAGCTCTCACCGTCGAGTCCGGCCGGGACGGGAACACCGAGGGCCTGAAGCGCACTGGGCATCACATCGGTAGTCCGAAGCGGGCTGCGACTCGCCCTGCGGTTGAGAATCAGGGGTACCAGCATGTGATCACGGTGCAGTGCTCCGTGCGAAGACACATGCGGGATCGGCTCGTACCGCTCCCTGAAGTCCCAGTTGCGAGAAGCTGAAAGGATGACGTCGCCCGCTCGCTCCGACGCGCAGAGGTGCGCTATCTGAACGAGGGAGTCCGGATAGTCGGTGTCGAAAGTTCGTTCGTACGCCTCGTCCCGCCGCAGCCCCAGCGCTTCTCCGAGCCCAAGGGGGTCTCCATCTTCGGGGATGTAGGAGTAGGTGTCATTCGAGCGCTCGATAAAGGCCCGTCCGCCAACGCGACGAACGCCAGCTCCGTCCGGTGCACTCGCCGTTGGCGCCCCGCGACTCGCGCGCGCTTCCCGGCCGACGACCTCCACCCGGGTCGCCGAATGAGGGATGATCGCCAGATCAACCGAGTTGTGGTCGATCAGCGAAGCCACAGGGTCTGACCATCGATCGCGGAGGGTTGGCCAGAAGGGCCTCGTCGGCCGGCTCAGCTCCAGATAAACGTGAGCCATGGCGTTTCCGCTCACCATGACAGCCGCCTGGCGCGAGTTACCGAAGACCCAGGGATGAGCGAGCGTGCGCACGCCCAACGACCGCATGCGGGCGGCGAGGTCGTCATGCTGAGCAACCGGGGAGTGGCCGTGGTCGCTCACAATCCAGAGGTGGCAGTCGTCCCAACGGCCCGCCTGTTCCGCGTCCCTCCTTATGTCGGCAACCACCTGGTCGACGATGCGCATTGCATCGAGCACGATCGTGGATCCGTGGCCATTGCTGTGAGACGTCTTGTCGATGCCGGTGAACGCAGCGAAAACGAACCGCGGCTTTTCATTCCTGATTCTCCGCACGAGGGTATTCCCGACGTCCCGGTCAATCGAGAGCCAGCCGCCGACATCGCCCCGGAAGTGCGTGACGGCTGCCCGCAGCACAAAAGGAATGCCGACGCCGATGCGTGATCGGACGGGGAGGCCACGCGAGATGACGTTGAGAGCGCCTAACGAGTGCCCGGCGAGTTCGAACACGGTGGGTGCGGCCGGGTCGAGGTCCCGGTCCACGTGACGCAGATCGGCGCCAACGTAGCTGCGCGAATGACCACCGATCGCGCGAACCTCGCGGGCCCGGTCGAACCAGCGGAGGCCCGGCAACCCGACAGCGCCGGGAAAACGCCCGAGCAGGAACGGTGTGTACGCAACCCCAGTTACCGAAGGCCAGGCGGTGACGATCGTGTGCGCGCCACCCTCGTCACGGAGTTGAGCGAGCGACGGCAACTCCCCACGATCCATGGCTGAACCCAGAGTATCGGGGCGGGCGCCGTCTGCAACGAGGATGATAACCGGCAAGTCTGTACTTTGAGTGAAGGCGGTCAGGGGTCCGCTCGGCGATGGAGCCACCGCGTACCGTAGAGATTGCAGGCGCGGCGACATCCGCCGCGCCTCCCGCCTCCACCGTTCCCCGAGTAAGCTCCTGCGCTTCGAGGCGCCGGTGGGGAGGGGGGGGGGAACGTCAACACTAACTCATAGATGGCAAATCGAAAGAAGCCCACCAAGGGGCCACGGTCGGGACTGGGCCGCAAGATCGATCCCGATCGCCTCAAACTCGCGGAAAAGGAAGCTCGAGAAGGCCTCAAGGAAAGGACCGAGGCTGGTCACCGCGCGGCCGGACGCAAACCGCCGTCGCAGGAGTCTGCCTCGCGGACGAGCGGCGCTCACCGGGCAGTCGATACGTCGCTGCGTGATGCCTTTCCGATAACAGAAGACGCCAAGCTGCTGCAGTCGCGGGCGGGTGTCCCACGACATGACTTCACATCGACGGACCCGTGGCGTGTCCTGAGGATCGTCAGCGAGCTCATTGAAGGTTTCGACATTCTGGCGCCGGTTACGAAAGGCGTGACGATCTTCGGTTCGGCCCGCACCGGCCCCGACGATCCTCAATACGAAGCGGCTCAGGAGACTGCGCGACTTCTGGCTGAAGCGGGCTTCGCGATCATCACTGGTGCCGGACCCGGCATCATGGAAGCCGCCAACAAGGGGGCGCGCCTCGGAGGAGGGCGTTCGATCGGCTGCAACATCGAACTCCCGTTCGAGCAGGGCGCCAACCCCTACGTCGACACCTTGATCAACTTCCGGTATTTCTTCGTCCGCAAGACAATGTTCATCAAGTATTCGAACGCTTTCATCATCTTTCCCGGTGGGTTCGGGACGATGGATGAGCTGTTCGAGGCGCTGACGCTGATTCAGACCGGCAAGATTTCGCAGTTCCCGCTGATTCTCTTCGGGACCCATTACTGGGCCGGCCTTATTCGCTGGCTCCGGTCACGGGTACTGAACGAGGGAAAGATTTCCGAGGGCGACATGGATCTGATCGTGATCACCGACGACCCGCGTGAGGCGGCCCAGGCCGTGATCGCTGCCTATGAAGGGCCTGCCGGTAGTAACACTGCGCGCTTCACGCGGGAGGCGATGTGACGGCGCGCCGTCGCGAAGGTGGCCGGCCGTCGGGTTTCAAGGCATCGCGAACCGGACCCCAACCCAAACGATCATCTGCCGGCGGGCCCAAAGCCGAACAAAAGGCGCGAGCGGAAAGGCGCGAGCAGAGCGGACGCCCGCTGGCTGGTGCGCCCGCGAGCCGGTTCCTGAAGGGCGGCAAGATAGACCCGAAACCGATTACGGGCAGCGAAACCGTGGCCGACCTGATAGACGGTGCATATCTGGCCTACAACGCGGGACGCCTGCGCGAAGCCTGTCAGCTCTACGTCGGGCGCATGCTGGAGCCGGAGGTAACGGTCGGGCTGACGATGACGGGCGCGCTCACGCCCGCCGGCCTCGGTATGTCAGCCGTAATACCACTGATAGAGGCTGGCTTCGTGGACTGGATCATCTCCACCGGTGCCAATCTCTACCACGACACGCATTTCGGGCTCGGTCTGTCCATGCACCGGGGCAACCCGACGACTTCGGACATCGTCCTGCGTGAGGAAGGTGTGGTACGGATCTACGACATCTTCTTCGACTACGATGTCCTCCTGTCCACCGACGCCTTCTTTCGCGCCGTTGTCCAGGGAAAGGAGTTCCAGCGAGCCATGTCCAGCGCCGAGTTTCACTGGCTCTGCGGCAAATACGTTGTCGAACGCGAACGCCGCCTGGGGCAGGGCGCAAAGTCGCTCCTCGGCGCCGCCTACCGCTGCGGTGTCCCGATCTACACGTCCTCGCCCGGCGATTCCTCGATAGGAATGAACGTCGCCGCCCTGGCGCTGGACGGCAACCAATGCGTGATCGATCCCAACGCCGACGTCAATGAAACGGCGGCGATCGTCCTCGACGCCAAGCGTGGAAAAGGAAAAAGCGCAGTCTTGATTCTCGGTGGCGGAAGCCCGAAAAACTTCGCACTGCAGACGGAACCTCAGATTCAGGAAGTCCTCGGCATCGACGAAAAAGGTCACGACTACTTTCTGCAGATCACCGACGCCCGACCTGACACAGGCGGACTTTCGGGGGCGACTCCTGCGGAAGCGGTGAGCTGGGGAAAGATCGACCCCGATCGACTCCCCGACGCCGTCGTCAGCTACATCGATGCGACGGTCGCGCTACCCCTCCTGACCAGTTATGCACTCGCGCGCCGAAAGCCCCGGCGATTGCGCCGCCTCCATGATCGCCGTGAAGAACTGATGAAGAAGCTGCGATCAGCCTACGAGCGGACGCGGAAGTGATGCCTACTTCCTGAAGTCGAGTTGATCGCCCTGCGCGGCCGCGCGGTCGTTGAGCACCACCGCCTCCGCCGACCATGTACCGACGTACTGGGTCGTCGTATCTCCAAACATCTGTAGCCGGAGGGCGGCACCGGCGCGGGTGTAGTTGCCGCGGCGGGTGATCGTCTGAGTGAGGTTCTGGCCGGCGTCAGTCACACGGTAAACCTGCGACACGATCCATGTCGAATCGGTGGAAAGCGTAAGCGCTCCACGTTGAAGCTCCAGGCGTGGCGGTCCTTCGGTCACGACAAAGGGCAGGTTCCGGGAATTGAAGAGGATGAGGTTGTAGACAAGACCCTCTCCGATTTCCGGATTCGGACCGAGCAGGTCGCTCTCGGGGAGACAAGCACCAACGAGACCGCCGACAGTCATGGCGACAAGTGAACGACGGAAGAGTTTCATCGGACGGATGCCTGAGTGAGCGGAGTGAGCGGAGGAGCGGGAACCATGGAGAATGGTGTCCGGAGTCTCCCAAGCCAAGAATTGACTGGACCAGCCGTTCATGTACCTTGCATAAACACGGCGCCCGGCCTCGCGAGGTCGGGCGCTCCCTTTTGGCCAATGCGCCATGCTCGAAGAGACGAAAAAGAGGCTGCAGGACGAAGTCGTTAAGCTCCAGCACGAGCTTAACGTCGTGCTTCCCAATGAGATACGAAGAGCTGTCGAACTCGGCGACTTGCGCGAAAACAGCGAATACAAAGCCGCGCTGGAACGGCAGGCGTTTGTCCAGGCGCGACTCGGACAGCTCCGGCAGCGCCTGAGCAAACTCGCGGCGATCGACTTGTCACAGATCCCCGTCGACGAGGTGGGCCTGGGCTCCCGGGTCGTCGTCGAATGCCAGGAAACGCGCGTCGTGGAGACCTATCACCTGGTCTTTGGAGACTCGGAGGACTTTGACGATGGTCACGTGACGATGTCGTCCCCTATCGGGAAGGCGCTCGTCGGGCGGCGAGTTGGTGAGGTCACCCTTCTCAAGCTGCCAGCGCGGACGCGCAGGTTGCGCATCGTCGAGGTCGTTACCATCCACCAGACAGGTGCCTGAGGGTTGCTGGGGTTGGTCCGTCAACGGGTGTCTCACAAGCAACGAACCGAAGGACGGCATCATGCAAAAGGGAACTCTGGCGCTGTTGGCGATTGCACTCCTCGCTTCGCCTCTTTCCGCCCAGTCCTTTGACGGAATCCTCGTCGTGGGCAAGGCGCGCGTCGCCGCGCAGAAGGCCCGTGTTGCGCTCATCAGCAACCGCAACGCCGTGATCGACACCGGAGTCACGGACGTCTTCGGAGGATTCAACCTAAAGGCAGAAAAAGCCGGCAAGTACACCATTCTCGTCCGCCGTACCGGTTACCTGCCGATCCAGACCGAGAACTTCGAGCTTGTCGAGGGCGACGTGTTGCGCGACACCGTCTTTCTCGAGGGTACGGTCGCCGAGAAGAGCACCAAGGATGTGATCAGTGCCAGCGTGCGGCAGGTGTTCGGATCGTCGCTGCTCACGGCTTTCTGGCGCTATGCGGGTCCCGATGACATCGAACCGGTGCGCGATCGGTTTTTCTCGCTTGGAGATTACTCGCGAGGTGGCGGCAAGCTCCTCGGCTTGCAGCACGTGAGCCCACCATCCGGTTGTTTCCGATTCAGCGGCCAGCGGCGCTGTGCGCAGATCTTTCTGAACGGGATCGCCGTCAATCTCTCACCGGACCAGATCTCGATGTCCGAAGTGGAAGCTGTCGTTGCCATTCATCCTTCCGAGCTCGGATCAGCGATCACGGGGACCAGAATCGCGGACAACTCGCGCTACGGCGCGGTCCTCGTCTACACAACGGGTTTCATGGTGCGTTGACGCCAGGGGCGGCTCCACGAAGGATCGGTCGGCCGATCTGGACGTGAGGTGAGCGGGAGACAGATTGGAGCACTCCCTTCAAACTCAACGACCGTGGACCGACCGGAAGAAATTCTCGACCAGCTCGAAACCGACATCGCCGCTCTCGGAGCGGACGACGAAAACCTGGGGCTCGATCGGCGGCAGTTCATGTTCCTGTCGCTGGTCTCGGCGGCGGCCACCACCTTCGGCTTTGCCCACGCCACGTCGCTGAGCGCGCAGGGTGCGCCTCAACAGCCACCACCTCCACCGCTGCCCCTTGGCAACGGAGAGTCTCCGGTGCTGCAGTTTCAGCCCTGGCCCTCCGGAACAGGGGCACTGATGGAGAAGCTGGCTCGCGAGCGGGGCCGGGCGGCGTTTGATCGTTCGGTTTTCACCGTCGAGCGATGGACCGGTCCGGTTCCGCCAACTCCCGAAGACATCGCTTTTCTTCCGGCCCACAGACTCTCGGCGCTCATTCGGGCACGGCGCCTTACGTCGGTGCAACTGACGGAGATTTACCTCGAGCGTCTCAAGCGACTTAATCCGACGCTCAACTGCGCAGTAACGATCATGGAGGAGCAGGCGCGCCGGGAGGCCGAGCAGGCCGATTCGGAAATCCGCGCCGGTCGCTACCGCGGCCCTCTGCACGGAATCCCTTACGGTTTAAAGGATCTCTTTTCGACCAGGGGCGTGCCGACGACGTGGGGCGCCAGAGACTTCGAAGATCGAATCATCGACGAAGACGCGGAGGTAGTGGTGAGACTGCGCTCCGCCGGTGCGGTCCTGCTCGCCAAACTGTCGACCGGCCTTTTCGCCCAGAACGATCAGTGGTTCCGGGGCCGGACGAACAATCCCTGGAACCTGGTACAGGGTTCGAGCGGTTCGTCCGCCGGGCCAGCGTCCGCAACCGCAGCCGGTTGCGTTGCGTTCAGCATCGGGACCGAGACCCAGGGCTCGATCGTTTCACCAACGATCCGCTGCGGGCTGAGCGCCCTCAGGCCTACGTTTGGCAGGGTCAGCCGGCATGGTGGCATGGTGCTCGCCTGGTCGATGGATCGCGTGGGGCCGATGTGCCGGACGATCGAGGATTGCGCGATGGTTTTCAGCGCCATTCACGGTGTCGACGAGAAAGATCCGTCGACGGTGACGACGCCGTACCAGTTCGACCGGCGTGTCAACCTCGCTTCGCTGAGGATCGGCGTGGACCCCAACGCGCCTCGTGAACTGGTGGAGAAGCTACGTGAGCTGGGAATGCAGCCACGCGAAGTGGGGCCGCGGCCGACTGTACCAGGTGGCGGAGGAGGACTCGGCGTCGAGGGCGCCGCTGCATTTGATGCTTATGTCCAGCGCAAGGCGCGTGAGATCGGGCTCGACCTCACCGCGCTCCCGGAACCCCGGCCCGGCGGAGGGGGCGGGGCGGGTGGTGGTGGAGGGGGGGGAGCGGGGGCACCCGGAGGGGCGGGTGGCGGCGGAGGGGCCGCGTCGGCGACTCCGGTGAACCCGATGGCTCCGGCTGACTGGAACCCACGGTTCGTGAACGGGCGAACCGTTCGCGCCTTCGACTTCGTTCAGGCGCAGCGACGGCGGTACGTGCTGATCTCACGCTGGGCGGAGTACATGCACGATCTGGATATGTTCATCGGCGCGCCAACGGCAGATATCGGCGCGAACGCCCAGACCGGGCATCCCTGCGTCGTGGTACCCTACAAGTTCGACGTCCCCACACAGGGAGGGGGAGGGGGAGGTGGAGCCAACAACCAGCAGCCACGGCTCGAGCTCAAGCCGCAGCCGATCGCGGCGGTCATCGTGGGCGCTCTGTACAACGACGACAGGATTCTGTCGGTGGCGCACCGGTTTCAGGCGGCCACCGACGTCCATCTAAAGCGGCCAGCGCTCTGACTTACGGTTGCCGCTTGATGCGCGCGACCTTGAGGCCCGCCGAACCGCCGGCCTGAGGTCCATCGAGGAACGTGGCCTCGCCTGCGACGCTCCCATCAGGGGCGTAGGTCAGGCGCACCTGCGCGCTGCCCATCTGCGACGGCACAACAAACGTGAAGACGTTTCCGTCGAGTCGCGTACTTGTGGCGGTCAGCTCACCGCTCGGGTCGCCTTCGGCCCAGAGTACTGCGGTGTAGCCCGTATCCGCCTTGGCGACGCGAATGCCGCCCTGGACCATTTGCCCGCCGATGTCAACTTCGAACGCGTAATCGCCGACCGGATCGACCGCGGTCAGAACGACAGGGTGGGGAGTCAGAGTTGCGGGGCTGGCAGGCGCGGCCGCGGAGAAAGCGACGGCGAGGAGAAGAGAGAACATTGGTCGTGGTGTCGGTGCGGGTTAAGTCTGTTGCCTCAGCCCTCCTTTGACCAGTGCTGTCTCTGGCGGCTGCGACTCAACTACGACCGTACTGCAGAGTGGTTTCAGCGGCTCCCTGAACTGGAGGACTACAAGAGGTTGTAACTACCGGCAAATGGTCCGCCGCGGCGGTGACTCCTAACTTCGGCAAGCGCAATTTCGCCCAGCAACCGAAGGAGAGAGCCATGCCAACCAGGGAAGCAGAAGCGATCAGCAGTTACGTAACAGACATGCTCGCGCTCGAACAGCACATTCAAAAGGCGCTGCGAGGGCAGATCTCGGACCTCGAGTCCGACTACCCGGCGATCGTCGCCGAGCTGCGGAGCATCGAAACGACGACTCAACGTCACATCAGCGCACTCGAGGCTCTTGCTGAGCAGCGGCAGGGAACCGGTCAGGACGTGGCCGAATCAGTCAAGCGGATCGGGTCTGCGCTGCTTGGCTTCGGCGCGGCGGCGATCGATTTCCTGCGCACCGAGAAACTGCCGAAGAACCTGCGTGACGATTACACGGCTTGTTCGCTCGCAAGTGTGGGCTACGTCATGTTGCACACCACGGCGCTCTCGCTGGGTGACACCGAGGCTGCTGAACTCGCGCACCGCCATCTTCGCGGCCACGCCAGGTCGACGATGACGCTGCACAATGTCATTCCGCAGGCAGTCGTCCAGTTCCTCCAGTCAGACGGTTTGCCCGCAAGGGCAGACGTTTTGAGGGAAGTTGCCCGCAATATCGAAGCCGTCTGGAAGGATGAAAGCGGGGTTCCATCTGCGGATGACATCTCCACCGGCAGCTCCCGCAGCTGGCAGACGGCGCAGGTAGGCGACCGGGGCAGCATTCCTGAACGCGGACTCTGACCAGCGACTCAGCCTGAGGCGATCGGAAATGTCCCGTCGCCTCGGCGGTCCCGGAGGCTTGACAGCACTGCGAGCGGCTCCCGGGCATCGACAGGTTTCCTGAGAATTCTGGCGGCTCCTGCACGCCAGGCGCGCAGGAGGAGCTCCTGGGCCGCTGAGGTGGTGAAGAGCACTACCTCGTCCCGGGTTTCCGCCGTCTGATGTCCTCGATGGCAGCTTTCGTTCGCACATCACGGACGGAGCCGTTTGACGTTGGCAGGTCCTGCCTAACGGTCCGGTGCGGGCCCGCCGGTCACGGGGCGGTCGGGCTCGGGGGCCGGGGTCCCAGCCCTGCTTGGGGTGTAGGAGGGGGGGTCGGAGGCAGGAAAGGACTCCTCGATCGTATCATCGAGTGCATCTCCTGTCGGTTCACGCACAAGATCTTCGTGAACGTGATCGGATGACGGACCCTTCTTGGCAGGTGCGGGTCGCTTCTTCATCAGCGGTGTCGGTTTGGGTGACTTGAGGCCGTTCCGATCGTGAAACTGAGGAACGCCTTCGGGACATTCCGTCCTCTCTCTTCCACCCGGCAGACAACGGCGCGTTCCGGGCGAACAGCGAGGTCCACACAGACCGGGCTGCAGGGGTGACACGCGGCGCACCGCGCGTCAGATTCAGATTCCGCGATCGACACCAGGAGAAGCGAATATGCGCCGATTTACGACCACAACGATGACGCTGCTTGTTGTCGCCTCAGCTGTTCCCGCTGCCGCGCAGCCGGCGCAGAAGGGGATGATGAGCGAGATGACGACCGCGGTAAAGGAGCTCGAAGACAAGCTGGTGGCGCTTGCCAAGGCACTTCCCGACAAGGCGTTTGAATGGCGGCCCGCGACCGGCGTTCGCTCGTCAGGCGAGGTCCTCTTGCACGTCGCAGCGGACAACTATCTGATCCCCGGCGCCCTGGGTTTCCAGGTCCCGGTTGAGACCGGCATCAAGGGGAACGACTACAGCACTGCTCAGGCATATGAACAGCGAAAACTCAACCGGCAGCAGACGATGGTCGAGCTGGAGCGGTCATTTGCCTGGCTGCGCCAGCAGATGGAAGCGACGACCGACCGGGACATGGAGAAACAGATCACGATGTTCGGGTCGGCGATGCCGATGCGGCGCGGATGGCTGCTCGCCACCAACCATCTGCACGAGCATCTGGGGCAGCTTATCGCTTACGCCCGCACCAACGGTGTAGTGCCGCCTTGGTCGCGTTAGGGCGAGCGAGTTGCACCGGCGGACAGGATGACGATGTCGCTCTCCCGGACGATCTCCGCGGTCTCGGTTCTCCTGGCTTGTGTTACCGTCCCGGTGCGCGCCCAGTTCACGCAGCAGCTGATCCTCGTCACTTCGTACGAGTCGCGGGATCGACGCCTTGGCGAGTCAATCGCCGAAAACGTGCGCGGAAGGATTCAGAGGTTCTACAATCGCCGCGAAGTCCGCGTCATCAGGGGAGGGGAAATAGCGACACTCCTCGAACGTTCCGGCATCGAGGCTCCCCTGATCGACTCGATCGTGATTCGACAGGTCGCGCGGCAGCTGCGAGCCGATGAAGTTGTCTACCTGGTGGCCGAGCGGCTGGCCCCGCAGCGAATCCGTGTTACGAGCCGCCTCGCGCTTACAAGAGACCAGCGCCTCAGGCAACCTTTGGGCATCTTCGAGGCGCCGACCGTGGATTCGATCGCCGCCCTTCTCGCACCCACTGTCAGGTCCGCGCGGCGCCAACTGACGCAACACAGGCTTTGCGAAAACGACCTTCGGGAGGGACGCGTCGTCGAGGCCCTCGCCCACGGCCGCGCCGCTGTCGTCGCTGAACCGACCGGGCTGTTCGTCCGCACCTGCCTGGTAAACGCGCTTGCCGAAAGCGGAGCCCCTGCTGTGGAGCTTTGGACCGAGGCGGCGGCGCTGCTCGAGCGGCATCCTGAGTCGTTCTGGGGTCTCGATGCCGGCGCGCGCGCATCCGATGCTCTCGGAGAGAGAGCGCGTGCGGGATCACTCTGGCTGCGGCTCGCCGCCACCGACTCGAGCGACGTCCCACTCGCCCGACGCGCGATCGGCTCGATGCTGCGCGGCGGAAACGCCGCTCCGGCCCGTCCTCTTGTGACCAGACACGCCGAGGCCTGGGCCGACGACATGGAACTGCTACGGCTGAAGTGGCAGGTCCTTTACACCCTGAAGGACTGGCCGGAGGCCGTTGCCGCAGGGGACAGACTGCTCAGGGAGCACGAGGAATCGCGCTCCGACAGCGCGTTCGTGCAACGGCTGGCCGGGGCGCACCGCTCCAACGGGAGCATGGTCCGCGCGATCGCGCTGGCCGCCGACGGTGTAACGCGCTTCCCCGGCGATGCACTGCTGTACCTGCTCTACTACGACCTCATTCAGTCGGACGTGAAAGTGGCCGTTGACCGGGGTCTCGAACGTTTTCCGCAGTTAGCCGAGCTGCACCTGATACGCGCACAGGATCTGAGGCGGTCGGGCCGGAGCGCTGAAGCACTTGACCAGTTCCAGAAGGCGATGGCTCTCGACCCGACACTCGGCCAGGGATACCTCGCACTTGCCCAGACTCAGGTCGATGTCGGGCTGACCGACAGCGCTTACGCATCCACACTGCGCGCTCTCCAGGCGGGTGAGCCGCGAGAGACAGTCGCCGCGTTCGCTCTCGCTCGCGGCAACGCTCTCTACAAGGCCGCCAACGGGGCTCGCGAGCGTGGCGCCTACCAGCTTGCGTTCAGGTTTCTCGCGCTCGCGGATTCGGTCCAGTCCACGCCGGAATCAAGATTCCTTCTCGGGGCCGCTGCACTCGCGATCTCGCAGAGTGCGGCGGCCGATGCCCCATCAACAAGGGAATGCGCCACGTCGCGCCTGGCGCAGGAGATGCTTCCCCTCGCAAGGGAGAAGATCACGGCCGGAGCGCAGGTCGCCGTGGATGCCGCCCGCCAGTATCTGGCCTACCTCGATCAGCTGGAGCCGGTGGTGGCGCAGCAGATCGCCGCGCTCTGCAGCGGACCGGGCTGACATCGTCACGGCAGGGGAATTCACGCGCAGTCCTATGCGCATCCACCTCGTTGATGGGACCTATGAGCTCTTTCGCGCCTGGTACGCGGCCCAGCGGCCGCCCCAGCCGTCAGCGGAAGGCGCACCTCCCGCAAGGTCGGGAGGGCCGATGGGGATCTTCCTCCGTTCGCTCCATGCCCTCCTTCGCGAAGACGACGTCACTCACCTGGCGATCGCCTTCGATACCGTCATAGAGTCGTTCCGAAACAGGCTGTTCGCTGGCTACAAGACAAGTGAAGGAGTGCCGGATGAGCTGCTGACCCTGTTCCCCGTGGCCGAAAGGGCGGCAGCTGCACTGGGGATCGTGGTGTGGCCCATGATCGAGTTCGAGGCCGACGATGCCATCGCCGCCGGCGCCGCGAAGTGGCGCGCCGAACCCGGAGTAGAACAGGTGGTGATCTGCTCACCAGACAAGGACATGACGCAGTGCGTTCGCGGCTCGCAGGTCGTCTGCCTCGACCGCATGAGACGCAAGGTGCTCGATGAACTCGGTGTGATCGGAAAGTTCGGCGTCGTGCCAGCGTCGATCCCTGACTACCTCGCCCTCATTGGCGACGACTCGGACGGGATTCCCGGCGTCCCGCGCTGGGGCGCGCGATCGGCGGCGGCGATGCTCGGTCGCTACGGACACATCGAGCGATTCCCGACCGATTACCGGCACTGGGAAGTCCCGGTCCGCGGTGCGGCCGCCCTGGCGGCGTCACTGCTTGAGCACGCAGATGTAGTGCTCCTTTATCGCCAGCTGGCGACGCTGCGAATCGACGTTCCGATCGCGGAAAGCATCGATGACCTGCGCTGGCGGGGCGCAAACCGCCCGCTACTGGAGGCCCTGTGCCGTGAAACTGGCGACACTGAATTCCCCGGCCGCGTCGCGCTCTGGGCAGGCTGACACCGGCCGGGCGCACTCAGGCACCCGGTGGGCCCAGTTCGCGAAGGGCACGCTCGACTCTGGTCGCTGCCGCGCTGTCCGCCGCGGATGCCCGCGGATTGAGCTGGAGCGCACGGCGGAACGCGGACGAGGCGTTGGCGCGGTTACCGGCTGCAATCCAGGCGTCACCAAGACGACCCTGCACCGTATGTGACGCCGGGTACAACGTCGCCACAAACTCGACAAAGGCGACTTCATCGTCTCCGGCGCGCACGAGGTGTCGTTCGTCGGCCAGACCGAGGATCCCCGGTGTACGGAACCAGTCATCAAGACGCCCGGCGCCCCGTAACGCTCCAAACATCCGGGCGACCGCTGCCGCGGAGTGCCCGGCCTCGAGTGAATCGCGGAGCGCGACATTGAGAGGTGGCCGGAGCGTGGATGTCAGTACAAGTTTGTCGCCGGCTGCGCTCACGGTGTAGGCGGCGACGTTGCTCAATTCCGGCTCGGTGAATGCCCTGACGTTGCGCCAGGCTGTGTCCAGCCCCGGCCGCAGGGCGTAGATGGTGTTGCCCTTCCCCATCAGGAGGGTGCCTCCGGGCAGCCAGCTGTGAACAGTCCGGCCACGGACAGCCGGCGCCACCGTCGAACTGCTCCGCGTCGCGAGGTCCGTCCTCCGGATCAGGTTGCGGCCCGACGAGTCGGTCATCGTGTAGCTGATTGCGCCTGTGCCCGGTATGCGCTGTGGAGGCAGTGCTGCGACCGGTCCCTCGATATCCTCGATGCGTCCGGTTGCCGGTGTGTAGACAGCCACCGTGAACCGGGACTTCGGTCGCATGAGTGCCAGCGCGCCGCCGTCGAGGGGCAGGTAGTAGCCAGTGGTGTCGGGGCCCGGCAACACGCCACGACGAGGTGTGCCATCAGGTCCGTAGACCCAGAGCCCGAACTCGCGGAAAAGCGTTGCCGGTACCCACCGAACAGCGACGAACTCCCCGCTGCTGGTGATCGTTGGTGAGTTCTCGTTCTCCGGTGTGCTGGTAACCTGCCTCTCCACGCCGCTGGCAAGGTCGACGACGAAAATGTCGCTACGCGCGTCAGGCCCGGCGCTTCTCAGACCGCTGAATACCACCGTGCGGCCGTCGGGCGAAAACGACGGCTGTGAATTGGTGCCGTTGTCTCTCGTCAGCTTTCGCGGGGTTCCAATGACCGGCAAGCCGTCGCGAATGCTGACGTCAACAACGAAGAGGTTGAGCGGATTCGTGCTCTGGGCCGTCAGCTCCGGTGTGACGAGGATGGTGGCGAGGGTTGAGGCCAGCCACCACCACCCCAGCCGCCCCCCTGAGGAGGAAGATGATGAGGAGGATGAGGAGGCAGGAGACATTTCAGTGGTAAGTCGACAGCATTGTTGATTCGTGCCGCCCTCTCAGGAAGCCTGATCCAAGCCCTGTCCTGCCCATCTTCATCGTCCTCTTCGTCCTCTTCATCATCTTCATCCTCTTCGCCATCTTCGCCCTCCTCGTCTCCGTAACCCTCGTCACCCGCGTTACATCGCCGGCGCACCGAGATCGCACACTGCTGCAGCCAACTTGTGGACCTTGGCGGCGTCACGTGCCGAGTTTGCCTCGACGTGAAGACGCTGGCAGAGCTGACGCAGCGAATCGCGCCTCGGCTGCCCCCCCTGACGCTCGGCAGACGACAGGTCACTCCGTGCTGCGGCAATCCGGTCGGAGGCGAGCCCCGTGCCACGCTCGAGCTGGTCCAGGAACGCGCGAGCCAGCGGAAAACTCGCCGGCCAAACCATCCGAGGCTGCTCCTGGGCGTTCAACTGCCCGAACTTCACCGTTTTCGCGGCGTCGATCTCGTTCTGCGACAGGAAAGCGCTGGGTTGAAGCTCGAAGATGTCCAGGCCGCGTGCGATCTCGGAACTGATCATGTGGCCGTTGTACCAGTACACTGACCATGAGCCGCCGCTGACAAGTCGCGTCGAGTCCACTGGCCCGCGATCAAAAAACGCAATCTCCTTGGGATTCGACGGATCAGTCCAGTCAAAAACCGAAATGCCGCCCTGGTACCACCCCTGGACCATTACCTCGCGATCAGGGATCGGAATCAGTGACCCGTTGTGAGCGACGCAGTTCTCATTCGAGGTCTGCGGAGCGGGGATCTTGTAGTAACTCCGGAACTCCATCTTCCGGTCCTTGAGCGTGAAGATGGCGTTGGCGCCCCACTCCGGCTTGTCCGTCGCGCGGCAGCGAGGGGCCGACCCGCCGCCCCACTCGTCGGTGAAGAGAATCTTCGACCCATCGTTGCTGAACGTCGCGGAATGCCAGAAGGAGAAGTTGGTGTCGGCGACGGCACCGATGCGCACCGGGTTCGCGACGTTGCTGATGTCGAGCAGGAGCCCGTAACCGCCGCACGCCCCCCCGGCGAGTCCGATGGCCGGATAGACCGTGATATCGTGGCACTGCGTTGGGCCACTGCGCGCGCGGGCGGCCGCGGCGCCGCCACCTCCAACAGCCGGTGGTCCCCCCACCCCGCCCGGACGGTTGGCACCAGCCGCTACCCGAACTCTCTGGGCGGCGGTGTCCACCGGCTCAGTGCGGCGCGGGGCCGGACCAAGATCGGTGAAGATGCGCGGCGAACTCACGATGCGGGCATCCTGGGGTCTGGCCAGAGGAACCTTGATCACCTCGATCCGGAACAGTGACGAATTCGAATCCTGGTCGGGAGCCAGGTTCGAACAGCCCGGCAGCTCGGTGGGTGACCGCACGCCCGCTGACCCGGAAACGTAGATGTAGACATGCTCCTTGTCGTTTGGGTCGCTGACCACGGTGTGCGTGTGTGATCCGCGGCAGGTCTGGACGTTGGCGATATAGCGTGGGTTGCGAACGTCGGTCGCATCAAAGATGCGAATGCCGCGCAGTCGCTCGTGGCTCACCGAGTCCTGAACGCCCTGGGCTCCGCAGTCGAGCCGGCCCGACGTGCCCTCGCCTGAAACGAAGAGAAGGTTCCTGAAAACAGAGACATCGCTCTGCGACGCCGGACAGAGATACGACTTCGCCAGCACAGGCCGTCGGGGGTTGGTGACGTCCCAGATCATGAAGCCGTTGTAGTTGCCCTGGTACACATATTGGCCGATGAAGGCGAGGTCGGAGTTCGTGACTCCGACGAACCCCTCCGAAGGGGGCGTATTTGAAACGAGGCTCATGTTCCAGGCAGCCTGGCCGGCATCGAAGCGCCCAGCCTTGAGGCCAACTCGCGGGTCCGGACTCGGCGGCGAGGTCGAAGTACTTGCCTGAGGGGACGGCGTAAGCGCGGCTGGTGCCGTCGAACAGGCCGCGAGCGCCACCGAAGTCAAAAGAACGGCTGATCGCAGTCCCGTCAGTCCCGCGAGGCTCGCCCCCGCGAAGGGTTTCCGATACGGTCTTCTCACTTTCAGCTCCATTTTCGTTTGGGTGGCGGGTGTCACATCAGCGAACGGGTCCAGGCGGTGCCATCGCCGCCAGCATCTTCTCCATGCGGTCGATCTCGGTCGTCTGGTCGGCGTAAACGTCGGAGGCGAGCCGAAAAACCGTTTCGTCCTGCGCTGCCCCCTGGGAGCCGAACAGCTCATCGACCATCGACACCGCCCCCTCGTGATGCCTGATCATGAACGTCAGAAAGAGGCGGTCGAACTCCGCGCCACGCGCGGCATCAAGCTGGGTGAGCTCGGCATCGGTCAGCATACCGGGCATAAGCATGTCGTGCTCCATCCCGTTCATTGTCATGCGCATGTGTGTGGCGTCAGCTGTCGGCACCGGCTGATTCCGGTCGCGCAGCCAGTTGCGCATCAGCTCAATCTCGTCTTTCTGGCCGACCACTATCCGCTCACAGAGTCGCTGCACAGCGGCTCCTGCAGAGTGTGTGGCAGCCCACGACGCGATCTTCACAGCCTGGGCATGGTGAGGAATCATCCCCGTCATGAAGTGCACGTCCGCCGCCACCACCGGCGCCACGGACATGATCGTGGGAACCGTCAGCACCGTGCGAGCGGCCGAACCGCTGCAGGCCGAGCCCGTGCCGACGATCATCGCAAGGCTCAGACCGCGTCGTGCAAAGGTGCGCATCTCAGTCAACTCGCAAAAACTGGAAAGCAAGATTCGAAACAAGGCAGTATGCGGCAAAGAAGTAGAACCCGACCCCCGGTACCGCGTCGAGGTTGTCAGTCGCCCGGGCGGCGAGAAAGGCGATGAAAACGCCCACGACGAATACGTCCGCCATCGCCCACTTGCTGACTGAACGCACGAAGTGAAACAGCCGAAGCCGCCGAACGCCGTCCGCCGTCCCCAGTATCACCAGCAGCGTCAGCGCCTTGAGGAACGGCACAATTATGCTGAACAGGAGAATAAGCCCGGCGACGAAGGTGTTTCCGGACTCGTGCAGCCGATCAACCGATTGAGCGATACTCTGCGTCTCCCGAAACACCTCTCGCGTGACGCCGAGCAGCTCGATGCTGGCGGTAATGGTCAGCACAGGGGCGGTGAGCCCGGGCCAGAGGAGGATGAGCGAGACGACGGTCAGGAGCACCGCCGGCAGGTTGCGACTCAGCATCCGGTGAACCTACTGGACGATCCCGTCGCGTCCAGCACGGCGGTACTTCCCTCGCGCCGGGTCGGACCGGTCATTATCGTGGGGCACCGCTGACAAGGCTGGCAGCTTGCGCTCACGACCCCTCGCCCTCACCCTCGCGACGCTGTTCGCTGGGTCCAACCTCATTCTCCTGACCATCGCTGCTCCCGCAGCGGCGCAGGCTCGCCCGGATTCGACGCGACCTCCTGCTGCGCAGCAGGGGACCAACCAGAACCGTCAGCCGGCTGCACCGCCGATTCCGCGAGGTGTGCTCGGTGGCGTGCCGATGAACGCTGCCGATTCCATGGTCAAGTCGGTCGTCGATCGCCTCGACTTTGACAGCTACAAGAATCTGATTCGCGGACTAACGAGATTCGGCGACCGCGAGCAGGGCACGCAGCGCAACGCCGACGCGGTTACCTGGATCGAACAGCAACTGCGCGGCTGGGGCTATGCGACTGAGAGGCTGCGCTACGACCATCAGGGGAGTCCCCGAGAGCAGGTTTATGCGACCAAGCTCGGGTCCACCGTGCCGGGTGAGATGTACATACTCGGCGGTCACATGGATGGCCGGGGAGGTGGCGAAGCAGCCAACGATGACGCGTCGGGAACTGCGCTGGTGATGGAGATCGCACGCGTCCTCGCTTCACAGGACGTGAGGACCGCGCGGTCGATCAGATTTGCTCTCTGGAACAACGAGGAGACTGGGCTGCAAGGTGCGCGAGCGTACGTGGCCCAGCGTTCCGCGCTCCAGGGTCAGGAAAGTCCCGCAGGTTCGGGTCGTTACCCGGAGCCACGATGGCTGGGGATGATACAGCACGACATGATGCTCTGGGATCACGGGAATCCAGTTCAGTGGGGTCAGGTTCTGGATGCGGACGTTGATATCGAGTTTCAGCTCAACTCGGCGAAGGCGGAGGAATCGGCACAACTGGCCCTCAAGCTCCTCAATGCGAATCGGATGTTCGCAACCGACTACCCGGCTGTGATGAGTAACGCGATGAGCAACACCGACTCGGCACCGTTCCAGGATCTGATACCGGCCGTCTCGTTGCGCGAGAACCGGCGCCTGTATGAAACGGGGCGGCGCGCCAATCCGCACTGGCATCAGCCCACCGATCTGTTCGTGTCCTTCACAGACGCCGACTTCAGGCTTGGCTTCAACGCCATGCAGACCACGCTCGGCGCCGTGGCGCGCCTGGCAGGCGCAACCGTCGCGCGTTGAAGTGGCTGCGCCCGGATACTCCGGCAAGCCGCTTGTAGACAAGCTGGGGTTCCGCGCCGGCATGACGGTGTCGGTCATCGATGCGCCGCGCGGCTATCGCGGCTGGCTCGGGGAACTGCCCCCCGGGTCGAGAATCGCCCGCGACCTGCCGCCGGTGCCCGAGGTGGTCCACATCTTCGCAACCTCGAGAAAAGTGCTCGCCAAAGTGCTCGGCGACCTCAGGCCCGTGCTCCCGGATACGGGGTTCGTATGGGTCTCGTGGCCCAAACGCACGGCCGGAGTAGAAACTGACATCACCGAAGACGTTATCCGCGAAGTGGCACTCCCGATGGGGTTCGTCGACGTGAAGGTCTGTGCTGTCACCGACGTGTGGTCGGGGCTCAAGCTCGTCATCCGGCGCAGCGAGCGGAGAGGTCCGGTCACGGGACGGCGCGATCGTTGAAACCCTATGGTTGAAAAACGGGTCAGATCGAGAGTCCTTACGTCAGATACCCCATGCCGAACAAGACACTTGCCCGCGCCATAGCGACAGCCGTGATCCTGGTTCCAGTTGCCGCGAACGGTCAGCGCGCGCTGACGCTGGAGCGGCCGGTTGTCGTATCGACTGAGCAATTCGGCCTCGTCAACTCTGTCCGCGAGCTCTCGAACGGGTCAATGCTCGTCGCCGATCCTCTCGGCGGGGATCTCTGGCTCCTTGACGCCGGGTTGCGCTCACAGCGAAAGATCGGACGCGAGGGGAGTGGTCCGGGCGAATTCAGGCAGCCGGACGCCGTCTGGGCCGCGCGGGGGGACACGACTCTTCTCGTCGATCTCGGCAACGCGCGCCTTTCATATCTCGATGCGAGCGGGACCTTCGTGCGATCGATATCGATGATCCTTGGTCAGTTCACACCGGGGTCCGGCGCGCCGCCGGCTTCAATCATTCCGAGGGGCACCGACGATCGTGGGCGGATCTACTTCCAGGGCTCGCCCACCGGGCCGCGTGGGATCTCCGACTCGATAAAGGTCATGAGGTTCGACCCGGTGACGCGGAGGGTCGACACCCTTGCAGCGGCCAGGGCGCCTGACTTCGATCGCCAGGAAAGTGGGAACACCGACCAGCGACAGGTGAGGATCCGGCCCGTGCCGCTGTCCGGTGCCGATGGCTGGGCGGTCGGCCGCGATGGCGGCGTCGCCATCGCGCGGGTTGCACAGTACCGGATTGACTGGATCGGCCCCGACGGCCGCCTTCGCCCCGGAGCACCAAACTCCTGGGAGCAGGCAGCGATCGGTGCTGCCGAGCGGGAGGAGTGGGCGGAGCAGCAATCGCTTTCCGGTGGAATCGGGATGTCGGTCGAAAACCGCGACGGGGAGATAGCGATGAGTTTTTCGCGGGCCCGCGCGGGGAGTCGGCCGGCGACCGAGGGGCTGCGATTCCCTTCACACAAGCCGCCATTCGACAACGGCTCCATGGTCGTCGATCGGTCAGGGAGGCTCTGGGTGCAACGCAACCTTCCCGCGCGAAGGTCGCCGCGGTACGACGTCTTCTCGCGTGAGGGAGCACTGGTGGCGATCGTGACCTTCCCGGCCGGCAGGCGCCTCGTCGGCTTCGGATCACAAGGGCTCTACGCAACCGCAACCGATGACGACGGGCTGCAGAGAATCGAACGTTACGCCGTTCCTCTTTCCTGACGATCGTGGCGAGCGCGATGCACGGGAGGAACCGGATGAGCACGAAGATGCACGCCCCGCTGCGACGGACGATCGGCGCCCTTGTGACCCTGGGCCTCTGCAACACAGCGGTTGTCGCCCAGGAGGGAATCACATGGAACTCCCTCCGTTCCCGGCCGGTTCCAGCCGCCGAAAGGATCGCATACGGCGACGACTCCCTTCAGTTCGGCGTTTTGCGTTTGCCAGTGGGACAGGGGCCGTTCCCGGTGGTCGTGTTCATGCATGGCGGCTGCTGGCTGAACGCCTACGACCTCCGTTACACCGCACCGATCGAGGACGCCTTCAGGAACGCCGGCTTTGCCGTGTGGAGCATCGAATACCGACGTGTCGGCGATAGCGGCGGGGGCTGGCCAGGGACCTTCATCGACGTCGCCCGGGGTGCTGACCATCTTCATAAGCTAGCGCGCGATCGACCGCTGGATCTCAATCGGGTCGTATCGAGTGGTCATTCTGCCGGTGGTGCCTTTGCACTCTGGCTTGCCGCACGAGGCAAGAGATCGACTGCGCAACACCGCGACCTCCTCAGCGCCGGGAGTGCATTGGAGATTCACGGAGTGCTCGGCCTCGCGCCGGCTCCCGATCTGGAGAGCCTGCACGCCGCCGGTGTCTGCGGCAAAGTGATCGATCGTCTGATGGGAGGTTCTCCGGCGGCGGTGCCCGACCATTACGCCAGCGTCTCCCCGTTCACCATGAGTCCGATCGGAGTGCCGCAGTTTCTCGTCATCGGTCTGCGGGACTCGGCGTGGGCGCCCAGTGGACGAAGCTACGTCGCGAGGGCGCGATCCGTCGGCGACACATCCATAACCGTGATCGACGCCCCCGAATCCGGCCACTTCGATCTGCTCGCACCGGAAACGGCCAGTGGGGCACTGACGCTCGAGGCGCTGCGAAATCTGCTCGGGGTGATCGGGAGAAAGTCGGGACGCTGAAGTGGTCGCGGCTGCAGCCGCACTTCGCCGCTGGCCTGCTTTCACTAGCTTTCGGCGATGCCGCACTTCGGAAGCGCGAGACGTGTCGCGATCGTGGCCGGTGTTCGCACACCTTTCGCCAGGTCGGGGACCGCTTTGCGTTCCCTGAGCGCAACCGAACTTGGTCGGCTGACGGTCGCCGAGCTCGTCCAGCGCACCAATATCGATGGCGAAGACGTGGATCTCGTCGTCTTCGGAACTGTCGTACCCTCGGTTCTCGCCCCCAATATTGCCCGCGAGGTGAGCCTCATCCCTCACCTCCCGCGTGGAGTGCAGGCGTTCACGGTCGGGCGCGCCTGCGCCAGCGCCAATCAGGCGATCACCGACGCTGCCGACCAGATCGCGCTGGGGCACGCTGAGGTGGCAATCGCCGGCGGGGCGGAGTCATTGACGCAGATTCCGATTCTTCATTCGCGGCGCTTCAGCGACGCCCTGCTCGCTGCTTCGCGTGCGCGCACGACTGGTGCGCGCCTGCGTGCTTTCGCGGGAATCCGCCCTCGTGACTTCGTGCCGATCACGCCGGCGATCGCTGAGCCGAGTACCGGTGAAACGATGGGTCAATCGGCGGAGAAGATGGCCAAGATCAACGCGATCTCGCGCGAAGATCAGGACCAGTTTGCGTTGCGATCGCATCGGCTTGCCCACGCCGGCACGCTGGACAGCAGACTTGCCGCCGAGATCTCGCCGGTTTTCGTGCCGCCTGGCTTCGAGCCTGTTTCCACCGACAACGGGATTCGGAGCGACACGAGCATCGAGCAACTGAGCGCTCTCAAGCCCGTGTTCGATCGGAAGTACGGGTCGGTGACAGCGGGGAACTCCTCGCCGCTGACAGACGGTGGCGCCGCTGTCCTGCTGATGAGTGAGGATGCGGCACGCGCCATGGGCTACACGCCGCTGGCTCTTGTCAGATCGTACGCCTACGCCGCGGTCGACCCCGGCGAGCAGTTGCTGATGGCGCCGGTGTTGGCCGCTCCGCTTGCTTTGTCGCGGGCGCGACTTTCGCTCGCTCACATGGATCTGATCGAGATGCACGAGGCGTTCGCCGCCCAGGTGCTCAGCAATCTCCGCGGATTCGAGTCGCGTGACTGGGCTCGGCGAGCTGGTTTCGAGGAGCCTCTGGGAGAAGTGGATCGCGCGAGACTCAACGTGATGGGGGGGTCGGTGGCGATCGGGCATCCGTTCGGAGCGACGGGAGCGCGCATCACGACTACGCTTTGCAACGAGCTCGAGCGGCGCGGCGGTCAGTTTGGCCTGATGACTGTCTGTGCGGCAGGCGGGCTCGGGTTCGCCATGGTGGTTGAGCGTGTTTAGTCTCGTGGAGAGGGCGACACAATGAGCGCGCTGTCACTGGTCAACGACAACGGCGTTGCGGTGATCACGTTCGACCTTCCTGGCGAACCGGTCAACAAGTTCTCGCGCGCCGTCAGGGACGAGTTCCTCGTTCTCCTCAACCGGATCGATGCCGACGCGTCGATCGTGGCGTCAGTGATCATGAGCGGCAAGGAGGACACCTTTGTCGCCGGCGCCGACATCGAGGAGTTTCTCACCTGGACCACGACGGCGCAGGCCGAGGCGGCCTCCCGTGAGGGCCATCAGATGCTGGACCGTCTCGAAGGTGGAGCCAAACCGACGGTTGCAGCCATTCATGGCGCCTGTGTCGGGGGAGGCCTCGAGATGGCGCTGGCATGTGCGTGGCGAGTGGCTACCGAGCACCCGAAAACCCTGCTCGCACTGCCCGAGGTTCAGCTCGGTCTGATCCCTGGAGCGGGGGGAACGCAGCGACTGCCGCGGACCGTTGGGCTGCGCGCGGCCCTCGACATGATCCTGACCGGTCGCAACGTCAGGGCGGCGAAGGCATTGCGGACGGGGCTGGTGCACGAAGTTGTGCACCCTGCGATTCTGCGCGAGACGGCCGTGAGGCGGGCACGGGAGCTCGCATCCGGGGAACGAAAGCGCGGGCTCCGGAAACCGGCGGGCATAACAGCGTTTGTCCTTGACCGGACGGCGCCGGGCCGGGCCATCGTTTTCGGTCGCGCGCGGCGCGAGACGATGGAGAAGACCCGCGGCCACTATCCGGCCCCGTTGGCCGCGATCGACGCCGTAGCCGCCGGATTCACGGGCCGGGAGAGCGGCTTCCGCGAGGAGGCGCGACGCTTTGGTGAAATGGCGATGACGGCCGTTGCCCGGGAGCTCATCTTCATCTTCTTCGCCACAACTTCGCTGAAGAAAGACACCGGGCCCGGCGATGCGCCACCGATACGCAAGCTTGGCGTGGTCGGGGCTGGTTTCATGGGAGCCGGGATTGCCGCGGTAGCTGTGCAGGGTGGCGTGCAGGTCCGGATGCGGGATTCCGACGCCGTGCGTGTCGGCAAGGGCCTGGCCGCGATTGCCGACGTACTCGGCGCGCGGCTCCGGAAGGGCCAGATCACCCGGCGGCAATACGATGACTCGCTGCTGCTCGCCGGTGGGACGATCGACTACAGTGGCTTTGCATCCGCGGAAGTCGTGATCGAGGCGGTGTTCGAGGATCTCGACGTCAAGCACACCGTGATCCGGGAAATCGAGTCCGTTGTATCCCCGCACACCGTTGTCGCTTCCAACACCAGCACCATCCCGATCTCCGCCATCGCCACCGCGTCGGCCAGTCCCGAACGTATCATCGGCATGCACTTTTTCTCGCCCGTCCACCGGATGCCGCTGCTCGAAGTGATCGTGACGCCACGAACCGCTCAGGGTGTAACCGCCACCGCCGTCGCCTGCGGCCGTCAGCTGGGAAAGACAGTCATTGTTGTCAACGATTCACCCGGGTTCTACGTCAACAGAATCCTCGCACCCTACATAAATGAAGCCGGGCGTTTCCTCGACGCTGGCGTCGGCGTCGATGCGATCGACTCAGCCCTGGCGGACTTTGGATTCCCGGTGGGTCCGATTACCCTGCTCGACGAAGTGGGGCTCGACATCGCCGGCAAGTCCGGCGCGATCTTTCACGCCGCCTTTGGCGAGCGGCTCGCGCCATCGATGGCGCTCCGGCGCGTCGTGGAGTCCGGGAGGCTCGGGCGCAAGGGCAAGTCGGGCTTCTACACCTACGACGAACGCGGCAACCGCGGCGCGGTCGATCAAAGCGTCTACGGCGTGATCCAGTCAAACAGCGAAAGCAGCGACATGCCGGCCGCGGAAATCGTCAACCGCTGCGTCCTCGGTCTCGTCAATGAAGCCGTCAGGTGCCTCGAGGAGGGCATAATCAGGTCAGCACGCGACGGCGACATCGGCGCCGTATTCGGTATCGGCTTTCCACCGTTTCGTGGCGGGCCGTTCAGATACGTCGATGCAACAGGGGCGGCTCGAATCGTTGATGAGCTCGAAACACTGAACGGCCGCTTCGTCGGCCGCTTCGAGCCGACCGCTCTGCTGCTCGAGCTCGCTCGCAGGAAAGAGCGATTCTATCCGTCAACAGGCAGGCCCCTGTGATGCAGATCACTCCGAGCCTAACGAAAGCAAACTGGGACTCGACCGCGCAGCCCCGCGGCGCCAGATTGGAGCCTGACTGCGCCAGCTGACCGCTGCCGGTGCCAGAAACCGCCCCGGAACGCTCTCCCCATCCCCCAGGCCTCCGGCCCTTGACTCGCACAAGTTGTTCCGTAGCAACCGGTTACGCCGCCTCAGGGACGCGGCAACTCAACGCACGTCGAATCCCGGTTGACCGATGACGCTTTCCGGGGGTCTCCCACTTCAGAGTGAAGGCGACGCGGCGCTCGTAGGTCGCGTCCTGGCGGGGGAGACGGAGGCCTATTCGGTACTGGTGGCGCGCTACCGGAACCAATTTGGCCGGTACGCGGTCCGAATGCTGGGCAACCGGGAAGATGCGGAGGAGGCGCTCCAGGATGCGCTGATCCGTGCCTACCGGTCGCTTTCCCGGTGTGACGATCCAGACAAGTTCGGCTCCTGGCTGTTCCGGATCCTCGCCAACAGGTGTCGAACCACGGGGACGAGGCGGGGGCGGAGGGAGCGGACATTCGTCAGGGACGAAATCGCCCTGACGGACGCTGCCGAGGAACATCCGGCGGAGCGGGCGGCGTGGCGGGAGGAAATTCAGCGTGCCCTGATGACGCTGGACGCAGAGCAACGTGAGGCATTTCTCCTCAAGCACGTCGAGGAGCTGGGCTACGAGGAAATTTCGGAGCTGACCGGTGTGGGTGTATCGGCGCTCAAGATGAGGGTCAAGAGGGCTTGCGAACGGCTGCGGGCCTGTCTGCAGGAGGCTCAAGGTGAGTGATCTGAAGCTGGACCCATTTATCGACGACGTTGCGCGGGAGCTCAGGCGACCCGTGTCGTTTGACGCGGGCTTCGATGACCGCGTCATGTCCGCAATCACGCCGCCGGTCCTGTCAATCACTTCGCGTCGGCAGGCGCAGCCCTGGTACCGGCGCAGCATTTCGATCTCGATTACCGGACTTGCCGCAGCGGCCGCCTTTGCCGGCATTGTTGCGTTTGGCACGTGGTCGATCGCGGGTGGTGGCTGGGGTACGGATCAGGCCACTGCCACCACGGGCGCCGGCGTCGAGCTGACTCATGTTGCCGGCGCGATCGGCCCCGACGGCTCGCTTCTTCAAAACCAGCAGTTCCTGATCGTCGCGCCGGACGCGCAGGCGGTATCCCTCGTCGGACAGTTCAATGGATGGGATCCTCAAGCGACACCGATGACCTACGATGCAGCTCATGGTGCGTGGCATGTCACCGTACCGCTCGCGCCGGGCCTCTATCAATACCAGTTCCTGCTCGACGGCGCGCGCCGCGTGGCGGACCCGGCCGCTCCTCAGGTCGCGAGTGAGTTCGGTTCTCCCAACTCGCTGGTGACCGTGAGGCCGGCGAGGTAGGTGCGATGAGATCCCTGCGGCTCGCAATCATCTTCGGCGGGGCGGCCGTCATCAGCGGAGCCGCACTGCTGGACGATCCGCGTCTGCGCGGGGCGCTCGACGAGAGAACGCGCGAAGCGGTGAACGCGATCATCGAGTCGGCCAGGAATGAAGGGCTCCCCACCGAGCCACTTGTCGACAAGGCTCTGGAAGGGGCCACCAAGCGGGCTACGGGCCCGCTGATCATCAACGCCGTGCGCAACTGGGCGTCTGAGCTGCGCCGGGCGCGGTCGGCTCTCGGTCCTTCCGTCTCCGATCGAGATGTCGAAGCGGGTGCGACCGCCCTCCGAGCCGGCGTCAGTGTCGGCGAGCTCGAGCGGCTGCGCGTGAGCAAGGCCGGCCCTGGGCGCCTCGCGTCCTCACTCGATGTGCTGACGTTCCTCGTTCGCGCCGGCGTTCCTGCCGATACCATCGCGCCCGTGATTGTGCGGCTCGTCCTCGCTGCGGCCACCGAAGATCAGCTTGCCACCTTCCAGCGCGATGTGGAACGTGACATAGCTCACGGTGTCGCGGCCGCGACAGCGGCGTCGCTCCGCGGCCAGGGGCTTGAGCGACAGCTTGCGAGCAGCTCCAATAGCGGCGGTCCCGGGAGCACATTACCTTCGGTGCGCGGTCAGCAGCGCGCAGTCGATCCGCTCGTCAACCCACAGGCAGTAGGTACTCAGGGGACAGCCAACGTATCCGGAGCGGGCGAAGGTGCGCGTCCGGCAGGACCGCGCGGCAAGCCGAAACCGAAGCCCTAACCCCCTAAAGCAGATTCCGCGACGCACCTTGCGCGGCGGGGCAAACTGCCCGGCCGCGCGACTGTTTTTCGCCATGCTGGTGTTCACTTCCGGACCGCGCCTGCTGTACCCACAGCAGGCGGGCCCGGCGAGAACACGTGATGTCGGCTTCGCGCTCGTCAACTTCGACAACGGCGGAACGTACGGCGCGATCACCCTCAACGAATCGGCCTTCCTCGATCGCCCCACCGGCGCCCTCGTCGCCAACGGCCTCGTCTCGATCTTTCAGGATGGAAGGTGGAGCATGCAGGCACTGCTCGCCGGCAACCGGCGCTCCCGAGCCATCCCACTCCGTGGACACCTCGCGCGCTGGTTCGAGTCCCTCCATGGTGATCTGGGACTGGCGACACTCGGGACCGCTCAGCAGGAGTTCATGCCCTCGATGCAGTTCACCGGCCACGCCCGTCTCCACTTCTACTCAGCGAGTCATGGCGTCCGGGCCGGTGCATCACTCGCCCGGACGTTCGACGGCATCGGGTGGCGCACCACCGTCATCGGCGAAGGTGTTGGCTGGTGGCAGCCGGATGAGCGCACACTCTTCAGCTTCACGTCAACGCCCATGCAGTTGCAGTTTGGCGACCTTCTCGGCGACAACGAAGCCGCGCTGAGCTGGACCCGCGGGCGCTCGGTCTACGAGATCTCGTTAGGCGGCCGCTTCGGTGAGGCCAGTCGTGATACCGACTACTGGGGGGCGTTCACCGCGACCTGGCCCGTGGCCGAACGCCTGCACATCACCGCCAGCGCCGGGAGTTATCCGATCGACCTGATACAGGGACTCCCCGGTGGGCGCTACCTATCGGTCGCCGTGCGCCTGCCCGACGGGAAGTGGCCGATCGGAAGATCAGCGGCGCGACCCCTGGTGCCCGCGCTCCCGCCCCGCCCACCGCGCCCCGAGCTGCCGACCGAGGAGCCACTCACCCTTGTCATCGGTCCGGCCCTCGACTCGCTCGGCATACGCGAGATCAGGGCCTGGGCGCCGGGCGTCCGTGTTCTGGAATTGATGGCCGATTTCGTGGACTGGATTCCAGTGCCGCTGATCCGACAACCAAACGGTGAATGGCAGGGGTTCTACTATGTGAAGCCTGGCATTCATCACATCAACCTCCGCCTCGACGGCACCGAGATCGCCGTGCCGAGGAACCTTCCCTCGATCCGGGACGAGTTCAACGGAAACGTCGCGGTGATCGTCGTCCGGTAACACGTCACGACTGCCGCGCGCCGTTGCGCGGACACAGATTCACCTCACCTGACCGGATCAGGAAGCCAGCCATGCCAACACAAGCGACGAAGAACTCAGGAGTCCCGATCGCCCTTGCCGCGATCATCGCGGTCGCGCTGACGGCCCTCGTACCAGCATCGCTGGCTGCGCAGGAGCGTCCCGGCTCCGCCCTCGCGTCGCTCCGCACGCGCGCCGAACGGTCGGGGTTTACCGAAACTTCGTCCCAGAGTGACATCCTGTCGTTTCTCGATTCACTCCAGGCGCGCGGAGGTCAGCTGCTGCGTGGAGTGGTGGCGCGGACTGTCGAAGGGCGCGATATCCCCTGGGTTGCCGTTTCACGCCCGCTGTACCCTTCTCCGGCCGATGCGCGCGCCTCCGGACGTCCGATCGTCTACGTGCAGGGCAACATCCATTCTGGCGAGGTGGAGGGCAAAGAGGCAATGCAGGCGATGCTTCGCGACCTTCTCGCTGAGAGCCGCCCCAACGTGCTCGATTCCATCGTTCTGATCGTCGTACCCAACTACAACGCCGACGGCAACGAGAAGCTCGATCTGCAGTCCCGCAATCGCGGAGCCCAGAACGGTCCGGAAATGGTCGGCACGCGCCCCAACGCCATGGGGCTGAACCTCAACCGCGACTACATCAAGGCTGACGCGCCCGAGACAAGAGGATCACTGCGCATGTTTCGCGAGTGGGATCCGCACGTCTTTGTCGACCTTCACACCACGAACGGCAGCTACCACGGCTACAACCTCACCTGGGCTCCATCACTGAATCCTGCTGCCGAGATTCCCGGTGTAATCTTTGGAGCCGCGAGGGCCCGCGATTCGCTCCTGCCAGTCGTTGAGGAGCGGACGGCCGCGCGTCGTGCAGTAAAGACGTTCCCCTACGGCAACTTTGCCAGCGACGAGGGGGGGAGCGCGGGAGGAGCCGGTGGTCCGCGCGCTTGGCTCTCTTATGACCACCGTCCCCGCTTCGGCACCAACTACTACGCCCTCCGCGGCCGGGTAGCCGTCCTGACCGAGGCCTACTCCCACGATCCCTTCCAGCGACGGGTCGAATCCACGTACGCTTTCGTTGCCGAGCTTTTGTCCCTGATCGCCGAGCGTTCACGCACGATCGTGGAGAACGCGCGCGCCGCAGACCGGGCGCTGGGCAGCCTCGCCGGGCGGTCGATCACAGTGCCAGTCCGGTCGCGCCTTACGACTTCTCCCCGGCGCGGCCCCGTCACGTACGAAATCCTCGAGCGCACCACCGACACGACCCGACGCGAACCGGGGGTCCGCTCCGGAATGCGGCGCACCGGCCGCTACGTCACGGACACGATGGCGATCCATGACCGTTTCGAGCCGGTACTGCGCCGCCCCGTACCCGCTGCATACGCCGTTGATGCGCGTGACACGTCTGCCATCAACCTCCTTGCCCTTCACGGGGTAACGTTGCTGCGCAGCGATGCAGCCTGGACCGGAGCCGCGGGCCCGCAATTCGTGGCTGACTCGACGATCATCGCGCCCCGACCCTTCGAAGGCAGACGCGAGGTGCGCGTCGAGGGCCGGTGGGTCGAGAGGGGAGAGGTGACGCTGGTCGCGGGCACCATCGTCGTTCCCACCAGCCAGCGACTGGGCGTTCTGGCGATGTATCTCCTCGAGCCTGAAAGTGATGACGGCATGGTCACCTGGGATCAGGGGAACCGGTCGGCGGGAGTGGTGCCGCCGATCGTCAGGTTGCAGGCATTGCCGTCGGGCCTCAGGCCCTACACGCCGTGAGCAGGTCCTGACGACTATACCTCGACAGCGTCTCGCGGGCGGCTGTGGGCCGGGCGGCGCCGCTGCCACAACCGGGCAACCGCGTCGGACGGCGCAGGCGCCGGGCGGATGCTGAGACCAGCTCTCCTCTGGCTTTCAGGCCGCCAAGGTCTGTTCAGGTTTCTCAGGAGTAATCGTATCGCACGCCGTTTCGCCGCCCGCTTCGTGGCGGGGGAAACAATGGACTCCGCACTGGCCGCGGTAGTGGATTTGAACGCAAGCGGGATCTCGGCTACTCTCGACCTCCTGGGCGAAAGCGTTGGCTCGTCGAGTGAGGCGGCGGCCACCGCCGAACAGTATGTCGGACTGCTTGATCGCCTGGCCACCGGGGGCCACAACGCAAACGTGTCGCTCAAGCTCACAGCGATGGGTCAGGACATCGATCCCGCGGTCTGCCTTGTCAACGTTACGCGCGTGATCGAAATGGCCCGAAGCCACGACAACTTCGTCCGCCTCGACATGGAAAGCAGCGCCTATACGCAGCGCACGCTCGAGCTCTTCAAGCAACAGTTGTACCCGCGATTCCCGAACCACGTGGGAATCGTGCTGCAGAGCTATTTGCGGCGGACGGCCGCGGATGTGGAGCGGGCGATCGGCATCCAATGTCGGGTGAGATTGTGCAAAGGTGCCTACAAGGAGCCGTCCACTGTCGCTTTCCCCGACAAGTCGGACGTTGACGCCAACTATGTTGCCTGCATGAAACGCCTGCTCACCGACGGTCGCTACCCGGCGATTGCAACGCATGACGAGCGCATGATCACTGAGACGCGCAACTTTGCTTCCGCTCAGGGCATAACGGCCGATCGGTTCGAGTTTCAGATGTTGTACGGTGTGAGGCGCGATCTGCAGCAGGCACTCGTCCGTGACGGCTATCGCGTCAGGGTGTACGTTCCGTTTGGAACCCAGTGGTACCCCTATCTGATGCGCCGCCTGGCGGAGCGGCCGGCCAACATCGCTTTCATGACCGGCAGCATCGTGAAGGAATTCCTGAGGAGGCGCCGTTAATGGCCCGCTTCATACAGCCCGATCACGACCGCGGTGACGTCAATACGATCGCCGGCTATGCCTCCGTGCATGGGCGTCCGGCCGCGTTCGAGGGGAGCGACGGCTGTTCGTACAGTGTTTCGATCGAGGAGAGCGCCACAGGGGAGGAGGACCGGCCGTGGGGGGCGTGGTTCCTGTTCGTGAAATGGCGCAGAACCGGGCCGCAGGGGGTGGAGGGGCATCTTGAAACACAGTACTTCAGTTACGGGAAGGCTCAGGGAGCAGCCGCTGCCTCGTTAGGCAGCTGGCCGCTGGCGAAGGTCAAGGAGGCGCTCGATGAAGCCATCTCCGGCAGTCATCCGGCGCGGCAGGGCCGTCGCTGGTGGGACGCCATGAACGACGAGGCCGACTGAGGTGACGGAGGCCGGCGGAGTAGTACTGTGGGGGACGGGCGGCCAGTGGCACGTCCGCTGTGATGACGGTACGACGCGGACTGCGGCGCTTCGCGGGCGCGTCAAGCACTCCGCCGACACCAAGCTCGCTGTTGGCGACCGGGTCACGATCGAGAGCGACGACACCGGCGCAGACTGGGGGATAACAGGCGTCGGACCCCGCCGTTCGGAACTGTCGCGCCGAAACCCCGGCGGCGCGCGCGGCGAACGCGTGATCGCCGCCAACCTCGACCAGGTCGTGGTCGTGATGGCGATGGTCAGTCCGGAGCCCAACGAGCTGATGCTGGACCGGCTTCTCGTGATCGTGGAGGCTAATGACCTGCAGCCGACGATCGTCGTCAACAAGATCGACCTCAGTGGCGAGGAAGCGGCGCGGCAGCGATTCGCGCCGTACGAGGGGCTCGGATACGGTGTCCACTACACGAGTACACGTCTTCCTTCAACCGTTGATGCGCTGCACACCGCCATGGGCGGCCTCACGTCCGCGCTGACCGGTCCCTCCGGTGTGGGAAAGAGCTCGATCATGAACGCCATGTATCCCGGACTCGAGCTTCGGGTTGCGGACGTGTCCACCTCGGTGAACAAGGGCCGGCACACCACCGTTGGTGCCCTGATGCATCCCCTCCCCGACGGAGGATTCGTCGTCGACACACCCGGGCTCCGCGAAGCAGGACTCTGGGGAATCAACCCGCGAACGCTCGACCTGTGCTTCCCCGAGTTCAGGGGCGCGCTGGGATCCTGCCGCTTCCCCGACTGCCGCCACCTGACAGAACCGGGCTGCGCAGTCAGTGCGCTCGTGGGCAGCTCGATTCACGGGAGTCGATATCTCAGCTACCGGAAGCTCGTCGCTGAAGCGCGGGAGGCCGACTCGCTGCGCTGAACAACGCCCTCACGGGGACAACCGCTCGACCACCCAGCCGTCCCGCGACCAGCGGAAACAAACCCGATCGTGCAGCCGGTCCGGACGCCCCTGCCAGAACTCGATCAGCGCCGGGGTTACACGGTACCCCCCCCAGTGCTCCGGGCGCGGAACCGGACCCTCGCCGAACCTGCGCGACACCTCGGCGAGGTTTTCCTCCAGAACCTTCCGGCCGCCGATTACAGCACTCTGGTGCGATGCCCAGGCACCCAGCTGGCTCCCTCCCGGCCGCGACGCGAAGTACGCGTCGGACTCGGCCGCTGGCGATCGCGTCGCGGTGCCATCAATCCTGACCTGTCGCCCCAGCTCCCTCCAGAGAAAGACGAGCGCTGCCCGCGGATTCGAATCCAGATCGCGCGCCTTCCGGCTCCGGTAATCAGTGAAGAAGGTGAAGCCGAGATCGCTGACTTCCTTGAGCAGCACGATGCGGGCACCGGGCGCACCGTCGGACCCCACGGTCGCCAGCGTCATCGCGTTGGGTTCGAATAGCCCGGCCCCAACTGCTTCGGAGAACCAGCGCCGAAAAAGGTCGATCGGATCGGTCCCGGCGTCAGAGACGCCGAAAGTCGAGTGGATGTAGTCGGCTCTGGGAAGGCTGCGGAGGTCGGGGCGGTGATCGGCGGTCATTCTGTCGAGTGCGGCTGTCCCTGCAAACTAGTGAGCGTCTTCCGGGAATTGAGTGGGTGAATAGTGTGGCGCGAGCCCTCGGAGGAGCGCGCGGATGGACGATCGAGCGTTGTACGCGACGATTATTGGATTGGAGCGACAGTGGAATGTGGAGCGCGCTGAGGTTCACCATCGGGATCAGGCAGCCGATGTGTGGGTGAGTGATGATTATGCCCGTGAGCGTTGCTGGATCGCCGAACGGGAAGGTGAAAACGTCGGTTGCGTTTTTCTGATGAAAAAGTCGCGCGCGATCGCCCAGCTCCGCCTGCTCCTCGTCGACTCCAGCGCGCGCGGAATGGGAATCGGAAACGTCTCGTGGGCGAGTGCACGCGTTGCGCCCGGCAGTCAGGCTACAAGAATATCTCGCTGTTGACAAACGACGTACTGCAGGAGGCCCGTCACCTCTACATCGGGGAAGGATACCGGCTTGTCAGGGAGCAGAAGCACCACAGCTTTGGCCACGACCTGGTGGGTCAGACGTGGGAACTGGCCTTACAGCTCGGTGACAGCCTTGCAGCCCGGATGAGTTAGCGACTGGCGTTTCCAGCCGAGTGGAGCCGGAAGTCATCCTCAAAAGATGAT
>JBQTHK010000058.1:0-3148 GCA_052389935.1 Gemmatimonadota bacterium | reverse complement strand
TTCCTCCCGCGCTGCCCACCGCCGCGTGGATCAATCCCCCCAAACTCCTCGCCACATCTCCCGCGTCGGAGGACGCCGCTCAGTAAACTCAACCACCCGGTGTCTCATACTCGTTGACAGGTTCCGTGTCAACCAAGAGAAGCTTTACACGATAACCGAATCACCAAGTCTCAACCCGGCACAGAGTCAGCGACTTGGAGCCATCATTCGCCGGTACGGTGGAAGTGTCCAAGTAGGAGCCATAAGTGCCACGATTAACCAGTTGCTTCGCCGTGGCGCAAGAGTCCGGCTTCCCTTGTCAGCCACCTTAACAGTCACTGCGGTCGGCAGCGCCGAGAATCGGCGCGCGAGTGGTCGCGTCTCCTGGAATGGTCGGACAGATTCGGGCTGGGTGCATGTGGTTCTCGGACCGCGAGGGGTGTACGGATTAGTGACACGAGGGAAGTCACGGCATTGGATTGAGCCCCTCGGCGGTGGCTTAGTCGCTCTTGCAGAGGTCGACGAGAAAGGCTATCCGCCCGAACATTCTGGGATCCCGCTGACATCCTCCGACGGCTCCTTCGCGAAACAACCGCGCGTTCGCGACACAGTACGGCTGCCGCCCTATCAGCAGATAGCATCATTGTCCTCGGCATTCACAACAACGGCAATTGGTCTAATGGTCGTCTACACCTCAGCAGCCGCAGCCGCCACCGAAGACATCGAGTCGCTGATCGAACTTGCCGTCGACGTCACGAATACGAGCTACGCGGATAGCTACGTCCTCATCGCGGCCTCGCTCGCCTACTCAGGTGCAGTCACCTATTCGGAGGCTGGCCGTTCGCACGTTGACCATGTCAACGCCCTACAAGCGGCGGCAGACGGCATGATGGACGAATTGCATGCCGTTCGAAATCAATACCTGGCGGATGTCGTACTCCTGATCGACGACGACGACGAAGCTTGCGGGAGAGCGTCTGTGATCCTCGCGACGGCGACTCAGGCCTTTGGCGTAGTTCACCACAATTGCGCAGTGAGCAACTACACTCTTGCACACGAGGTGGGGCATCTCCAAGGAGCGCGACACGATCGGAATAACGATCCTACGAACACTCCATTTCAGTACGGTCACGGTTTCCAGGACCCGGGAGACTTTCGGACAGTGATGGCATACCCGTGTGACGGCGCCTCGCCATGCCCTCGAGTAGCCTTGTGGTCTACCCCACTCTATGGTCCCGGTCCTCTCTTACCGCGCGGGACGGCGGCGCACGAGGACAATTCAAGAGTTCTGAACGAGACCAAGAACTCCTTGGCGGCGTTTCGAGAACCGATCAGTGTAATCATCGCGGGCCCAACGAGTGTGAAATCCACAGAATTCGGATGTTCATGGACAGCCGTAACGAGCGGAGGCGTGCCCGCGGCAACTTTCGCTTGGTCGGGAGTGCTCGTTGGGAGTGGTGGTACGGTTTCCGGCACGGTAGCCCAAGCAGGGTACCTCGACGTTATCGTGCAGGATGCCTTCGGGAGGTGGAGCACCTCCCAGGTTTTCATCATGGTCGATGATAACGCCCCGAGTTGCTAGAGTCTGCCTAGGGTCAGTGGGCTCGGGTGTTGGTAAGTCTGAACCCTCAACTCGGGCCTTTCGCTCACCGTCTAGATTTGCTATCCTGATTCGAAACGCGCGTTTCTCATGAGAGAATTTCGCCGGACCTTTGAAGGAAACCTCGTCGCGTCCATTTCGGCGCATCCCGAGCAGCGCACCGAAAGGCTCTCGTGACCGTCCGGCACCCAAGCGCGAGCCGAGGTACTTCTAGACGTGAGATCACACGCTTGTTCCTCAGTGCGTTCGCTTTGGTCGGGGCATGTGGTCGAAGTCCAGCGGGCGTGCTGCAACCCGCACCTGGTAATATTGCCGGCTGCTACGACGTCCGGGTCGGAACGTGGAGTGGGCGCAGGGAAAGCCCTAACCCACCGGAGCGGATTACCCTCCTTGATTCGGTCGGTACAGTACTTGTTGAGGTTGGGAAGAAGTTGGCACGGCCAGATCCTCGCGGATCGCAAATGCCCTTCGACATGGGCTGGTGGAATCGGCTCGGATCCGAGCACTTGGATGTCGTCTTCACGATTGGCGGTCACCTCGGGGTGCGCATGCACCTGTTGTGGGGGTTCGATGATAGCACTTGGAGGGGAACGGCACAGGCGTTTACCGATGTAGGTCCTGCAGTTGAGGCGATCGCGCCCGTCACCCTTTCGAGCCGTACTTGCTCCCGCTAGTGTAGTTCCAACTTATTTACCCTAAGAGTGATTATCTTGCGCCTCGAGACCTGCCTGAGGAGCAAGATGACCACGGGACTTGGACTGCGAAAGCTGACGGCGGCGGAACGGCGACGCCTGCGGGATCGGCTGCGGAATCTCTCGCTGTCGGCGCGCATTCATCAGCCGTATCGGATCATCGAGGACCTGCGGGCGGGCCATTCGCCCGCGGCAGTCGCGGACCGGGTCGGCCGGCACTTCACCGTCGTGTATGACTGGATGCACCGGTTTAACGAGAGCGGCTTCGCTACATTCGAACAGGCGCCCAATCCCAACGGTCGGCCGGCGATTCTCAAGGCGGAGCAATTGCGTGCGCTGGTGGAAGTCGCCTTGTCCGATCCGGAGGAACGCGGCCTCCCCTTTGCTGTCTGGTCGGTTCCCAAATTGGCGGAGTTCTGTCGGCGGCAGCATCTCTTACCGCCCGTCACGGATGAATGGGTCCGCCGCCTCTTGCGGCGAGAAGGGATCACGGCCCAACGCGTGCGCACCTGGAAAACCTCGGATGATCCCGCGTTCGACCAAAAAAAAACCGCGTCCGCGCGCTCTACCGGCGGTGCCCGGCGCGCTCGGCGGTAATCTGTTTTGATGAATGGGGACCGCTGGAAGTGCGACCCATCGCCGGCGTCGCGTGGGCGCGCCGTCGCCGGCCGCGTCGGATCCGGGCCACCTATCATCGGACGCAAGGCGTGGAATACTTCCTCGGCTTCTACGATGTGCACGCCGATTGCCTGAGCGGCGTCTTCGCGAAGCGCAAGCGAGTCGTCGAGATGTGCGCGGCCTTCCGGCTGCTGCGGCGGTGCTATCCGCGGCGGACGCTCTACGTCGTCATGGACAATCTGCCGAACGTGCACGATCA
>JBQTHK010000057.1:0-5121 GCA_052389935.1 Gemmatimonadota bacterium | reverse complement strand
GGCTGACGTCGCTCGAGTGCGGCCACGGGTGGCTGCCGTTCTGGGCCTCGCGCCTCGACGAGCTGGCGGAGATGTCGCGCCACGTGCTGCCGCCGCTCGAGCAGAAGCCGAGCGAGTACATCAAGGGGCCGCAGTACTTCCAGAGCATCCAGCTCCACGAGGGCGAGCTGTCGCTGCGGCAGGCGATCGAGGCGCTGGGCGAGGACACCCTGATGTTCGCCACCGACTTCCCGCACTCGGAGAGCTGGTTCCCGAAGTCGGTGGACAACTTCCTCGGCTGGACGTCGATCGGCGAGAGCGCCCGCCGCAAGCTCCTCTGGGAGAACGCCGCGCGCTGCTACCGGAGGTTCGGCGCGCGGGCCGTCACTGCGCCGGCTACCGCGCCGTAAGCGCCGACCGGGTTAACGCTCGGGCGACGTCCTTCGAGCCGCGTATGTCGAGCCCGTGGAGGTCCGCGAGCCGAGAGCACGAACTGATTGAAGTCCTCACCGCAGCATGAGCCCGGACAGATACGCCAGGGCTGAGGGCAGCAACAGCGGATCGGGGCGGAAGCAAGGGTGATGCGTTAGGATGACCACGTGTATCGCCTAAGCCTTCGGATTGACGGCAATATCAGCATCGAGGCGTTCCGCGACGCCCTCGCCAGCTTCCTGCATTTGCTGCGGGAGGTTGAGGCATCCGTTGCTGGCGAGCGCGCTGTCCGCTGGACGCTTGAGAACCTTCATCACGGCAGCCCCGCGACGATGACGTGGAAGGGTGAAGCGCGTCAGCCGAAGCGGACCAAGAAGGTGGTTGTCAAGCCGGACTACGCACCCATCATCGGTCGCGCGCTGCTCTCAGGCGTGCGTCGGCTTGAGCACGGCGAGGGCCGACCGGCTGACTTCAACGATGAGGCCCTTGACGCGACCATGACCTTGGCGCGAGTCACGAAGCGACCGGGGATCAGCGCGCTGTCTATCATCGGAGACAACGGTCGCGAGCAGCCTCAGGAACTCGTCTCGTTGGACGTCACCGAGCGTACGGCGGAGGCTGTCAAAGAGATCATCGCACCGCGTTACACGGCGCCAGGAGCCATCGACGGGATGCTCCAGGCGATCAACTCGCGCGGCGGGCTGTACTTTGTCGTCTACGACGCAATCTTTGGCTCTAGAGTCCGCTGCGATATTCCCGACACCCTGAAAGCAAAGGCACTTGCAGCCTTCGACAATCGCGTACTCGTGAGCGGTATGGTATCCCGAGACGCCGAAGGACATCCGCGACACATCCGAGTCCAGGACATCGAGAAGATTTCCACCGATCTTCCACAGTCCATTCGTGGCCTCGACCCTGACTTCACGGGCAATGTATCTTCGGCTGAATACCTGAAGCGCGGGTGGTCGAGCAGCCGCAATGGCTAACATCGAGAAGAGATATTGGGACTCCAGCGTCTTCCTCGCCTCAATCAAGAACGAACCCGGCAGGGCTGATATCTGCGAGCACATCATTGAAGACGCGCGGGCCGGGAGAATCGAGATCTACACCTCAATGATTACGTTGACGGAGGTCGTCAAGTGGCGCCCAAAAGAAACCCCATTGACCCTAAAACGGAAATGGTAATAACCGCGTTCTTCAAGAACGCCTTCATCAAAACGGTCCCCGTAGACTTCATCGTCGCGACGAGAGCGCGTCGCCTCATCTGGGACTTCCCATGGCTCGGAGCGCGCGACGCAATTCACATCGCGACCGCGCTTGAAATGAAGGTTCCCGTTCTTGAGCACTACGATGACGACGACATCGGCAAGGTTGCCGAGCGCATCAAGAACGAAGGTCTCACCGGATTCCCAACAATCCGTCACCCCGAATGGAGCGGTCAGATTCCCCTCATCGCCGCACCGCCTAAGCCAGGAGGCGGAGCGTGACGGGCACGCGATGCCCAACTTAGGTCTAGTGCCGCGGAGCGGCGTTTCTTCTTCTTCGCGCACCTTGTCGGCGGACAGCATTCTTGACTCTCGCCGGTAGCGTCCACAGGGCAAGGTCTATGTCCTTCGCCGCATGAATGATGGCCCACGCGCAGGCTGGCGGATGGGCGATGCTCCGACGGGGACACCGAGTATCGACTTTCACGCGGCGCGTCTTGGATGGCGTCATCGCTGGCTCCCTCGAAGATCCTCCAGGAACTCCGACGCCGGGCTCACCCCGGTCACCAGCAGGTGATCGCGCGCGCGGGTACACGCCACGTACAGCAGATGGCGCTCGGTGTCGTAGACCTCCTGGAGGTCGCTGTCATCGGCGACCTCCTCGAGGCGCGCCTGCAACGGCAACACCTCGTCGTCGCACGCCATCACCGCGACGGCGCGGAACTCCAGGCCCTTGCTCAGGGGCATCGTCCCGACCGCCACGCGGTCGCGGCTGAGCTTCACATCCTCGTCGAGGACCGCCACGGCGAGGCCAGCCGCCTCGACGGCCACCCGCGCCCGCGGCACCTCGACGGCCGATCGGACAAAGACACTCATCTCCCCTGGCACGACCCCTTCAGCGACGCGCTCGGCCAGCCAGCGGGCCACCAGCGCGGACTCTTCCTCGGCGGTGCTCAGCACCCGAACGAGCGGAGGCGGAGAGGGCTCCGCCGTGCGATGGACGATCAAGCGCACGTCGCTGTTGACTCGCACGGACCAGAAGCGCTTGTCCTTCGCCTTCTCCAGCTTGTGGAACTGCATGCCGGGATTCGTGGGATCGAGCTGGAGGTCGAATGCGGTCGTCTTGACGGCCTTCTGCTCTTCGCCCGTGAGGCGCGCCAGGCTTTCCGTGAAGGAGTCTGCGATACGGAAGTCCATGCGGCGACGTCAGACCGTGTTGGCCATGACTTCCGGCGGGGCCGGAACGTCGGCCACCCACCCGATGAGGAGCGACACCTTCGTGGCGCGCGTCACCGCGGCGATCGCGTTGAACGCCGGGGCGCACCCCATCGTCATGGCAAACCGTTGGTAGTCCTCACGACTCTTGTCGTCTCGATCTCCACCGAAGCTGTGGACCAGGAGGACAGCGACGCTGGCATGGAACCGCTCCGCCTGAACCAGGGTCGACACCGCCCGATGGAGCAACTGATACCGCAGCATCGAGACATCCACTGCGGTCAGCCCGAGCGACTCACGGAGAAAGTCGAGCCGCTTGGGCTTGCCGCTCGCGGCCGGCGCATCTGCGAGCCATTCGCTCACCAGCCGGTCGAGAGGTTCGCCGGACTTGGCTTCGACCGTGAGCGAGATCGATGAACCGTTGGATCAGCGAGAAGGCGACGCCAGTCACCCGGTCCGTTGGAGGGAACGAAGATTCTCGCGCCGCTCATCCGACCCGGAAGACCTTCATCACCTCGTCGCCCAGGTGATTGATCACCTTCACGGCGATACGTCCCGATTTCGGCTTCTCGAACGGGCGCGACACGTCGCTGTGAAGCGTCGCCCACGCCGCCTCGTCAATCTCCGCCTTGAGCGTGGTCTTGAGCGCCCCGTAGGGGTCGTTGGCGCCCAGGAAGTACGCCTGGCGGACGAAGAAGCTCTCCTCGTTGTAGTCGGTGTCGACGAACCAGCACGCGATACCGTCTGGCCCGTCGCTGCGCACCTCACCGGTGCTCGGATCGAAGACATCGACACCATTCACCTTGACTCGCATCCGGCCCGCCTCGCAGAGTGGTCCGAGGGTCAGCTGCCACTTCTCCCAGATGACGTCGATCTCAGCGTCATTAGCAATGGTTCGTAACGTAATGTGCGGCACGCGTTCGTAGACGAAGCCCTGACGAATATCACCGCGGGCCAGCTGGGACGACGGAGCAGTACGCGTGATCTCAGCCTCTTTGAGTTGACCATCACGTGAATCCGCGAGCGTGTAATAGAGATATCGTGCACCCATGATGCGAGCACGGGCGAGCGCCAAGGCAACACGCGACGTGTCGATAGTGACCCAGCGACGGCCCCACTGCTCGGCAACCATCGCCGTCGTGCCCGACCCGCACGTGGGATCCAAGACGAGATCCCCCGGATCGGTGGCCATCAATACACACCGCTGAATCGCCGTTGTGGCGGTTTGCACGACGGAGACTTTCGGATCTGAACGGCTTTGAACTCCGGTGATATCTGTCCAGACGTTGGACCGCGGGGTCGCTGGAAAGTCGGCGAGCACGCGCCGGTACCTGAGGTTCCGGTCTAAAGGCTCGACCCGATCCGCTCTCGCGAGTCTCTCAATGCCCGCTCGGGTTGTGGACCAACCGCGCGTACCAGTTGGTTGGTACGTCGCACCTTTGAAGTGAACCGGAAATCCCATAGCCGACTCCGGTCCAGTCGACCGACCTTGGCGCTGCGAGGTGAGGTCCCCCAGGCTGTACACCCTCGTGTCGGCCGGAAGGGGAGCAACCCCCAATCGCATTTGCTGATCGAGCAGGAACGTCGTTCCGTCCAGCCGAAGCCCTCGGTCATAGCGCTCCGCGATATCGGTGCCGAGTCCTTTGAGTTCGAAGAGCTGCCGGTACTTCAACCGATCTACGTCCTTCGCGTACCAGAGAACAAAATCTGTGATGGCGGGGATATACCGAGAAGTCTGGGATGCCGTTTTCGAGAAGACGATCGAGGCGACGATGTTGCGATCACCGAAGACCTCATCCATCAACGCCTGAATTCGATGTACGTTCTCATCACCGATCTGCACAAAGATCGAGCCAGATTCGGCAAGGAGGTCGCGCGCAACGGTAAGACGGTCGCGCAGATACGTCAGATACGAATGAATCCCATCTCGCCACGTGTCCCGGAACGCCTTCACCTGCTCCGGCTCTCGCGTGATGTGTGCGGCGTTCCCGTCCTTCACGTCGCGGCTCGTCGTGCTCCACTGGAAGTTGCTGTTGAACTTGATGCCGTACGGCGGGTCGAAGTAGATGCACTGCACCTTGCCGCGCAGGCCCTCGCGCTCCGCGAGGCTCGCCATCACCTGCAGCGAGTCGCCGAGGATCATCCGGTTCGACCAGTTCTGATCGTGCTGGTAGAACTCGGTCTTGTCCGCGCCCTCGGGGATGCCGTTGAAGTCCGCGAACAGATCGGGCGTGACCTCGCCTGCATCTTGCCGGCGCTCGCGCGTCTGGCGCAGCAAGTCGTCGATCAA
>JBQTHK010000056.1:0-57217 GCA_052389935.1 Gemmatimonadota bacterium | reverse complement strand
CACCGGCGCGCTCGCGGCGCTGATCCTCTGTGGCGCCACTGTCGGCAGGAACTCGCCCGGGGCCGCGGACAACGCGTCGGGAGTGGCGACAGTGATGGCTGCGGCTTCGCTGATGCCCGACGGCTTCCCGTTAGGCGTACTTCTCACCAGCGCCGAAGAGTTGGCGCTCGCGGGGGCGCTGGCCTGGGCCACGTCCGAGGGAGGCCGAGCCAGCAAGACCAGGAGCGGGATCGCGATCAACATCGACACTGTCGATGACCACGGAGAACTCCGCTGCATGACCCACGGCCGCCGATCGTCTGCGCTTGCACAGCATGTGCGACGAAGCCTTGCGGCGGCTGGCCGTCAATTGCGCGTTCACCCGCTGCTTCCCGGAGTGCTCACCGATGGAGTCGCGCTCGCGCAGAACGAGTGGAGCGTGGTCACCCTCAGCCGCGGCAATCTGCGCACACTGGGCCGAATCCATCGGCCTGCAGATTCCGTACGGTCGATCGGAGGGGACGGTGCAGGGGAGCTCGCTCGACTGCTGGCGCACTTCCTTACCGGAGCCGGTGATCCTGCGAGCTGACAGGCTGGGAAACCATCCACCCCAACGGAGACGCCTTGTACCAGGTGCTTTTTGCGGTTGTACTGCTGGGCTGTCTGTTCGTCGTCCCGCTCGGTTTACCGGGGTTGTGGATGATGATCGGTGCCGCTTTTCTGTGGAACTGGATCGTTCCCACAGCCACCATCGGGTGGGGAGCGCTGGGTCTCTCGGTCGCGATGGCTGTACTCGCTGAGGTCTTCGAGTGGACGTTGTCGGCGAAGTACACCGCGCGTTACGGAGGTTCGCGCCGAGCGGGCTGGGGTGCGATCCTCGGCGGAATCGCGGGCGCTTTCATCGGTGTACCGATTCCGATAATCGGGAGCGTGATCGGCGCCTTCGCCGGAGCGTTCGCGGGCGCGCTGATCATGGAGTTCAGCCGTAGAGAATCGACCGCGGAGTCGGCGACGCGGGTAGCAAAGGGAGCACTCGTGGGGCGTGTTGCCGCAACGGCTGTCAAGGTCGGGCTTGGCTGCGCGGTTGCCGCGTTGCTATTGATCGCAACTTTCTGACCCACTCCTTTCAATAGTCGAGATGACAACACCGAGTCTGCCGGAGCGCAGAATCATCATCGCTTCGTTCAGCACGACTACAGGGGCAAAGCAGGGACTGGACCTTCTGCGGAACTCCGGAGTGCGACTGGGCAACGTCGCGCTCATACGGCGTCAGAACGACGGTAGCGTCGAGTTCACCGAAACGCAGGACTGGGGTCTGGGAAAGAGTGCGGCGATCGGCGCTCTTGCTGCAATCCTGCTCCCGGGAGTCGGCGTGATAGCGGGGGCGATCGCGGGCGCCGTCGCCGCGCACTTCATTGACTCCGGCTTCCCGGACGCCCTTATCCGGCAGCTCGGTGCAGGGATACCCGGCGGGACGTCGATGATGATTGCTCTGGCGAACGAAGACGACCTCGATCTCGCCGAGCGCGAGCTCACCCGTGCGGGAGCGACGATTCTGGGTGTCGGCCTCGAACCCGATCTTTCACAGGCCATGAAGCAGATGTAGCGCCGACACTTTCGCGTCACCTCGGCAACGTCTAGGTTTCACCAACGCCCCGGCTACCGTCCGGGGCGTTTTCGTGTCCGAAAGCGCCACGCCAACTCCTCCCCGGCGTTCCGAGCCAGGCGAGACCACATCCCCACGACGCGATGTTCGACAAAGAGATCCGCACGGTGGCAATCGTTGGAGCGCAGTGGGGCGACGAGGGCAAGGGCAAGCTCGTCGACGTTCTGGCAGAGCAGGCCGACTGGGTCGTCCGTTATCAGGGAGGCGCCAACGCCGGCCACACGGTGCACATCGGCGACGACTCGTTTGTCCTTCACCAGATTCCGAGCGGGATTCTGCACAAGGGAGTGCGGTGCGCCATCGGCAACGGCGTTGTTCTGGACCCCGAAACGCTGTTCACGGAGATCGACGAGCTGGTGCGGGACGGTGTGGACGTGGAGGGAAGGCTTTATGTCTCGGACCGCGCGCATCTTGTGATGCCGTACCACAAGCTCGTCGACCGTGAGAGCACGGCCAGCCGTGCGATCGGGACAACCGGGAGGGGTATCGGTCCCGCCTACGAAGACAAGGTCGGGCGGCGCGGAATCCGCGTAACTGATCTGCGGCACCTCGACAGACTGAGACCTCTCGTCGAGCGCGGGTGCGATCACGCCAACATGATTCTCCGCCACATGGAGTCCGCGAAGTGCGCGAGCGCGGAGGAAACGATGGACCTTCTCGCCGTGCTTGCGCCGAGGTTGCTGGCACTGGCTGAGGACCTGGGTTTGGTCCTCCACCGCGCCACAGCGCAAGGGGCGGCGATTCTCCTCGAAGGGGCGCAGGGTTCCCTGCTCGACGTCGACCACGGTACCTATCCATTCGTTACCTCAAGCAGCACCACTGTAGGTGGGGCGGCGACGGGGTCGGGAATCCCTCCGATGGCTTTGCATGCCGCCCTCGGGATCGTCAAGGCCTACACAACCCGTGTCGGCAACGGACCTCTCCCGACGGAGCTCGAAGGTGAGCTCGGTGGACGTGTACGTCAGCTGGGTAACGAGTTCGGTGCAACCACCGGCAGACCCCGGCGTTGCGGATGGTTTGACGCTGTGGTCGTGCGGTACGCGGCACGGGTCAACGGCCTGACCGGTCTGGCGGTGACGAAACTTGACGTGCTGGATACGCTCCCCGAGATCGGTCTCTGCACCGGTTACCGGGTCGGCGACGCCCTGTTCGGGGAGTTCCCAGCGGACATGATCGAGCTCGATCGGCTCGAACCCGTCTACGAGTGGTATCCGGGTTGGGAGACCAGCACAGCGGATGCGCGCAGCATCGACGACCTTCCGCCAGCGGCCCGCGTGTATCTCGACCGCATCGAGGAGCTGGTGGGGACGTCGGTGCGATATGTGAGTGTCGGCACACGCCGGGACCAGATAATCGAGGTGCACAGGTCTCATTCCGGCGCCTTCAGGAGCGGCTGAGCCTCATGGTCAGAGTCAACGGTCCCGAGTCTGCCCGGGCGTGAGAGCAGTGCACGCCGGGCAATTCGATGTCGCGGTCGTCGGTGCCGGGCCGTGTGGCCTGGCAGCAGCCATTTCACTCGATGCGGCCGGCAAGTCGACCGTGATTCTTGACGCCGGCTGTGTGGTCAACGCGATCACACAGTACCCGACCTACGCAACATTCTTCTCGACTGCCGAAAAGCTCTCGTTAGGCGGGCTGCCGTTCATCATCCCGGGATCCAAGCCCGAACGCCGCGAAGCACTCGCGTATTATCGCGCCGTCGTAGCTCATTTCGGGCTCGACGTGCGCCAGTACGAACGCGTCACGCGTGTTGAACCGCGAGACGGCGGATTCCTGGTGCATTCCCTGAGGCGAGGAGTCCCTCGCACCGTGAGCGCTCGCAACGTCGTGATCGCGACCGGCTACTGGGGGTCACCAAACATGCTGGGGATCCCGGGAGAAGACCTTCCACACGTCAGCCACAGTTATCGCGAGGGACACTTCGCGTTTCAGCAGCGCACCGTGGTTGTCGGAGGTGGTAATTCAGCAGCCGAAGCGGCGCTGGAGCTCTGGCGGTCGGGTGCCAACGTAACACTCGTCCACTTTGGCCCCACCTTCGACAAGAAGATCAAGCCATGGGTGCTCCCCGATCTCAATAACCGGCTCCTCGAAGGCAGCATTACTGCCAGGTGGAATTGCCGGGCGACGTTGATCGACGCCGACTGCGTCGAGGTACGGACCACGGATGGCGCGATAGAGCGTATCCCCGCCGATCTGGCTTTTCTCCTCACCGGCTTCGCGCCCGACGTATCTCTCCTCGCGGCGCTCGGCGTCCCGATCGACCCTGTCACCGGCATCCCCGCCCACAACCCCGATACCCTCGAAAGCACCGTGAACGGCATTTTCATTGCCGGAGTGGTGGTTGCGGGCTTCGATGCAAACAGGATCTTCATTGAGAACGGGAGATTCCATGGCGAAAGGATAGCGGCCGCGCTGCGTGGGCTGCCGGCGCCGTCCACGCCCGGGGTGAGCCGCGACCTGGATGGAGGCTGAGAACAGCGATGATACCAACTCATGAAAGCAGCAACGGCGGTGGCGGATGTGCGGCCCACCTGAGCGCCGTCGGCGCGACGATGCGGGGCGTGGCCGCACACTGGCTCGGTCTGCCAACCGGAGCAGTCGTCGCCGCGGAACCCTGGGGCCGTCTCGAGCGGATCGCAGAAGGTGTCTGGGCCGTGATTTCCACCCCGCTCGAGGGCGACCGCACTACGCTAAGTAACGGCGGCCTCATCGCCGGCACCAACGGTGTCATAGCGATCGAAGGGTTCATGACCGCTGATGGTGCCCGCTGGCTCTCGGCGCAGTCGAGAACCCTCACCGGCCTGGTACCATCGCATGTCGCTGTCACCCACTATCACGGCGACCACGCCAATGGCGTCGCCGGGTATTCCGCGGAGATGGGACTCCCGGCCGTGCACACCACCGGGGCGACTCGGTTGGCTGTGATGGCGGCGCAGCAGCCTGATCCTGCCCGTACTTCCGTGTTCCAGGGGGCAAGCGTTATGGATCCCACCGGGGCCACGCCGATCGATCTTGGCGGACGGACTGTCCGGCTCGTGCCGCGTGCCGGTCACACCGCGAGCGACGTCACCATCGAACTCGACGATCCACCGGTGATCTTCTGCGGCGACCTGGTCTGGAACGGCATGTTCCCCAACTATGTCGATACCACTCCATCGGAGCTCAACAGGACTGTGCGTGCACTGCGGCGGCCGGGCGCGACGTGGATACCAGGTCATGGTCCTGTCGTCAGAGAGGCCGACCTGGCCAGGTACATCGACATGCTCGAAGCCGTTGGGGCGGCGGCAGCGGTGGCTCACGGTCGCGGTCAGACAGCGGCCGACGCCGCCGCCGCGTTCACAATCCCGCCCTCACTCGGGGAGTGGACGCTGTTCAGCCGAGCCTTCCATCAGCGTGCGTTCGAGGCCTGGTACCGGGAGCTTTCCTCAGCTCGTTAGGCGCAGATGGCGCGCGCCAGGATCGCCATTGTCGGCGCCGGTCCGGCCGGGAGCACGGCTGCTCGCCTCCTCACTGAATGGGCGCCGGCCGGCGAGTATGACGTAACGCTCTTCAGCAGGCGTGCTCCGACGATCGGAATCGCGGAATCGCTTCCTCCAAGCTGTGGAGCAATCCTCGACCGCGTCGGGTTGATTCCGCACCTGACGGGAGCCGGATTCCTGCGATCAACGGGCAATACCGCGCTATGGGGTGAAGACCTGCCCCGCGTCGAGTTCTTCCCCGAGGGGCAGGGGTTTCAGGTCTGGAGGCCTCGCTTCGACGCGCTGTTGGCAGATCTGGTGCGAAGCCGCGACTCGGGAGCGGAGATAATCGAGTCGAGCGCAAGGTCGTGCGAGCCCGTCGATGACGTTTACCGGCTCAGCTGGACTGACGGCGAAGTGGAGATGGAGGGACGATTCGATTTTGTACTGGATTGCAGTGGCCGGAGCGGCCTCACGACGCGGATTGGCGGTAACCGGCGTCGACCGGAGGCGGGCGTCCGGACGCTCGCGCTTGCGGGAGTGTGGCGGCGGCCGGACGGGTGGCCGGTCCCTGACGCCAGTCATACGCTGGTCGAGAGCTTCACCGGAGGTTGGGGGTGGTCCGTTCCATTCAGCGAGACGGAACGTTGTTTTGCAATCATGATCGATCCGGGTGAGCTCAGGCTTGGCGGGCCGGCGGCCTCGGTCTGGCGCGAGACTCTGGCCCGATCACGACTCCTCGGTCCACTACTCGAAGGGAGTGAGCAGGTGGGCAGTTCGGGTCCGGTTGCGATCGACGCCTCGCCGTATTCGTCAGCGGACCCGGTCGCTGGCCGCTCCCTGCTCGTGGGTGATGCCGCCAGCTTCATCGACCCGCTTTCCTCATTTGGAGTCAAGAAGGCCCTCGCTTCTGCCTGGCTCGCGGCTGTCAGCGTCCACAGCGCCATCGTGACGCCCGAGGTCGAGGCTGCGGCTTTCGAGCTTTACGCGGGCCACGAGCTCGAGAACGCCGAGGCGGCCCGTGCCGCCCTCGCCAGCGCAAGTCGCGAATCCGGCCTGAGCGACCTGTTCTGGGAGGTACGGTCTGCGCTCCAGGGGGAGACGGGTTCCGCGGAGGTCGAGGCACTGCGGGACGATCCCCGCGTGCAGGAAGTGTTCGCGGACCTGCGGTCCCGGCCGGCCGTCGCGCTCGCGCGGGGCCAGGGGTGCCGAACCGTCGAAAAAGGGGTGGTCACCGGCAACCGGGTCGTCCTGAGAACACACTACATTGTACCGGGCTTCCGCAACCCGGTCCGTTTCATCCGGAACGTGGACATTGAGGGGCTGGCCGCGATCGCGGAGCAGAACAGTGATGTGGGCCTGATGTACGAGCGCTACGGATCGCGCTTCGGCAAGGTACCGCTCGCGGACTTTCTTGGCACGCTGAGCACGATGATAGCGAAAGGCATTCTGCGCTTTGCTTGACAGGATCGCGGCGCGACCGTAGAAGATGTTCACCAGTTGCCTGGCCATTCCGAGATGCGTTCAGCTGTCCTGACAATATTGACTGCCGCTGTCGCTCTTCAGGGCAGGGGCGCAGCCGAGGCGCAGCCACCTGACACCACCAGTGGCTTCGTCATAACTGATCAGGTCACGATACGTCGCTGTGCCGGTTGTCACGTGCGCGACTCGACTGGTCGACTCGGACGGCTGTCGTACATGCGCAAGACACCGGAGGGTTGGGAGGCGTCGATTCGTCGCATGGTGACTCTCAATGGCGTGCGGCTCGATCCCGCCGAGGCGCGCTCGATCGTCAAGTACCTCTCCAATGAGTTGGGACTGGCGCCGGCCGAACTGCGAGGCGCGCGGTTCGAGGTCGAGCGTCGCCCGATCGAGTTCCGCTACACGGCTGACGCCGTCACGGAACGGACATGCCGGGCCTGCCATTCGTTAGGCAGGGTGCTGACTCAGAGACGGACCCGCGGGGAGTGGGAACTCCTGATGGCTACCCACCGAGGGTATTATCCCAACAGCGACTTCCAGGCGTTCCGCCGCGGTTCACCGCCCCCGCCCGATTCTGCTGGCGCCCCCCATCCAATGGACCAGGCGGTCGCGCACCTGTCGCGTGCGTTCCCGCTCAGAACCCGCGAGTGGGCCGCCTGGTCGGCGACCATGCGGCCGGCCCCAGTCGAAGGGGCCTGGCAACTGAGCGGGCACCAGCCGGGTCGCGGCTCGTTCTTTGGCAGGATGGTCATAGCCAGGGTGCCCGGCACAAGCGACGAGTTCACCACAAGCGCCACCTGGAAGTACGCTGCAAACGGCCAGACAGCCACACACAGCGGGCGAGCCGTTGTTTATACGGGGTATCAGTGGCGCGGCCGTTCAGCGTCGCCGGGAGACAGCAGCTGGCGGGAGGTGATGATGGTTGAGCCGGGGTGGCAGGAAGCAAGTGGGCGCTGGTTCAGGGGAGGGTACGACGAGTTCGGAATGGACGTGACGATTCGCCGTATCAGCGCCGGACCGTCGATCGCCGGTGTTTCACGGAGGGGATTGCCGGCCGGTGGACGCGACCTGCCCCTGACCATCTTCGGCTCCAATCTGCCGCGGTTGAACGATCCGGTGTCGGTCGACTTCGGGCCGGGGGTGCGCATTTCACGTGTAGTCAGATCGACAGCGGATGAGATCGCGCTCCTGCTCAACGTCGATGCGGCAGCGGGTCCCGGCCGGCGCGACCTGTTCGTCGCGGGAGCGGCGGCACCCGGAGCGGTTGTTGTCCACGGAAAGGTCGATCGCATCGCCGTGACGCCGCGGGCGGGGATGGCGAGAGTTGGCGGGGTTCAGTTCCCGAAGCAATTCGCCCAGTTCGAAGCCATCGGATTCTGGAACGGTCCCGACGCCCGCCCCGAAACCGACGACGACGTCGAGATCGGCCCGGTCGACGTGGCATGGAGCATAGAGGAATACGGTGTTACCTATCAGGATGATGACGTGCGCTGGGTCGGCAAAATCGATGCTGCGGGGATGTTCACGCCGGCGCTCGACGGGCCCAATCCACAGCGCAAGGGCAATCGCAACAACATTGGCGACGTGTGGGTGGTAGCCGTCCAGAAGAACCCCCCGGCCGGTGCGAGACCGCTCCGCGCGCGCGCGCACCTTCTTGTAACAGTTCCTCTCTACATGCGCTGGGAGCCGGCGAGGACAGCGCCATGATGCTCGTCCGCGGCGACTACCACAGCTTTACAGCAGCCGGCAGGGAGCACGTTTACCTCGTCCCCTCGGCGGCGATCTTCAGTCTCGACGAAGCGTCGAGTGCGGTACTAAAGACCATCGGCACCGAGCCGATCGAGCCGCGCGCAGTTGTCGAGGGCCTCGCCGACAGGTTCGAGGCCGCCACAGTGCGGGCGACGATCAGCGAGCTGATCGCGGCGCATGCGCTGCGCCGCGTCGATCGACCACCACCAGCGATCGCGGACGTTGCTGCCGACAAGCCACGCAAGCGGATCCCCCTCACGACGCTGGTCCTCAACGTCACGAGCAAGTGCAACCTGTCCTGCAAGTACTGTTATGAGTATGGTGAGGACAGGATCGTCGAACCCGAATCGAAGCCCCGGTTCATGGACGAAGCCACCGCGCGCCAGAGTGTCGACTTCATGTTCGCCGAATCCGGAGAGCAGCCGCGAGTCCACCTGACGTTTTTTGGAGGCGAGACTCTGCTCAACTTCAAGGTGCTGCGATCGACGATGGACTACGCGAGGGAAAAGGCGTTGCAGGCCGGCAAGGAAATCGACGCCAGCCTCACCACCAACGCGACGCTGCTGCGCGACGAGGTCATTGACTGGATCGTCGACAACGACATCGGCGTAACCGTTTCCATGGACGGAGCCCGGGAGCAGCAGGATTCACAGCGCGTCTTTGCCAACGGCAAGGGGAGCTACGATGTGGTAGCCCCTCGTGTCCGCGAACTGCTGCGCCGTCACCGGCGCCGGCCCGTAGGCGCACGCGTGACGCTGACGCGCGAAAACCTGGCTGTGCGCGAGATCTACCGTCACCTGCGCGACGAACTCGGGTTCTACGAGGTCGGTTTCGCGCCTGTGACTACAGGTTGGCAGCGTGATCATACCATTGCCGAGGAAGGATTCGAGTTCATGCTGACGCAGTTCCAGGAGCTGGCGAGCGACTATCTGGCTACGTCGCTCGAGGGCCGCCACCACGGCTTTTCCAACGTCCGCGACACCATCGAGGAGATTCACAAGGGAATGGCCAAGGCCTATCCGTGTGGCGCGGGAATGGGTCTGCTCGGCGTGGCGACCGATGGCGACGTGTCGCTGTGCCACCGGTTCGCCGGATCGCGGGAGCACAAACTCGGTTCGGTTTTCGAGGGCCTGGACCGGGACCGGCAGGACGATTACCTGCGCCGGCACCACATCGACAACAAGACAGACTGTTCGGTGTGCTGGGCGCGGTCGCTATGTGCAGGCGGCTGCTATCACGAGGCACATACCCGCTACGGATCAACGGAAAAGGCCAATCTGCACTATTGCGAGTGGATCAGACGCTGGAGCCACACCTGCCTCGAGATATACGGAACGCTCGCCGAACAGAGGCCGGAGTTTCTCCGGCAGTTCTCATGATGCGTGAATCGTTCGACCGACCCACGCCCGCGTGGACGGAACTGACAACCGACGATCTGCAGTGGAACATCTCAAGGCTGTAAATCGCAAGGCGCGACTCGTGGAGTCGATCCACGACGGTATGGACGTGGTTGCGCTTCAGGGAACCGCCGGCCCGCGGGTGCCGGAAGGGCCACATATTCCGCTGGGATGTTCGTTCGTGTTTGCCCCGGGGTGGGAAGCGGACAGCACCGGGAGTGCCGCCGGTCTCTGCGCACCCGTCGAGCGGGACCTCTACGACTGCTACGTGACCTGCTTCTGGCCGATCCACGTACCGGACCTCTACAACCACGCCCCCGACTGGACCGCGAGTTGCGCGGCCGCGCAGCAGGACTGGCGCAGGATCGACCTCATCTTTCCATGAGCGAATTGATGAGACTCGGAGCGGTCGTCCTCGGAGCCGTCTGTCTCGCGCTTCCCCTGGCTGCACAATCAGGTGGTGACGGCACCATCTACTACGGGACCTACTCGAAGAAGATTCTCGTCATCGACGAGGCGTCGCTGCGCGTCACGGACTCGATGGCCGTTTCCGTCGGGATCCCCTACGGCCTCTGGATGTCGGCCAATCGCAGCCGCATCTACGCCATGGAGCCGTCACGTGAACAGGTCGAGATCTTCGATGTCGCATCGAGACGGTCGGTCGGACGGTTCAGCCTCTCGACACCAACGACCCAGGTCCGACTATGGGGATTCAATGTCGACCCACAAGACCGCTTTGCCGTTGTCCTCGTCAAGACCTACGAGAAGAAGGATGACAGGTTCGTGATCGGGAGACCCGTTCTCCTCCGTTACGACATCGAACGGAAGGTGGTGACAGACACCATAAAGTGGCCGGGGGGGCAGGAACGCGAGTTCGCTCAGATCCTCTTTTCCCCGAAAGGTGACCTGATCTATTTCTTTACAAACGACGACGTGCTGATCTTCGATTCCGCGACGCTCCGCCAGGTCGACCGCTGGGATCTTGGAAGATCGCTGGATGAGGGAATGGGCCGCTTCAACTTCGGTTTCCCGGAAAGCTTTTACGAAGAGGACGGCTTCTTTACCGGCCTCTTCCGCTCAACCGATCCGGTGAACAACCGGACGCTCATGGGCATCGCGCGCGTCGACCTCGTCAATCGGCAGGTGGAGTTCAGCTCCCTCGGTCCAAGCGAACCTGTCGGCTTCGCACTCGCGCCCGGACGTCGGCGCGGCTACGGGCTCCGACAGCAGCCAGGCAACTATCAGTTCTGGACTTTCGACATCGAGGGACGGCGTGTAACCCAGCGGACCGAGTTCGAGGGTCGCCCGCGGATGGGCCTGACCGTCAGCAGCAACGGCACGCAGCTCTACATCCATACTGCCGGCAACACCATCGACGTATACGACGCAGAGAGCAAACGCCTGATCCGCAGCGTCGCGTACGATGCCGACATGACCGACATCATCGTCGTCCCGCGCTGACCTCGCCGTCACCTTCAACCTTTCCCCAACCGCGGTGAGCGACGCTCGCCCGGATGGCGAACGGCCTGTCGAACCGCGCACACCACACGTGCCGCCGCCACCGGCGCCGGCTGACAGAGCGGGCGACGCCTGGGCCCTCGGTTTCGTCAGACCCTACTGGCGGCCCCTCGTTCTCGTTCTGGTTCTGTCGCTCATCAGCACCGGGCTTGCTCTCGTCGTGCCATTTCTTTCCCGCGAGCTCGTTGATCGGGCGCTGCTGGGTGGCAATATGCGCGCACTGCTGTGGATCGTTGCTGGCTTTCTCGCGATCACCGCCGCGACGTTTGTGCTCAACGTCGCCAGCGGTCTCAGGTACACTCGCGTTTCGGCGGAAATCCTCTTTGACATGCGCCTTGCGCTCTTTGAACACCTGCAACGTCTTTCACCGCGGTTTTACGCGCGGATGCCTCTGGGTCAGATCGCTTCACGCATCAACAGCGACATCGGCGAAATTCAGCGGGTTGCCGCCGAGGTCGCCCTTTCGTGGGTGGGGCAGGTAGTGTTCCTCATCGGCAGCGTCGCGATCCTCCTCATCCTCGATCCGATTCTGTTTGCCGTGAGCCTTCTGGTCCTTCCGCCCGCGCTGTGGGCCCTCGTCGGCTATCGGAAGCGCCTCGAAGTTGCGGTCGCCGAAACCCGTGACCGTAGTGCCAGGGTCGGCAGTTTTCTCATCGAGTCGCTGCTGGGGATGAAGGTCCTCGTGTCGCTCAACGCCCAGGGGCGGGCGGTGACCGAATTCCGCGGTCACAACCGTAATTTCGTCGAGGCGATGATGAAGATGCGCCGGCTCACCTATCTCTCCGGCGGCCTTCCGGGACTCCTACTCGCGATCGGCAGCGCGGCGATCCTCCTCATTGGCGGATACCGCGTTGTCGAGGGAGCAATCACGATGGGAACCCTCGTCGCCTTCCTTGCCTACCAGATGAGATTGCTGGGGCCGGTGCAGGGTCTTATGGGACTCTACACGAGCGTTGCATCGGCGCGCGTGTCCCTGCGGCGGGTCCGCGAGATTCTCGACACCGTGCCTGAAGTAACTGATCCTGACAACGTGGGCGCCACCGACCTGACAGGGCGAACTCGCGGCGCGGTCAGACTCGAATCCGTCCGGTTTACCTTCGATCGTGGCGCACCTGTGCTCGCCGGCGTCACACTGGAAATCGCCCCGGGCGAGCACGTTGCGCTCGTGGGAGCAAGTGGTGAGGGGAAGTCGACGATCGCCGATCTGCTCGCGCGGCATTTCGATCCGGACGAGGGGCGAATTCTTCTCGACGGACGGGACCTGAAATCCATGCCGCTCGCGCAGGTAAGGCGATCGATCGTCGTCGTTGATCAGGACGCCTTCGTCTTTCATGCGAGCCTCGCTGAAAACCTCCGCTACGCACGACCATCGGCGACTGACGCCGATTTACGCGACGTCATCGAGGCCAGCGGTCTGGCCGGCTTCGTCTCGACTCTGCCTGAAGGAATGCAGACGCTGGTCGGGGAACGCGGTCGCGCACTCTCGACAGGTGAACGGCAGCGGCTTGCGATCGCGCGCGCGATGCTCGCGGATCCGGCAGTGCTGGTCCTGGACGAAGCAACAGCCGGGCTGGACCCGGCGACCGAAGGTCAGGTGCTTGCGGGGTACGAGCGATTGATGAATGGAAGGACGACACTGGTCATCACCCACCGCCTCGAGATGGCGCGCCGCATCGGCCGGGTCGTTGTACTGGCGGAGGGACGAGTGCGCTGAGGCAGCGGAACTTTGCCAGGCGCCAGGCTGTTCCTCACGCTCATCCTGTTCCTTTGCTCCTCATGCACCGCTTCAACGACATCGAACTGGACAAAGCAGACGGAGCGGGCGTAAAGATCGCGATAATCGACAGCGGCGTCGCAGCCGGTCATCCACACCTGGCAGCAGATGCCGTCGCGGCTGGTGTCACAATCGTCGGCGACAGCGTTTCGGCGGACTTCGGCGACCGCCTGGGCCATGGCACAGCGGTGGCGGCAGCCATTCATGAAAAGGCACCTGCAGCCAGGCTTCTAATAGCGCGAGTATTCATCACTCGCCTCGCTGGCTCACCGGAAGCGCTGGTGCGCGCTGTGGAGTGGTCGATTACCCAGGGTGCACATCTGATCAACCTCAGCCTCGGAACGTCGAACCCCGCGCACGAGGCACTGCTGTCGGACGTGATCGCCACGGCGACCAGCGCTGGTGCGATCATCGTTGCCGCCGGCGAAAACCATGGTGTCCGTTGGCTACCGGGGTGCATCCCCGGCGCGTTAGGCGTGCTCGCGGATCCGGGGTGTGCGCGACATGAGCTGCGCACCGTCGACGTTCCCGCCCGGGTTGCCGCCTCGCCCCAGCCGCGGCCGATTGCGGGCATCCCGATCGAGAGGAATCTGAGCGGCGTTTCGTTCGCAGTAGCCAATGCAACGGGCATAATTGCGCTGCTCACCGGCGCAGGCCACGGTGAAGTGCTGCGAAAACTCATCGGTCGCGACGACTCCGGTATCTCACACACCAGCCCGCCGCTGCGCTAGCTTTCCCGACTCGCGATCCAGGCCTGCCGGCGCGACGCGAGGTTCGCACCGGCCGTATACAAGCTTTGGAATAGGGATGAACGAAAAGGCGCAGCCGAATCACCCTGACGTCATGGAGAAGCTCGTTTCGCTGTGCAAGCGGCGCGGCTTCATATTCCAGACCTCCGAGATTTACGGAGGCGCCGGCGCTGTCTGGGACTATGGCCCCCTCGGTGTTGAGCTCAAGAGGAACCTCAAGGATCGCTGGTGGCACGCGATGGTCCGTGCCCGCGACGATATCGAGGGGCTCGACTCGGCGATACTCATGCATCCGCGGGTGTGGGAAGCATCGGGGCACGTCGCCGGTTTTACGGACCCGATGGTCGACTGCAAGGCCTGTAAGGCGCGATTCCGAGCCGATCAGCTCGAGGGCAGCCAGTGTCCACGCAAGCCCAGTCGACACCCGGGCGAACATACCGATTGTCAGCTTACCGAGCCTCGGCTGTTCAATCTGATGTTCAGGACCCATATCGGGCCGGTCGAGGACACGGCCTCGGTCGCGTACCTGCGACCGGAAACGGCGCAGGGCATCTACGTCAACTTCCTCAACGTTCAGCAGGCCTCGCGGCAGAAGGTGCCGTTCGGCATCGCGCAGATCGGAAAGGCGTTCAGGAACGAGATTACTCCCGGCAACTTCATTTTCCGGACGCGTGAGTTCGAGCAGATGGAGATGCAGTTCTTCGTTGATCCTGAGTCCGACCACATGCAGTGGTTCGAATACTGGAAGGGCCAGCGGATGGAGTGGCATCGATCCCTCGGCCTCGCCGCCGACCGGCTTCTCTTTCATCAGCACACACCGCAGGAACTTGCCCACTACGCGCGGGCTGCCTTTGATATCCAGTTCGACTTTGGAGGGACGCTCGGCTTCCAGGAGATCGAGGGGGTTCACCATCGCGGCGACTATGACCTGGGGAGGCACCAGGAATATTCCTCGAAGCGGCTGGAATACGTCGACCAGGTGAACAATCGTCGCTTTGTGCCGTTTGTCATCGAAACGTCGGTGGGCGCGGACCGGACGACTCTTGCCCTCCTCGTCAACGGCTACCGCGAGGAGTCGGTTCCCGGCGAAGCCGAGGGAAGGGTGGTGCTGGGCCTCGCGCCCTGGCTTGCACCCCTCAAGGCAGGGGTCTTCCCACTGGTGAAGAAGGACGGCATGCCGGAGTTTGCCGAAAAACTCGCCTCCGAGCTGCGGCGGCTGTTCCCTGTCTTTTACGATGAAAGCGGCGCCATCGGCCGCCGCTACCGCAGGCAGGACGAAGTCGGCACACCGTTCTGCCTGACGGTCGACGGTCAGACGATGGTCGACGGAACCGTGACCATCCGCGACCGCGACACCCTGCTCCAGGAGCGCATAGCGGCCGACCGCGCCGCTGAAGTAGTGCGGAGTCGCACTACCTGATCGATGCCGGCTTCGTTGCGACCTTCGGCCCTCATCACCGGTGCTTCACGCGGGATAGGACGCGCAATCGCAACAAAACTGGCAGCCGATTATCACATCATCGCCCTCGCGCGTTCGCGGAACGAGCTCGATAGACTCCGCGTGGACATTACGTCGGGAGGCGGAACGGCACGCATCGTCGCCGTGGACCTCCGCGATCCTCCGGCAGTGGCACGGGCCCTCGCGGGTACCTCGTGCGACGTATTGATCAACAACGCCGGGGTCCTCCACCGCAAGCCGCTGACAGAGCTCGAGCCCGACGAGTGGCAGTCGATGGTAGACGTCAACCTCGGCGCCCTCTATCACGTGACAAGAGTCGTTCTCCCCGGCATGATCGAGCGCGGCAACGGCCATATCATCAACATTGCTTCCATCGCCGGACGTACACCCCTCTCCGGAGCGGTGGCCTATTCGGCTACCAAACATGCGGTGCTTGGCTTCAGTGAATCGTTGATGCTGGAAGTCCGCGACGCCGGCGTTCGCGTATCCGTGATCGTTCCCGGATCGGTAGCGACCGACCTCACCCCCGGCGGCGCGGGCGTGAACTGGTCGTTGCGGCCGACTGACGTCGCCGACTGCGTGGCCTCGGTGCTGGCAATGCCGCGCCACGCACTCGTCTACAGCGTCGAGGTTCGCGCGTCCCAGCCGCGCAAGGGCTGATCAAACACATGGCCCGGGCAAAGAAGGGAGGAAAGATCCTGACGCACGAACGGTTCCGGCGCGCTCCCGAACCGGACCCAAACTACCGGGAGCTCCTGGCTGTAAGGGAGATCAGCCACGCACTGGCCGGGAGCGACCGCCCCGAAGACGTGTTCCAGTTCGCCCTCGACCGCATCAGCCCGATGCTCGGCGCGTCCTTCGCGTCGGTTTATCTGGTCGACGACGCGTCCGAACTGATGAGTCTCACGGCAGCCCACAAGTGGCCGGCGAGATTCCGGCCATGGCTGAGCGACGTGCGGGTTCGGGTTGGCTTCGGTCCTTCGGGCGAGGCCGCCGCTGAGCGCCGGCTGATCGAGGTTCCGGACGTCCTGGGCGATCCGGACCTCGAAGACTGGGCTGAAGTCGCAGGCGAACTGGGCTTCAAATCCCTCGTCGCTGTGCCGATTCTCGCCCAGAACGCCGTCCTCGGCGTCGTGACCTTCTACTTCGAAGAAACCGGGAATCCAACGGAAGAACGCAGATCGCTCATGCGCACCGTAGCGGACCAACTCGCTGGTGCAGCCGAGCGTGCCCGGTTGCTCAAGGAACTCCGCCGTGTGAGCGCCGCCCTCGGCGACGCAAACAGCGAGCTGGACCGGCAGTACCGAGCTGTCCGTGACGCACGGCGCGCCCGCGAAGAGTTTCTCGCGAATGCGTCGGACGAGTTGCGCACCCCCCTTTCAACCTTTCTGGGACAGATCGGCATGATCCAGGAAGACATGAGCGGCTCACTCAAGAGCGAACAGCGCGAAGCTCTCAATGCTGCTCACCGGGCCGGCCTCCACGTCCAGAGGCTCATTGACGATCTGATCGAGCTCGCCGAGGTCCGTCGACTCGACGCATCGCCGCCCGTCTCGATCGACGACTTCGACCCCGGTGGACCGCTGCGTGATGCAGTCACACACGTTGGGCCGAGAGAGGGCTTCACGCTCCGGGTCGCCGACCCCCCGGCGTTGCCGCCCCGCGTCCGATCAGACAGCGGAAAGTTCACCAGAATCCTGATCGGCATATTGCGCAACGTCTTCGACCTCGCCGAGGGCGGAATCGTGGAAGCTGGATACATGGTAGGCCCGGACCGAATCGTCTATCAGATCCGTGCCGATAGCATCGAGGTCCACGAGCGAGGCACTTCGAACCTGTTCGAAGAGTTCAGGAGTCAACGCCCGGCGTCGGCGATGACTTCCGAGCCAGGGTCCGGACTTGGCCTCGCACTTGCCCGACAGCTGGCGAGGCTGCTTGGTGGCGACATTCAGATTTCGACGGACAGCGGACACGGCGCTACCTTCACTGCGGAGCTGCCCATGGAATACGATCCGTCTCAGCGGCGGTTCTGAGCCGACACAATACGAATCTGATGTCAAACCAGAGACGCACGATGCTCGAGTTGAGCACGGCTATGTCCGCCGCCGACGTTCTGAACTCGGCACGTCACTTCTTCGCCAGGCGAACATCCATTTACGCCGCTTTTATAGAGCAGGAGGGGCCGGGCTATCTGACTCTGCGGGGCCAGGGTGGTGAGGAAATCGTGATCGCGGCGGACGAGCGCGAAGGCGCGACACATGTGACTGCATCGACCTACCTGTTCGACGCGCAGGTTTCCCGGTTCCTCTCCACGCTACCGCCGGCAGCGTCACCAGCGGGCGCTGGAGCAGAGTCATGACCGGCCCCTTCACCGCCACCTTGCGCACGCGCGAAAGGGGGGAAGGGGGTGAGCTGCGGCTGGGCACTCCCGGCGAGCCGCTCGTCACGTTCAGGGTACAGATACCCGAGATCTGGGATACGATCAGGATCGAAGCGCCTCCCGACACTCCGGTGTCGGTGATCAAGGAGCGGGCGTTGGCCACTTTGCTTCCGGACGAGTCCAGTGCGCAGGAGTTCGTGATGAAGATCGAAGGCTGGGAAGTGCTCGACGAACGGGTCTCGGTCAGCGGCGCCGGTGCGCGCGATGGTTCGATCTTTCTGCTCACCGGCCGGCGGCGACGGCCGGTTCGCTGAGCCAACGGGTCACCGGGGGCTGGTTATCTGAGCGCCATGGCGACGACCACTGAGCCGGCAACCGCCGCTCGTTCGCACGAGGAGTTGCTCAACTCGGTCGTCCAGCTGCGGGCCGAGATCGCGCGTCAGATCGTCGGCCAGGCGCCCGTTCTCGACGAAATGCTAATGTCCATCCTCGCCGGCGGTCACGCGCTGCTCGTCGGCGTTCCGGGACTGGCGAAGACTCTGATGATCCGCTCGCTGGCCGCTGCGATGCGACTGGAGTTCAGGCGAATCCAGTTCACACCAGACCTCGTGCCCAGTGACATCACCGGCACCGAAATCCTGGAGGAGAGCGCCTCCGGAGTACGTGAGTTCAGGTTCGTGCGCGGACCGATCTTCGCCAACATCGTTCTCGCTGACGAGATCAACAGGGCACCCCCTCGCACTCAGTCTGCGCTTCTGGAAGCGATGCAGGAGCACCGAGTGACCGCGGCCGGAAACACGATGCGCCTTGCCGAGCCCTTTTTCGTTCTGGCGACGCAGAATCCGATCGAACAGGAAGGTACGTATCCTCTCCCCGAGGCCCAGCTCGACAGATTCCTCTTCGATATCAGGGTCACCTACCCGTCGGCAGCTGAAGAAGTGGAGATCCTGCGCACGACAACTGGAAGTTCGGCACCGTCGCTGGCGCAGATAATTGACGCCGAGGCCACGATCGCTCTTCAGACGCTCACCCGCGAAGTTGTGGCCAGCGAGCCGGCCCTGCGCTACGCTTCGGGACTCGCGAGGGCGACGAGACCCAATACGCCAGGGAACGAGGGTACCGAACTCGTCAGGCGCTACGTGCGCTGGGGTGCGGGTCCGCGAGCAGGGCAGGCGCTAATTCTCGGGGCCAAGGCGCATGCCTTGTTGTCGGGCAGAATGGCCGTTTCGCCCGACGACATTCAGCGGGTCGCCCGGCCGGTCCTTCGCCACCGTGTGCTCCTGGGCTTCGCGGCGGAAGCTGAGGGTATCAAGGTGGAGCAGATCATCGAAGATGTCCTCGAACGGGTAGCCGTACCGCGAAGCGGTCTCTGAGCCTGGCGGGCGCGTGAGGTGTCGATGATGTGTCTCTCACTGAGGCCCAGGCGATCGCGGTTCTGTCATGGTGGTCCTGATCGTTCTTCATCCCGAGCGCAGAGCGAATGAGAGCCCGACACGATGTCGGCGGCACGATGAAGGCGGGCGTCGCGTTCGACTACGGGCGACTGCTCGAAAGTCTGCGCGGCGTGTCGTGGCCCGCCGCGCGCAGGGTGGCCGGAACCCGTCCGGGAGCCCATGGATCGAAGCTCAGGGGACGCGCCCCCGAGCTGAGTGAATATCGGGCATACCGGCAGGGTGATGACCCGCGCGACCTTGACTGGAAGCTGCTGGCCAGGAGTGACCGCGCGTTCGTCAGACTTTCCGAAGATCGCGCGGTACACCCGACCTGGCTCATCCTTGACGCTTCCAGGTCGATGGCATGGCCGGTTGAAACCCATCGGAAGTGGCAGGCCTTGTGCGGCATGGCGGTGGGGCTCGCTGCGATCGCTCGGCAGGCAGGTGATCCGGTAGGTGCGGTCGTTGACGGCGAGAGCGATCCGGTGGTGTCGGGACTCTCGTCAAGAGCTGACGTGACAGACAGACTGATCGGTCTGCTCGATCAGGTGCGTTTCGGCACCAGCGACGGGATGGTCGCGGCCTGGCGCGGGTTGCCCGTTGGCGGGCGGGAGGTGCTGATGTCCGACCTTCTCGGCGACGAAGCTGGTTGGCGAGCGCTGGCAGCGGCACGAATCGCCGCCGGGAGCGAGGTCATCGTTGTGCACATAGTCTCCAACGCCGAGCTCGAGCCGCCGCCGTCGCTGTCGATGGTTGTTGATCCTGATGTTGCGTCGGTCGCGAGGATTCTCGATGAGACCGGGCGGGCAGCATATCGCTCCACGTTCGCCGACTGGCAACAAACTGTCCGCAACGTCTGGATCGCGGCAGGCGCCCGCTTCAACCGTGTTGTCGCCGACGACGATCCGGCGGTTGCCGTCAGGTCCATTGTGCAGCGGGAAGCCCGGTGAACCTCCAGCTTGCGGCACCGATCTTTCTCGGAGTGGCCGCTGCGGCCTCGATCTGGACCATTGCGCTGCACCTCATTTCGTTCCGCGTCCCCGAACCGCTGCCTCTTCCAACGGCTCGATTCGTCCCGTCGGGCAGGACCAGATTGCTCGCGGCCAGGCTGGTGCCATCCGACCTCGACCTCCTTGCCGTCCGCGTTTTTGCACTCCTCCTCGCCGGCCTGGCGATGGCAGGTCCAACGTTGATGCGGAAGTCCGGCACCGCGCTTGTTGTTGTTGCAGATGTTTCACGTGCCGTTGCCGACCGCGACGAAGTCCGCGATTCCGTGGCCGCTCTGATGCGTGGCGGGCGATCGATTTCGCTCATCACCTTCGACAGCGCTGCGCAACTCACCGACCCCGCCGAGCTCGTGAGCCCGCCGGTCGTGCCTGATGCGCCCGGAGCTCTGGCGCCCGCGCTGCTGCTCGCGATCAGGGAGGGTGAGCGTCTCCGCTCGGGATTCGACTCGGTTTCGATCGTTGTGATCTCGCCGCTGGTAACGGAGCAGCATGACGCTGCGCTGGGGGCAATTCGAAACACGTGGAGTGGATCGCTGACCCTCCTTGGCGTTGCGACAGCGATCGAAGCAGACGACAGCTCTGCGGCTGGTCGGGTTGTGCCGTCGCCGGAAGATCCCGCCGCTGCCGCGATAGCGGCCGCGCTGGTCCCACAGTCCGCGCGATCGTTAAGGGTTGTCAGGACTCCACCGGGACCAGCTGACTCCGCACTTGCCCGCGCTGGCGCGGTTGTCCTGTACTGGCCAGCCGAGTCGGCTACGGACACGCAGTCAACGCCCGCGGCGGTCCTCGCCCGTTCCGGGGCGGCGGCAGTCGTGCACAGAACCGGCAACGCGGTTGTCGGTCCTGATTCCGGTTCAGTCGTCGTCATGCGCTGGCAGGATGGCGGAGCGGCCGCCTCAGTCACCGGAGTCGGAGCCGGATGTATCAGAAGCGTAGCCCCGGGTCTTGAGCTCCGCGGCGACGAGCCTCTGCGACCGGCTTTCCTCGCGGTAGTCGGGTCCCTCGTTGCTCCCTGTGCGCAGCGGGACTTTTCGCCGATGAAGCATCAGGAGCTTCTCACGAGCACCGGAAGCACAGGGCTTGAGCCACTGTCACCCGTGCCGTCACCGTGGCTGGTGCGCGCATTGATCGTGTTGTCGCTTTTCATGCTCCTCTTCGAATGGTGGCTGAGGTCCCGGCGGGAGTTGGGAGCCCAGCCTCCAAAGGAGGCTTCATGACCGTGGTCGCGCGAGTCACGCGCTGGCGACTCCTCGTCGGGGCCGCGGTTCTGGCTCGCGGCATTCTGGTCGCACTGGCGGCATCGCTCACAGCACTCGCCATGGCTGCTACTCTGACCGCCTGGGACTCGACCCGGGTTGCCGGCTTTGTGTTGTTAGCCGGCAGCCTCAGCGCGAGCTGGTTTCTCGTCCGGAAACTGAGCGGTGGCCTGAGTATTTCACGAACCGCTCTCTGGATCGAAGAGCAGGTTCCCGAACTTCGGTTTGCGCTCGTGAGTGCCCTGGTTCCGGGGGCGGACCCGGCAGTTCATAGCGCAGCTGCCGCCGTCAGCTGGGCGCCTCGGGCCCGGAAAGCCCTCGTAAAGTCCCTCGCTCGCCCCATGATTGCCGCCTCGGCGGCCGGAGCGCTATTGGTTGCCGCCGTTGTACTGTTACCGCGGTCTGTACGGGCACGGCTGAGCGCACCTCTGGCAGCGGCGAGCCCGGTGTCGAATGATGCTCTGGGTGGCCTAACGGTCGCGGTGACGCCACCTGCCTACACATCAACTGCAGTAAGCGTGTTCGATGATCCGGCGCTGGTGCGCGGGCTGCCGGGGAGCACCGTCCGGGTTGCGGCCGTTCTTCCCCGTGGTGTGGGCTCGACGGACATCCGCGCCCTGCTCGACACAGCCGGCCTTGCCGTTGGGCAGGCGGGGGACCGCTGGACGATTACCACGACCATGACGGGAGAGCCCTCGGTCATCAGGCTCAGTCATCGGTCCAGGTCCCGTCTGCTGATCCTCGAGCCAGTTCCGGACTCCGCACCCCAGGTCACAGTCGTCCGGCCGCAGCGCGATACCGTTCTTCGTACAGCCGCGGGGATAATCCTCTTCGAGGCCCGGATAAGCGACGATCACGGACTCGCCGAAGGCCACTGGGAGTACGTCGTGACATCCGGTTCGGGCGAGCGATTCGAGTTCAGGACCGGCGTGCTGGCAGCGACTCGCTTCGCGAGCGGCGCCCCGCGCAATGCGGACCTGCGCGTCATGATCGATCCAGTGGCGCTTTCGTTGGGAGCCGGTGACGTCGTTCACGTCCGCGCCGCCGCGCGCGACCACAACCCCGTTTCGGGACCCACGACAGCATGGTCCGATACCCGCGTCATCCGCATCGCACGCGCCGATGAATATGACTCGGTGGCGGTCGAGGCCGCACCGCCCCCAGAAACAGACCGGACGGTCCTGAGTCAGCGGATGCTCATCAATCTCACCGAAGCACTTCTCAGGCGCACGCGCAGCATGGATCCGGCGCGGTTCAGCGGCGAATCACGGTCGATCGGACGAGATCAGTCCCGCCTCCGGCGTCAGGTGAGCGAAGTGGTTTTTTCGCGACTCGGCGATGACGCCTTGGGTGAACACTTCCACGGCGACGGGCACGGCCACGGCGAAGGTGAGGTCCTCTCCCGGGGACCCCTGACACCGGAGCAACTGCTGCGCGCCGCCGAGCGTGCCACGGTCATCCGTGGCGAGTCCACCGACTTCGCGCACGACGAAACACCCATCGTTGCGATCAACCGCCCGCTCCTCGAGGCCTACAACGCGATGTGGGATGCAGAGCGGGCTTTGTCTCAGGGGCAGGCAAGGCAGGCGTTGCCGGCCATGTACACGGCTCTGGCGGCGATCCAGCGCGCCCGGGCAGCAGAGCGCATCTACCTGCGCGGGGCACCGCCACGCGTTGTGGTCGACCTTGCGCGCGTGCGTCTCGCCTCCCCCGAACGCGGCGCCTCAGGCCTGCGAACCCAACGCCCTCCGCTCGACTCAGCCCGGTGGGAAGCCATGCGCAGGCTCGATCGCGCCCTCGAGCTCACTCCCCTCAACCCCTCCGCTGCCGCCGATTCGATTCTACTGCTTCGACTCGATATCGTCGAGCGCTGGCCGGAGCCCGCCGGCGCGCTGGAAGTGCTGGCCAACGCACTTCGATCCGGCCCCGACGCGACGGCCGCGGCGATCCGCGCCCGGAGAAGCCTGGCAGGGAATACCCAAAAGTCGGACTCACTGAGTCGCTGGCAGGTCGTTCCATGATCGCCTCCAGAGAAGCGCTACCCGCAGAGTTCGTGTTCGCGACCGCTCAGTATGAGTCGGGTGACTGGGACAGTGCTCCACTCGTGCCAGCCAACATCATCGACACCATCGCGCGGTACACCAGCATCCCCGTCGCGCCGACCGGTGTCATCGTTTCGCTCGGCTCCGCCGACGCACTGCGTTATCCCTTTCTCTTCATGACGGGCCACCTGCCGGTCCGCCTGACGGGAGCGGAGCGCGAAGTGCTGACTCGTTTCCTGGGGCGGGGCGGGATGCTTTTCGTCGATGATCACAATCATGATATCGACGGGATGTTCCACCGTACGGCCACAGAGGAACTGGAACGCGTGGCTGGAAAGCTGACCCGGCTCTCAACGCGGCACTCGCTCTACACGACTCCCTTTCCCTGGCCGGACGGTCCCCCCAACACCTCGCACGAGCTGAATGGGTGGGGTGATAACCTCATTCACCCGTATCTGATGGCGTCCCTCGACGGCGATCGGATCAGAATCCTCTACAGCAACAAGGACTACAGCTCGGAGTGGAACTTCCACCCCGACAACAAGCGGTTCTACTCGGTCGACAACACCCGCTTTGCCGTCAACATCATCGTTCATGCGCTCACTCGTTAGGCGGCGCATCGAACTCGTGGCGCGTGTGGGCGGGCTGCTGGCCCTGGGGGCGCTCGTCTTTATCACCCCCGCCTGGCGCGGACGCGTCACGCGGTCCGCCGACGACGCCGGACTTGCCCCGGCGCTGATAGCCGCCTCCAGGCAACCGACCGAACAACTCCAGCTGAACCTTGCAGCTCCGCCGGATCCCGTTCAACGGTCCTGGCTGGCCGCGCTCCGCGGTGCAGGCACCAGGGTGACCTGGCGCATCGCCGATGCCACCCTGGTGCCGCCAACGGCTCTGATCGCGGAGCGCCTCCCTGGTCCACCTGCGGCAAGCCGAGCGCTCATTCAGGTCATTACCACTCCGGGTGCAAAGGTGGTGATCGCCGATGACTACGCAACGCTCGATTCAACGGTCGCATCCGCGACCGGCGTAGTGACCTGGGTCGGACCTGCGCCCGCGGCCGGCTCGGTTACCATGCGCACAGCCAACAGTCGCGCTGCGGCATACGCCGACACGGTACCCGACAGCCGCGCGATACTTGTTCTTGCCCGGGCCGGCTGGGAAGGCAAGTTCGTCGTGGCGGCGCTCGAGGAGAGTGGCTGGCTCGTCGAAAGCGAGTTTCTGGTCGCTCCAGCCGGCTCCACCCCGCCGCTCCAGGGTCCGCCGACTGCTTCGCCGCCACTCACCGGCAGATCGGTGTTTGTCCGAACACGAGGCGCCGGGGTTCCGATCGATACCTCGCGGTTTTCGGCAGTCGTCGCCCTCGACGCCACCTCAGCAAGACGCTCCGCGAGCATCATCGCGTTCGTCAGATCGGGTGGAGGTCTCGTCCTCGGCCCCGATGCTATGATACCTGCCTTCCGGTCGATTGCGCCGGCCGTCCCGGCGACCAGACGTCCAGCTGCGATCGGTGACCCTGACCCACACCCGGACAGCGCACGCAGCAGGCTCTCCCTTCGAACACTCCGCGTCTCACAGGGTGCAGTTCCGCTGGAGGTGGCAGGCACCTCCGTCGCAGTCGCGGCTGGCCGCGAGCAACTCGGACGTGTCGTGGCCGCCGGTTACGAAGAGTCGTGGCGGTGGAGATTGCTGGGCAGCGACGAGTCAGCTTCCGGACACCGGGAGTGGTGGTCATCACTCGTCGCGGCGGCGGCGGCCCGCCGTCCAGCCCAGCCACCGCGCCCGAATCTCGTATACGACCCCCTCCCTTTCGCCGCCGCGATTCAGGCCCTGGGGCCGCCCTCGGCTCCCGCAGGTGATGCACCGCTGATTCCCTGGAGGCACATCCTGTTCCTGACGGCCATGTTACTGCTGCTCGCTGAGTGGACCTCGAGGCGCATGAGGGGGGCCCGATGACAACAGCGCTCATTTCACATCCGGATTGCGGGCGTCACGACACTGGCTGGGATCATCCCGAACATCCCGGGCGGTTGCGCGCCATTCCACGTGCTCTTCGGGATGACGTCGCGCTCTTTCATCAACTCCTCCACCACGAGGCGCGGCATGCGACGGTCGAGGAACTGGAGCTCGCCCACGATCGCCGTTATATAGATGCTGTCCAAAGTTTGTCGAACGGCGGCGGTGGCCGGCTCGATCCGGACACGGTCGTCAGCGATGGCTCCTGGGCGGCAGTCACGGCCGCGGTTGGCGCGATCCTCGAGGGCGTCGATATGGCCTGTGATGGCCGGGCGATGCGTTCGTTCTGCGCCGTGCGCCCACCTGGACATCACGCCCTGAGGGCGAATGCAATGGGCTTTTGCCTCTTCGGTGGGGTAGCCGTCGCCGCGCATTACGCGCGCGCGAAACGGGGGTTGGGAAACGTACTGATTGTTGACTGGGACGTTCACCACGGCAACGGAACTCAGGCCCTGGTGGAACCTCACCCGGAGATTCGCTTCGTCTCGATGCACCAGTCGCCCTGGTATCCCGGGACAGGGGCCGCGGAGGACCGGGGACCACACCGGAACGTCTTCAACGTACCCCTCCCCGGCGGCCTGCCTCCGGAGCGGTACGTGGATGAACTTGACCGAGCGGTCGATCGTGCGACCGTCGAATGGACGCCCGAAATCGTTCTCATCTCGGCCGGGTTCGACAGCCTCCGTGGTGACCCGCTTGGCGGCTTCACGCTCGAACTGGAGCACATCGCCGCGCTCACCGAGGGGATGGTGCGGCGGGCCGAGGCGTGGTGCGGCGGGCGGGTGATCAGCGTCATGGAAGGTGGGTATGCTCCGGATCGGCTGGCGGCCGGGGTGGTCGCTCACCTGCGGGCGCTGTTGTGAGCGTGATCCGGCCCGGGGTGCTTGTGTGAGGGCCTTTAGCGGGCACACCTCGAATCGACACGTCGGTGCGAGCTTGATCCCGAAGGCGCCTGCAGGAGGGGGGACCGGAAAGCGCTAAGTGGTTGCGGAGCAACGGGAAACGGCAGAAAATGCCGCTGAAATGAAAGCCGCTCTCGGTCGTCCTTGAGTGGAACCCGGGGCGGCGGCGAAGTGACGGCGGGAGGAGGGCTGACAGCACCATGACTAACGGCCAACTACCTGCTGCCGCAGCAGCTACACCAAACCACCGGAATCCTCCTTGCCCCGATCCTTCAGCGGCCGATACAACGCAATTGGCGAAGGACTGCTCCTCCATGGCGTCACGCCCGTCGGCGGACTTCCGCGCGTTCCCGGAGTTGACGTCGTTACCCTGCGAGACCTGCAGGCACTCGTCAGGCAGGTACCGTGGCGCCGAGTCGACGCCACGACAGATGCAATCGAACAGCACCGGCAGGTGGTGGAGGCTGTCCATCAGGACCGTCCGGTCGTGCCGGCCCCGTTCGGCACGGTCTTCAGATCCCGGGATTCTCTCCAGCGCTGGATGGAAGTGCACTATCTGGCGCTCATCGACGCGCTTGGCTTCGTTCGCGGAAGAACGTCCGCCCGCGTCAGGATGACCCCCGTCGGTGGCGTTCCCACGGCGGAGTTCGAAAACACGGTACTCGATTCGCTGAGCTTTCTGCGCCGCACCGCCGTCGCGACTGTCACGCCGCCGGCCGACCTCCAGAGCCGAACCGCCGAAGCTTCGTTCCTCGTCGAGCGCCAGAAATGGGATGCCTTCCTGGCCGCCATCCGGGAAGAGCGGGACCGACTGCCCAACATGGAAATCGTCTCCAGCGGTCCATGGCCGCCGTATGATTTCGTTCGCCTTGAGTTCGGAGGCTGAACCGAGTGTTCTGCCCGGAGTGCGGCACCTGGAACAGGACTCGAGCGGCGCAGTGTCATCGCTGCTCGGCTCAACTGCCGGAGGTGCTGGCGATGACGAGCGAGCAGCCCGACAACGAGCTGTCGGCGCTGCGCCGCGCGTGCGGTGGTCGCTATCAGATCGTTCGGCGCATGGGGAGTGGCGGCATGGCCAACGTTTACTACGCACTCCACACAACGCTGGAGCGACCGCTGGTCATCAAGGTGCTGCACCAGCACCTGGCTCGCGACGCCGAAATGCGCGAGCGGTTCCGACGCGAGGCTGAGGCGTCGAGTCAGCTCTACCACCCGAACATCTGTCCGATCCTCGACTACACCGACCTGGGCGACCTCGTGTTCCTGGTCATGCCGTGGATGGCGGGCGGTTCACTCGCTGACGTCCTGGTGCGGGACAAGACGGTTGCACCGGCGACCGCGGCTTCGGTGTGCGCCCAGGTCGCCCTCGCGCTTGACTATGCACATCGCCGCGGAATCGTCCACAGGGACATCAAGCCCGACAACGTGCTCTTCGATGAAGAGGGCTTTGCCCAGCTGACGGATTTCGGCATCGCCACCGCCAGATTTCATGGTCGACTGACGCGTGTCGGGCGCGCGATGGGAACTCCCCATTACATGTCGCCGGAACAGGCGATGGGGCGGATGGTCGACGGCCGCAGCGACATGTACGCCGTCGGCGTCATGCTCTACGAGACAGTACTCGGCTTTCCTCCTTTTGACGGCGCTGACTCCTATTCGGTCGGCTACAAGCAGGTTCACGAGCAGGCGGTTGCGCCCGACACCGTCGACTCCGGTGTTCCGTCAGACCTGTCGGCAATTATCATGCGTTGCCTCGCCAAAAATCCGGACGAGCGGTACCAGTCCGGTATCGAGCTCGCCGATGCCCTCCTCTCGTGGCTCATGGCGAACGCCGGTAGCGGTGAATACCGGGCGCTGGCCGTGCGATCGCTGGCTGCGGCTCGTTAGACTTTCCCGCCAGCATCCTCCCATCCGGTCCGCGCCTGAGCGTTCAGGGGAGGAAGCGCGGCCGAACCGCTGGCTCCGGAACGGGGCAGGTGTCGTAGCGACCGAAGCTGGCGTAGCGACGAGCCGCTACGAAGTCGTAGAGCGCGTCGAGGACTCGCCGCGGGACGATCCGAAAAACCACAGACGCGCGCCAGATCCCCCCCATCTCGAAAAGAATCTCGAGCACCGCTGCTGAGCGCATGAAGACACGGCCCTCGCGCAGCAGCACGATCGAGTCGGCGTCGCCGACCCCGATGGGCATCAACCCGATCGCGGTCTGGCCGCCAAGTGGCGCGAAGCGAAGGCGCTTGCGATGGTCAAAGCGGAGAATCAGTCGCACCGCCCGATTGCAGAGGGCGCACACGCCGTCGTACAGCACGATAGGTTCAGCAGACGAGTGCACTACTGCTCCATTAAGTGGATGCCCACCCACCCCGTTGGCCGTTCATGCTACCACGGCACCTGACAAGATGAGCGGGCAGTCAAGCATGCTCGTAGAAGTTGCGCTGCCCGCGCCGGTGTTTCACACCTTCATCTACGAGATTGCGGGTGACGAATTGCCGGCTCCGGGTAGTCGGGCCATCGTGCCCTTCAGAAACCGGGAGGTCGTGGGGATCGTGCTTGGCGAAGCTACTCAGCCAGCACCGGATCGTCGACTCAGGCTGCGCCGGGTCGTCGCGATACCCGACGAAAGACCAGCACTGACCCCGGCGCTCCTCCGAACGGCCCGATGGTGTTCAGAGCATTACGCAACACCGCTGGGTGTTGTCCTTCGTGCGGCTCTCCCGGCGGCACTGGGCGCGACAGCATCCAGGTCGTTGCCCGCACGGACGCATCAGGTGGTTGAGCTCGCGCGCCGCATCGAGACCCTCCTTGAGCGCGACGAGACGTTCCGGCGAACTCCGAGGCAGAGGGAGGTCTACGAGTACCTGGAGGGGTTGCCTGGTTCATCGGCGGTGCCTCTTTCGCACGTCGAGTCCCAGCTGGGCGTGTCCGGAGCGCTGCTGGGGGCGATGGCGCGCCGGGGGCTGGTGAGGGTCAGTCGTGAAGCGATACTTCGCGACCCGCTGTCATCACGTCCGCCTGATCCGAGAGCTTCCCACAGACCTACCAGCGCGCAGCAGGGCGCGATCGAGCAGCTCCTCTCGATGGCCCCGGGTTCGGTGGGCCTTCTCCACGGTATCACCGGCAGCGGCAAGACGCTCGTCTACATCGAGATCCTGCGGCGGGCGCTGGCAGTACCGGGTGCGGGCGCGATCGTCCTTGTCCCAGAAATTGCACTCACCCCCCAGACGGTCGACCGCTTCCGCAACGCGTTCGGCGACGCCGTGACTGTGATGCATTCGGCGCTTGGAGAGGGTGAACGCCTCGATGCCTGGCGCGCCCTGCGATCAGGAGAGCGACGGGTAGTTGTTGGTCCGCGATCGGTCGTCTTCGCCCCGCTCCCGTCTGTCGGTGCGATCATAGTCGACGAAGAGCACGAAGCGAGTTACAAACAGGGAGAAGCGCCCCGCTACAACGCCCGGGACGTGGCGATCATCCGGGCCCGCCATGAAGGCGCGATCACGATTCTCGGCAGTGCCACACCGTCACTGGAGAGCTGGAAGAACGCCGCCGACGGCCGCTACCAGCTCGTCACCCTCAACGAGCGAGCCGGCGCCGGTCGACTGCCGTCCGTGCACCTCGTGGACCTGCGCCAGCCACTACCTGCAGCTCAACAGTCGGAGGTCGCGCGCACCGCGACCACGGTCGCAACCATCCGCAACTTCCGCCGTGTCTTTTCCGAGCCTCTCGAGGCCGCAATCAACGACCGCCTCAGGCAACATGAACAAACGGTGTTGCTCCTCAACCGCCGAGGTTACGCGTCGTTTCTCCAGTGCCGAGCCTGCGGCGACGTCGTCGTCTGCCCCGACTGCGCCGTAACGCTCACACTGCACCGATCCCCGGAACGACTTGCCTGCCACTACTGCAACCGGGTACAGCCGCCCGGAGAGTTGTGCGCCCGCTGCAACGAGCCGACGTTGAAGCAGCGCGGGCTTGGCACGCAACAGGTCGAACGGCTTCTCAGCGAGCGCTTCCCGGAAGCACGGATTGCGCGCATGGACGTCGACACTACAGTGGGAAAGTGGTCACACGTCGAAATCCTCGATCGCGTGGCGTCCGGCGAGACGGATATTCTGCTCGGCACCCAGATGATCGCCAAGGGTCTCGACTTTCCCAACGTAACGCTGGTCGGCGTCGTCGACGCTGACGTGAGCATGAACCTCCCCGACTTCAGGGCCGCGGAGCGCACCTTCCAGCTGATTGCTCAGGTGGCAGGCAGAGCAGGTCGCGGCGAAAAGAGCGGAGAGGTATTCATTCAGACCCGGCTACCCGGTCATCACGCCATTCGATGTGCCGTGACCCACGACTACGTCGCCTTCGCGCGTCAAGAGCTTTCCGCTCGCCAGTCGCCCCTATACCCGCCGGTCAACAGAATCGCAAACATCATCGTCTCAGGCGTTGATGAATACGCCGTCGAGGCCGGCGCCCAGTCGCTCGCCCGGTGGCTCGCGTCACTGATCGAGCTTCGATCTGTCGGGGGCCTGGAGGTGGTGGGCCCGGCTCCGGCCCCGGTTGAACGAATCAGGCAGCAATGGCGCTGGCGGATGCTGATCAAGAGCACGAACAGTCGCGGGCTGAGTCAGGTGCTGAGCTACCTCGCAACCCACTCACCCCTTGGCAGGGAAGTCCGGTTGGTCATCGACCGGGACCCACAGAATCTGTTGTGACGCGATTCGAGCTCGCCTCTCCGAGTCCGGACGTCGGTCCAGTATCTTTGGACGAGCAAGTGCTCGGCGCTTCCCAAGGTCGCGCGAAAGGCCGGTGCAACAGCCGGTGCCGCAGAACGGGTCCTGGAAGCCTCGGCGCTCCTAACGTCATGCTCGCGTACCTCCCGCACCTCACGTATTCCCGACCGCTTCGTCGCAGCGTCGATTGACCTCATTCTCTCGCCCTGATTTCAGCGCGCCACGCTTTACCGCTGCTCCTGAAGCCCGGTTCGTGCCGGCTCCAGCCGACGGCGTGCTCCCCGATGGGTTCTTCTCGACGACCAACCTGCCGACGTACGTCAAGATCGCGGGCGGGTGGCGCCTCCCCAGAGAGCCACGAATGGACGCCGCCCTCGTTCTGGATGCAAACGGAGACCTGTGGATCCGTGAAGGCCGCCGCGTTCGAGCAGGCGAGAGCGTCGCGCTGGGCCAGAGTGAGGACGCGAGCGAGGGCATCTTCGTGCATACGGAGGCTTTCCTCGGCGACACGACGGCGGAAGGTGAGTTTCGCTTCATGACCAGCGAAGTTTCGCGCGAGAAGCCGATCGACTATGGCCTCATGGCCCGGCTGCTGATCGACGAACGTGACCGCGGTGGATACCCGGTATGGGTGGCTGGACCTGCTCTCGTGCATTCACGTGCCCGCGCGGACATGGTGTGGTTCATCCGCAACGGCTTCGTCGGAGCCCTCCTCGCCGGAAACGCCGTCGCCGTCCACGACATCGAGGCCTCGATCTTCGGAACTACACTGGGCATGACCGGGACGGGGGTCGCATCGAGCGGCGGTCATGGTCTTCATATGCGCGCCATCAACCAGATTCGGGCGGCAGGAACCATAGCCGCGGCGGTCGGGATTGGTATCGTGCGCGATGGTATCATGCACGCCTGTGTGGAGTGCAACGTCCCTTTCGTTCTTGGCGGTTCGATTCGGGACGATGGACCACTACCGGGCGTATTGACAGACGCAGTTGAGGCGCAGGACGCAATGCGTTCGCACGCAATTCGCGCGACGATGGCGATCATGATCGCGACGGCCCTGCACGCGATCGCGACGGGGAACATGTTGCCGGCTTTTGTAGAGGAACCGGATGGAACACTGCGCGAGTTGACGACGATCTGTGTAGACTCCTCCGAGTTTGTTGTGTCCAAGCTCAAGGATCGCGGGACGCACCAGGCGTTTGGAGTGGTGACTAATGCCCAGGACTTCATGCACATTCTCAGGCTTTACGTGGAACGTGAGCTTGACCTCCGCGGCTCTCGCATGAGTGATGGCCGCCTGACCGCACAGCTACCGGCAACCGGATGAACGACACTACCCGCCGTTTCCTTGCGAGTGTGCTTGAGCGGGTGGGCGAAGGCCGGCTTGTCGAGCTGCGCCTCTTTCCGGCACTGCGGCAGGGAGGCATCGAGAGCGCGGTGGCGGTGATCGCGGTCGAGCCGCTCCGCGAGGCTGAGGCGACGGCGGGCGACGGTGAGTCAGCCGTGAGTTCAGGGGGCGGATCAGACGAACTGCAGACGGGCTCCCCGGTCGAAGCCGAGGTCGAGATCGGCGCCCGGCTCGAGGATCGCCTCGCTGACCTGCGCGGATCAGCAACCGCGGGTGCGGCGACTCCGGATGCATTTGGTGATCGAGAGGTTGAGTTGCCGCAGTCAGGCGCCATTGCGGACGCGTCGGAACCAGCGAACGACCGCGAATCCATTCTCCTCGGCGACCTCGTGGCGCTTCCTGATCCGGGCAACGCCAAACCCGCTCAGACCGGCACCGTCGAATCCGCCGGACTGGTGCCAGCCGCTCACCGGGATCGCGCCAACCCGCCCGTCAATACACGCGAGCGGCTGCAGATCCTTTCCGCCACCTATCGGCTCGTTTTCAAGGGTCCCGAACGCGGCCAGTGGCAGATGGAAATCATCCACGAGGCTGACGCCCCGCTCGAAACGCTGGAGCGGGTCGTGCATGGCGTGGCGCGCCGCGCCGGCGACACGTCCGAAGCCGAGATGTTCACGGCCGACTCCCTCCGGACGGCGCTCGCCCAACCGGTCTGGGTCTGATGCAAGCTCCCGACGTCGGCCTCCTCGTCGTTTTTTCGGCTGGCCTCCTGTCTTTCCTCTCTCCCTGCGTTCTTCCCCTCGTTCCGAGTTATATCACCTTCATAACCGGACTTTCGCTCGAGGAGACACAGGCGCGGCGGCGGACGGCGCTCATCCACGGCATTCTGTTTGTAGTCGGGTTTTCGCTGATCTTCATCTTCCTCGGCCTCGGCGCAACCCTGCTCGGGCAGACCCTGTTTCAGTACCGGGACTGGATCAGTCGCATCGGCGGCGCCGTGATCATCATCTTCGGGTTATACCTCCTCGGTATCATCAGAATCGATGCACTGACCCGGGAGCGGCGCTTTCATGTAACCGACAAGCCTGCTGGCTACCTGGGCACGATGTTCGTCGGTTTCGCGTTCGGGGCCGGCTGGACACCATGCATCGGCCCGATCCTCGGTTCTGTCCTGATCTATGCCTCGGGGAACGCCGATACGGGGCGCTCCATCGCCCTCCTCAGCGCCTATTCACTGGGTCTGGCCGTGCCATTCGTGATTTCCGCATTCGCTGTCGACCGGTTCATGGCCTTCTTCCAGAGAATGAAGAGACAGATGATGTGGCTTTCGCGAGCGGCCGGGGCAGTAATGGTAGCGATGGGTGTGCTGATGATCACAAATCGCTTCACGCTTCTGGCTGCCTGGCTCAACCGATTTACTCCGGACGCCCTTCTCGAGCGTCTCTAGATGCGGCATGCGGGAGCTGCAGCCAGGCCGGCACCTTTCGGGTATAAACCGGTATCTTTATCGCGCTTCACTCACACTGGAGGCTGGTTGTGCCTGCTAACGCTTTAAGCCGCGCCGGACTGACACTTGGAGTCGCTGTAGCCATGTTGGCTGGCTGCGCGAGGGATTCCGGAGATTCTGCACTCGCTGACGACTCGCTGCTGACGCGCGACCTGAGCCTCGCGGCGGGTGATACGACGGCGCTTCCCGAGCTCACAGACGTTCCGGCTGAGGCTCCGCCGCCGGTTGCGACTACGCCGAACCGTCCACCTGCGAGCCGGTCCAGGGCAACGCCGCCGCGCACGACACCACCGGCTCCGGTTCCTGCTCCGGTGCCAACAACTCCGCCGGCGACCTCGTCCGGTAACACCGTCGAGAAGGGGCCGGGGACGCCGGAACGAGCCAGCGGGACTGTTACCGCCGGTTCGATCCTCAACCTCGACGCTGTCGACAAGGTCTGCACCAACACCAATCAGGTTGGCGACAGATTCACAGCTGTTGTCAAGGAAGCCGTGCCGGGATCAAACGGCGTCACGATTCCGTCAGGCGCGACGGTCAACATAGAGCTGACGCAGCTCAAGCGCAGCGAAAACAGCAACGATCAGATCGTGATGGGCTTCCGCGTGATCTCGGTTTCGTTCGACGGGCGCACCTATCCGCTCGACGCTGATGTTCAGACGGCGACGATCGACCGTGTCCGCGCGTCGTCAGGCAGCAACGACGCGAAGAAGGTTGTTGGTGGTGCAGTGGCGGGGGCGATCATCGGCAAGGTTCTCGGCAAGAGCAACAAGGGAACGCTGATTGGGGCCGCCGCAGGTGCCGCCGCGGGTGGTGCGGCAGCAGCCGCCACGGCCGATTACGAAGGTTGCGTGAGCCCCGGTGCCGATATCGTTGTGAGGCTCAACAGTGCGATAACCGTCGTGTCCTGAGCCGCGAGTGTTGGGGGAGGACGAGGAGGGCGAGAGCCAAAGAGGACGAAGAAGGCGTCCTCCTGCCCTCTTCGCCCTCTTCGTCTTCTGCGCCCTCTTCTAGAGGACAGGAACTGCCGTCGACCTCACGACCCCGACGTCCCACCCGTACCACCGCTGCGAGGCTCCGTAACCCCCTCCCAGCCTCCGCGCACCCTCATCACCGCATTTACGTTGGCGATACCGTTGATGTAGCGGATCGCGTGGCCCATGGCCTTGAGCGAATCTTCGGCCTGACGTGACAATCCCCCGGTCTCCACGACCAGCGTGTCGGGGAGTGCCTGGTGATGTATCCTCGGCGCGTGCATCGCATCGGCGAGCGACATGCCGTGTTCGATGACATTGAGGATCAACTGGGAAGTGGCGGTTATGATCCTCGGACCGCCGGCTGCTCCAACGACGAGCAGCACCCGGCTATCGCGGTCGAGGACTATCGTTGGTGACATGGCGCTCAACATCCGCTTGCCTGGCTCGATCCTGTTCTGCTCGTATTGCACGAGTCCGAACATGTTGGGGCGCCCGGGCGCGGTGGCGAAGTCGTCCATCTCGTCGTTCATGAAGAACCCGACATTCCCGAGGTAGACTCCCGAGCCGTAGCCGTTGTTGATTGTGGTTGTGGTTGCCACGGCATTGCCCTTGTCATCGACGACCGAATAGTGCGTCGTATGATTCCCCTCGCCGATCTGCCGTCCGTCCGGAGGTGTGGGCGTACGACGGCGGGGGTCGATTGTCGCCGCAAGCCGCCGGGCCCAGGTCCGGCTTGTCAGTTCGCCGACGGGGACCTGCACGAAACGCGGGTCGGCAAGTTTGCTGTTGCGATCGATGAACGCGCGCTGCCACGCCGACGCCACGAGGTGCGAATACGCGGCGCTACCCCATTCCGGCAGTGAATCCCACGTCTCGAGAATGTTGAGTGTCTGGGCAACCGTGACGCCGCCGGAAGACGCCGGCGGCATCGCGTAATAAGTGTGCCCGCGGAACGAGCCCCTGATTGGTTCCCGCCATACCGGTGCATAACGAGTAAGATCTTGGCGGGAGATGATTCCACCATTGCGCGACATTGCCGCCACCAGCGAGTCGCCCACTTCGCCGCCGTAGAACACGGCCGGCCCCTGCCTCGCGATCAGGTCGAGTGTCCGCGCGAGTGAGGGTTGGCGGAAGAGGGCTCCGGGTTCGAGGGCTTTTCCGCCAGGAAAGAAGACACCACGACCATCGAACGGTGCCAGGTACTGCTGGCTCGAGCGCAGGGAGTTATGGAGCGCTGAATCGACGATGAATCCGTCGCGTGCAAGTCTGATTGCCGGCTGCATCACGACAGAAAGCGGCAGCGAGCCGTACTTCGCCAGAGCTTCGGCCATTCCCGCAACGGATCCCGGCACCCCCGACGCCCTGTAGCCGACGACGCTCTCGTTGGTCGGGTTGCCCGCGGAATCCAGGTACATGTCGCGATAGGCGCGCAGGGGTGCTATCTCGCGATAGTCAAGCGCCGCCGTCCGCCCATCAGCCATGCGGATCACCATGAACCCGCCCCCTCCAAGATTCCCGGCTACGGGATAAGTCACCGCCAGGGCAAACCCGACGGCAACCGCAGCGTCGACCGCATTGCCCCCGGCGCGAATGATCTCGCTGCCCGCATCAGACGCCCGGCGCTCGTTGCTGGCGATCATGAACTGGCTGCTGAACGCCGCCCTGCGGCCGGAATCGAAACGCCAGCCTTCGGGAAATCCACCTCGGGCAACGGTTGCCGGCCCGGGAGCGCCGGTATTCGATGATGCCCGGGGGCTACATGCGACCAACAGTTGGCAGCAAGAGAATACGAGAGCGAAGGTTATTCTCGATGTGGGCAAGAGTGGCCGGGTTGGAGTTGCAGGATCGTTGGCTGAGGGAAAGCTACCAGCCCACCCTGAGTCCGAGTCGAGTGACATAGGTGCGGGTAATCCGACTGCCGCCCACTACGTCAGGGGGGCGTTCGTGGATCCCGTATTGTGCATCCTGGATCAGGACAAGCTGCCAGTCCCGCGACAATCCGTATCCGAATCCACCGCCCACGGCGATGCTGAAGTCGGTGTTGCCGTTCCGCGGCTCGAGCCGCGTGTCGTCCGCGGTGCGCCGAAAGTTCGTGTAGTGGGTGGCTCCGACGGCGAATTCGTAAACCTGGTGGAATCCTCTCCCGCCGCCGTACCGCACGAACGCCGCGAACGACGAGATGGTCGCATCGGCGTTGCACCGTGTTGGGCAGCCCCCTCCCGAGCCCGAGGTATAGGAAAGCGGCAACCGCGACTGAGCTGCGCTGATCCCGACCGCGATTGGCGTCGCAAGGTCGCGTTCGACCGAGACCCTGAGATTGAGACCGGCGTCAAAGTCCCATTCGCTCGACGACGGCGCGTCGACGATGAAGTCACCGAAGTGAAATCCTCCCCAGACACTGCCCCACCACACCGAATTGCGCTCGGCGCCCGGGGAATCGCCACCGCGGCCTTGCGCGCCCGCACGGGGCGCGGAGAAGAGGAATGCTGCCGCCAGTAACGCCGTGAGTCTGAGCATGAGTCAATGATGACACATGCCGATTAGTTTAACGACCGGCATGGGATCTATTTCGCATCAGGGGCCGGGGAGGGGGGGGGATCGGCGCGCTTCGTTTCCCTCACACAGGAGATCGTGAACAGCAAACCGGACGGCAGGGCGCCCGACCCGCGGATCACCGAACAGCGCAATCCCCGCTCCGCTGACATCGATCTGGCCACACCGGCCGGGATCGTTGACATCATGAACGCGGAGGACGCGCTGGTTGCCCCGGCGGTTGCAACGCAACGCGAGCAGATCGCGGCCGGGATCGCGATGATCGAGGACGCGTTCCGCCGTCGTTGCCGACTGTTCTATGCTGGCGCGGGCACGTCGGGTCGGTTGGGCGTTCTCGACGCGAGCGAATGCCCGCCAACCTTTGGCAGCGAGCCCGAGCGGGTGCAGGGAATCATTGCCGGAGGCCCGCCCGCGGTCTTCAGGTCTCAGGAGGGGGCTGAAGACCACCCCGAAAACGGCGCACGTGCCATCGGCGAGCACGGAGTCGCGGCCGGTGACGTTGTAGTCGGAATCGCCGCTTCAGGCACTACTCCTTTTGTGCGGGGCGCTCTCGAACGCGCGAGGGCACTGGGGGCGGCGACCATCGTCCTCACCTGCACCCCGGTCGATGAATCACTTGCTGCCACCGTCGACCTGGTCATCACCCCGATAGTAGGACCGGAAGTCATCACCGGTTCAACGAGACTCAAGGCCGGGACCGCGACCAAGATGGTGCTCAACATGCTCACCACCGGCGCCATGATCCGGATCGGCAAAACATGGGGAAATCTCATGATCGACCTCCGCGCCACCAACGTCAAGTTGCGGGACAGGAGCGAACGGATGATCATGGCAGTCTGTGCCGTCGATCGCGACCAGTCGCGCCAGATCCTCGCCGATGCCGGCGGGAGCGTCAAGACCGCGATCGTGATGCATACTCTCAAGGCCGATCGCGCGAGTGCCCAGGCAGCGCTGGCCGCGGCAGGGGGAGTGATACGGCGCATCGTCAACCAGTCTCCCTGATCGGACATGACCACGCGCGTGTTGATCGGACTCATGTCGGGGACATCACTCGACGGTGTATCGGCGGCCGCCGTCAGGTTCAGCGAATCCCGGGGGCGTCTTGCGCTCGAACTCCTCGCGTTCGACGTTACTCAGTACGATCAGGCCCAGCGCGCGCGCCTCGCCCGGGCGCTGACCGCGGGAACACCCGAGGAGTACTGTCGCATCAACTTTGACCTCGGCGAGTGGCTTGCGGCGGCGGCCCGGGGCGTGATGAACAGGGCAGGCCTGACGACCGCTGACGTCTCCGCCATCGCCTCGCATGGTCAGACCGTCTGGCATGTGCCCGGGCACTCGACCTGGCAGACTGGTGAGCCGGCTGTCATCGCCGAGCGAACCGGATTGCCCGTCATCAGCAACTTTCGCGTCGCGGACATGGCGGCGGGCGGGCAGGGAGCACCACTCGTCCCGATCGCCGACTCGATGCTTTTCGCTGCAGACGATCATTGGCGCGCGCTGCAGAACATCGGGGGTATCGGCAACGTCAGTGTAGTGCCTCCGCGCACAGCCGCGGGCAGCGTGCGCGCCTTCGACACCGGACCGGGTGTGGTCGTTCTCGACGGGGTCGTGCGAGCCCTGAGGCCGGACCTCGCCTTCGACCGCGACGGCCGTCTGGCCGCCTCCGGCGCGCCGATCGACCAGGTCGTCGAGCGGTGTCTGGATGATCCCTACTTCGCCGCTCCCCCACCCAAATCGACAGGGCGCGAGCTCTTTTCCCCGCGGTGGATTGAAGGGTTCATGGACTCCTGTCGCGCAGCGCGAAGTGGAGCAACCACGGGGGACATCCTCGCGACGGCCGTTGAACTCACCGCCGCGTCGATCGAAGACGCATTCCGGCGCTTCCTCCCCGAGCCTGTAACCGAGCTGGTGCTCTCCGGCGGAGGAGCGCACAACCCGGTGCTCGTGGCCGCCATCCGCCGCCGCCTCGCGCCGCGGAACGTGGTGCTTTTCGATGATCTGTTTTTCGACGGTGAGGCCAAGGAAGCAGTAGCTTTTGCACTGATGGGCTGGCTTCACCTCGAGGGGAGGCCGGGGAACGTTCCGACCGCTACCGGGGCTTCAGGCCCCCGCCTGCTCGGCAGCTACACTCCTGCTCCCAACAGTTGGGAGCAGGTGGTCTGATCAACCTGTGCGGAGCAGGCGAAGCACCATTACGACCGCGAGCACCGTGGCTGCGACCGCAAGGGCGACGTTGATCCACCGCACGCGCCTCATCCGCGCGTCGCGGGAAGACGTCGCCTCGGGCGCCTCAAACGGTGTCCGTCGGATCAGCTCCTCCGTTCGCTCCCGCAGATAGGCCTCCACCGGTTCGGTCGGCTTGCCGAGCCGGTCGTGGCTGATGTAGGTCTGGTGCCCAACGGCGTCGGTGGGAGCCGCGGGCGCCAGGCCCGCACCGTCAAAGCGCGCCGCAACTACCGTGATGTTGTCGGGCCCGCCCTGGTCGTTGGCCAGCGCGACCAGCCGGTGACAGGCCGCGGCCAGGTCCGGCGACTCACGCACGGCCTTCCCGATCTCTTCCGGTTTCACCAGACCCGAAAGCCCGTCGCTGCATAACACGAGCACGTCGCGGCGCCTGACCTGCTGATGCGTCAGGTCGATCTTTACCTGAGCTTCTGGACCAAGCGCCTGCAGGATGATGTTGCGCCGCTCGCTGACCTCGGCCTCTTCTTCGGTTATCTCACCGGCTTCAACCAGCTTCTGAATAAGCGACTGATCCTTCGTCAGTTGCCTTGTGACACCGTCGCGGACCAGATACGCGCGCGAATCTCCGACCTGCGCGAGATACAAGGTGTCTCCGAGCAGGCCCGCTATCGTGGAAGTCGTGCCCATACCACGCAGTTCCGTGTGTTCACTCGCATACCGGAAAATCACGCCGTTGGCGGTCTGCGTGGCATCTTCGAGAGCGATGACGAAGTCGGCCGCATTCGCTCCATCGTCGCGCGACGTCCAATGCTCGCGCAGGAAGCGGAGAACCACGTCCACCGCGGTCGCGCTCGCCAGCTCGCCGGCTGCTGCACCGCCCATCCCATCCGCGACCATGAACAACACACCCCTCGTTCCAACTCTCTGCTGCACCAGCATCCCGAAGTCCAGCGGCGTACCCCGCGCCAGATCGGAGACGACAAACGCATCCTCGTTGTGCTCGCGCGTCCGGCCGACGTCGGTAATCGCGTATATGTCGACCGTGATGTGATCCCCCTCCGAGGCCAGACGGGCCGCGCGAACCTCGGGCGGAGTCCTCATCGGGACCGACATCTTACCGCGCCTGGGGTGTGCACTTCGACCGCTGCACGTCGCGACCCAGCCCCATGAGCCGGGGATCCGTCATACGAGAAACAGCCTGGTCCAGGGCTGAACATGGCCGCGGACCCGGCGCCAGGAGAACGTCGAGCATCACACCATCAAAGAAAGCGCGTTGTCTGGTAATCCGCGACGGGACCCGCCGGCTTGCAATGTCAACCCTGCGCCGGGCTACCCGCAGCTCAGCATCACTCGCTGTTCCCTGCAGGCTCCGCACCACCAGCTCCTCGATCCTCGTCAGCTCCGCCTCCACGGCCCCCGGCGCCACGGAATCCGACGCCGTCAGAGGAGGCACCCGAGTTCCCGGGGGACCTCGCGGCCTCCCCGCTGGCCGCAGGGGCGACTCTCGCGTCGACACGCGCGCCGACTCAGTGGGAAGGGGAGTCGCCAACTGGCCCAGCTGCGACTCACCCACGGTTCCCCTCGACGTGCCTAACGTCTCAGGCCCGACGGCAGGCACCTGAACCACCGTCGTTTCCGTGACCGCGGGTCCGGGCCGCTCCACGAAGACCGTGTCGGTCCGACCCGTCGACGAGGTCCCAGTGTCATTGATCGCTTCGGAGGCGATGGTGCCTGACTCGCTCCCGCCGGAAAGCCCCACGGCAATCGCAGCCGCGGCGATTGCGACCGACCCGCCGATCAATACGCCCGTCAGGAGCCCGCTGCGGTGTGGTCGCGCCAACAGGTCGGCGCTCGTACGTCCAACTGTCGCTGCAGGCTGTGGCGCCGAGTCCACTAAAGGCACCGGCGAAGACCGGGGTGGAGGGGACTGCTCGACGTTCCCAGCAATCCCGGCCGCCACGGACGCTCCCATTCCGCTCACTGCGATCGCAGGCCGGCCCGCGCCTGGGTCACCCAACTCCTCACCCGCCCTGAGGAGTCCAGTCAACGGCTCGATCGCGCGAGAGTACCCCGGTGTTCCGAACTTGCGGTTCAGTGTCGCGGAGTCCGCTCCGATCAGGGCATCATTGAAAGCGGTGGCGAAGGCCGTGACGTTCTGGAAACGCTCACGGGGCAGGCGAGCCAGCGCCCGATCAAAGACGGACTGGAGCGCTGGCGGCCAGGGGATGTCGGCGCGCGTCGCCGCGAGCGTGGCGGGCGGATCGCTGAGCCTCCGCATCATCGATTCGTGCGAAGTGGCTCCCGAAAACGGCAGGGATCCGGTGAGGGCCCGGAAGCTGAGCAGTGCCAGCGCGTACTGGTCGGTGGCGGGGTCGGTCCGGTCGCCCGAGAGCTGTTCGGGGCTCATGTAGTCAGGCGTGCCGACTACAAATCCGCTGCGTGTCACTTTCTGCTGCTCCACCTCCATCATCCGCGCGATCCCGAAGTCGACCACCTTGACGACGTCGCTTCCATCGCGACCGCGCGCGAGGAGGATGTTGTCGGGCTTGAGGTCGCGGTGGACTATGCTCTGGGCGTGCGCGTCGTCGAGGGCACTGGCGACCTGTGCCACGATCCGACCTGTGCGTTCCATCGGCAGTGGTCCTTCGTCCTCCACGACGTCGTGAAGGGAGCGACCGTCGACGAACTCCATCGCGAGAAAGACGAGGCCATCATCGTCTTCGCCGAAGTCGTAGATGGCGGCGACGTTAGGATGACTGATGCGGCTGGCGTTGGCGGCCTCGCGATTGAATCTGGCCAGCGCCTCACGATCCTGGAGAAGGGACCTCCTGATGACCTTGAGAGCGCATCGCCGCCCCATCTTGACGTGTTCGGCCAGGTAGACCTCACCCATGCCCCCGGCTCCAATGCGGCGAATCACATGGTAGCGGCCGGCCACAATGCGGCCCAGGAGCCCCTGGCCCGCATCGGCCGGAGCAAGAGTCGACCCGTCGCTGGGGCAGAAGCGTTCGTCGCCGGGATACTCGACCCCGCACATGGGGCAGACCCGGCGGGACGTCACGCCCTGTCGACGCGCACCAGCTGACCGCCTAACGAGAACCGCTGGCCGAGCGGTATGATCTGAGGTCCACGCGCCCAGCGACCGACGCCGTTGCGGCTCCCGACGTCGCGAACGGTGACCGATCCGTCCATGTCGCAGCGTACCTCGGCGTGACGCGCACTCATCGTCGCGTCCCACGAAAAGACCCAGTCCCCCTCTTCTCTTCCGATCAGGACGCTGCGGCCAGCCCAGAGATGAAGAGTGTCCCGCACACGGCCATCAGGGCGCAGCTGCTCCAGCACCGCAACGTCGGGCCCCGGCAACTGCGATCCGATCGCGGCGGCGGTGGCGCCGAAATAGGTCGCCGAGTCACTCCTCAGGTCGCGATAGCGCACAACCTGCGTGCCGAGAAGCAGCAGATCGCCGTCAATGATCGGCGTCGGCGCCGTCAGAAAGACGAAGATCGTGTGCCTCGAATTGAGCGGTTCGATTCGTACTGCCCCGTTCTCCAGTACAACCTCGACTCCAGGCTCCGATCCCTCCGGAGACCCGCCGACCTGCGCCTGTGACAGGATCGTCCGCGCGTCATCGAGTTCGACGACCTTTCGCACGTCGCCCGCCCCGTCGAGCAACGAGAGGATCGGCTGACTCGCAAGACGTGAAATGCCCCGCGGTGCGGTTGTGACTCTTTTCCGTGGCGGTGCAGCCGATTCCACCGCCGATCCGCAGCTGGGGCAGAAACGAACGTCATCGCCGGTGAACAGCGCTCCGCACGCGAGACAAGATGGCGCCGATTCAACCCTCAAGCCGCACTGCAGGCAGAAGGGGTCGCTGCGTCGATGTGGAGCGGCACAATGCGGACACCGCGTTGTCTCGACTCTGGGAGGCGGGACTACAAAGCGACGGCCGGGATTGCTGGCCAGCAGATGCGGAGATGCCTCACCACAGCCACTGCAAAACCGCTCTACGCGTGACAACGCGCGCTTGCAATTGGGACAGGTGAGCAGAAGCGTCGCCCGGTTGACGTATCGGTCTGAAAAAAAGACAGGCGAAGATCGCACGTTCTGTCGGTACCGGCAACGGCAGGAAGATTATGAGAGGATTCTAATCCTTCCCAGGAAGTGTGTGAAGGCCGTCGACGGGACCGGTTCGCCGGGCGCCGGAGCCCAATCGGTCGCGACCCTCGCGCTGACAGGTGAATGACAACTGAATCACGAAGCTCGCGCAGTCAAGCGCAGCGCGCGATCCCCGACGCGTCAGCGGAACGAGAACATGAGACGCAGCGTCCGTCCCGGCTGCGGGAGACCACACTGGTCGTAGACGGTGGCGTCGGTGACGTTATCGAGCGAGACGAGAGCGCGCAGCGAGCGCATGACACCGGAGCCGGCGAGCCGAAAGGCGCGCTCGAGCGTGAGGTCGGACTGCGCCTGCGCAGAGAGCCGGATCTCGGAGGAAGTTTCGGCGTTGAGGCAGTACTGAGTGCCTGTGAAGCCGACGTTGGCCAGTCCGCGCAGGCCGGCCGGCAGCGGCACTCCGAGCTCGACGGAGCCTCGCGATTCAGGGTTGTTTTCCGGACGTCGCTGTGCGTCGTTAGCCGTCCGGTCAATGACATTGATGTTCTGAAAGAGCGCGTCACCGGTGAGAGTGACGGCGCGCGCCCGGTCGGGACCAAATGTGAATCCGGCCAGAAGTTCGGCGCCGCTGCTTTCGATCCGGTCTCGATTGAGGCGCATGAAACGCGTCGGGTTGGAGAGCGTGATGCGTACGATCGCGTCGTCGAGCCGATGGTGAAAGGCCGTTGCCTGGAAAGTGGCGGTGCTCCGCTCCCCGATCATGCGATCGGCAGTCACTCCACCTTCGAAGCCAAGCAGGGTTTCCGGCTCGAGGTCGGGGTTGGGCCGGAAGCGATTGAGGGCTCCCGAGTACAGCTCACGCAGCGCAGGCAGCCGCGCACGGCGGCTCGCACTGGCATGCAACCTGACGCTGTTACCCAGGTCGTGCGAAAGGCCGGCGCGCCAGCCCGTGCTGCCGAACGGTTCCTGGCCGGGAGTGCGACCGCCCGTCTCGGGGGTTCGGGAGCGGTCGTGGACAACGCCGGCGGCGAAAGATGTGCGCTCGCCAAGGTTCGTCTCGACCTCGAAACCTGTGCTCCAGAGTTTCTGCCGGTAGTCGGCACCGGCAGCCGGTGAGAGCGTTTCGCGGTACTGGATGTCGGCGAGCGATGCGGCGGCGCGCAGGGTGGACCGCGACCCGAGTGAATGGGACGCGAGGAGTCGCGAGTTGAAGGTGCGCTCGTTGCCGAGCTCTTCGCCGGCAACAGTTGTGTAGGTGCGGTCGGTGAAGCTTTGAATCTTGAGGTTGCCGGCGTTGTAGCCTGCGCCGAGTGTCATGGTTCCCGAACCCAGCGGGGTGAAGAAAACGCCGCTGTTGACCGAGAGGGCGGCGATTGCGCGCTGGTGGTAGGGGTACCTCCAGAGTCTGGGTCCGCCAATGTGTTCCTCTGGCGGCACGCCGCGCTCGGCGTCAAAGGCCGAAAGCGACAGCCCCGCCGCCCGTCCCATCGGCCCGCTCCAGCGGACCGATGCGAAGCCCTCAGTCTGCTGCAGATCGCTGTTGGTCCTGAGCCCATCGGCGGCAGAAAGGTCACCGACGCCCTCGGGCACGTTGACGCCGTCCCGGTCGCGCCGCGCGAGGCCGCCGCGCAGGTAAAGCCCGCCGCCACCGAACTCCCCGGCCTTGCCCGCCGCCCCCAGGGACGCGACCCACGCGCCAGTTTCGTCGAGCCCTGTCCCGCCCCAGAGCTGCAGGCCCGAGGCAAGGGTTGCATCATCGTGAGTGACTTCGATGGTACCGCCAAGTGTGTTGGGTCCGTTGAGGAGCGAGCTCAGTCCACGAACGATCACCAGTCGATGGGTGGCGGTAATCGGGATCAGTGATGGATCGGTGCGGTGATCCCAACCAAGCGTCAACGGCACTCCGTCGAACAGCACAGCTGTCTGTCGCGAGTCGGATCCCCGGACGGAGAGCTCCATCTCGCCACGAGAGTTCTGCCGAACGTGTACAAACGGCGACTCTCGTAACGCCTGCTCCAGCGTGGGCGCGGGCGAGGATCGCAGTTCGGCCGGTCGGATCACAACCGCACTCGTTCCCCCCGAGATGGCGACGGCGCGCGTTTCAGTGACGGTTACGGCGCGCAGCGTCTGGCTGACGGTATCCCGGCGAACGGAGTCGGGAGGCTGCTGGGCGGCCACCGCCAGGGGTGCGACCGAGGTGGCCAGAGCGAGCCGCAGCGAAACCATGATCACAAATCTGATGTCAGGAGATGGGGAAACGCTAATGAACGATTCATGAATGCCCCCCGAACCTATGCCTCTGAACGGGCAGCAGCAAGAAAACGCTGTGCTGAGCCGTCGTGACGTCAGCGCGGGCTGGACGCCCGGCTCAGGGGGCTGATAACAGGCAGGCTTACTATGAACTCGGTGGTCCCGGGGCGTGATTCGCCCAGTGCGAGGCTGCCTCCGTGCAGTTCCGCGATTCGCCGCGCGATGGGAAGGCCGAGGCCGGCGCCGCTCATTCCGGATTCTTCCGTTCGGGATCTCGATTCGTCGAGGCGATAGAACCGCTCGAATATTCGCTCACGTGCGGCGGACGGAATCCCCGGACCCTGATCTGCAACGCGAACGATGTAGTGCTCGCCGACACGCGAGAGGTCCACCGTGACCTTGCCCGGCGATGGCGAATACTTGATTGCGTTGTCGAGGAGATTGAGGAAGAGCCTGCCGAGCAGATCAGCGTCTCCCTCGAACGGGGCTTCGATTACCACACCCAGAGAGACCGTCACACCTCGCGTCTCCGCGAGCTGACGCACACCGTGTGTAGAGTCATGGAGCAGTTCCTCGAGCCAGAGCTGACCCGGGCGGGGTACGAGGTGGCCGGAGTCGGTGCGCCCGAGGAGAAAGAGATCGTCGACGATTCGTGTCAGCCGCCGGGCTGCGTCCTGCACTATCTGGAGTGAGGCCCGGTAGTCCGCAGGACTGCGATCGTTGCGCGAAAGTGTCACATCCGCTTCGGCACGGACGATGGCGGTGGGGGTGCGCAGCTCATGCGAGGCGTCGGCCATGAATCGTCGCTGCTGCTCGAACGACGCTTCGAGCCGGTCGAGCAGATTGTTGAACACGGAGCTGAGGTGGACGAGCTCGGCACCTCCGCCGACCGGCAGGCGTTCATGAAGGGTTCGCGAGCCGATCTCGGCGGCCCGGCCTGCCATCGACGAGACTGGCGCAAGGCTTCGTTTGGCCAGGAACCAGCCGCTGGTGGCGGCAACCGCGAGAAGCAGCGGAATGGCGATGACGAAGATGCCGCGGACCTGCGCCAGTGCGGCCTCGTTTTCGGCGAGGGAATACCGTCCGGTGAGAACAAACCGCCTGTTATCGATCACGAGGGGACGTGCGATCAGCCGATAGGAGCCCTCAACCGCGGTCACGCTCCGGGTCGCGAAGGTCCCGGTGTCGCCAGGGTGCCCGGGAAACTGGATGGTGTCCAGCGGAGAGGGCGCGGCGCCGGGCTCGGTGGCGATGGCGACCAGGCGCCCGGAGGAGTCGCGCACGACCACGTGAAGTTCCTGAAAGCGGACCTCCTCCAACGTGGTCCTGATCGCATCTTCGACTCCGGCCGCGGCCCGTCGCTCGGCAACCACCTCCCGCGCCACCGCGTGGAGCGCGTCGGCGATGAACAGGTCGGTGCGCGCCTGCAAGGCGCGGGCAAAAAGCTGAAAGCAGACGACCGCGAAGATGAGGAGCGGGAGCCCGAGGAGCGCGCTGTACCAGAGCGTGAGCCGGGCGCGGATGGTCGACGGCCAGAGTTGTGACAAGTCAGTCAGTGCGCTGTGAGCTCCGGCGCCGCGGAGCCCGCGTCCGGCCGGTAGTTGTCGCGTCGAGCCTGAAGCCGACGCCACGCAACGTCGCGAACATCGGGGAAGACTCTCCCTCGTCGATTTTCCGACGGAGACGGCTGGCGTAGACGTCGATGATGTTGGAGTACGAGTTCTGGTCGTCCCATACGTTCGTCATGAGTTCGGCGCGCGTGACGACGCGGCCGGCATTGCGGGCCAGATAGAGGAGAAGCGCAAACTCGCGAGCGGTGAGCGCGATGTCGCGTTGTCCGCGGTGGACGGTGTGTCGCGCGGGATCAACGACCAGATCGCCGACGATGATGCGCGATGGCGCCACCTCGCCATGGCGCCGCGCCAGCGCTCGAAGCCGGGCGTTGAGCTCGCCGAAGTCGAACGGCTTGCTGAGATAGTCGTCGGCGCCGGCGTCGAGCCCTGCAATCCTGTTTTCGACTGCATCGAGCGCCGTGAGCATCAGGATCGGAACGCGAACGCCTGTTTCGCGCAGCTGCTGACAGACCGCGATCCCGCTGCGCCCCGGCAGCAGAACGTCGAGTACGATTACGTCGTATTGCGTGGACTGCGCCAACGAGAGGGCGTCGGGTCCATTGGCGGCCTCGTCCACGTCGTGTCCGGCTTCGCGCAGCCCCCGACTGATTGCCTCAAGGAGTTTGCGGTCATCTTCGGCGTAGAGGATGCGCATCGAGGGAATATGGTCGGCTGTCCGGTGCTGTTAAGCGGATGATCAAGAGAGAGGACGATGAGGACGAAGAGGTGAAGAAGCTGGCGGGTCGGCCTCCCCGGAACGTCCGCAGCATTCTCCTGAGCCTCTTCGCCGTTCGGAGGGATGATCTGAGGACGAAGGGGCGAGGAAGCTGCCGGGTCGCCCACCGAGGGAGGGCGAAGAGGCCGACGAGGGCGAAGAAGGCGGGCCGCCCTCCGAATGGGGGACGCTGAGAAGCGACGAGGTCAAGTTCGTGATGTTGATTGCGTAAGTGATTGCAGCAGCTTAACTTTGAGGCCTACTGGCGTGCTTTCACGTACCGAACTAACATGCGCCCCCGCTTCCGATCCGAACGGTTCGTCACTATCGGAGCGACTCGACCCCGCCACTGACTTTTCCCACCGTCTGACCGTCCCAGGGACAATGACCTTTCCCGCCAAGCCGCCAGTTGGTCAGTTGGAGCTGACCTCGAACGCCGCCACGGTTCTCGAGAAGCGCTACCTGATCAAGGACGCGAAGGGGAAGGCGGTCGAGGAGCCCCGTGACCTTTTCTGGCGGGTAGCGACCGTGGTCGCCGAAGCTGACAGGCGCTACGGGGCCTCGCCGGGCGCGGTTGTTGAGGTGGCCGAGGCCTTTTATCGGCTCATGACCGAGCGTCGATTCGAGCCTAACTCGCCGACACTCATGAACGCGGGTCGACCGCTCGGCCAGTTGTCCGCCTGTTTCGTCCTCCCGGTCGAGGATGCGTTGTCGAACGGTTCCAACGGCATCTACGATACGCTGCGGTCGATGGCTCTGATTCACCAGAGCGGCGGCGGGACCGGTTTTTCGTTTTCCCGGCTGCGCGGCAAGGGTTCGATGGTGCGCTCGACAACGGGTGTGGCGTCGGGGCCGGTCTCCTTCATGAAGCTCTACGACGCATCGACCGATGCCGTCAAGCAGGGAGGGACGCGGCGCGGGGCGAACATGGGGATCCTTCGCATCGATCATCCCGACATCATGGAGTTCATCACCTGCAAGGAAGACCTGTCGCAGGTGACAAACTTCAACATATCGGTTGCAGTAACGACGAAGTTCATGGACGCCCTCAAGGCGGGCGGGAGTTACGATCTCGTCGATCCTTCGAACAATCACGTCGTCGGCCAGCTCGATTCGAAGATGGTCTGGGACCGGATGATCGAAGGTGCGTGGCGTACGGGCGAGCCCGGGGTCTTCTTCATCGACGAGGCCAATCGCTACAACCCTGTGCCACATCTCGGCGCCTACGAGGCGACGAATCCGTGTGGCGAGCAACCGCTGCTTTCCTACGATGTCTGCAACCTGGGCTCGATCAACGTCGGCTGGTACGTGCGCGGGGGCGCGGAGGCAGGGGAGGGAGGGGAGGCAGGGGCGCGGATCGATTGGGACGCCTTCCGCCGTGATATTCATCTCGCGACGCACTTCCTCGACAACATCATCGACGTCAACAAATACCCGCTGCCGGAGATCGAGTCGCTCTCGCGGCGGATCAGGCGGATCGGGCTTGGTGTCATGGGCTTTGCCGACGCATTGGTGCGACTGGGCATTCCGTACGATTCACCTGAGGGAGTGGAGTTCGGCCGCGAAGTGATGCAGTTCGTCGACATCGAGTCCAAGCGTGAATCGCAGCGTCTCGCCGAGGAGAGGGGCGCGTTCCCCGAGTGGGCGCGCTCGATCTTCGGTCCCGACGAGACTTGTGCGCGCGATCAGTTTGGCAAGCGCGTTCGCCCGATGCAGCTGCTCCGCAACTGCAATGTGACGACGGTTGCACCGACAGGAACGATCTCGATCATCGCCGGCTGTTCATCGGGACTCGAACCACTGTTCGCGGTGGCGTTCATGCGCAACCAGGCGGGCGTGATGATGCCCGACGTCAACGAGGACTTTGTCGCGATCGCGAAGAAGGAGGGCTGGTACAGCGAGGAGCTCGTCGAGCGGATCGCCAGGGAAGGGCACGTGCGCTTCGCCGAGGTGCCGGAGAACTGGCAGCGCGTCTTTGTAACGGCCAACGAGATAAAGCCGGAGTGGCACATTCGGATGCAGGCGGCCTTCCAGGAGTTTACCGATTCGGCGATTTCCAAGACCACCAACTTTGCGCACACGGCCACTCTGGACGACGTCCGCGTCATCTATGAGATGGCCTGGGAAGCCAACTGCAAGGGGGTGACGGTATATCGCGACGGATCGCGCGATGCCCAGGTGCTTTCGACCGGGGCGACGGAAAAGGCGGCAGCTGAGCGGGGTGGGGGTGGTGTGGCGGACAAGGGTGAGAAGCGTGCGATCGGGGAGCTGCAGGGGCTGTTGGCCGAGCAGGAGGCCGAAATCGAGCGGTTGCGCAAGGCGCTGTTCGAGGCTGAGAGTGAAAACCTGCAGCGGCGGCAGAAGCGGGCGCGCCCTGACAAACTGCGGGGAACAACGATCCGCAAGGAGACGCCGCTGGGGACGATGTTTGTCAACATCACCGAGGACGATCGCGGGCAGCCGTTCGAGGTGTTCGTCACGTTGGGCAAGGCGGGCGGGTCGGCGATGGCCGATGCCGAGGCCCTGGGTCGCCTCATTTCTCTCGCGCTTCGCTCGGGGATTCCGCTGACAGCGATTCACAAGCAGCTGCGGGGCATTTCAAGCGACCGGGCGGTGGGCCTCGGTCCGAGCAAGGTCCTGTCGGTACCGGACGCGATCGGGGCGGCGCTGCACGAATGGCACATCGACAAACAGGGAGTGCAACAGGAACTGATCGCACCGCCAGTCGCGGGCGTGCCGGTAACGCTTGAGCATCCGGTTCCGGTGGTTGCCAAGGGTGGAGAGCAGATGCAGTTCGGGATCGAGGATGCGGCTCAGAGCTTCATTGGCACGTGCCCGGACTGTGGCTCTCAGCTGGAGTTTGCCGAGGGTTGTGTGAAGTGCCACGTGTGCGGCTTTAGCGAGTGTGGGTAGGGGAGGGACTGAGTTTTGAGAGATTGACGTCCCTCTCAGTGCGACAAAGGCGTTTCGTCAACGATGTGCGCGCCATTATGCCGAATGGCCGCGGCCTTGTAGACTCGTGACCACCTGATCGCGATGCCGGTGGTGTCGCGGTGCACCGCCGAGGGTTATCGCTGAGTCTGAACTCGCGAAAATGCCATCGGGATGCCAAATCAGCTCCGCCGCGCTCATGGTCCCTCCCAAGTGGTGGGCATTACCAGAAGTCGATGCTCCGGATCACGCGATCACGGCCGTCGAGATCGCCGTGGTCGGCTCGAGGGAGCAGCAGGAAGGCAGTGACGCATGTTGTCGAAGTTCATGGTCGACCGCAGCCAGGGAGACGAAGAGGTGGCGCCAGCCGCCCCGGTCGTCACCACGCCACCCGCCGCACCGGTGGGGTCGATTTCACCGCCGGTCGCACCTACAACTCCGCAGTCCGTCCAGGCGGAAGGAGGAGTGGTCAGCGCGAAAAGCGCATGAGCCACTTCACGGGGAAGGGCGGGGGAGACGTCCCCCACTCTGCCCGGTGGGCTGCCTTCGGCGACGCAAACGCTGCTACACATCACACAATCCCTGACCAGATCGGAGAAGACAATGAGTGCAGGAATGGCATATGCGGCCGGTCCCGTGAGGCCCACAACAGAGCTGAAGCTCCTCGCGCCGAAGTTCCGCGCCGCGGTCGACGCGGCGATCGCCGAGTGCAACGCCGAGCCCAATCGATTGAACGCGATCGTCTATGAGACCTGGAGATCGCCTGCCTTGCAGGCGCTCTACTATCAGCGCGGGAGGAGGATCACCCCGCCGTTCGAGCCGGTGACGAACGCCTGGAGCAACCTTTCGAGCTGGCACGGCTACGGCTGGCGTTGGACGTGATCCACGCAACGCGTCACTGGTCAGCCGACGGTCCGTGGTTCCTCAGCGTCGCCCGGATCTTCCGGAAGCACGGCTGCAGCTGGGGAGGCTACTGGGACCGCCCGGATCTCGCGCACTTCCAAATGGGCGCGATGCCGGGTGAGTCCTACGGCGAAGGCACGTACCCTCCTCGCGCACGGTGGCCTGGAGGCGGTGTGGAAGGAGGTTGGGGCGTTAGCAGACAGCGTTGGCTCGTAGCACAGATGAAGGCCCATGTCCCTCGAAGCTTCGTACGGGCGCAGAAACCTTCAGTCTCCGCCATCCCGCAGCAGCTCGAGCTCGGCGATACTCTCGAAATCCTTTGGCCGTCCGGCGGCCCTCTTCGCCCGGATGAGTGCAGGAAGCGTCAGGCAGCGGATGCTTTGACCAAACAGCGAAATAGACACCGTCTCGGCCACGAGCGAATCATACGACCCTCCACCGGCGATCTCCCCCAGCAGGTCGAGGTCGCCCGCAGCCGTCGTCAGCGTGAAGTTGAACCCGACTCGAAGCGTCGCCGAGGACCAGTCGAATGGCAATCCCGGAGGAGCCCCGCGCGGATACGGCTCGAGCGCTACGAGCGCAGCGGCGAGACGATCGAGGTTGCCTGCATTTCTCGAGTAGACGACATCCACATCCTGCGTCAGCCTCGCGGCCCCGTGAACCGTCGCGGCCAGGCCGCCGATCAGAATGAAGTCGACCTTGCCATCGCTGAGAGCAGTGAGGAGACGCGCGAAGTCGGTCACGGCTTCCGGCCGCGGAGCGCGGCGCCAGCTCGTCGCGCCTCCTCGGCCAGCTCGAGCAGGGCGATAAGGTTGTCCACCCGCTGCTGAACCGTCTTTCGCAGGTTCTCCCGCAGGAGCGTTCGGTCCACACCCTTCTTGTACGCCTCGATGACCGGGTCCGGCGGCAGCGGCTCTCCGTCGGCATGGGCCGTTCGCGAAGTCATGTATCAAGATACGCAGCCCCGTGCAATCCGGGCGAGACCCCGGCTCTTCGCTGGCCGACTACGTCGACCAGCTCGTCCGGGGAGCAAACGCGCTGCGCAAGCACGCGAAGCTTCAAAAGCACCCTCCCCAGTCAGGCGAGCACGCGAAGCGTGGTCGCGCTGAACCGGGGCCTTTGGTGAGGAGCACGCGACCATCCGGATTTCGAGACTCGAAACAGCGGGTAGCGCGCACTGCGTCCGAGTCACAGATCCCTCGACCGCGCTGCGGTCAGACCACTTCTATCTGCGCGAGGTGGCCTGCCGCCGTTCCCAGTCGGCGATCGCGGGTCAGAAGCGTTGCCTCCAGAACCTCCGCGAGCGCTACATAGGCAGCGTCGTACGCGGTAAGGTTGCCCCTGAGCGCCCAGACACGAGTCAGGAACGGCGTATGCGCGTGGCGAATCAGCGGCAGCTGCGCGAGCAGCCGCAACGAGGCGCTGGCGCGCGCCGAGGTCAGGCTGCCGCGTCCGGTGAACCGTCGCAAGACCTGCGCAACCTCCACATCGAGGAGGTGAGGAACGTGCAGGGAATCACCGTCCTCCAGCAATCGCGACGACAGCAGCTCGGCATCGGGGCCGCGCAGCAGCACATCAATGAGAACCGATGCATCAAGGACGATCACGTGCGTCGCGCTCGGCACGGACGGCGTCAGCCGCCGACTCGTCCATGGGCACCGCTTCCAGCGCGGCCAGTCGTTCCCGCGACTTCCTCAGCAGTCAGCTGGGAGACCGCACGCTCCAGCTCCAGCGCGCGCCTTGATGCGGCGATGCAGCCGGTCGGGGACGTGGCGAATCTGAATCATGCGTGACATGTGCTAAACATGCGCGCGTGGCGGGCGCATGGCAATGCCGGAGCCGGCGCAGCGCCTTTCCCGTTCCGAATACCCGCCAGCAGGTGCGCGTGGGCAGCCGAGAGCCGAGTGCGACATGTCCCGATCTCGCCGCCCGGATGCGTCGGCGGCTCAGTACGGCGATTGCACGCGGACGCCGCGGTTCTCGACGTCGGACAGATTGCGCGTCACGAAGGTCAGCCCGTGCGCCTGCGCCGTTGCGAGCAACATGCCGTCGATCAGGGGCAACGGTCGCCCCATCTCGTCGCCGCTCGCCCGGAGGAGAGCCCAGTTCTCCGCGACGGCGATATCCGCGGGCAACACGCGGCCCGCGAACTGCGGCACCAGTCCCGCGTCCAGCCAGTCCTTGAGTTTCTCACGCTTCCGCCCAGCTGCCAGTCGCTGAATGCCGTATCGCAACTCGCCGACCGTCAACGCGCTGATCGCCAGGTCATCCTCAACCTGGGCGTTGAGCCATGCGACGAGCTTCGGGAACCGCGTCGGCCTCGCCGCATCAGACAGGATGCACGTATCGAGCAGGAATCGCACGTCTGTCAGTGAGGCGAGGTCACAGTCTGACCCGCCGTCCCGAATCGCGCGGGCGGTCAATCGCGAGCTCGGCCTCGGCCAGCGGCGATTGCGCGAGAAAGGCCGCCAGCGACCTGGTGCGTGGCCGCGTCAGCCGCCTGAACTCCGCCAACGCCAGAACGACCACGACATCCTCGCCGTTCCTCGAAACGATCTGGGGGCCGGAATCGACCGACCGGCGGACGACGTCGCTGAACTGCGCCTTGGCGTCCTGAAGCGACCATCGGGCGAGCTTGTCTGCCATCGGGACCTCCCGGCAAGAACTGATCATCATACTAGTCAGTCTGGTCAGCGATGTGAAGTACCGCCCGGGATGCCGGCGCCTGCCTCAAAGCTCCCCGGGCCCCGGTCGGGAAGCCTCGGGCTTCCCTCGATGAGCCCTCGGGTTAGCTTCACGGGAACACACCGCCGACGACGCCGATGCAGTTCGATATCTCGCGACTGACCGAAGAGGAACTTTCCGTCCTCAATCGGCAAATCGTCGAACGCCTCCGCTTTCTCCAGCACGCGAGAGCGCAGACCGCGATGCACGAGTTTCGCATCGGCGCGCGCGTCTCGTTCCGGCCGGCGGGCCGTCCCACCCTCCAGGGAGTCCTCGTCCGCTACAACAAGAAGACGGTCACCGTGCTCACCGACGGTGGAGAGCAATGGAACGTTTCTCCGCACCTCATCGGCCCGCCAGCCGATACGCAGGCCGCAACAAAGCCGGAGAAACAGGGAGTGTTCCTGCTCAGGAAGTAGAGCGGCAGTCGATGCAACGATCGCCGTGGCTGCCGGAACCCGTTTGCCCTCTTCTCTGACCGTGGATTCCCGCTTGCGCGGGAATGACGATGGGATGTGAGCGACCTGAAGCTCGATTACCACACGCTTGGCACGCTCCGCCGCGACCATCCCGCGTGGCGCCTGCTTCGCGCCGACCACGCGCCGCTGGTCATCAGTGTCCTCCATCGCCACTTCGTGCTGCCTAACGTGCGCACCCTGGCGCGTGAGGACCTGATCGCCCGCGTCGATGACGAACTCTTCCACCTGCGGGAACAACTCGGGCCCGACACCTTCCCCCGCGCCGCGGCCCAGTATCTCGACGAGTGGGCGGCCGACGACAAGGGCTGGCTCCGCAAGTACTACGTGCCCGGGTCGGACGACCCGCACTTCGACATCACCCCGGCAACGGAGCGAGTGATCGACTGGCTCGTACAGCCTGCAGGTGCGTCACTCCGTCGGCACCGAGTCGCGTCTGCTCACCGTCTTCGAGCTGCTGCGTCAGATGACGCAGGGGAGTGAGCTCAATCCCGATGCACGCGTCGCCGAACTCGAACGGCGGAAGGCGGAGATCGACGCGCAAATTCAGCGCATTCGTGACGGCCAGGGTCTGCTCCTCGATCCCACGCAGGTCAAGGAGCGATTTCTTCAGATGGCGGCGACCGCCCGCAGTATCCTCTCGGACTTTAGGGATGTCGACCAGAACTTCCGGGACCTCGACCGCACCGTCCGGGAGCGGATCGCCACATCGGAAGATGCCCGTGGCGTTCTGCTCGACGGAATCTTCAGCGATCGTGATGCGATCGAGAACTCCGATCAGGGCAGGAGCTTCCGCGCCTTCTGGGATTTCCTCATGTCGACCGAACGACAGGAGGAGCTCTGCGTTGCTCAGTGCCGCGATGGCACTGGAACCGGTGCAGTCACTTTCCCCCGATCCCCGTCTTCTGCGAATCCACTTCGATTGGCTGGAGGCCGGCGAGGTGGCGCAACGCACGGTCGCACGACTGTCGCAACAACTTCGGCGCTACCTCGATGACCAGGCGATCCTTGAGAACCGGCGAATCCTCCAGATCATCAGAAGTTGCCAGCCTCGGCGTGCATCTGGACCAGCGACACGGGAAATCCGACCTGGAACGTGGCGGCGGCGCCAGGAGGGCAGTCGACCAGCTGGTCCAGCAAACACTCGATTGCCGGCCCTGACAGGTGCGCACCGGGGTGGTCCGCGAGCAGGGCAAGCAGTTCGCGAGGCGAGAAATGTTGAAGCGGCGCGTCACGGCGGTAGTCGTGCCCCTCGACTCTCCTCACGAGATCCTTGTCGTTCGTCCCCCGTACATATTGCCATCACGAAGCGGTGGTGCAACCCGAGCCACAGACCTGCGGTAATTCGGCACTCCGCGAACTGAAATGATGAGGGAGCGTCAACGCTCCGGCGCTAGCCTCGGCGCATGTTCGGTTGCAAACCTCCCGCCGAGGAAGGCATAGTATGGGCATGCCCGCCCAGCCCACGGAATCCGACTGGACCGCCGAGATGGTCCGCGCTCTCCCGGAGGACGGGAACCGCTACGAAGTGGTCGACGGCGTGCTGCTCGTGAGCCCATCGCCCCGGACCGTTCACCAACGCGCGGTGGCCGCGCTGATCGCGCGATTCTACCCGTTCACACTGCGGCACGGAATCGGCGACACGAGTCACGCGCCGGCAGATATCGAGTTCTCGCCGCGACGGATGGTGCAGCCCGACGTGTTTGTCGTGCCGTTGATCGACGGACGCAAACCTCAGAACTGGTCGCAGGTCAGGAACCTTCAGATCGCGATTGAAGTGCTCTCACCCTCGACCGCGCACAACGATCGAGTCGTCAAGCGAGAAATGTTTCAGGACGAAGGAGTACCAGTGTACTGGATCGTCGACCTCGACGCGCGACTCGTCGAGCGCTGGAGACCTGACGACGAGCGGCCTGAGATCCTCGAGGAAGCGATTGATTGGAGGGC
>JBQTHK010000055.1:0-12473 GCA_052389935.1 Gemmatimonadota bacterium | reverse complement strand
GAAGAGGACGATGACGGCGCGTCATCCTCGTCATCCTCATCCTCCTCATCCTCCTCGTCCTCCTCGTCATCCTCGTCCTCCTCATCCTCCTCATCCTCCTCATCCTCCTCATCCTCCTCGTCATCCTCATCATCCTCATCATCCTCATCATCCTCGTCCTTCTTCGCCCTCAGATACGATCCGTCGCGGCGCCGAAGCCAATCCTTCACTCGTACAACAACCCCACCCGACCACTCCAGTCACCCGCGTCACACCAGTCGATGATCTGCTTCGCAGCAACCGGTGAAGGACCATCAATCGCCGGTCTTATATCGCGGCGGCCCGCGAGACGCTCGAAGTGGCCCGTACCGGCGGGATTCACAACGGTAGGGTAGTCGGTCCAGCGAAAGGAAACGGGATGCAACTCGCGCACAGCGCTCAACAACGCGAGCCCGAGCGCAACTGGGCGGAACGTACGGGGCTCCACGACATGCAACGACAGCGACGGCGAGTCGCCCCCGATGGGCAGTCGGGTTCTCCCGGTCACGACCTCGACGCCATCGCTGAACGCGCGCACCAGCCGGTGATGTGCCACATCACTGACCTCGAGCCACGGCGCTGAAATCTGCTGGAATGCCTGATCGCTCCCGCGACCCACATTCACGTTGCTGCCTTCGAAGAGTGCAATGCCGGGGTAGAGAAGTGCGCTTTCGAAAGATGAGATGGCCGGAGACGTCGGAACGAACGGCAGCCCCGTATCGGCCCACATCATCTCGCGACTCCATCCCTCGCAACGCAGCACACGGATGTCGCAATCCGGAGCGTGCCGCCTCTGCCATTCAACAGCGAGCTCCCCCAGCGTGAGCGAGTGACGAACGGGCATGCGCATCCGGCCGAGGAACGAGGCGCAACACGATTCATCGAGCTCCGGGCCCTCACACAAATCAAGGAGCCCACCAAGCGGATTTGGTCGATCGAGAACAGCAACTGCTGTTCCTGCGCGCGCGCAGGCATCGATCGCGTGGGTTACCGACCAGACGTAGGTGTACCAACGCGTTCCTATATCCGGGAGATCAACCAGCAGCAGCTCGAGATCCGCGAGCAGCTCGTCGGGCGGAGCCAGTCGCCCACCATAAACACTGTAAACCGGCAGTCCGGTGACAGGATCGACAGTGTGCGGAACAGCAACGCCATCGGGAGCCGCGCGTCCGATTCCGTGTTCCGTTGAAAAGAGACGTACCAGTGGAGCGCCAGCGCGAAGCAGCGCGGCCCGCGACGAAGTTTCAGCGCTGTCGGCCAGGTTCGCGGCGTCATTGGTCAGCAGCCCAACGCGGCGCAACGACTGCAGTCCAATCCCCGCGCGCCGGGGCTCGGCGCAGAGTCGGTCAACGCCGAACAGCACCCGTCTCGTCATTCCGGGAAAGTGCCGCATCATTACCTTCCGGTCCAGCGCCAAACGAACCCCGCTTAATGGTCGCATCGAGACGTTGGCTTCTGATCCTCAGCACTTCGGTGGCGCTGCCGCTGGAAGGAGGGGCCCAGCTCAGGCCAGTTGAATCGTTCGACTGGCGGGCCTTCGGGACTTCCGTCGATTTCATCGCGGTATCGGGAATCAGCGTACTCGGCGGCCAGAGGATCGCACTCGCGGGCGAACGAGGCCGGCTGATGGAGCTGGGCCGTTTTCATGCCCTTGTACGTTTCGACCGCGTCGTCATCGAAGCGTTCGGAACTGCGGTTCGCAGGTTCAGTCCTGACAGCGGCGGTTCGCGAGTTCGCCAGGACGCGGGACAGATGCACCTGGCAACGACCGTGCGTCTCACTCCGGAGACCGATGCCCGCGCACTGGCGCTCAGATTTGGTGTTGGTATCCCGACGACGGACAACCGGATCGGCCTCGACCGGGATGAGACCGACTTCTTTGCGACGGTGCTTGGCAGACTCGCTGGAAGCCCGGGCGCGCTGCATGCCGTGCTTGGGGTGGGAATCTTCGGAGCCCGGGACCAGTCGCGGGAACAGAACGACGTCTGGCTGTGGTCGATACAGATTGAACCGAAAGCGTGGATTCGGCCGCGTATTGTGCCAACGGTCGAGCTGACGGGTCACACTTCGACGCCGGGCAATCTCCGCATTGCCGGCAACGAGGATCTGGCCGAGTTGCGGGCCGGAATCCGGATCGGCGGCGGCCGCTGGCTCGAGGTCCAGGCCGTCAGGGGACTTGCGGACTACAGCCCGTCTGCAGGGATCCGGCTTGCCGCCGGACTTATGCGGTGAAGGAGTTGCTTACCTGCGGTAGTCGAGCGCCGGCTTCTCGCGGTCCAGCCTCGTGCGGTAGACGTAGCCCGGACCCCTGCGCTGCTCGAGTTCGGCGCGCGCGCTCACGATGTGCTGAGGATCGGTAAAAAGGTCCATTGCCGTCAGCGACATTGTCTTGGCCGCCACCATCATCCCCTTGGCTCCAATCGAAGTGCCGCCGGCCGCAACCGCCTGCCAGGTGTGGGCAGCCGTTCCGGGGACCCAGGTGGCCGCACCGAGCTGCACTGTCGGCACCGCCCAGCTCACGTCGCCCACGTCGGTGGAGGCCGGCTCGACGCTCACTTTTCCGTCCCAGGGGATGACGGTCGCCTCCGAGCCCAGCGGCAGCAGCGTTCCCTGCATCGTCGCCCGGATTTTCTCCGCGAATTCACGCTCGCCCGCGGTATATGAGTAGCCACCGACGCGATCGAGATTGCGGCCCTGCAGCCGGGCCAGGTATTCGTTAGGCAGAACGTTATAGACTGCACCGATGGTTTCGTGGTCAACGGTCGTACCGGTACCCATCGCGGCCCCACGTGAGGCGGCGATGATCCGTTCCCAGATTTCGTCCAGCAGCCGCATGTCGTTGTTGCGTGCGTAGACAAAAACCTCGGCGAAATCGGGTACCACGTTAGGTGCCCGTCCGCCATTTGTAATTACATAGTGGATGCGAGTCTCCTGCGGCACGTGTTCGCGGAGAAGGTTGATCATGTGTGTCATCGCTTCCACTCCGTCCAGCGCCGAACGTCCACGTTCAGGTGCGGCCGCGGCATGAGCAGAGACGCCGCGAAAGCGGAACTTGGCAGAAATGTTGGCCAGGGTGCTGTTGGCGTCGGCCTGGTTCCGATCCGACGGGTGCCAGGCAACCACGGCGTCGACATCCCTGAACAGCCCTGCACGCACCATGTAGACCTTCCCCGAACCACCCTCTTCCGCCGGTGTGCCGAAATAACGCAGCGTGCCGTTGATCCGATTTGCTGCCATCCACTCCTTGACGGCCACCGCCGCCGCCAACGACGCTGTGCCAAAGAGATGATGACCGCAACCGTGACCACTCCCACCTTCGAGGAGCGCGCGCCGCTCCGGACTCGCGGCCTGCGACAGGCCGGGGAGCGCATCGAACTCGCCGAGGATTGCGATGACCGGTCGACCGGACCCGAAGCTGGCGACAAATCCGGTCGGCATGCCGGTAACCCCGCTGTCGATCCTGAAACCCGCTTTCGCAAGCTCGCCTCGCAGCAATGCGCTCGACTTCACCTCCTGGTACCCGAGTTCCGCGAACTCCCAGATTCGCTGCGCGATCGAGGCGTAGTGCCCGGAACGCGCGTCGATGGACGTCAGGACCGTGTTGCCCGCCGTCGACTGACGGGCCTGGGCGGCCGATCCCGAAGTCGACATCAGGGCAGCAACAAGCAGCAATCCGGGTTTTTTCATCTGAGTCAGGGCACTGGGAACAAGGGTCGGCGCATCACCGGGAGACGGAGAGCGCACCTGACGTTAACTTGACGCCGCCTTCCCCCGTTCCGCCATGCCCCAGAAAGCCCATCGCGCGTCAACGCTCGCCGCGGCACTCCTCAGCTGTGCCGCCGTTTCCTCGCCATCCAACGCGCAGGACAGGCGGGTTACCCGGCCCATCCCGGTCGTTTCGGCGCCCGCGCTGCCGTCGTGGTCGGAGCAGATTCGCATCCGCGAGTCGTGGCTCCCCAAAAGGCACAACATGCTGCAGGAAATGATGCGTCGGCACGGGATCGACATGTGGATCGTGGTCAACGAAGAGTTCCACGACGACCCGCTCACGCAGTACATCGCACCACCACGGCCATACACCGGCAACCGCGATTACTTCATTTTCGTCGACACAGGCGGCCCCTCGCTGCGCAAGGTGGCAGTTACCGGATATTCGGAAGACAATCTCCAGCGCTACTTCGAATCACCCGATGAACCGCGGCCGGTGAGCGTGGTGCTCCCCGAACTGTTCGATCGTCACCGCCCACGCAGGATCGGACTCGCCACGGGTGGTCGGCGAGGAGTCACCAGGTCACTGACTCACGACAGCTGGGTCGACATCGTGAATCTTCTTGGCCCCGAGGGCCAACGTCGTGTGGTGAGCGCCGCTGATCTCATCGAGGAATACCTGGATACCAGGATCCCCGAGGAAATGGAGCACTACCGGACACTCGTCCACCTCACCGAGGTACTCGCCAGGCGCGCTCTGTCGTCCGAGGCGATAACTCCCGGCAGGACAACGACCGGTGATATCAGGCGCTGGCTTTATGACGCGATGTGGGCCGTCGGCGTGCGCACATGGTTCCAGCCAGACCTGCGCGTACAGCGTCGCGGTGGAGCGGCCCCCACATCTCGCGGCTTTCTTGCTGTAGCGGCGGAGAGCACCACGATCCAGCGCGGCGATGTTGTCCATCTCGATTTCGGCATTACGGCGATGGGTTTCGACACCGACTGGCAGAAGATGGCATACGTCCTCGGGCCCGGTGAACGTGACGTGCCGGAAGGTCTCAAGGCGGCGATGCGCAACACCAATACCGTCCAGGACGTCCTGATGAAGAAGTACTCGCGCCCTGGAGCACCCGTCTCCGTCGTCTACGATTCGACGATGGCCGAGATGCGCCGGCTCGGCATCAACGCCCAGATCTATTCACATCCGATCGGGAATCAGGGCCACGGTCTTGGCGCGGCGATCGACTTCAGGTCGGCGCAACGGCCGGAGCTCGGTGCCCAGGGTCGCTCGCTGAGGCGCGGCTCCTACATCTCGATCGAGCTCAACACCCGCACAGCTGTCCCCGAGTGGGGCGGCCAGGAGGTATTCGTGATGATGGAAGACGACGCGTACCTTGCCGACGAGGGGTGGATTTTCTTCCGTCCGCGCCAGGAGCAATGGTACATCATTCGTTAGGCATTCCTGATCGGGAGCCTGGAACAGGCTACCCAGCGGCAGCCACTTCCCCAACTGACAGGAACCAATGAGAGCACTCGTCACGGAGTTCATCGGCACCTTTTTTCTCGTCTTCACGATCGGGATGACGGCGTCCGTGCAATCGCCGATGGCTCCGCTCGCGATCGGTGCCTCACTGATGATCATGGTCTACATGGGGGGGCACATCAGCGGTGGGCACTACAACCCCGCTGTATCAGTGGCCGCGGCGCTGCGAAAGGCCCTGCCGTCACAGAAACTGGGGCCATACGTGCTGTCGCAGATCCTCGGCGCTGCCTCCGCCGCGCTGGCGGTGTTTGTTGTCACGGGAACCACCTTCGCGCCCGCACCAGCCGCAACCGCGACACCACTGAGCGCTCTCCTCGTCGAGACGATCTACACATTCGCCCTGGCACTGGTCGTCCTCAACGTTGCCGTGTCCACGAAGACACGCGGTAACTCGTACTACGGTCTCGCAATCGGCTTCACGATCGTCGTGGCGGCATTCGCCGGGGGACCGGTGTCGGGAGGGGCGTTCAATCCAGCGGTCGGTGTCGGCCCAACGATCGTACACGCCTTGCTGGGGAGCGGTGGGTGGTCGGCGCTCTGGATCTACATCGCCGGGCCGGTGCTCGGTGCCGCCCTCGCGGCGTCAGTCTTCGCGTTTCAGGAAAGCGACTCCTGATTTCTCTTTCGACACTGCATCCGGCGCTCTGCCACGCCTTGGTCACTCCCCGTCACCTGTCGTGAATCCCGGGAAACGTTGCCTGCGTAGGCGGTGTCAAAGCCACCAGACGTCAACCGGGCATCCGACCATGCAGCTAACCGTTCACCTGACTGACCTTCAGCTCGCAATCGTCCGACTCCTCTGGAATCGCGGGGAGTGCACCGTGGTGGATGTCCAGGAGGGACTGACGCCGGCGCGTGCGCTCGCGCAAACCACAGTGGCGACACTTCTTACGCGCCTCGAGAAGCGGGGGGTCGTGAGCCATCGGGTCGCCGGGCGCCAGTACATCTACCGTGCCCTCGTCACGGAGCCTGAAGTCCGGAGTTCGATGGTTGGAGAGCTTACGAACTCTCTCTTCCACGGCAGGCCGGCGGACCTGATCTCACACCTCCTCGCTGAGCGCCGGCTCGGTGCAGAAGAGCTGGGCCAGGTAAAGAGGCTCATCGCCGAAGCCGAAAAACCTGAGCAGTACCTGGCCGCGGCCTCGTAAGGTCTGCTGGCAGTCGCGACGCAAAGAAGACATCGGCAGTCCGAGAGACGCCCGCCTTGCCGGCGGGCGTCGTTCTTCCAGGCCAACTCATCGTGCGTCCGATCGTGCTTCTGGAAGTCTCGGCGCGCAGGGTGCAGCATGGCGGAGAGGCCGCACTGAGGTCGCGGCGCGGTACTCCCGAATCATGCGCTGCTCTTTCGAGGGGTGTAGTGCGCGCCTTCGTCTCGCAACCTGCGATCTCCTGCGAACAGGCGATTGCGGCCGATCCTGCGAGACACAAAGTTCGTCACCTTCGCTGCTCTCCTGATAAACCGAAGGTTCCACCACCGAGGATCCGCCCCATGACTTCGCGCCGCGACTTCGCCCGTACCTCCTTCGCTGCACTTGGTGCTTTGTCGTTCGGCGCCCGTGCTGGCGACCACGGGCCGCAGGCACCGGCTGCCAGAATCGACGGCGGGCGGCTCAACCGCAGCATCGCCGGCCTCGCCCGCTTCGGGGCAAACCCGCAGGGTGGCGTGAGCAGACTTGCCTACACGGACTTCGACCTCCAGGGCCGGGCCTTCGCCAAAGAGCTGATGCAAGCGGCGTCACTCGAAGTCCGGGTCGATACGGCGGGGAACATCATGGGCTGGCGCAGTGGCAGCGATCCCGCGCTGCGGCCGATCATGTTCGGCTCACACATCGACTCAGTGCCCGAAGGTGGCAACTACGACGGCCCGGTGGGCTCGCTGGGAGCGATCGAGGTCGCCCGGACACTGAAGCAACTAAACATCATAACCAGACACCCGATCGAGGTCGTGATCTTCCAGAACGAGGAGGGAGGCACGGTTGGCAGCCGGGCGATGATCGGAGAACTTGTGGACAAGGATCTCACCCTCACCGCACGCAGCGGAAAGACCCTCCGCGACGGCATCGCCTTCGTCGGTGGCAATCCTGCGCAGCTCCAGGCCTCGCGTCGCCGGCGGGGCGACGTCGCCGCGTACGTCGAACTCCACATCGAGCAGGGCGGGAATCTCGACCGGCAGAACCTCGACATCGGAGTCGTCGAGGGCATCGTCGGAATCAGCTGGTGGGACGTGGCCATCGAAGGCTTCTCCAACCACGCCGGCACCACACCCATGAACGACCGCCGCGACTCCATGCTCGCCTTCGCCAGATTCACCGATATGGTCAATCGCGTTGTCACCAGCGTTCCCGGCCGTCAGGTCGGGACCGTCGGCAGAGTGGCTGCGTTCCCCGGCGCGCCTAACGTGATACCAGGTCGGGTCACATGCTCACTCGAGCTGCGTGACCTCGACGCGGCCAGGATCGACATGCTCTTCGAGCGCGTCTCGAACGAGACACACGAAATCGAGAAAGCAACAGGGACGAAGTTCTCCTTCACTTCCACCCACGATTCCCAGCCCGCGCTCACCGACCCCCGCATTCAGAAGCTTGTCGAGCTGTCAGCGCGGAACCTCAGGATGACGACCCTGTACCTTCCCAGCGGCGCCGGCCACGACGCACAACACATGGCGCGCATCTGCCCCTCAGGGATGATCTTCGTCCCCAGCGTCGGCGGAATCTCCCACGCCCCCACTGAATTCACGTCAGCCGAGGACATTACCAACGGAGCCAACGTCCTGCTGCACACGATCCTTGCACTGGACGCCGCCGACTGGACCTGACGCCTAACGGGTGCGGACGGGATGACCGAAACCGCTGCGGCCGCCCTACACCCTCCGACCGCCCTCCAGCCTCGTCAGGCAGACTCTGCCGTCGCCGTCTGGTCAGGATGTCGCCACGGAGGAATTGGGACGTCCCTCTCAATGGGTATGTAAGCCGGATCACCATTAGCACGGTTCCTGCATTGAGTGCCGAACGCTGGCTACAGCCAGCACCTCCACTCCACCCGGCTGATATGCGAGTCCCGCGTTATGCACTGACCTTCGGAACTGCCGCGATCCTCGCGGCCACGCCCGACACGGCCGCTGCCAGCCCACTCTGCAAGCCAGGCCTCCTGAGCGCGTATCTCAGCACGTCAGGCGTCGGCTGCCGGATAGGCGCGGTCCGCTTCACTCAGTTTGCCCAGGCAGGCCTCGCCGGCTTCGAAAACCTCGTCAAGGTCACCCCATGGACGGTCCAGGGGCCGCCCGGGTTCACCTGGTTCGGATTCTCCCTTCGTTTTGACAAGGGTGAGAGTGTCCCCGGCGAGCCGGGCATCTCGTTCAGTTTCCTCTCTTCGGGCTCACCCCTCTTCGGTCTGTTCGTGCGCAACGACAATCAGGGCCCGCGTGCGACCAACATCACTGGAAAACTCACCGGCGACGGCGGACTCATTTCCGCCCAGGACAGGATGAAGCTCGTAAACTGGATCTGGACCAACCAGAAGTCCGGCTGCCAGACGGGTTACGCCTGCGCCAACGGAGTGTCCGAATGGACCTCCACGACCGGACTGCCGGACGGCGATGGTGTCTACTCCGTCTTCGCGGGCGCCAAGTGGGCCAGTGGTGAACCGCCACCGCTATCGATCGGCATTCTGGCGCCGGACGCCATGGCGACGCCTGAGCCAGCCACCCTCACGCTCATCGCTACCGGACTTGCGGGTCTGGGCGCAAACGCGGCACGCCGCCGCCGCCGCCTCCGGGACAAATAGTCGGCATACGCGGCGCGCCCGCACCACAGCGTGCCGCAGTCGGCAGCGGCGCCGATCACAAGGGTCCCTCGATCCGGTGAGCCAGGTCACAGCAGGAAAGGTCGTAACCGATTGAAAACGCTGGATTTAGCTCCTCCCTCAGTAGCCCGTTTCGTGCACTGATGCCGAGCGTCGTTTGAGCCCGGCGCATCAGGGCGCAGGGTCAGACTCACGTGGAGGAGTTGATGATGGCCAGACGGATTGTTCGGACCGCCCGATTCGCCGCCGCTGTGGCTGCGATCGCTGTTGCCCCGGCCGCTGCCCGCGCGCAGGCTGCCTGCGTTCCAGGGCCACTATCCGCCTACCTCGCCTCGGCTGGCATGGGCTGCAATCTGGGGAACCTCAAGTTCTCCCAGTTTGCCCAGTCCAACATGCCGAGTCTGGCTGACCAGATCTGGGTGACGCCGTTCCAGTTGGCAGGTCCGCCCGGGTACACCTGGTACGGCTTCAGTCTGACCTTCATGTCGCCCGCACTGCCGCCTGGCGGCGGCGCATCGGTCTTCAGCTTCCTCTCTGAGGGGGCGCCTCTCTACGGACTATACCTCCGCGGTGGGAACGACCCGACCGCGGTTTTCAATACCAATTCCTTGCTGACGGGTGACGGCGGTGCCTTCAGCGCCGGCGAGTTGGCAGTGAACAATGGCAGTTCAATTACCAGGACTCTCAAGGCTTGTCATGTCGGAATCAGCTGCCTGAACGGCGTCTCGCAGTGGATAGCTTCGGTGCCGCTCACGGATGCTGATGGGATCTATTCCGTCGCCACTCGCTCGCGCTGGGAAGAGTTGGGTCCCGGTGACTACACCGTCGCGGTTCTGGCGCAGGACGTTGCCCTGGCTCCGGAGCCGGCGACTCTTACTCTCCTCGCAACCGGAGTCGGAGCGATTGGTGCCGCTGCCCGGCGTCGGCGCCGACGCGTGGAGACTGCCTGATCGCGAGGCCGCTCAGCCCGCGGCCAAACTGACCGCAGCAGGTTCGGTGGGCCGCGTCCGATCAATCGGACGCGGCTCTCTGCTATGTCGGGGATGAACACCGACCTGGAGGTGGACGTCCTCTGGAAGGCGGCCGCAGCGACCGGTGCGAACCGCGATTGATGACAGAGGAGCCGAGCCAGAGTGATCGTCCCACCACTCCGGCGCACTTGTGCACTCCAGATTCAGTCGGTTGGCGCGGCGAGCGCGGGCCACCGCCCGGCCCAGGGTCGCGCACTCTCGAGCTGCGCCGCCAGCGAAAACAGGGTGCCTTCACATCCGAAACGACCAACGATCTGAACGCCCACCGGAAGTCCATCGCCATTCCAGAAGAGTGGGACCGACATCGCTGGCTGGCCGGTGACGTTGAACAGCGGCGTGTACGGAATCCACTCGAAGATCTTGTCAGCGAGGCGCTCAAGCAGCCCGATGCCCTTCATCACCGGCCCCGCTCTGAGCACGCCAAGCAGCGTAAGCAGCAGCCGCTCACCAGTGGTCGGCTGCAGCTCTCCATGGAGAAAGGGGGGAGTGGCCACGGTGGGCGTCAGGAGCACGTCGATGGATTCGAAGAACTGGCCAACGCGTCTCGCCGTGCGCTGGAGCTCACGACTGGCGTAGCTGGCCGGCCCCGCACGCAGCGTTCGACCGAGAACGGCCAGTGCCCAGGTCGCAAACTCGACTTCCGTCCTCCTCGGCGTTCTCCCGAGCAGGCGTCGCGCGTCGCGCAACTCGGCGTCGACCTCGGCGCAGACCATCGTGACAAACGCCCGATTGAATGTGTCGCGGTCGACAGGCAACACAACGTCGCGCGTCGTGTGGCCCATGGATTCGAGCAAGGCCCGGGCTTCCCTGACGGCGGTGACGCAATCGGGGTGCACCGTTGTGCCCAGTATCGGATCGGTCAGAACGCCAACGACGAGCGGCGCCGGCGGTCGTCGTGCGTCTTCGAGAAAAGGCCTGGTCGGCGGCGGCGACTGGTATGGAGCGCCGGCGTCGGGCCCAGCTATGGCGTCAAGCATTGCCGCCGAGTCGCGGACCGACCTCGTGATCACATGTTCGACGGTTGCTCCGCGCCAGTGCTCACCGTTCACGGGGCCGGTCGGAACACGGCCTCGCGTCGGCTTGAAACCAAAAACTCCGTTGCAGGATCCCGGAATTCGCAGCGACCCTCCGCCGTCGCCGCCTGATGCGACGGGTACGAGTCCGGCGGCCACCGCGGCGCCAGAGCCACCGCTCGATCCACCGGTGGTGCGCGACAGATCCCACGGGTTGCGAGCTGTTCCAAGGAACTCCGATTCGCAGAACGGCGTGAGGCCGAACTCCGGCGTATTCGTCTTTCCCAGTATGATGACGCCCGCGGCGCGGAACCGTTTGGCTGTTTCGCTGTCACGGGCCGGCACGTAATCCCGGAAGAGCCGGCTGCCGCTGGTGATCGGTTCGCCGGCGATCGTCGTTCCGAGATCCTTGACGAGAAACGGCGTTCCCATGAAAACTCCATCGACCTGACGGCCACGGGCGCGCTGCCGTGCGTCGTTGAACATGGAGTGGACGACCGCGTTGAGCTGCGGATTGAGCCGCTCGATTCTTCGAATTGCCACGTCCGCGATCTCCGCCGCCGTCACCTCGGCTCTTCGCACCAGCTCGGCCAGCCCAAGCCCGTCATATTGCAGGTATTCCGATTCTCTCACGCTGTTTGACCATTTAAGTCTTGAAGCCAATGTCGCGACACATGCCTGATTTCGACAGCGCCACCCTTCGGCGCACTCTCGGCCGAATCATGGTTTCTCTCATGCTTGCGGCCGCGACGACAGCGTCGGCGCAGGTGCGCACCGTGGGGGGGCAATGGGACGAAGTTGCACGAGCCATTGCCGCACGACTCAGCCTTGTGCCGGGGGAGCGCGTCCTACTCGTTGGCGCTCCGGGGCTCGCCGACAGCCTCGTTGCACCAATGCGAATCGCGATAGCTGCCGCCGGCGGAGTAGACCTCGGCGCGGTTCCGGTCCGCGGCCCGATGCCATCGAGCTGGGGTCCGGAGAACGAGTTCAGCCGGCGATTCGGGGGGCCTGGACAGGCGAGAGCCGCCGAGCTCGCGACACTCCTGGACAGCGTAGATGTGGGAATCATGCTCCCGGGCGCGACCCCGACTGATGCCATCTACGGACTCATTCAACAGCGACTGCGGGAGGGAGAGGGCCGTACGGTGCATTTTCACTGGGCCGGCGCGTACGCCCTGGACGGCACACTCCTCGAGAATACCAGCGCGATCGAGTCCGTTTATCGGCGTGCCCTGATCGAGACCGACTACGCCGCACTGGCCGAAACCCAGCGAAGCTTCGAGTCGGCTGCCCGTGAGGCGGAAATCAGGGTCACCACACCAGAAGGTACAGACCTTCGATTCCGTATCGGCCAGCGTC
>JBQTHK010000054.1:0-85316 GCA_052389935.1 Gemmatimonadota bacterium | reverse complement strand
CCGGTCGAGAGGACCACCGAGGCGGTAGCAAGAAAAGCGATTACGTCTCGCATCGGCATCTCCAGCCGAGAGGAATGTCGCGGCCTAACGGAGATTATACATCTTGTTATTCTGCCTCGTTAGACCGCGACCAGCAACAACTGCTGCCAGCCGTCCGGAGCGTAGCGCGACGGGCTACACTGCTTCCGATCGCGCAAGTGGCCTTGAGTGCCGGACTTGGCCCACTGAACATCCGTGCGCGGGACACGTTATGCTGCGAACGTCACGCAGCCTATCCTCGCGCCTACTCATTTGCGCGCCGAGCCCAGCGAAAAGATGCTATGTCCTGGCGCCGACCACCAAGACAGCGGCGGGCCTGGCGACCCCCCCCCCTCCCGGACCTCCACGATTGGGACGTGCGTGCCAATCCCCGTCGTTCACATCCGTGAGCTCGGGTAACTCCTCGATGGTCCGGACGTCACCGCAGTCTCGAGTTCGGCAACGTCAGCTCTACATGTTCGCAGCCATCGCGCGCGCGAATCCGGAACAACTCTCGAGCCGGGCGCCGGTCATCATGCGCTCGAAGTCATACGTGACACGCTTCTGTGAGATAGTCTTCTCCAGCGACGAGATAATGAGGTCAGCCGCCTCGGTCCAACCCATGTAACGGAACATCATCTCCCCCGACAGAATCACCGACCCCGGATTGACCTTGTCCTGGTTCGCGTACTTAGGTGCTGTCCCGTGCGTTGCCTCAAAAACGGCATGCCCGGTCATGAAATTGATGTTGGCGCCCGGAGCAATACCTATTCCACCGACCTGCGCAGCCAGTGCATCGGAGATGTAATCCCCGTTGAGATTGGGCGTGGCAATCACGCTGTATTCGGTAGGTCGAGTCAAAATCTGCTGCAGGAATGCATCCGCTATCGCATCCTTGATCACAATCCCGTCAGAAAGCCTGAGCCACGGGCCACCATCCAGCTCCACCCCACCAAACTCGCGTCGCGCGAGTTCATATCCCCAATCCCTGAACCCCCCCTCGGTGAACTTCATGATGTTCCCCTTGTGTACCAGCGTCACACTCGGCAACGAATACTGTCGGGCGTAGTCGATGGCCGAGCGCACCAACCTCTCGGTCCCCTCGCGCGACATCGGCTTGATGCCAATCCCGCTCGTTTCCGGAAAGCGGATCTTATTCACTCCCATCTCTCCCCGAAGGAACTCGATGACTCTACGAGCCTCCGGTGACTCAGCCGGCCACTCGATCCCGGCGTAGATGTCCTCGGTGTTCTCACGGAAGATCACCATGTTGACGTCTTCAGGTCGCTTTACCGGTGACGGCACACCATGGAACCACCTGACCGGCCTGACGCACGCATAGAGATCGAGCTGTTGACGCAGCGCGACATTAAGGGAGCGTATTCCTCCGCCTACCGGCGTGCCCAACGGCCCCTTGATCGCGACCAGATGGCGGGAGATCGCAGCCAGCGTGTCATCCGGCAGCCACGTGTCGAGCCGCTCCTTCGACTTTTCACCAGCAAGGACCTCGAACCACACGATCCTTCGTGCGCCACTGTAGGCGCGCTCGACGGCGGCATCGAATACCAGCTTCGAGGCCCGCCAGATGTCGGGTCCGGTGCCATCACCCTCGATAAAAGGAATGACAGGTTGGTCGGGGACCTTGAGCGCGCCGCCGGCCATTGTGATGGTCTGGCCACTGCTCGGGGCTTCGAGATGCGCGTAGGAAGGCTGGCTCATGCTGATTACCGGGGGGCGAAACCAAACAAGACGATCGAGGTCCGGCCGAATCTAAGCGTCCGATGGTCCCGGGGGCATTGCGCCAGTCGTGCCTCGGCGACTTCCTTGTTCAGCAGTTACCAACTGTGCTCACTGACGGATGCCGGCCACTTACGATCTCTCAGGCAAAGTTGCGGTTGTCACAGGCGGCACGCGCGGCATCGGCCGTGCGGTCGCGATCGCGCTGGCCCGCAACGGTGCCCACGTCGTGGTCGCCTCGCGCAAGGCCGAAGCAGTTGATGCGGTCGCCGCCGAAATCAACGCGGCCGGAGGCAGTGCGCGTGGGGTCGCGGCCCACGTCGGCAGACTCGAGGACTGCCGCACCCTGATCGAGGGCGTCCTCTCGGATTCTGGTCGCGTGGACATTCTCGTGAACAATGCCGCGGTCAACCCGGTCTACGGGGGCCTTGAAGAAGCAACGAGCGAAGTCTTCAACAAGATCATCGAGGTAAACATCCGCGCTCCTTTTGTGCTCGCCAAGGCAGTGCTCCCGGCAATGATTGGCCAGGGAGGAGGTGCGATCGTGAATATCTCGAGCATCGGCGGAGTGTCCCCGGAGCGAGGCCTGGGCCTCTACAGCGTGAGCAAGGCCGCACTGATCAACCTCACAAAAGTGATGGCGCGCGAATGGGGCCGCTACGGCATCCGGACCAACGCCGTCTGCCCCGGGTTCATCAGGACAGACTTCTCGCGCGCTCTCTGGACGGACGAAAAGGTGATGCAGGATGTGATGTCGCGTCAGCCGATCGCACGACTGGGCACCCCCGAGGAGGTCGCCGAGCTGGTGACGTTTCTCGCCAGCGATTCTGCGAGTTTCTGCACCGGCGCCGCTTACATGGTTGACGGCGGCCTAACGATCTGACCTGGAGCGGGGACTGGCCTGCATGTGGCTTCCTGCAAACGCCCCCCCCCCCCTGAACAGTTGACGACGTCCTCACGATCGGTCTGAGCAGGTCGGGCGACCCATGAGGTGTCCGCTCCAGCCCGCCTTCCCTAATCGACGCGGATGACCCCGGCGGCCCCCATGCCGCCACCAATGCACATCGTCACCAGTCCATGGCCGCCACCTCGGCGGCGCAACTCATGGACGAGCTGGGTCATGAGTTTTGCACCAGTCGCGCCAAGAGGGTGTCCGAGGGCGATCGCGCCGCCGTTGACGTTGACCTTCTCGCCCGGGAAGCCAAGTTCGCGGGCAACAGCGATCGCCTGTGAGGCGAACGCCTCGTTGAACTCGATCAGGTCGATCTGGTCCAGCGCAAGACCAGCAAGCTGCAAGGCTTTAGGCACGGCGCGAATCGGACCGATGCCCATGACATCCGGCTCGACGCCCGCGGCCGCAAATGACAGGACGGTCGCGAGAGGCTCGAGACCACGCCTGCGCACCTCATCCTCCGACATCAGAACCAGAGCAGCGGCCCCATCTGAAAACGGACTGGAGTTGCCAGCTGTCACCGAGCCACCGGCCTTGAATGCCGGATTGAGCCTGGCGAGGCGCTCCATACTGGTATCCGCGCGCACCAGCTCGTCGGTCACAAACGGCACACCGTCTCCTCGGCCGTCTTTTCCGCTGCCGCCGACGGTGACAGCGACGATCTGTCCGTCGAACGCGCCGGCCGCCACCGCCGCCGCCGCCTTCCGATGGCTGCCTAACGCGTACTCGTCCTGCTCCTGGCGGCTAACCTTCCACCGTTCGGCGACACGTTCGGCGGTAAAGCCCATGCCAATCATGTCAGCGGTCATTCCGGGGTGCAGTCGGGTGTGATAGCCACTCATCGGCACCTGACTCATCATCTCCACACCACCGGCGACAACCGTCTTCGTCATTCCACTCATGATCGACTGCGCGGCGCTGGCCACGGACTGCAGCCCGGAGGCGCAGAAGCGGTTGACAGTGGCCGCGGGAACTTCAACCGGGAGCCCGGCACGGAGTACCGCCAGTCGTGCGATGTTGAGGCCCTGCGAGGCCTCGGGCATTGCGCAGCCCCACAAGACGTCGTCGATCTCCGCCGGTTCGACAGCTGCGCGCTGCACGGATTCGGCGAGTACCGTTGCCGAGAGGTCGACAGGGTGGACTGCTGCCAGTGAGCCATCACGTTTGCCGCGCCCGACGGCGCTGCGCACCGCGCTCACGATTACTGCACTCGTCATCGCCGCTCCCGTTCGTTTCAGTTACGCAACGGCTTTCCCGTCGCGAGCATATGAGAAATCCGCTCCTGGGTCTCACGGGTTCCCAGGAGCTGCAGAAACGCCTCGCACTCGAGGTCGAGGATGTCCTGCTCCGTTACATCGTGCGCCGGGCGATCACCACCGGCGAGAACTCTGGCAACCAGATTGCCGATCAATGCGTCATGAGCGGAGATGTGGCCGGCCTCCCGCATCGCCCAGACGGCGTAGTTGAGGTTGCCAAGGGCCTCGGTGCCAAGTGCGCGAATCGTCACCGACGGCGGAGGAACGTAGTCGACCGCGAGATCGGCGGCGCGTTGCCGTGCGTCGCTGATGAGTGTGTCGCGATTCATGGAGATCCGCGCGTTGGGCTCGAGGAATCCCAGCCGGCGTGCATCGAGCGCACTCGAACTCGTCGTCGCCAAGGTGATCAACCTGAATGCGCGCTTCACCGCCTCGAAGGGGTCGGTCTCTTCGTACGGTTGGAGCTCCCTGGTGAAGCGAAACAGCAGCTCCTTGGTCCCGCCGCCAGCGGGTATGAGACCTACGCCAACTTCGACCAGCCCCGTGTACAGCTCGGCGTGCGCCTGAACGAGGTCGGCGTGGAGGATGATCTCGCAGCCGCCACCGAGCGCGAGACCAAATGGAGCCACGACCACAGGGAAGGGAAGTCGACGAAGCGATGTGACTGCCCCCTGGAACTCGCGCACCCCGTCCTCGAGTGCGGACCAGGCGCCGGCCCGGGCCTGCTCGAGAACAAATGAAAGATCAGCTCCGGCCGTGAACGCGCGGGGGTCGTCGTTGCCGATGACAAGTGCGGAATGGCTGCCGCTTTCGATCTTACCGGCAGCTGCCGACAACATGGCAAAAACTCCCGCCGACAGCGTGTTCATTTTTCCTCTGAACTCCAGGAGCAGCACTCCCGCCCCGATGTCGAGGACGCGGGCCGAGTCGTTGGCCGCGACAACACCGGTGCTGCGGGCAACGAAGTCGAGGTCGATGCGTCCCGGGACCGGTTCGATGAGCCCGTAATCTCCGTCGAGCGTCAGCTGCCGAGGACCGCTGTTGAGGTGTCTATAGAAGCCTTCCTGCGCCAGGCCGAGCAGTGGCGGCTGCGAAAGTCCACGATCGGCGAGCGCTGACCTCACGGCGTCGATGCCGATGGCATCCATCATGCGGAAGGGTCCCATCTCCCAGCCGAAGCCCCATTCCATGGCCCGGTCGACCGAGATGATGTCGCCGGCCAGATCGGGAGCACGAGCGGCAGCGTAGAGCGAAGTGTCGAGGAGCAGAGACCGCAGATATTCGGCACGTCTGCCGCCGGCGCGAACGAGCGCCGGAAGTCTCTCGGCGAGGGGCAAGCGGGCGAGCGACGCCAGTTCCGGCATTTCAACATTGGACTGCGGCCCATACTCCAGCGTCTTCCAGTCCAGAGTTTCAATCGCCTTGCCCTTGCGCCGATAAAAGCCAGCGCCTCCCTTTTCACCGGTGCGGCCGGCGCCCACGAGAGCCGCGATCCACGGCGGCAGGCTGAAGTCCTCATCGGTGGTCGACGTCAGCTCACTGCAAACGTGTGACAGGACGTCGATTCCGGTGATGTCACCCGTGCGGAAAGTTGCGCTGCGCGGGCGACCGATGAGCGTACCGGTGAGGGCATCAACTTCGTCGATCGAGAGATCGAACTGCTCCATCAGCCGGATCGCCCGCACCAGGCCGTGCAGCCCGATCCGATTGGCGATGAAACCGGGCTCGTCGCGAGCTATCACAACTCCCCTGCCTAACGAACGCTCGGCGAACGAACGCATAGTTTCGACGACCTCAACACCCGTTTCTGGCCCGGGAATGATTTCGAGGAGGTGGAGGTAACGCGGTGGGTTGAAGAAATGAGTACCGAGAAAATGAGCCCGGAACTCGTCGCCTCGTCCACTCGCGAGAGTGCTGATCGGGATGCCGGACGTGTTTGAAGAGATGATCGTGCCGGGTCTGCGGAGACTCTCGAGGCGGGAAAAGAGTGCCTGCTTGGGCTCGGTGTGTTCGATTATCACTTCAACGATCCAGTCGCAGTCGGACACACGGTCGAGGTGATCCTCGACGTTGCCAGTGGTCACAAGGCGTGCCCGCGACGGATCCATGAATGCCGGCGGTTTCGCCTTGAGGGCACGTTCGAGCCCCGCTTCGGCGGGTCCATTGCGCCGCTCCTTTCCGGGGACGTCGAGCATCACGACCGGAATTCCGGTCGAAGCGACGAGGGCCGCGATTCCGCTGCCCATCGAGCCTGCTCCAATGACACCGACCTTCCTGATTCGCATGATCGCGCGCGTGTAACGTCCGGGCCGGCGCTGCTGCGTCGCCGGAATGCGTGCAAAGGTAACGACTGGCGTTGCGACCGGCGCAGTCGGCGACTACCGGTTGCGCTCGCGGTCTGCTACGCTCCGTTCATGAAGTGTCGCCTGGCATCAGCTCTGATGATTGCCGCGATGACGAGCGCCGGGGCACAATCGGCGGATCTCGCGGCCTCGCGGAGGAACGGAGCCGACTCGCTGCTCCAGCCTGGAGTGTCGCGCCAGCTTGCGTCGCACCGTGCGGCGACGATTTCGTCGGTTCGCTATGACCTGATGTTCGACCTCACGAGTCCCGACTCGGCGACGGGTCGTGCCGAGGTACGTTTCGCGCGCACCCGTCAGGGTGGCGACGCGATTTTCGATTTCCGCGGACGCGGCCTTCACGGTGGATCGGTGAACGGTCGCGCAGTCGCTGTGCTGGACTTCGACGGTTCCCACATAGTGATCGCGGATTCCCTGCTGGTGACGGGCGAAAACGTGGTGGAGTTGCGATTCACGGCCGCGATCGCACCGGCCGGTGCGAGCATCATCCGCGTCACCGATCCATCCGACTCGGCGACCTACGTTTACACGTTGCTGGTCCCTTCGGATGCGCAGCAGCTCTTTCCATCTTTCGACCAGCCCGACCTCAAGGCGCGTGTTTCGCTGACACTGCTGACTCCGCCACACTGGAAGGCGGTGTCGAACGCGGAGAAGCAGCTGAGTGATTCGACGTCCCGCGGTTTGGTACACGTATTCCGGGAGACGGAGCCGATCAGCACCTACCTGATCGCTTTCGCCGCTGGTCCGTGGGTCGAACTGCGGGCAGCAGGGAGTCGCCTGCCGATATCACTGTACGCGAGAAGGTCGCGGGCCCGCGAGGTGGACGCCGATTCGATAATCCTCATCAATGATCGTGCCCTGACGTGGCTCGAAGAGTACTTCGGCTCACGGTACCCGTTCCACAAGCTCGACCTTGTACTCGCTCCCGCATTTCCGTTTGGCGGGATGGAGCACCCGGGCGCGATCTTCTACAGCGAGGAACGGTTCGTCTTTCGCGAGCGACCTACGACTCCGCAGCGGCAGAGTCGGACCGCGACCATCTACCATGAGATAGCCCATCAATGGTTCGGCGACCTGGTGACAATGGAATGGTTCGATGATCTCTGGCTCAAGGAGGGGTTCGCGACCTACATGGCGGCGCGGATGCAGGATGCCCTCGATCCGGCGGCGGAGAGCTGGAAGCAGTTCTATCTGCGCAACAAACCTGCTGCCTACGCCGTCGATGCCAGCGAAGGCACAACTCCTGTCTGGCAACAGCTTGCCAACCTCGATCAGGCCAAGAGCAACTACGGTGCGATCGTCTACAACAAGGCGCCGTCGATACTCAAGCAACTCAACTACATGGTGGGCGACAGCGCGTTCCGGGCCGGTGTCCAGCTCTTTCTCCGCCGTCACTCATTCGCGAACGCGACGTGGCGAGACCTCCTCGATGCGATCGGAACAGCAGCGGGCCGGTCGCTGTCGAGCTGGGGTGAGTCGTACATACTCCGACCCGGGCTGCCGGTCGTTGAACAGCGAATCGACGTGCGGGACGGCCGGCTCTCGAGTCTGGTGCTCGTGCAGCGGCCCGCCCGGGCCCTGTCCGGCCGCGGCGCGTGGCCGCTGCGAATCGAAGTCGTCGCAGGCGACGAAAATGGGGAGACGTCGCACATACCACTGACCGTGAGCGCGGACTCCACTGTCGTTGCAGACCTGCAGGGTCGGCCTGCTCCAGCATTCGTGTTCGCCAACGGCGGCGACCAGGCTTACGCCCTGGTCATTCTCGACCCTCGGAGCACGACGTGGCTGGAGGAGAACATCAGCCGCGTAAAGGACCCCCTGCTGCGCTCCATGCTTTGGGGGGCGTTATGGGACCTGGTGCGGCAGGCAGCACTGAGTCCTACCCGCTTCATCGCTCTTGCTCTGCGCGAGCTGCCTGCAGAACGCGATGAACAGCTCGCGGCGGCGATTCTGGCGCGGCTGTCTCGCGCGTCATCGGCGTACCTCAGTGATGTGCAACGAACGGGGTTGCTCCCCGACATCGAGCGCATGCTGATGGCCGGAACGAGTGATTCCTCCAGAGCTTACGGAACGCGGAAAGCCCATCTCGACACCTTCATTCGGATTGCAGCAACGCGACAGGGCATCACCTTGCTCGACGCGCTGCTCGACAGCGCTACGGCAGCGGGAGAGCCGCTGCGTGCGCCAACGAGGTGGGCCACGGTGACGCGTCTCGTTGCGCTCGACGCGCCCACCGCGCAGGTGAGGCTCGAAGCCGAAACCCGCCGCGACTCCACCGCCGAGGGCGCCCGTCGCGCCTTCGTGGCAAAGGCGGCGCAACCGTTGGCGGCGGTCAAGGAGAGCTACTTCACGCGCTATTTCGCAGACGCAACGCTCAACGAAGACTGGGCAACATCAAGCCTCGATGCCTTCAACGCCATCGAGCAGCAATTGCTCACAAGGCCATTCCTGACCACGGCACTCGATTCACTTGAATGGGTTCAGAAGAACAGACGCATCTTCTACCTCGGTGCGTGGATCGGCGCGTTCGTCGAGGGCCAGACGGAAGAGGAGGCACTGGAGATCGTGCGCAGGGCACTCGCGAGACCGGACCTGCCGCGTGACATCAGGAGCAAGATCCTGCAGGCCGCCGACGAGCTCGAGCGCACGGTAAGAATCCGGCGTGCGTTTGGAGTAAACGCGGTCGGTTCGCGCGCGGAGCCAAACACCATTCGAGTCCGATCGTGAACCGGCCCGGAGCCGGATTTCGAACGGTCGTTCTGACACTGGCCGCCGCCACTGCGTGTACGGTGAGCCCTGACGACGAGCGTGCTCTCGGCGCTCAGTTCGCCGAGCAGATCGACGCCCAGCTCAAGTTGATTACCGGAACGCCGCTGGCCGCCTACGTGGACTCGCTGGGCCGGTCGATCGCCGCGGCGGCTGACAGCACGGATCGCTTCTGGAGGTTTTCGGTCGTTGACGATCAGGCAGTCAACGCGTTCGCCGTGCCCGGAGGATACATCTACATCAACAGGGGGATCATCGAAAAGGCCGAGGACATGTCCGAGCTGGCCGGAGTCCTCGGTCACGAAATCGGTCACGTCCTCCTTCGCCACTCGGCGGAGCAGATGGAGAAGCGCGGCAAGGCAAACGTGATCGTGACCCTCTTCTGCGGGGTGACGGGATGGTGTTCTTCCGAGATCGCTCAGGTCGCGATCAACGTTGGCGGTGCGGCGGTCTTCGCGCGGCACTCCCGCGAGGATGAGGCACAAGCGGACTCGGTCGCCGTGACCTACCTGTACAATGCCGGTATCGACCCGCGAGGGGTCGCGGGCATGTTCGAGCGCCTCCTCGCTGAGCGAATGCGGGAGCCCGATGCAATAAGCGCGTTCTTCGCCTCACATCCACTCGAGGAGGACCGCGTCGTCCGGACGCGCGCGCTGGTCCGGGCCTGGCCCGAGGAAACGCTGGATCGACTTCGAGCCGACGACGTGAAGTTCGAAATGTTGGCACCCGCTAACGCGCAGCCGCCGGCGCATTGAAGGCGGCGGACCCGCCACGAGGGATACTGAGGGTCCTCCACTGCTCCCCGGCGAGGTGGCGAGCCAGATAGATAATCTGCCCCACGTGCTGCCCGTAATGGTCGATCGACCGAAGGATCGCCGCCGTTACCGTGAGCTTTTCGCCACGGATCGAAACCATGCGGTCGAGGTCTCCGGGTCCAAGTTCAGCGAGCGCCGCAAAGACGCACTCCCAGCCCTGGTTCCACCAGTCGTCGACCTGACCGCGAGTCCGGTTTCCCGGCTCATCAAACTCGCCGTCGCGGTTCCGGTCGGGCTTTTCGCCGTCAGTGGTCAGAAAATCGGTCCAGCGGGAGCGCATGTTGCCGTACATGTGGTGCACAATCACGGCTATGCTGTTCGAGCCGGGATCGGGGATCATGAACAGCTTCTCATCCGGGAGCTGTGCCATTGCCTGGTCTCCGACGGCCTTCTGTTTGCGGAAGACTCTTGTAGCAGAGTCGACAAGATCGGCGCCTGGCATGGTAGTCTCCTGTTCAGGTGATGCGCGCGTGACCGGTCGTGCATATCTTATCGCCAGGTCACCGAAGTGGGACGGCAGCGTTCAAACCCCGGGGGGATAATGCTCGCACCACAAAGTCCGTTTGCAGCGTATCGGGAAGACGTTTATCGGCTGGATCTCGAGAGTGATATCGGGCCATCTGACGCGGTGTGGCTGCTGCTGGCCCACTGCCTGGGTCGCCTCAGCGAGTCCGGCGACTACCTCCGCGAGCAGCTCGCCGCGCAGTGTGGGGAAGCACTGCGTGATCTCGGGAACGCCCCCGCGGAGGGCTGTGAGCCGGAGACTTCTGAAGACTTCCAGCGCCTGATCGAAGGCTTGTCGAGGTTCGCGACACCGGCCGGCGCCGACCTCGTAGCTCGAGCCGTCAGGGGCTACGCCCTCAAGATGTCAGAGGCAGGAGCGCTTTCGCTCGCTTACTCGACGCTGCACGCGACGCGCGAGGCGGGAAGTCAGGCTTCTGACAGGGAGCGGGGACTCCTGGCGGCAGACCAGGCGAGGGTAGCCAGACTCCTTGGCGAATTGGGCAGCGCCGATGAGTTGTATCGGGTCGCAGGGATGATCGGGGAGCGGGCGGAAGATACGGAGCTGCTTGCCCGCTGTGCCCTGGGTCGCGGCGTCCTGGCCCGCGTTCGCGGCAACTACCCTCGCGCCACCCACTTCTTCTCGACCGGGCTGTCACTCGCCCGTTCGGCTGGAGCCCTGGAGCTTGAATACTACTCCCACCAGGGCATGACCATAACCAGTTCCGTGACTGGCGATTACGACGCCGGCATCAGGCATGGGTGGTGCGCATACGCCCTGGGAGCGGGCGAAGCCACTCGGGAGTCCGAGTCCCTGACGAACCTGGCGGAAGTCTGCCTCCTCGCCGGGTACCCGGTAGCCGCTCTGAGAGCGTTTCTGTCGTCCCTGGCGCGCGCTGACGTCCTGCGTGTGCGACTCCCGGCGCTGGCCGGAGCAGCAATAGCCGCCGGACGAACAGGAGATCGCGGCCGACTCGGCAAGCTCGCCGCCGAAATCCAGCACACCGTCGAGCGTTCGGGGCTCCCGTACGAAAACGCCGACGCCTTGTGCAGCCTTTCAGCGGCCTACTTGGCCCTCGGAGACGAGCTATGCTCGGAGCGCTACCGCCAGGGGGCGCTCAGGATTGCCAGTGAAAAAAGGTTCAACGAAATCGTACACAAGACGGAGAGGGAGCGCCTCTCGAGCCTCGGGGCACCGACGCCGAGGTGTCAGCTGGGACAGCCGTCGGCGGAGCTGGTCGCCGGCCTCGAGTCCTTTGAGCCCGAGGCCGACGAAACCGCGTTCGCTGCTACGCTTCCGGGCTGAGCCGGTTCACGTTGGGGTTCACGAAATTCACGTTCGGATTCACAAAGTTCACGTTCGGATTCACGAAGTTCACATTCGGGTTCACGAAGTTCACGCTCGTACACGACGAATCCTTGAGCGGATTGCAGCGGATAGTCGGTGACATCGGGTCCGAGCAGGCTGTGAGCCCGGCGGCGGCGATGGCGAGCGCGATGATGCGGGCGGTACGAGACATAGCGAGACCCCTGGGTGGAAGTGTTGACGGGCGTATTATCGCAGTCGGCTGTGACGGCCACCGTCACCGTATGGGCAATCGCCATACATGGTGTAACCTCAAGCCCGCTCCGGACCGCCCATGATCGTCGGAGCACTGGTCTGGGACTCCCCGTCGAGGAGTCGCCTTGTTGATGCCGCGCGAGGCCAGGCACACCTGCGCTTTTGTGAAAGCAAGTCCGAACTGATGGCCCTCGTCGAAAACGGCCTGGCCGAGGTCGTCGTCCTCGACTCCAGAGATCGCATGGGACAGTCGACCCTGAGCACGGTGCGCCGTCTGAGGGAAGAGTTCCCGAGCGTGCCGGTCGTTCTGTATTGCGTACTAACCCCGTCGGTATCGCGCGAGATGCTCGAGTTCGCGCGCGCGGGTGTCAGCGAGCTTATTCTCCGCGGACTGGACGACGTGTGGACAACGCTGCGCGCAGTGCTAACGAGAGCGGGGGACAAGAGTTCGGTGAAGTCATTGTTGGCCGAGCTCGAGGGGCTGGTTCCAGCCAATTTGACCGCGATGATGCGGTTTTGCCTCGAGAACGGGGAGCGTCCATTGACGGTCGAGGACGTCGCCAGGGCACTAAACGTTCACCGGAAGACGCTGGTTGAGCGCCTCAGTGGGGCCGGACTCCCCACTCCAAGTTCGATAATCGCGTGGTGCCGACTGCTGGTTGTGGCGCGAATGCTCGAGGATCCAGGTCGGACCGCAGAACAGGTCGCTCTCATCCTGAACTTTCCGTCCAGCACGGCGCTCAGAAACATGATCAAGCGCTACACCGGACTACGTACCAGCGAAATCAGGCAGAATGGCGGGGTGCGTTGCGTCCTGCACGGCTTCAAGCTCGCGCTGGCTCCTCGTCCGCAGAGCCGGTTCGTTACCTGAACCTCGATCTGGCCGGCGAACGGACGCGTCGCGGTGACCGATCGGCCTCGCTTCAGAGCTCGTGCGGTCGGGAGACTGAAACGGCTCCGTTCTCCATCAACTCGATGCAGACAGTTTCGCCTGGGGCGAGGCCGCGAAAAGGAGTCGCACTGAGGAAGTAGTGCTCGTGTGCGCCATCGGCATTCGCGCTGCCTTTGGCGCAGCTGCACGTCATCGTTTCGACGGTCACGACGTCGACGGAGTCGCCAAGCACGAGGGGAACGGGCGCGCTGAGGGTAGCGACGCGTCTCGCTGTGGCGGCGGTTATCTCGAGCCTGCCGTCGAGCGGGGTCTTGCGGCCCACGGAGCGAACTTCGAGCAGCATCGTCTCTCCGCCTAACGAATGCGACGCCTCCATTGCGGCACGGAACGAAGATACTACCTCGGCGACACTCTGCACATCGCGAATCGAAGCGACACTCTTTCCCGCCTGCCAGTAGTCGCGACTTGTTTCGCCGGCCAGGTGGGAACGCCGCAGCGAGAGCAGCGACCGCATGCCATAAATCGAACGCATCCAGTGCTTTGTGCGGCGGCCCCCCCCCCCCCTGAGCATCCAGCGGGCGATCGGACCAGCGCGCAGTCCGATGCGTTCGACCCACGGCGTGCGAATGACAGCCACCGGGACACCGGTCAGCCGCTCGGTCAGTACGATGTCGTCTTCATCGGCATCGAGAATCGCCTGCTTGTAGCGTGGATGAGCGCTGCACTCATCTGTCGCGATGAATCGCGTGCCCATCTGCACGCCTGCATACCCCATTTCGAGCACCCTCACAAACTCATTCGCCGAACCGATTCCTCCCGCGCAGACGACCGGCAGACCCACTGGCGCGAGCTCGTCGAAAAGGGCCGCGAGGTCGCGGGGGCCGGCGTGTCCACCCGCGCGCGAATTGACGGCGATGAGTCCATCAACTCCTGCGTCCTGCCCCTTGAGAGCCCATTTGAGCTCGGTCACATCATGATAGACAAAGCCACCAGCCGCATGGACCCGATCAACTACCCAGCGCGGCTTCCCCAGCGATGTAACGAAAAAGCGAACCCCTTCCTCCAGCGCTGACTCAACCCAGCGCACCATCCTCTCATGGTATGTACGTGATGAGGCCTCGATCAGCGCATTCATTGCGATCGGCCGGCCCGGGCAGAGACTTTTGATGAGTCGAATCCCCGCACGGAACTCATGGCCATGAACAAAGGTCAGCGAAATCGGCTGAAGAACGCCAAGGGCACCGGCTGCCGATGCCGCGCCCACCAGTTCCGGGTTCGAGCAGGGATACATCGCGCCGCAGATGATCGGCACCTCGATTCCCGCGTGCGACATCAATGCGGTCGGTGGACGAGGCGTCAATCGCCCTGACCGTCAGGCCTGGCAGGCACCGGTTCCACTTTCCACGTGACGCGGGTCCGCGCCACCACATTTCCGGACGAATCCTCGATGACCGCCTCAGGGAAGAGCTGCCCGGTTCCATCGACGCGCGGCACGACACCGGCCGAACCGCGCGCAGTGAGCCGACCTCTCGCTTTCCTGAGGTAGTCGATCTCGATCCGGGTGACGATGCCTCTTGTCCCCGCGGGCAGGGCCGTGAGCATAGCCAGGCCACTGGCCAGTTCCCCGAGATTCGCCAGCGCGATCGCGTGAACCGAACCGAGGTGGTTGCGCACCGACCGCCGGTCATCGAGGACGACCTCGGATCCGCCGGGTTCAAGTGCGACGACACGGGCGCGCAACGCACCGGTGTACGGCACCATGCGTGCGATCAATCGGTCAAAGAGCCAACGGCCGCCGGGCCAGCGACCGAGTCGCCGCCAGCTCGCGAGGACGCGCGCTCCCGGGGCTTCGTTTGGACTCGGCATGACTCAAGGTAGTGGAGCATGGGGCAGGCGAGCTACCGCTCTGCTGCGCAACGGAGTGCGAACCGGCGTGCGCCGGGGTAATCTTCGTGATCCGCGGCCCGTCCACGACAGCCTCGACGACAAACAGGGCAATCAATCATGAAGCCGACACTTCGTTTCCTGGCGATCAGCAGCTTCCTTCCGCTGACGCTCGAGCCACAGGGCAGGGCTTTCACTCCTGCCGACTGGTACCGAGTCACCAACGTCAACTCGCCCGCAATGTCGCCGGACGGTCGCCTCGTTGCGTTCACGGTCACAACCGTGCGCGAGTCGGAAAACCGGCGGCACAGTGAAATCTGGGTGGCGCCCACCGACGGCGGCGTGCCGCGAAGGTTCACCAGTCCTGGCTACGAAAGTTCAGGTCCGAGGTGGTCACCCGACGGGACGTACCTTCTTTTCACGTCGCAGCGCGCGGGGTCCCGGGGCCGGACCTTTGGCATCAGGATGGATCAGCCGTCCGGCGAAGCCGAAGAGATCGATCGCTATCCCGCAGGTTCCCTTACGGCCGATCGCAAGACCGTGGTCTGGACTGAAGGCACTCCCGGCGACAGCGGCGCGCAGGGCGCGGACCCTTATTCGGGAATGCAGGGGATGGCTCGGCCGCCGTTCGGGTCGATTACTGCGCCGCTCGATCCGCGCCGTTTCGACGGACGGCACATCACCGAGATGCGCTACAAGGCGAACGGTCCTGGCTTCCTTCCCGGGCCGCGCGCAGCGCGGGTCTACCGGCCCGCGCAGGTCTGGACGCAAACACTGGACGGTTCGCCCAGGCGCATGCTCGACAGTACGGCCTACTCGCGGCGCGGAGCCGTGGTCAGTCCCGACGGGAACTGGATAGCGTGGATCGCCGACCCCCGGTTGCGCAGTGATTCGGCGGTGGAGGCAGAGCGGGACTCGATCGCGAGACTTCCGTACGACCGCCGCCGCGATGAAGCTCCGCGGAACGATGCCGACATCTTTATCGTGCCGGCCTCGGGCGGGGCGGTGCAACGCCTGACCACGGCCAACGGGTCCGAGACGGACATCCAGTGGTCACCAGACGGGCGGTGGATATCGTTCCAGTCCGCTCCGACGCGGACGTCGAATACCAGGCTCTACGTAATTAGTGCCGGAGGCGGCACGCCGGTGAACCTGCTGGGCAACTGGCAATACGAACCTGATGGCAGCTGGTGGATGCCCGATGGCAGGATCGCCATGACGGCGAGTATCGGCGGTCGCACCGGCTTCTTCCACGTCGATCCAGGCCTCAAGTCGATTACCGAAGTACTCGGCGGCGCCCGCCGACGCGCAAGCGGCTACTCGGTGGACGCAGCCGGCCGGACCATGGCATATGTCTCGACGTCGCTGACCAGGCCCACCGAGATCTATCTCTCGGCCACGGACGGAACCCGTGAACGGAAGCTCACCGGCTTCAACGACTCGCTCACGACCGAAGTCGCCTTTTCCGACGCAGAAAGGTTCACCTACCGGAGCGTCGGAAACCTCGAGATCGAAGGATGGCTGATGAAACCGTGGGGGTACGACCCGTCACGGCGCTATCCGGCTGTTCTCTACATACATGGCGGTCCGCACAGCGCCTACGGCGAAGGCTGGTTCGACGAGTTCCAGAACCTCGCGGCCGCGGGGATGTTCGTGATCTTCACCAATCCCCGCGGATCCTCCGGCTACGGTGCGCCGTTCACGTATTCCACACGCGGCCGCTGGTTCGCCGAGGACTATCAGGACCTGATGAGAGCGGTGGACATCGTGGCGCGGCGCCCCGACGTCGATTCAACGCGAATGGGGGTAACCGGCGGCTCGTACGGCGGAGTCATGACAGCGTGGGTGACGGTCAAGACGAATCGCTTCAAGGCGGCGCAGGCCGATCGCATGATCTCCAACTGGTGGTCGTGGTACGGTACTTCGGACGCCCAGGGTCTGACCGAGTTCGAGTTCCTGGGCAAGCCGTGGGACAACCCGGTTCTCTACGATACACTGTCGCCCATTCGCTACATCAGGAAAGTCAGGACGCCGACGCTGATCGTTCAGTCCGAAGAAGATCATCGGACGCCGATGACGGACGCCGAGCAGTGGTTCATCGGGCTCAGGAAGCACGGTATTCCCGTGGAGCTGGTTCGCTATCCGCGATCGACCCACGACCTCTCCCGGTCTGGCGAGCCGTGGCTGCTGGTGGACCGTCTGGGGCGGTTGCGGCAGTGGTTCGCACACTGGCTCAGGCCGGCCACGCCGGTTGTTGGTGATGGCGCACGTTAGGCAGGGAAGTGGGGCGGGTCTCCGGGGGAGCCGATGCGCTCCCCCGGCGCTGCTGGCAATCGCACTGCTCTCGGCCTGCGCTGGAGGTTCCCCGCGCGCCACGACGGCGCCGTCGCCGGCCGCTGACGCTCGGTACTTTGACACCCGCTCTCGTCAGTTTGTCAACTTCGGGGCGATGGTCGATGCGGCGGCTGGGGCGGAGGTGGTGTTTTTCGGTGAGTACCATGACGACGCCACTGCGCACGTCGTCGAGGCGGCGCTGCTCGCAGCCGTCGGCGAGCGCCGCGAAAAGGTCGTCCTGTCACTGGAGATGTTCGAGCGCGACGTCCAGGTGAGTCTCGACCGCTGGCTCCGCGGAGACCTCTCAGACAGCGCATTCCTGGCCGTCAGCAGGCCGTGGCCGCGGTACGCAACCGACTATCGGCCGCTGGTCGAGGTCGCGCGCCGAAAAGGCTGGCCGGTCATCGCATCCAACGTCCCGCGACCGATCGCTTCGGCCGTGGGGCGCTCCGGACTCCCGGTTCTCGATACCCTTGGAACCCGGCGCGACCTTGTGGCGGCGGCGATTTCGTGCCCCGAAGACGAGTACTATCGGCGCTTCCTCGCCGCGATGCCCTCACACGATGCGGGAACCGGGGGCCAGGCTACAGACGCCGCGGCGAAAAGGGCGGCGAACGACAGGTTCTACCTCGCGCAGTGCATAAAGGACGAGACGATGGCCGAATCGATCCAGCGGGCTGCGGTGGCGTTTGGCAGTGGATCACTTGTCATTCACTACAACGGTGCTTTTCACAGCGACTTTCGCGACGGCACGGCGTCGCGCGTGGCCCGGCGGATGCCCGCGGCCCGGCTGCTCGTGATCTCGGCCGTACCCGTCGCCGACCTCGCCGCAGCTGACGGCGTCGCCCACGCAGCGCGCGCCGATTTCATCGTCTTCACGTTGCGGCCGGCGGCCGCGGGAGCGAGGCCGGCCGACGCTCGATGAGCGTCACCTGGTGGTTGCTCGCGCTTGTCCAGGCCGCGGGGCTGGCTGCACTGCTTGCGCGACTGATAGGCCAGCGACGTCCGCCATTGGTCGTGCCCGCGACCCCGCCCTCAACGGGTGAGTATCGCGTGAGCGTACTCCTTCCAGTGCTCAACGAAGCCAGGAGACTGGGGCCGTGCCTGCGCGGACTGGCGAAGCAAAGCGAACGCGTCTCCGAGATCATCGTCATCGACTCCGGCTCTACCGATGGAACCCCTGAGCTCGTGCTTGCGGCCGCGGAAAGCGATGCCCGTATCAGGTTGATTGGCCACGAGCCACGGCCGGAGGGCTGGATCGGCAAGGTCTGGGCGCTGCAATGTGGTCTCGCCGAATGCAGCGGAGACTGGGTGCTTGGAGTCGACGCCGACACAGAACCGCTCGCCGGGCTCGTCGATGGACTCGTCACAAGGGCGCTGGCTGAAAGCGCCGACGTTGTTTCTTGCTCTCCCCGGTTTGACGATATGAGCGGCGCGGAACAGTTTGTCCAGGTGTCGATGCTGGTGAGTCTGATCTACCGTACTGGCAGTGGAAAAGGCGAGGTCCTGGCGAACGGGCAGTGTTTCATGGCGCGCCGGTCGGTTCTGCTCGCGGCGGGCGGTTACTCGCCGGCCCGCTATTCGTGGTCAGACGACGTTACGCTGGCGCGCCACCTGGCGTCCGGCGGTGCGCGGGTCGTCTTCTGCGACGGTTCCCGGGCCCTGAAAGTAAGGTCCTACAGCGGACTGAGCGAGATGTGGCGCGAGTGGGGAAGGTCGTTCGACCTCACGGACTCGACGACGCGCTCGCGCCAGATGCGGGATGTCGCGCTGATCATGGGAGTGCAGGGAATCCCGGTTGTCCTGGTAGCGGCAGCGGCAGCACTCTTCCTCACCGGTCGGCCACTGCCCCTGTCAGCCGGAGCGGCGCTGGCGGTGAGTTCGCTCGCGATCATGCTGAGAGTCGGAATGCTGACAGCCCTGCTACCGAACTATGAGAGGAAAACAGCTGGCTTCTGGCTATCTCCGCTGAGCGATCCGCTGGCGGCGCTGCGGCTCGTTATCTCCACCGTTCGGCGACCGGTGGCGTGGAGGGGAAGAGCGGTCCATGGAGGAGGCGCAGGAGGAACGAGATAGCGATGATCGGTGAGTTGCCTGTTCCTCCTGAACATCTGTCCCTCCTGCTCCTCGGCCCCCGGTCATCCTGCTCCCGGAACCAGGGCTCTTCCGCACCTACACCTGCTTGACCTCCGCCACGAGTTTCGTCAGGCTCTGCTTGGCGTCACCAAAGAGCATGCTGGTGCGCGGAGCGTAGAAGAGTTCGTTTTCGATCCCCGCGAAACCGGCGCCCATTGAACGCTTGAGAACTATGCAGCTCCTGGCGCGATCGGCATCGAGGATCGGCATACCATAGATGGGACTCCCCGGGTCGGTCCGTGCGGCGGGGTTGACGACGTCATTGGCGCCGATGACAACCACTACGTCGGCAGAGGAGAACTCGTCATTGACGTCCTCCATCGCATAGAGCCGGTCGTAGGGCACGTTGGCTTCCGCAAGGAGGACGTTCATGTGCCCGGGCATTCGCCCGGCCACCGGGTGGATGGCGTATTTGACCGCCACCCCTTTCTTCTCGAGTTGGTCGGCCAGTTCACGCACGGTATGCTGAGCCTGCGCGACGGCCATTCCGTAACCGGGGACGAAGATGACGGTGCCGGCGTAGGCAAGCTGGATGGCCGCGTCCCCGGGCGTGATCGACCTGACGGTCAGGCCGGCTGCCGACTTCGAACCCTGGATCTGCCCGCCGCCAAAGGCGCCGAACAGCACGTTGGCGAGAGAGCGGTTCATTGCCCGGCACATGATCATTGTCAGGATGACTCCTGATGAACCGACGAGGGCGCCGGCCACGATCAACACTTCATTGTCGATCACGAACCCCGTCATCGCGCCGGCAATCCCTGAGTAGGAGTTGAGCAGCGAGATAACAACCGGCATGTCGGCACCCCCGATCGGCAGAACGAGCGTCACGCCAAGCACGAGACTCACCGCCCACACCACATGAAACACCCACCCGGGCTCGGCAGGCGACACGACGATCCACGCCCCCAGTGCCAGCACCATCAACCCCAGTGACGTGTTGAAGAGCTTCTGCCCGCGGAACGTCACAGGCCGACCGGGGAGCACCTCCTGCAGCTTGCCCCAGGCGATCAGCGAGCCGCTCAACGTCACGGCGCCGATCAGGACGGCAAGCACGATCGTGACAAGCGTTGTCTCCGGCAGGGGATCACCGGCGGCGAACGCATCGAGGTACTCGGCCCCCGCCACAAGCAGTGACGCACCTCCACCCAGGCCGTTGAGGAGCGCAACCATCTGCGGCATCGACGTCATCTGGACCGAGCGGGCAAGCCAGAGGCCCGCTCCGCTGCCAACTGCCAGGCCCGCCACGATCACCAGCGGTGAGACGAGCTCGTGCGCGAGGAGTGTCACGACGATCGCCAGTGCCATCCCGATCGCCGACAGTTGATTGCCGCGCCGCGCCGTGTCGGGATGCTGGAGTTTCTGCAAACCGGCGATGAACAGTACGGCCGAAACCAGATAGAGGACCCGTTCCAGTGATGGAGGAATCACTTACCATCCCCCTTTCTGAACATCTGCAGCATGCGGTCGGTGACGGCGTAACCGCCGACGACGTTGATCATGGCAAACACGACCGCCAGGAAACCGAGTACGGAATGGAGCCTGCTTCCACCGGCCCCGGCGACCGCCAGTGCACCTACAATCGTGATGCCGGAAATCGCATTCGCACCCGACATGAGCGGCGTATGCAGCGTCGGAGGGACGCGGCCGATCAGCGCCGCTCCGAGGTAGGTCGCGAGAACAAAGACGACGATCCCGCCGATCAGTGCTTCAGTCATGCGGTGCGGAGATTGAGGAGAGGAGTGCGTCAGGTCGCGACCGCGACCGGAGACGTCAGGCACATCGGACCCACTATTTCATCGTCCCGATCGACGCGGAGCACGGCCTCGTGCGTCATGTGAGCGAGGAGCGTCACGACATTCTTCGAGAACATCTGCGAAGCGTGGAAGGGTACGGTCGCCGGCAGGTTGGTCGCGCCAATGATTTCGACGCCGCCCGCGAAAACCGTTTCACCAGCTCGGCAGAGTTCGCAGTTTCCACCGTTGTCGGCAGCCATGTCGACGATCACCGCACCCGGCTTCATCGTCTGGACCATAGCCGCGGTGATGAGTCGGGGTGCGGGCCGTCCCGGGATCAGCGCCGTGGCTATGACCAGGTCCTGATCGCGCAGGTGAGTCGCCATCACTTCCATCGTCCTCGCCCGTTCCTCCGCTGTCTGCTCCCGTGCGTAACCACCCGCGGTTTCGGCGTCGCCTGCGGGTTCGGGGCCCACGAACGTCGCGCCTAACGACAGTACCTGTTCCCGGGCCGCGGCCCTGATGTCGAAGCCTGAGACCTGCGCTCCAAGCCGGCGTGCGGTTGCGATCGCCATGAGCCCGGCTACTCCCGCCCCGAGCACAAGCGCCCGCGCCGGGGGGATGTTCCCGGCGGCCGTGGTCAGCATCGGCATCAGTCTCGCCGAGCGCGAGGCGCCGACGAGAACGGCCTTGTATCCGGCGATCGTGGCTTGTGACGACAGAACATCCATCGACTGGGCGCGTGTGATTCGGGGAACCCTTTCCAGCGCCAGCGCGGTGACGCCACGAGACGCCAGGGCTTCCACGACCGCTGATGCATTCGTGCTGTTGAAGAGCGCGATCAGTGTCTGGCCACCCCTGAGCCGTGCCACTTCAGGCAACGACGGCATCTGAACCTTGACCACGAACTCGCAGGTGAATGGATCACCTGCCACGGCGCCCGCGGCCGCAAACGCAGAATCAGGGATGCCCGCCGCAACTCCGGCGCCGGGCTCCACCACGACCTCGAACCCCAGTTTGGCGAGCCTCGCCACGCCGTCTGGCACGAGGCTCGCTCGTTGTTCGCCGGATGCACTCTCGCGGGGTACGCCAATTTTCATTCAGGATTCTCGCGGGACAGGTGGCGGGACTCTTGGGTGGCGAGCGGGCGGGGGCAAGCGCCGCCGACACGCCGTGCGGCAACGATCAGTTCATCAGGGCCGCCACGTCACGCTGAGATAGGGCCGCAGCTTCTCATCATAGGGCGGGTCAAAGGAGTAACCGACGCCGAGTCGTATCCGGGTGGACGGCAGCCGCGCGAACCCGATCGCGTCATGGCTGAACGCCTTTTCAACTCCAATCACGCGTTTGAACTGGCCGATCGAATCGCCGGCTGCGACCCACACCGCATAAGGGGTCATCCCTGCCACGTTGAGCTCGGCACGGTACAGTTCGATCCGGCTGCCGGCGACGAAGCCGACGGGAACCGACGGGATCGAGACCCTTTGACTCAGAATCGCTTCGTCGACAAACGGGAGATAGCCACCGCCGGCGCTGAACTGCTCGAACTCGCGTCCGAACTCGCCGGCATCTGGCGTGTCAGTGCGTCCTCTCATGCCAAGGAGCCTGGCCGCCCTGCCTAACGACAGGCTTGCCGTCACTACCGACCGGCTCCAGGCATCGCCGCCGGTTTCGCCCTGTGCAACCTGGGCCGCGATCCCCGGCACGATCGTTGTGCTCCCGGCACTGATCGAGAGGTGCAACGAACCCTCTGTGAACGCCGCCACCCGCGACGCGGCGTCGAGCTGCGTGCCGTCCACCCTCCCCACCGTACCGCCCGCGCGCGCTCTCAGTCCGACCGTGCCGCCCCGGTGTTCCCACCCCGCACTCAGGGCAATGCCGTTGTACTCGGCGTCGATATCAGATGAGGCGAACGTTCCGGAGCGCTGCTCGGAAGGTTTGTGATTGGTGACCCACGCCGACCCCTCGAAAATCAGCGGGCTTGTCTGCAGCCGTCCCGCAAACGAGCCACCACGCCATCCACCCTTCTGTCCCGTTCCACCCTGGAACACGGTGCTGAAGCGGCCTACGGGATCGATGTTGGCAATCATCAGGGAGAGCATGTCGCCGTCCGGCCCGTAGTTGAGTCCGGGTAGCACGCGCCAGGCACGCGGCCCCAGACCGTAACCGCGGGGTCCGTCGACCGGCTGCTCCCTGTAGGAAGGACCGGCAACAATCCCCACAGGAGCCACAGGCGCAAGCCCTCGATTGAGGGCAACGATCCTGTCGGCGCCCGACTGCACCGCATCCCGGATTCCGATGCGGCGCACATCCATGCCGCGTGTGTGGAGACCCAGGAACCAGACGCGGCCGTCGCCGCCTGCGTCTGGCTCGGCCACGGCACCGGTCACTCGCGTCAGAGCAGTCACACCGCGGGAGTCGGGGTCGAGGAGCTCAAGGTTGGCGACGCCACCGCGCTCGCTCACGACTACCAGCTTTCCATCGTTGGTCCAGGACGGAGAATGGCGATCGGCTTCGTCGCCCGTCTGCAGGTGCCTCACCTCACCGGTGGTGGCGTCGACGATGGCGATTCCCCAGCGTCCTTCACGTTGCACGGCCGCGGCGATTCGGCGGCCGTCCGCGGAAAAGCGGGGCCGGTGCCAGACAACGAACGGCGAACCGGGTGAAATGTTCGATATCGTCCCGTCGGGAATCGAAACCCGGACCAGGTCGCAGATGCCGGCCGCACATCGCACCGCCGCCGCGCTCTGACCGTCCGGAGCAGGATCACCCTGCCTGATGGCGCCGCCATGTGTGAGTCTGCGCCTGTCGCCGCTGCGCCGGTTCCAGATCCAGAGATCGGGCCGCGTCGCGCCATCGCCGAGTGGCTCATCGTGGCTCACCAGCAGCCGCTCGTTGTCGGCGAACCAGCGCGGAGCATCGAAGCCGCGGCCACCGGATGGTCCAAGCGTTGCTTCGGGCCGTTTGGGGGGAGGGAAGGAGTCGAATGGAGCCACGTCGAGCGGATCGCGCGCGAGGGCGCGGCGTCGCGCATCCAGAACGCGGCTGTCGAGTGGTTCGTCGGCACTGCGCCAGACGACCACACGTGACGGTCGGCGCGGTGATCGGAGAACGACCGCCACCATCGAACCATCCTTCGAGACCGCTGGCCCACCGGTTGACCATGACATTCGCTGCACGAGGTCGCCTTCGACGAGCCCCGCCCTGGTCAGTTCACGGCGGGCGGCAAGCGCCTGCTCCATCATTTCGGTGAAGAACGCGCCGTAGAGTTCGTCCGGGGCGGCCCCGTAGACGCCGCGGAATGCCTCATCGAATGACCGCCGTTCACGCGCGGACATTCGTCTCCACAGATTCCTGAGACTCGCCTCGCCTTTGCGCTCCGCCAGCCACTCCAGAAACGCCGAGCCAACGAGGTAGCGCATCGCACCACCCAGGAAAGGCTCCGTTGCGCCGAGGCTCGCATAAGATGGCAACCGTCCTTCAAGGGCCCACTGCCGCAGCACAGCGGCGCGACCAACCGAATGAGGTCGTCCGTTACCGGTGAGGACTCCCTCGAGGTACGTCGCGTAGCCCTCTATCACCCAGGCCGGCGATTTCCGGGCCACGGGTCCGATACGGCTCGGCAGGATGCTCCACAAGCGCCGCTCCCACGGGTTGCGGCTCTCGATCGTGAGTTGCGCAATGTGGCCGAACTCGTGGAGCGCGAGGATTTCGCCCCATCCGCGGTGTGAACCGAACGTCGGGCCGGGTGTGGGAGGAGTCGGCCAGAGAAAGATCACCGGGCCCTCGAGAATCGGCACGGCGAAGCCATTGGCCACATTGGATGGATCCTCGATGAGCACCGTGGTTCTGGACCGCGGCCGGCTTCCCGTAGCCTGCGAGACAGCAGACGCATAGCTCTCGAGTCGCTGCGCAACCGGCATCGCCCAGGTGCGCATTTCGGCCGGAAAGTGCACGCGAAAGGTGGCGGTCTCGACTGTCTGCCAGTCGCGTGCCGGACGCGTCAGAAACTGCGCCGCGGCCTCGTTGGCGATCAGGGCCGTCAGGCAGAGAACAAGGGCGATCGGTTGCAAACAGTCCTCTCGGAATCGGGCAAACGACAAGCTGCCTCTACAATACACTATAGACGCAGCGGATCCGCTGTCCGCAGGTCACAGATCGGCTGTGAGACACAGAACAGACGCTGACCGCCCTGCTGAGGTCAGTCAGCCGGCTCAGAGCCACCGCCGAACGCGCGACAGGTAGCGTGCGTACTCGGAGCCGAACTTCCCGCCGAGTGCCCGCTCCTCCGGCTTGATCTGATACTGGCTGATATACGCTGCAAACAGGGGCAGCAGAATCGCTGCCGCGGCGTTTGACAGGAACAGGGTCCAGCCAGCGAGTACGAAAAGGAAGCCGAGGTACATGGGATTGCGCGAAAAGCGGTAGACGCCGCCGGTGACCAGGGTTGACGCCTTTTCGGGCTGCAGCGGGTTGACTGTGGTGTGCATCCGCGCAAAGGCGATTCCTCCAGCCGCGGCGATCGCCATTCCTGCCGCCACCAAGATAACTGCCGCGATTCGTGAGGCCGGCACAGAAACGTTAGCCGAGGGCGCGGCATTCGCGATCCAGAACACCGCGCCACCAGAGGCCAGCAACACGAGTGGCGGCGGTATCCGGAGCTCAAACCAGCGCATTTGTCCAGTTCAGCTCAGGCAAGTCCGCGCAACGGCCGGAGCGCGGAGCGAATTCCCATTGGCGATTGCCGCCGGTGCGACGTTGCAGTACGGCACGTGCGATCTGGACAGTCATGCTGTCGCGGTTGGTTGCCTGAGCGCACGGAAAGCGCTCATCGCCATTTTACCGGTGGCACCGGGTAGCGGCCAGCCTTTCCACGCGCGGAGACGCTTTCAACGGCGCACGTGATCGGGGCGGCGCATCGGAGAGCGCGGGCAAGATCGTTCCGTTATCGGTCGGCGCAATCCGTTGCCAGAGCGTTCAGTTCGCCCCCTGACCGGCCAACCTGGTGGCCTCCATATTGGCCGCTTCATGGGAGGAGGGCGAGGAGGATGAAGAGGTCAACCGCACGAGTATCTCAAGAAGCTACATGCCCAACTTCGACGACATCGTCCGCACGTCATCAGCGTCACTCGACCTCCCTGCGTTGCTGCGGCAGCCGACCAGATCTCTGCTCGGGGTGTCCGAACCGGCTGCCGAGGCGCTCGCCGAAGCCGGCATTCGGACGATATTTGATCTGGGCGCTTCGCAGCTCTTCGCATCCGCGCGAGCGGTCGTCGCCGCGGCCCAACCGGGCGGCGCATCAGCCCGTTTCGGGGCACTACCGGGCGATCTTCTCTCTGAGGGTGCAGCCGACACTCCGCTCGCCGAGGTGCCGGCACTTCCGGTCAGTGCACTCCGCATGTTGTCGCTTCTCGAAGCAACGGCCCTGGCCACCGCGCTCGATGTCGAGACGATCAGGGATTTCGCGAGCTGGCCACCTCAGGCGGCGGCTCGACGACTCATGGGCGAGGTCGCGGGCGGAACGCAGGAGCCGGACGACCTGCAGGCGGAAGAACTTCGCCCGCGTTTCGGCCAATACCCGACGGAGCGAGTGTACTACAGCACGCTCACGATGCTCGAGTTCCTTGGCGCACCGGCTGCGCTGCAGAACCTCGACGGGCCACTTTCACTGACCCCGGCCATCCAGAACCCCGGCGGCATGTCGCAGGTAGCCATCGGCGCGTACCTGACCTTCGAGCAGTCATGGTTCGCCCAGGGAATCACGTTAGGCCAGTTGCTGCACTCACTTTCGCTTGCTCCGGGCGAAGCCACACGCGTCGCGGTCATCGACTGGTCGCGTCGCACCAGTGCCCTCACTGCCGAAAACATCGCGGAAGGTGAACAGCTCGACAGTGCCAGCAGCCACGCGCGCTCACTGAGTGAGGTTCAGAGTGCCGTGGCGGAGGACTTTCAGGAGGGGGGGTCGACATCGAGCAGTGCCTCCACGTCCTCGAGCAGCGCGACCGCGACCAGCGGCAGCTCCGGAGTCCTCAACAGCCTCTTTTCGAGCGGCAGCAGTTCGGACACCACTCAGGAGGCCGCGACTACCGCAAGTGCTGCCAGCAGCAGCTGGTCACTTGGTACGCGATCGGTCCTCGGAAGCATGACGCAGGACGTCAACGATCGCACCGAGCAACACTCGACCAGCGTCCGCAATCGACGGGCCTCGGCGGTGCGCGAAGTCACGCAGCAGGAGCACGAACAGGTCAGCACGCGCATCGTGGCCAATTACAATCACATGCACGCCCTGACCGTGCAGTACTACGAGGTTGTCCAGCTTTATCGGGTTCGGGCGCGACTGCACCGGGCTGATCGCTGCCTCTTCGTCCCGATGGAGGTCCTCGACTTCTCGGCACCTGGGGGTATGTCGGTGGTCGAGCGCTTCCGCCCGGCGCTCCTGGCCGCCGCGCTGAACACACGCATTCGCTCCTTGATTGCCGATGACACGACCGCGGTAACCGTGACGCCGGCAGTGCGGCTGCGGCCGCCAGGGATCAGACCCGACTTGACCGCTGTCGCCTTTCGGCGAGCGAGTGCGGCGGCCGTTGCCGGCGCCGCAGGAATGACCGCTACCCCATCGACGCCGGTAACGCCGGGCGCACCTCCAGATTCGACTCCCGCCCCGGTGGCGCCGCGCATCCTGTTCTGGGATGAAAACGCCGTCGCTCTGGTTTCGCGTCTGGTCGGGACGTCGATCGTCAGACCAGCGTCGGACGCGCTCCATATGCCCGACGACACCGAGTTGCTCGCCGTCAGCTTCGATAGCCTGACGATCAAGGATGTGAGACTCGATCGCGCCGGCGGCGGACCGGGTGCGCACGAGACCTTCACCGTCCCGCCGGACGGGATCGTCGACCTGCCGCGCCATATCAGGCTCGTTGAACTCGACTCGATCAACCTGCGCAAGGACAGCGATCCCGTAGCAACCGGGACGATGACGCTCCATTGCGCATATCTCGGTCGTCGCTTCACGATGCCTGGCATTGCGGTCGACCTCGGCGCGGGCAGCGCGTTCCAGAAGGCGGCGACGTTCACGACCGATCAGGGCGATCGGCAGCGGGAGCTGCTTACCCATCTGCAGGGGCACCGCGAGTATTACAGCCACGCCGTCTTCCACAGTCTGGACTCGGCGACGCTCACCTTTCTGCTGGGCCAGTTCAAATGGAACGGGCGACCCCTGATTGACCAGGTGGAACCGCGCCCGGTGACGGTCGCTGGCAACTACCTGATCCTGAGAGCGCCGGTGGACGCTACCGAGCCATCGGGAATAACACGAGACAGCGCTCAGATTCCCTGGGGGCAACTCCTCGAGGACCGTGGATTGTCGTCAGGGAGTGCCGGCGACGAGCGACTGATCCCGATCGCCACCGGTGGTGTGTTCGCCGAGGCCGTGCTTGGTCGGTCGAACGCTGCCGAAAAACTGGACATGACACGGTTCTGGCACTGGGAAGATTCGCCGATCCCCCTCGTACCGACCGAAATCGCACCGGTAGGTACGGGCAGCAGAGGGACTGCCGAGAACCTGACCACCGGACAGTTGTCTTCTCCGGTTCTGAATATCGTGAACCCGACGAGCGTGCCTGATCCGGCCGGCCTCGGGACAGCCTTCAACGCACTCGCGAATCTGAATTTCCGTGATATGAGCGGGTTGGCGGGGACGCAGGACCTGGCGCGCGCCGCGTCGGCGGGTACGCTGTCGGCGGCGACCGACGCAGGCCGCCTGGCGAGCGAAAACCTCAAGACCGAGGCCGAGAAGGCCGTAGCGATGGGCCAGATCGCGGCCGATGTTGCCAAAGCGGCGATTGCAGCAGGCGCCGGCACCAAGCCGAAGGAAGGGTCCAAGGCGGCAATGGGAGGAGTTTCCCGCGAGGGCGCGCTGCTGAATCAGGGAAAGAAGATGGACCAGGAGCGCAGGGCCGCGGCACCCGGCGGCGGCACCACAGGTTCGACGGGCTCGAGTGGCACGCCTGAGGAATCGTCGGGTGGTGTTGGAGCTCCGGATGACGGAGTTGGTGGTGGCGGTACTGTTGGCGGTGGTCTGGCTGGTGGCTTCGCGGGCGCGCTCGCAGATAACAGCGTCGAGGGCGCAACCTTCTCGGAGATAGTGCACGGGCCGATAGCCGGACCATTGGGAACCCTCGCGAACAACGTTCTGGGCTTCGCAAATGAGAACGCGGCGCCGAAGCCAGCGCCCAGGAAGCCGCCCGGACCACCGGCCCCGCCTCCGCCCCGGGCTCAGATCACGAGTGAGATCTATGCACACGTCAGGGTGGACATCCCGCAGCTCTGGGTGGACTCGCCCGACGAGGAAGTGAAGGTCATCATCGCACGGACGCCGCCCAGCGGCTTCTGGAATCCCAATGAGCGCGATTTCAGGGAGATGGCGCGCAACAACGTGATTCCGCAAAACGTGACGAGGATCGAGAACGTGCTCGGGTTCATGAGGGTCATCCCCATCAACTTCCACCGGACGAATATCTACGGATACGCACACACGTCGGCGATCCTGGGACTCACATCGGAGCAGACGGACACTGGCGCTGTCCACGGCGCCCAGGATCCGGTGACGAATGTTCTGAACAATCGCGGGCTCAGTGTTGGAGTGCTCAATCAGATCGAAGTCGAGATTGCAGCTGATCCGGGCAGCAGCCTCGCACTCGAGGTCAAGGAAATACGCTCAGCGGAAGAAGCGAAGCCCGATCGTGAGCTCTGGATCTACACGAGCGGTACGACTCTCAACGACGCGCTGATGCAGAAGATCGCGAATCTCTTCAGGATCAGGACGGTCACGATGAAGCAACCGACCTGGTTCATACCGGATGTCACGGTGAAGCCCATCAACCGAAAACGATTCGGACTGGGCGCGGATGCGAACGATGGCCTCAACACGCTGACCGATGATCCCTATGTTTTCGACAGCAACGTCAGGAGGTTCGTTCCGCAGCCTTGAATAGGCGCACCTCACATCGCGCGGTAAAGCACTCCTGCAGACTGAGTTTAGCCAGTGCACGGCCTCGGCCGCGAACTTCACCGCCGCTCAAAGCCGGCCCCGGAGAGTTGCCAGGAGACTCCCTGCATACGATTGTTGGAGCCCCGCGCGACCTGCTTCAGTTCCGGCCCAGGTGGCCCCTGAGAGTCTACACAGCGGCACATGAGGCCAACCTCAGCCCTGCCGGTTCTTCCGGCGGCTCTGGACCGCGTCCTGGAGCCACGTCAGCGGAATCAGGAAAAGCGGGGTCAGAAAGTGGCCGAGCAGCAGGTTGACCCAGGTCAGCGCAAGGAAAAACGCGCCGAGCCCAAGTCCCGCCCAAAGTGTCCCGAGAGGTCCGTGTGTTTCCACGTGCACGCGTCGTGAGAGTGTCCGGTTTGGATAATAACCCCGCCCGCTCCGCGAGACCATCCAGACCCGGGATCCGTCCCTGGACATAGATTCAGGCAGTGATCGAAACGGTCCTGGCGGCCATCGCGCCGCTCGAGACGCCCCCGCGACTGCTGCTCGCAGTTTCGGGTGGTCTGGACTCGATGGTTCTCCTCGAGGCCTTCGTTCGCTCCGGCCTCCGCAACGTGGTCGCTGTAGCGACCTTCGATCATGGAACCGGAGCGCACGCGCAGGAAGCGCTCGATCTGGTCCGCCGCGTCGCAGCGCGCCGGCGCGTTGAATTCATCGCCGGACGTGCCGGCTCGTTAGCGCGCGATGAGGCTGCGCTAAGAAAGGAGCGGTGGCGCTTTCTCAGAGCCGAAGCGTCTGTCAGGGATGCCACTATCGTGACCGCACACAATCTCGACGATCAGATCGAAACGGTTGCGATGCGCATCCTTCGTGACGCAGGCGCGCGGGGCCTGGCAGGGTTGCTGGCTCCTTCGAGCGTTGAGCGCCCATTGATCGGCGTCAGTCGCGCCGAAATTCTTCGCGCTGCCGCTGAATGGAAACTGCAATGGGTCGAGGATCCCACAAACCAATCGCGGCTCTACCTGCGCAACCGCGTCAGGCACGACATCCTCCCCGCCTTGCGCGCGGTGAGGCCGGACATTGACTCGAGTCTCATCTCGCTGGGAGTGCGTGCCGCGAAGTTGCGAGCAGAGATCGACGAAGCCGCGACGACCTATATCGGGAACGGTGCAGACACGGTGCTCCGGGTCCGGGACGAACTGCTGACCGATCTGGACGCTGCAGCAAGGGCCGTTATCTGGCCCGCCCTCCTTTCGCGCTGGGGCGTGGTGATGGACCGTCGCGGAATCATGCGACTCGCGTCTCTCGATGACTCCTGGCCGCCTGGCAAGCGAGTGCAGCTATCGGGAGGCGTAGAGCTGATTCGGACACGCGCCGGGCTTGAGGTGTCGAGTCGCACAGCGCTCCAGGCAGCAGCTGCGGACCTTGCTCCGGGGCTCGAGTTCGGCCGTTTCGTTTTCAGAACGGCGCTTGTGCCTGACGAGAAAGGTACATGGGGAGCCTGGCTCGATGAACGCCCGGCGCTGGTCCGTCCCTGGGAGCCGGGTGACCGCGTCGCAGCCGGTCCACGTGGAGCGCGACGGCGGGTAAAGCGTTTTCTGACTGAGGCGAGGATCGCGGCACCCGATCGGAAGGGGTGGCCGGTAGTGATGCAGGGTGGCGAGATTACATGGGTTCCCGGAGTTTGCCGCGTCAAGGCGGCAGCCGCGCGGCACGGAGGGGCCGCTCGATACTATACATGTGAGCGAATCGGTCGCTGATCCCAGGCTCCTCGGGCGCAACGTACGCAGAGTTGTCTTCAGCGAGGATGCACTGGCTCGGCGAGTCAGGGAACTTGGACGGGAGATAAGTGACTCGTATCCCGATGGTGAGCTTCTCGTCCTTGGGTTGTTGAAGGGGAGTTTCATTTTTCTTGGCGACCTGGTGCGCGAAATCACGAGGCCGCTTCATGTCGACTTCCTGATCGCGGCCTCGTACGGCGCTGAGGTGGTGTCGAGCGGGAACGTCAGGCTCGTTTACGACCCTGAAACGGAGCTCGGCGGCAAGGACATTCTTCTGGTCGAGGACATCGTCGACTCCGGTCGAACCCTCGGGAGGGTAATGGACGTATTAAGTGAGAGGGCGCCGCATTCTCTGGAGATCTGCGCGCTCCTCGACAAGAAGGTGGCTACACATCTGTCGAAGCCGCCAAGGTTCGTGGGTTTTGAAGCACCAAATGAATTTCTGGTTGGGTACGGTCTCGATCACGCCGAGAACTTTCGGCACCTGCCCTACATCGCTAGTCTCAGATAGTCCACATCAGTTAAATGGCGCAGATACCGCAGAAGAAACCGGCGAACTGGGGCCGCTTTTCAAAGGGGCTTTCGTTCTGGGTGCTCCTCGCTCTGATCCCGGTGGCCATCGTGCAGCTCCTTGGCAACAAGGGCGAGCCGGCGATCAAGGTTCCCTATTGGCAATACCGGACCGAGCTCGAGAAGGGGAACGTCAACGAAGCCACGATTCAGGGGGGCTCGACGGTTACCGGTCGCTTCCGTCAGAAGGTGAGTATCGCCGGCCGTCAGGCTGGACGTTTCGTCACCGAGTTCCCCATGAAGGACTCTCCCGAAGAGGTGCAGGCGCTTCGCAACGCCGGCGTGCAACTGGACGCCGAGCGCGAGCGGACGTCAGTTGCTGGATTCCTGCTCGCCATCCTGCCGTATGTGATCTTCATCGGACTCTGGATCTTTCTTTTCAGGCAGATCCAGGCTGGTGGGGCCAAGGCATTCTCATTCGGGAAATCCAAGGCCAAGCTCCTGACTGGTGACACGCCCAAGGTGACATTTGCGGACGTGGCCGGGTGCGATGAGGCCAAGGTTGAGCTGCAGGAAATCATCGAGTTCCTCAAGGATCCCCAGAAGTTCACCAAGCTCGGCGGCCGGCTTCCAAAAGGTGCGCTGCTTGTTGGACCACCCGGGACGGGGAAGACGCTCCTTGCCAAGGCTGTAGCCGGTGAGGCAGGCCGCCCCTTCTTCTCCATGTCGGGGTCGGATTTCGTCGAGATGTTCGTGGGGGTTGGTGCATCGCGCGTTCGTGATCTCTTCGAGCAGGGCAAGGCTCACGCGCCGTGCATCATTTTCATCGATGAGATCGATGCGGTCGGGCGTCATCGCGGCGCCGGACTTGGCGGTGGGCACGATGAACGGGAGCAGACCCTTAATCAGCTCCTCGTGGAGATGGACGGCTTCGAGTCCAACGACGGCGTGATCCTGATTGCCGCCACCAACCGTCCTGACGTTCTCGACCCCGCGCTCCTCCGTCCGGGGCGATTTGACCGGCAGATCATCGTCGACGCTCCTGACCTTCGGGGTCGCGAGGGCATCCTGCGCGTGCACATGCGCAACAAGCCGATTGCCGAAGACGTCGATATCACCGCTGTTGCGCGCGGCACTCCCGGCATGGCTGGCGCCGAGCTTGCGAACCTCGTCAATGAGGCGGCCTTGCTCGCGGCGCGTCGAGGTCACGAGCGCATCTACATGGCCGACTTCGAGGAGGCGAAAGACAAGGTCATGCTCGGTGCCGAGCGCAAGTCGCTGGTGATGAGGGACGAGGAGCGCAGACTCACTGCCTATCACGAAGCGGGGCATGCGGTGTGCGCGGTGATGGTCAAGGGCAACGACCCGCTCCACAAGGTGACAATCGTGCCGCGCGGGCGCGCGCTGGGAGTTGCATTTACACTCCCCGAAGACGACCGCGTATCCGTGACGCGCGAGCAGATCGAAGCCCGGCTCGCGATGGCCTACGGAGGTCGCGCAGCCGAAGAACTGATCTTCGGCCGCGAGAGAGTGACGACCGGTGCGGCAAGTGACATACAGCAGGCGACCAACATCGCGCGCCGTTACGTGACACAGTGGGGCCTTTCCGACGCAATCGGCCCGATTCTCGTTGGCGACAACGAACACGAGGTTTTCCTTGGTCGTGAACTGACAAGCCGGCGTGAGGTCTCCGAGCGGACGGCGCAGCAGGTCGACATCGAGGTAAAGAGGGTGATCGATGCCGCGTTCGAGCGCGCCAGGAGCACGCTGAACGCCAACATCGATCTTCTGCACCGGGTCGCGGCCAATCTCCTCGAGCGCGAGACGTTGACCCGCGACGACTTCGACCGACTCGTCAGGGGCGAGCAACTGCCACCACGTTCGTCTCCACCCGCTCCACCGGTCGCGACCACTCCAACCTCGGTCGCGACCAAGAAGCCGGTGGTACCACCGGTGCTTGGGGGGCCCGAGCCGGCTCCGGCCTGACGCCTTCGTCACACCTCCTGAGCTACAACGCCCCGGCAACCAACGGTTTGTCGGGGCGTTCCAATGTGACGTGCGGGCGCTGCCGCTGACAAACCGAGCCGGTTCCCCCGCGCGCTGGCCGCCAAAGCCCGGAGGGCGCTCCCCCGCACTTGAGTCGGGACTGGCGACCGCTGCCGTCCTCAGCGTCATCTACGCCGCTACGCTCGCTCCCGATGTCACGCTCTGGGATAGCGGCGAATTCCTGTCGGCGATGAAGACGAGGGGCATACCCCATCCCCCGGGGACACCGCTCTTCGTCATGGTCGGAGCGGTGTGGACGTCCATTGCAGGACTCGTCCTGCCCTTCGCACAGGCAGCCAACCTCCTGTCGGCGCTGGTAACTGCTGCCGCCGCCGGCCTGCTCGCCGGCGTTGTTGCGTCGACGTTTTCAAGTCGTGATGCCGGAATCGTCGCAGGGCTTGCCGCAGGTTCAATGGCAGCCGTCTGGCAGAGCGCCACAGAGACGGAAGTCTACGGCTATGCGATGCTGCTCTCGGTTGGGATGATCACCGCGGCCGCCCAGTTCGTGAGGTCGCGGAAGCAAGCGTGGCGTCTGTTGTGCTGCTACCTCTTCGGTCTTGCCGTAGCGCTGCACCTCAGTGCTCTGGTAGCCGGTCCGGCTGCGATCTACCTCCTCGGCACCGACGAGGACGGTGAGTTCCGTCTCAGCCACGCGCTGGCGCCTGCAGGTGCCTGGCTACTCGCGGTTGGGCTGGGGACCGTTTCGGTGTTTCCACTGGTGCTGGGTGCCGGACTTCTCGCCGAGTCGCTGATCAGGTGGCCGGGGCCCTCATGGCGAGAGCGCGTCCGCGACGCCCTCCTCTCGGCGGCGCTTGTCACACTCGGCACAAGCCCGATCCTGTTCATGATGTTCCGCGCTGCACACGACCCGGCGATCAATCAGGGAATGCCGGACACCATCCGTGCGCTGCTCGACGTTGTTGGCAGGGCACAATACGACGTGCCGGGTCTGTGGCCACGACGTGCGCCACTCTGGATCCAGATCGGCAATCTCTTTCAGTACGCTGACTGGCAGATAGCGTCTGCCCTCGACGACTGGCCGGGCGCCTCGCCCATGCGTACACCGTGGACGCTGCTGTTCATCGGGCTCGCCGGTGCCGGAGTGCGGTGGCACGCTGTTGTCGATCGAAGAAGCTTCAGAGCTTTCGGCCTCCTGTTTCTCAGCGCGACAATAGGGGTCGTCGTCGTGCTCAATCTGAGAGCTGGCCCTTCCTACGGATGGGGAGTGCTCCCCGATGGAGCGCTCCATGAGGCGCGTGAGCGCGACTACTTCTTCGGCCCGGCGTTTGCGATCTGGGGCATGTGGGCAGGGGCCGGTGCAGTCCACCTCGCAACGCGCGTGAAGGGCAGGCTCCGATACGCCGTGGGCGGGCTGGCGCTTGCTCCGATCGCCCTCAACTGGGCCGGTGTCGACCGGACCAGGCACCCTGAGGCTGTGATCCCGTCGCTGCTCGGCCGTTCCATCCTGGAGTCTGCAGAGCCGCGAGCGGTTCTCTTTCTCGCCGGCGACAACGATACGTACTCAGTATGGTACATGCAGAATGTCGTTGGTGTGAGGAGAGACGTAACGCCGATTACCATACCGCTGCTCGGGGCGGACTGGTATCGCAGGGAACTCCACCGACGCCACGATCTTCTGGGTCAGGATCATCTGCAGGTGTGGCGTGGCAGCGGACCTGCAATCCGTGCAATCGCGACCGCGGCGACCGCGGCAGGGCGGCCAGTAAACGCGTCGGTTGCAGTGCTCCCCGCCGAGCGCGATTGGGCCGTCGTGGCTGGTGGGTGGACTCTGCGCGGGATGGTTTTCGCTCGCGCCGAATCCAACGCCCCGCACGTCGATACCGCGACAACGGCGAGAGTGGCAGCTGAGATCGAGGCCGCTGTGGGGCGGACTTCCGGGTCTGGAGATCCGACGTCCAACTACATGCTGAACCTTCTTCGCTGTCCGGCATCCGCCATGGACGTGGTTCTGCCGCGCGCCGACGCTGCTGGTGCCCAGTCTCACCTCGATCGGCTTTGTCCCCTGCGCCTCCGCTGAGTGCGCTTGAAAGGGTGCGTAAGCTCAGGTATTTTCACACGTTATGCAGTTCCACGGGCTCGCCGATCGGCTCGCTTCGATCCGGGACAGGATAGAGCGGGCGGTGGCCCGGGGTGGGCACGGGCAGCCGGTAACGGTCGTGGGTGTTACCAAGACCCACGGGGCCGAAGCCGTAAGCGCTGCGTGGGCAGTCGGACTGCACGACGTCGGAGAAAACAGGGTGCAGGAGGCGCTGGCCAAGATGGATCTCGTGGCGGAACCCGTACGCTGGCACCTGATAGGTCACCTTCAACGCAACAAGGTGCGATCGGCGAGACGCTTCAGCCTCATCCACTCTGTGGATAGCGATCGCCTCGCGCAGGCGCTCAGCGACGAGGGGTCGAGTCAGGGGGTGGGCCGGCCGCTGGAGGTGTTGATCCAGGTGAACACGTCTGGTGAAGTAAGCAAGGGTGGATACAGCCTTGAGACCCTCGATCGATCGCTCGGGTCGCTTGCGGCGATGCAGGGATTGAGTGTGCGCGGTGTGATGACGATGGCTCCGTTCGATGCGTCTGAGGGAGTCCTCAGGGAGACGTTCAGCAGTGCGAGGGGAGCGCGCGAGATGCTCAGGGGTGCAGGCCTCCCTGCCGGCGAGCTTTCGATGGGTATGTCCGGTGATTTCGAAACGGCGGTCGAGGAAGGTGCGACAATCGTTCGCATCGGCACGATTCTCTTTGGAGAACGCGAAGAATGAACGACGACTCGTTTCACCTCACTCCACTCGATGTCCGGCGCTACGACTTTGGCAGCGCGCTCCGCGGGTACGACCGCGAGCGGGTGGACCAGTTCCGGGAGCAGGTAGCTAACGAACTGGAGCGCATGGCCCGCAACACCAGTTCCCTCGAGTCCAAGGCTCAGAGTTTTCATGAGCAGCTTCGGGCCTTTCGTGAGCGCGACAAGGCGATCAACGAGGCGCTGATCTCGGCGCAGCAGCTGCGCGCCGAGGTTCGCGAGCAGGCCGAGCGCGAGGCCCAGCTGATCATCAGGGAGGCTCGTGCCGAAGCCGAACGGCTGGTGGCGGCCTCACAGGAAGAGACCCGGCGGCTGGAGCAGGACCTCGAGTCACTGGCGCGACAGCGACGGGCTTATCTCGCGCAGCTTCGCTTGATGGTGGAGCGCCAGTTGGCTGAAATCGAGGCGGCTGAGGGCCTGCCGTTCGTTCCCCAACCGCAGCGCAGCGAACGTCCGGAGCCGGCGGTGAGTCAGTCAACGCCGGCTTGGCTCGATTCGCTCGTGAAGGAGTAATCGAGCAGGCTCTGATGAAGGCAAGTCCACACACATACGAACGCGTGGTCGCGGCGGCTGATGTCGTCCGCGCACGATTCAACGAGCGCCCCGCCGCCGCGATCATCCTCGGCACCGGTCTCGGAGGTCTTGCCTCCGCGATCGACATCGATGTCGCGGTGGGTTATTCAGACATTCCGGGGTTCGTCACTCCGACAGTCGAGTCCCATGATGGCCGCCTGCTTTGTGGCAGGCTCGGAGGCCGGCCCGTGGTGGCGATGCAGGGTCGCTTTCACAGCTACGAAGGCCACTCGCTGCACGACGTCACATTTCCCGTCCGCGTGATGCGCGAGCTGGGGGCCCCGATACTGATAGTTTCCAACGCCTGCGGCGGAATGCATCCGTTGTGGCAGGCCGGAGACCTGATGCTGATCGCGGACCACATCAACCTGCTTGGGGACAGCCCTCTCACCGGGCCTAACGACGACCGGCTCGGGCCTCGATTCCCTGACATGAGCGAAGCCTACGATCGGGAACTCCGGGCACTTGCCAGGCGCGAGGCGGCGGGACTGGGGATCACCCTTCGCGAGGGAATCTACGCCGCGGTGGCCGGCCCGAATCTGGAGACAAGAGCCGAGTACCGGTTTCTGCGGACGGCGGGCGCCGATGTGGTCGGGATGTCGACCGTGCCCGAGGTGACGGTGGCCGTTCACGGCGGGATGCGCGTCCTCGGTATCTCGATAATCACCGATATGTGTCTACCCGACGCCCTGGAGCCGGCGACCCTCGACCGCATCCTGGCCGTCGCCGCCCGGGCCGAGCCCCACTTGACCGCTCTCGTGTCCGCGACGGTAAAACACCTGTGACGCAGGCGACGCAACGATTCAGGCTCATCCCCGATCGTCTTTCGGCAAACGATCTGGAGCAGGAGCTGCTCGATCGCTGGGCTGGCGAGCGTCTCTTCGAGGAGAGCCAGCGACTGCGCGAATCGGGGCCGCCCTTCATCTTCTACGACGGCCCCCCCACCGCCAATGGCCGCCCGGGGATACACCACGTCTTCGCGAGGACGTTCAAAGACCTCTTCTGCCGGCATCGGGCGATGCTCGGCTTTCATGTCCCGCGCAAGGCGGGCTGGGATACTCACGGCCTGCCGGTGGAGATCGAGGTCGAGAAGGCCCTCGGGATCAGCGGCAAACGCGAAATCGAAGCGCTGGGAGTCGAGCGATTCAATCAGCTCTGCCGCGAAAGCGTGTGGAAATACCGCGCCGAGTGGGAGCAGCTGTGCCGCCGGATCGCCCACTGGCTGGATTACGAGAACCCCTACATCACCTATAGCAACGACTATATCGAAAGTGAGTGGTGGGCGCTCAGGACACTGCATGACCGGGGGCTGCTATACCGGGGACACAAGATCCTGCCCTACTGCCCGAGGTGCGGTACCGCGCTTTCATCACACGAGGTTGCACAGGGCTACCAGGATGTAAGCGATCCCTCCGTCTTTGTGGCCCTCGATCTGGTGGATGACGGTCCGACGCGGCGAAGGCTGGTCGTCTGGACGACAACCCCGTGGACACTCGTGTCCAACGTCGCCCTCGCCGTCAATCCGTCGATCAACTACGTGGAGCTGCGCAAGCGAAAGGGCGGCAGTGACTGGACGATCATCCTCGGAGAGTCGAGGGTGGCATCGGTGCTGGGCGCCGATTATGCCGACCGATGGGACGTTGCAGCGCGCTTTTCGGGCGATGCACTCGCCGGCCGCCGCTATCGACGACCGCTGGAGTGGGTTCCTTTCGAAGGGGAGGCGGAACACGAGATCATCGTCGCTGCTGATTTCGTATCCGCGGACGACGGGAGTGGTATCGTCCACATGGCGCCTGCCTTCGGCGTTGACGATTACGCCACCGGCCGGCGGCACGGGCTGGCAATGCTCCAGCCGGTCGAGGCTGACGGCCGCTTCTCTGCAGGCATTCCTGTTGTAGGAGGAATCTGGGTCAAGGAGGCCGACGCCCTCATCATCGAGGAACTGCGGCGCCGCGACCTGCTCTGGAAGAGCGGCGAGCTCATCCACCCCTATCCCCACTGCTGGCGCTGCGGCACGCCGCTCCTCTACTACGCCCGGGGGTCGTGGTTCGTGAAGACCACTGCCTTTCGCGAGGAGATGACCGCGCGCAACGAGGCAACGCAGTGGTATCCGCCCGAAGTGGGTAGCGGTCGATTCGGTGACTGGCTGGAGAACAATGTCGACTGGGCACTCTCACGCGATCGCTACTGGGGCACGCCCCTGCCTGTCTGGGAGTGCAGTGTCAACCCGTCGCACGTCGAGGTAATCGGCTCGTACGCCGAGCTGGCCGAGCGCACCGGCGCTGACCTGTCGTCCGGCTTTGACCCCCACAAGCCATTCGTCGATCAGTGGACATGGAAGTGCAGGATGTGTCCCGATGAGGCGGTGATGCGCCGCGTTCCCGAGGTGATCGACGCCTGGTTCGACTCAGGCTCGATGCCCTTTGCACAATGGCACTTTCCCTTCGAGAACCGGGAACTGACGGCGCGTGAGTATCCCGCAGACTTCATCGCCGAAGGGCTGGATCAGACGCGCGGCTGGTTCTATTCACTGCTGGCGATTGCGACCGGTCTCGGCGACGCCCTTCCAGACAACATCAAGCAGGCAGGCCCCTACCGGAACGTGGTAGTCAACGATTTGCTCCTCGACGCCAACGGCGTCAAGATGGCTAAATCGCGCGGCAACGTCGTCGACCCCTTCGCCGTCGTTGAGAGGCACGGCGCCGACGCCGTCCGGCTCTTCCTCGTTGCCACCTCGCAGCTCGGCATGCCCAAGAGGTTCGACGAAAACCTGATCCGCGAAGTCGCGACCGGGTTTCTGGTAACGCTGCGCAACGTCTACAGCGGAATGTTTGCCCAGTACGCCAATTACGGCTGGGAGCCGGGGGACCACGACCCTCCACTCACGGAACGCGCAGTTCTGGATCGGTGGATCATTTCACGCCTTGCGGCCGTCGAGGAGGCAGTCAACGGGCATCTCCTTGCATTCGACGCATTCAGCGCCGCACGCGAGCTGATGTCGTTTGTAACAGACGACGTCTCGAACTGGTACGTGCGTCAAACGAGGGGCCGCCTGTACGAGGTGACGGGCCCGGACAACCGCGCGGCGTTCGCGACGCTGCACCAGGTGCTGACAGTCAGCGCACGGCTGCTCGCTCCTTTTGCGCCGTTCCTGAGCGACTGGCTGCACCGCGAGCTGACCGGCACGTCCGTACACCTCTCGCCCTTTGTGAGAACCGGCACCGAGGATCGTAACCAGGGACTCGAACGGGGGATGGCGGAGATTCGGGAGCTCGCGCGTCTGGGCCGGGCGGCCCGTGAGGACGCCGGAATCAACGTCCGCCGCCCACTGGCGGCCGCGTTCGCGGTTGTCCCGGCAGCGTTTGTCGGCGACGTCGAACCACTTCTGGGAATCCTGGGAGCGGAGCTGAATGTAAAGTCGCTGCGTCTGCTGTCGTCTGCAGACGCACTGGTGCGCCTCGAAGGCAGGCCCAACTTCAAGTCGTTAGGCAGAAGGTTTGGCAAACAGACCCAGGAGGCTGCGCGAGCGGTCCAGGCGCTGACGCCGGACGATCTGCTGGCATTCGAGGGAGGAGCGGCTGTAACGTTTTCGGTGGCGGGGCAGTCTCACACGCTGGACGCCGGGGACGTGACGATCAACCGGGTGGCCACTGGCGAGATGGTGGTGAGGGAGGCGGCCGGACGCTTCTGCGCCATCGATCCGGTGGTGACCGAGGCGCTCCGTAGCGAAGGGTTGGCGCGCGAGCTTGTAAGCCGTATTCAGCGTTTGCGCAAGGAGCTGGAGCTGTCTGTGTCAGACAGGATACTGATCCGGGTCTGGGGGGATCCGGAAATCCAATCGGCCGCTGATGAGTATATAGATTGGATCTCGGGTGAGGTTCTGGCTCGTTCACTCGCGGTCGGGCAGGCACGAGAGCCGGAAGTATCGGTGACGCACAAGCTGGAGATCGATGGACTTCAGGTAAACGTCACCATTGAAATGGATAATTGATCGATGTCGACGCCAGCCGGCACCAGAAAGACCAAGGCGCTGAGCAAGAAGAATCTCCAGCATTTCGAGAAGCGATTGCTGGAGGAGCGCAGGCGCGTGCTGAAGGAACTCGGGCACTATGACGACGTGTTCGGCGCGACGCCGCAGTCGGCGGACGGCGACCTGAGTTCCTATTCGTTTCACATGGCCGACCAGGGAACCGACGCGATGGAGCGCGAGAAAGCGTTCCTGTTTGCGAGCCAGGAGGGACGTTTTCTCTGGCACATCGATCAGGCGCTAAGGCGGCTGTACAAGTCTCCCGAAACATTCGGCCGCTGCCAGAATTGCGGAGAAGAAATCGCTTTCGAGCGGCTCGACGCCCTTCCTCACGCACGCTACTGCATCAACTGCAAGCAGCGGGAGGAAGATGCCAAGAAGTAAGGCCGCACTCTTCTGGCCGGTCGTGGTCGGCCTGGTTGCGGTGGATCGGATCACAAAGATGATAGCGGAGCGGGAGCTCTGGCCCCGCTATGTACCTCACGAGGTTCTTGGCGACTGGCTGCGCTGGACACTGGTCTACAACCCCGGTGCAGCATTCGGGCTCCACCTGGGCCCCTGGTCGCGGTGGATCTTTCTTGCCCTCACGGTCGGCGCACTCGTCATACTCTGGCGCCTCTACCAGCACACCGCACCCGGCGATCGGTGGCGCACGCTCGCCGTTGCCCTCGTAACAGCCGGCGCTGTTGGCAACCTCATCGACCGGATCATCTCGCCACCAGGCGTTGTTGATTTCATCGATGTCGGCATCGGCACAAGCCGCTGGCCCACGTTCAACGTTGCCGACATGGCCGTCAGCACCGGGGCGATCCTCCTTGCCATTGTTCTCTGGGGTGAAGATCGGGCGGCAGCCCGCGCGACGCTGGCGGGAGAGCCTCGTGGCACGTCGTGATTGAAGGCGAGGAGCGCCGGCACCAATTCCTGCTTGAGGCGGACAGCGATGTTCGCCTCGATTCATTGGTGGCAGCGCGGGTATCGGTGTCCCGGACAGCAGCCGCAACCCTCGTGGCCGAAGGCCGCGTGCTGGTGGCTGGTCGCAGGGAAAAGGCGGCCTACAAGCCGAAAGCGGGCGAACAGGTGGTCGTCACTCTTCCCCCGCCGCCGGCCCGCACCATAGAACCCGAAGTCATCCCCCTCGATATCGTCCACGAAGACGCAGACATCGTCATCGTCGACAAGCCCGCCGGGATGGTCGTCCACCCCGCGCCCGGCAACTGGAGCGGAACTCTCGTCAACGCACTCCTCGGGCGTGGCGGAGCGCTCTCGTCCCTCGGCGGCGTGGAACGCCCCGGGCTCGTTCATCGTCTTGACAAGGAAACCTCAGGCCTGCTCCTCGTTGCCCGCACTGAAAGAGCACACAGGGTGCTGGGCGCCGCGCTCGCGGCCCGGCGAATCACCAGACGATACGCTGCACTTTGTTGGGGCCACATCGCCAGCGATGAAATCGTGGTCGACAGGCCTCTCGCGAGAGATCCGCGCGACCGCCAGCGCATGGCCGTGGTTCCCGACGGCAAGCCCGCCCGGACAACCCTGACCAGGCTCGCGCGCTTCGATTCGGTGGACCTCCTCAGGGCACGACTGCATACCGGGCGCACCCACCAGATTCGGGTCCACCTCGCATCAATCGGACATCCCGTTGTCGGGGACGATACCTACGGTGGGGGTGGGGCCCGGCGAATCGTGTCGATACCGCCCAGACGGCACTTCCTTCACGCCGCCTGGCTCACCTTCAACCACCCGGTGACCGGAGAGGAACTGGACTTCCGCGCTCCACTGCCGCCCGAGCTGCGACAGGTACTTGGGGCCGTGAGCGGCGATCCGGCAATGAACGGTAACATTCGTGTTCTTGACGACCTCGGTTTCTTCAATACGACGAACGACAACCACTAATGCAGGCACTCGCGTTCAGAACCAGTCTCGGGCTGTGTGCCCTGCCGTCGGAAAACGTGCGCGAGATCACAACGTCCGGTGCTTTCACGAGACTACCGGGGGCGGCACCGTGGGTGCGTGGCATCATCAACGTGCGCGGCGCACTCGTAACCGTGGTCGACATTGGTCATCGCCTCGGCGGCCAGCCGAGTATTTCGGCCGAGGCTTCAGTAATAGTGGCGCACTCTGAAGGCAGGACTCTCGGGCTGCTGGTTGACGAGGTTGCCGAAGTCATCGAGGTGGAGGGGGGGGGACAGGGTCCCCGCCGGGACTCGACGCGGGATCTGGTGGCAGGAGTGGGACATTTCGGCGAAACGGTCGTCATTGTGATTGACGCGCAGGAACTCGTGCGGCAGACGCTGGCGTGAAGGCGCCGGTGGTGCCGACGGGGCGCCGCCAGGAGCACCGCCGTGAGCCACTCCGTTCTTATCTGCGACGACGCGATCTTCATGCGAACAATGCTTGGCGACATCCTGTCCCAGGCGGGTTTCGAGATCGTTGGTGAAGCTGAAACGGGCGCGCAGGCTGTGGAGAAGTACCGGAGTCTGCGACCTGACCTGGTGACGATGGACATCGTGATGCCGGATATGGGGGGCATCGACGCTGTTCGCGAGATCACCCGTCAGGACCCCGGGGCGAGGGTTCTGATGTGCAGCGCGATGGGCCAGCAGGCCCTCGTCGTCGAGGCGATCCAGGCGGGCGCGCGTGACTTCGTCGTCAAGCCGTTCCAGCCCGGGCGCGTTCTCGAAGCCGTACAGCGCGTGCTCGGCTAACTACTACAAGCAGGTGACGCTACCGGCCAGGTACGCCGAGCTCTTCGCCACCGAGAGCCGCGATCATCTGACACTTGTCGACCACGCTCTGATCGAGCTCGAGCGATCGCCGCAATCGCGAGAACCGATCGACGCCCTCTTTCGCGCCGTTCACACGCTCAAGGGAATGAGCGGAGTGATGGACTACGCGATCGTCGGAACTCTTGCCCACGCCATGGAAAGCAGGTTGGCGCGGATAAGGAATGGTGACGAGCAGCTCACTCCCGCCACGGTCGAGACGCTCTTCGAGGCAGCCGATGCCCTCGCCGGCTCCATCGCCGCCGCCGTGGCCGGCAACGAAAAGGCACTCGACGTCGGTGCTCTCGTTGAACGTCTCTCGCAACCGATCGATGCCCTCCGTGTCGTGGAGTCGGGGACAACAGCCACCCCTGTCCCGGTCCCCCCGGGGCCGGGGACCGGACTCAGAATCGAACTGGAGGCAAACACTCCTCTGCCGGGAGCGCGTGCGCAACTCGTCCTGGCGCGCCTGGCCGGCCTCGGGACCGTCCTCACCTGCCTTCCGCCGGCGGATCAGCTCCTGTCCGACACTTTCACCGGCACGTTCTGTGTCAGGATCGAGACCGCGCTTGGACCGGAGCAACTGAGGCGACAAGTATCCCTCGCCGGGTACGTGCGCAACGTCGACGTCGAGGAGGCCGATGCCGAAAAGGCTCCCGGGAACTTCGAGGAGACGTGGAGCGAAGGTTCTCTCAGCGCTCCATTGCAGCGCTACGTCAGAATCGATCTGCGCCGGCTCGATGACCTGCTCAACCTCGTTGGCGAACTTGTGATCCAGAGAGGGCGACTCGGAGCCCTCGCCACCGATCGAGGCGACGCCGAACTGGATGAAACTGTCGCCAGGACTTCGCGGCTGATCGGTGAGATCCAGGACGGAATCCTCGGGAGCCGGATGGTGCCTGTCTGGCAGGTCTTCGATCGCTTTCCACGTGTAGTCCGGGACGGTTCGCGAACGCTTGGCAAGGACGTCGAGTTCACGCTGATTGGCCGCGAGATCGAGCTTGACCGCGTCCTCCTCGAACAGATCGCCGATCCCCTTGTCCATCTTCTCCGGAATGCCCTTGATCACGGGCTGGAGCCGCCGGAGGAGCGAAGGTCGCGGGGGAAACCTCCACGCGGACGCCTCGCCCTGGCAGCGGCGCGCGAAAGAAACGCCGTCGTGATATCGGTGGCCGACGACGGCCGCGGAATCGATCGGCAGAAAGTACTCGCGCGCGGCATCGCCCAGGGCCTCGCCGATCCCGAGACTCAGGACCTCTCCGATGAGGAGGTCCTGCGCCTCATATCCCGACCAGGTTTCTCGACCGCCGACCAGGTTTCTCAGGTCTCAGGACGCGGAGTCGGCATCGATGCCGTCGTGTCGCGGGTCCGTTCGCTCGGAGGGCGAATCGAGCTGAGTTCCACCGAAGAAAAGGGGACTGTGTTTTCGATCCGCCTTCCGGTCACTCTGGCCATTATTCCGGCGCTGTTGGCGCGAGTCGACGGCGAATCGTACGCCCTGCCTTTGACGCACGTCACAGAAACGCTGCAGCCCGGTCGTGGCCGGTTCGCCCAGGTGCGCGGTCGCCCGGTATTCGTGGTTCGGGACGAAGTACTTCCATTGCTCGACTTCCGGACCGTCGTCGGTCTCCCGCCGCGCGACGTGGAGGGGGGCCAGATCGTCATCATCCAGGCGGCCGAGAGGCGTACGGCGCTGGTGATCGACCGCCTGATCTCCCAGCAGGAAATCGTCGTCAAACCATTCGATGCAGTGCGGGACGCGCTCGGTTGCTTCAGCGGGGCGACGATTCTTCCTGACGGAGAGGCCGCCCTGATCATCGACCCAGGCGCACTGGAACAGGAGCCGACATGCAGAACGTCCTGATGCTGAAGCCGGTCCAGCTCGACGCCTTGCGCGAAGTGGCCAACATCGGTGCCGGCCACGCCGCGACAGCGTTGTCGCAGCTCACCGGTCAGCGGATCATGATCTCCGTTCCGACCATCAACATCACGCCGATTGAGGAGGTTCCGTCTCAGCTCGGTGGGCCGGAGGAGGCGGTAGCGGCGGTGCTGATGAGCATGACCGGTGACTTCGGCGGGCGCACGCTGCTCATTTTTCCCCGGCCCACCGCTGTGCGAATGGCCGAGGTCCTGCTGCGACGGCCCCCTTCAGGTGAGCCGCATCTGAGCGAGCTTGAACAGTCTGCGATCAAGGAAGCGGGCAACATCCTGAGCGGCGCGTACATGAACGCCCTCAGCGACTTTGTGGGCGTCACCATCCTCCCGTCGCCGCCTTCTCTCGCGATCGACATGTTCCAGGCGATTCTGACTACCGCCTGTCTGCAGTTCGGGGACGACCGCGACCATGTGGTCTGTGTCGAGACGGAATTCATGATGCACGACGCGGCCGAGCGGCTGCGCGGGTTTTTCCTGCTTCTTCCCGATCTGCCTACGCTCCGCTCGATACTTCGGGCCGTACGGCTCGACTGACTCGCCGACCGATCGGGGGTCATGACGGTCCTGCTCAGCTCCGAACACGACCGCGCGGTCCTGCGGTCCTTTGCCCGCCGCATCGACGAGCAGGACGCCGGCGCCCATAACAACCTCGGCGTTCTCTACTACAACAAGGGAATGACGGAAGAGGCGGTCTCCGCCTTCACGCGTGCTCTCGAGCTCGACCCGCGGATGACCATTGCCCAGCGGAATCTCGAGATCGCCTACTTCAACAGTGGTTACTACGACCGCCAGCTTGCCGAGCTTCACCAGCGGCTCGCCACCGCCGACGATGACAACGAAGCGCGGCTGGAGCTCGCGAGAACGTGTTTGCTCCTGGGAGATCTGCGCCGCGCCGTGGCCGAGCTCAGGCACCTGCACGAGAAGAACGGCGCCAGCACTTCAATACTGCTCCAACTGGCGGTTGCCGAAGCCAGAGGTGGCGATCTCGAGGCGGCGGCGCGCTGGCTCGGCAAGGGACTCGCCGCCGAGCCCGATAACCCGGCGCTCCTCTTCCAGTATGGGGAAGTGGCGTACCACCGCGGCCTCAACGAGGAAGCCCGACAGGCACTGCTGCATTGCATCCGGGTCAGGCCGGATGACGCGGATGCCCACTTCCTCCTTGGCTTCGTCGCCGGGGATCTCGGTGATCACGAAACGGCGAGCGCCATGACGCGGCGAGCGCAGCAGCTGAATCCCGCCCTCGGACGCGCCCATGCCAACCTCTCCCTCGAACGCTACGACTCCCAATCGTACGAACGTGCCCTCAAGGTCAAGGCAGCACGAGGTGCTGACGCACCGATGGAAGTGGCGCCAGGCAAACAGTTGGCGCACTTCAATCTCGGACTAGCCTTTCGACAGAAGCGCTACTACGACGAAGCGCTCCGCGAGTACCGCCAGGCCCTCGACCACGGCGAGGATCCGGCTCTCGTACGCCAGGCGATCGCCGAGGTTCAACTCCTTCGTCGGGACCCGCGATCGGCGTTCGAAATGCTTGACCTCCTCGTTCGCGAGCAGCCGCAGAGTCCGAGACTCCGGAACGAACGTGGTGTCGCTCTCCATCAGATGGGTCGGACGGATGAGGCCATGGCAAGTTACGAGGCGGCAATCGAGCTCGACGAGTCCTATGTGCTCGCGTACAACAACCTCGGAATTGCATCCTGTCAGGCAGGGCGCAGCGGTGCGGCCCTCGAGGCATTTCGGGCTGCGCTCACGTACCAGCCCGGATTCACGCGCGCCAGGCTCAACCTTGCGCTGCTTCTCGTCCGCACCGACCAGAACTCCCTGGCTCTTGCCGCCTACCGGCAGGTCCTGCGCCTGTTTCCCGATCAGGCCGTCGCCTGGAACGGCGTCGGCCTCGTCCTGTCACAACTGCGGCGCTTTGAAGACGCGCGCAATGCCTTTGCCCGCGCGATCGAATGCCGCGACACCTTCGCTGAAGCTCACTACAACCTGAGTTTCGCCCTGTCGAGTCTCGGAGACTATCAGGGAGCGCTCCGCGCCACCCGCCGCGCCCTCGAGCTCGATCCCTTCTATTCACCGCAACGCTTTGAGCTCGCCCTTGACCTGGAGTTCGAAGACCCGCGCTTCGAAATCGCTCCCGAGACCAGCGGTGATCTGCGTGCTGATGAGGTTGATGATTTCGCCTTCGATCCTTCAGCTCTCGAACAGCTCTTCCACGATCTCGACAGAGCGACAGCGCCGGACGCCGTCGAAGGGGACGTGCTCGTCGACGTTCGCGCTCAGATCGCCCACGGCAACTGGCAGGAGGCGGTCAACGCGGCGCGGGCTGCCCTCAGCCGGCTCGAAGAGTCGCGCGATCGCGCTGCCTGCCTCGCCCTCATGGGTGAGGCGTACCTCGGCACCGCGGCTTGGGGCGAAGCGCTCGACAGGTTCCGGCAGGCAAGGCATCTCGACCCCGGCCTCCGCGCTGCTCTGACGGGTGAGCTGCGCGCACTTGTCGAATCGCGCAGGTTCGGCGAGGCGGCCGGCCCCGCGGACGAACTGACTCAGCTTGGCGACGTTGACGCAGGTGAGCTCCTCCTCGTTTCAAGGGTGCATCTTGAAGCGGGCCAGACGGTCACTGCGCGCAGTACGCTGGAGAAGGCGCGGGTCCTCTCCCCGGGAAGTGCCGAAGTCCTGACGGCTCTCGGGCACGTCGCCGTGGCTGAAGGCGACCGGAGAGAAGCGGTTGCCAACTACCAGAGTGCTGCAGCTCTCGACCACAATGCATGGGCAGCCCGCCTTGCCCTCGCCTGGACCCTGATCGACCTCGGCGAGACTGAAAGTGCCGAAGGTGAACTCAGGGCAATTGTTACTGCGCAGCCGGGGAACGAGGACGCGGTGCTCACGCTCGCACGACTGCTGCGACAACTGCGAAAGCCGGCTCAAACCATCGAGCCGCTCGCGACATTCCTGCTCGCCAACCCCTGGCACCTCGATGGACTCGCCTCTCTCGGCGAGTCCCTGCTCGTGAGCGGGAGGCGTGAAGATGCCGCATTCGCCTTCGAAAGAATCAGGAAGTTCGATCCTGATCACGTCGCCGCGCTCTACTTCGAAGGCACGCTCAGGGCCGAGCGGCATGACTTCGACGGAGCACGCGAACTCTGGGCAAAAATCGTCCACCTGGAGCCGGCAGGCGAATATGCCCGGCGTGCGCGACGCGAATCCCGGATCGCGTCCGATCTGAAGAAGATCTTTGTCGGCAGAACCGCCGCCGGAGGGTCGCTCTGATGGCGATCGAAGGCCCGCTCCGCGAACTCGGCATCCATGACGTCTTCCAGCTCCTCGACCTGAGCCGGAAGACGGGCAGGCTTCGCGTCACGTCGGTACTGCGCAACAACGAGGGCACGGTCTTCTTCCGCGACGGCCGAGTCATCAGCGCCTTCATCAAGTCCAATCCGCACCCCCTCGGTGCCCTGCTCGTTCGCGCCGGGAAGCTCGGCGAAGAGGACCTCGCCCGCGCGCGCAATGCGCAGCTGATTCCGGGCGAGACTCGCCGCCTCGGAGAGATCATGGTGTCCCTCGGCATGATTTCACGGCGTGACCTTGAGCGTCACGTTCGAAAGCAGATCGAGGTTGTTGTCTTTGAGCTTCTGTCCTGGCAGGAGGGATTTTTCTCCTTCACCGAGGAGGAACTGCCGGGTGATGGCGCAGATGGTGTGACGTCTGTGACAACCGAATCTCTGCTGATGGAGGGCGCGCGGCGCCTGGACGAGTGGGCACTCGTCAGGCAGAGGGTGCCGCACCTCGGGCTCATACCGACGCTTGCCCCGCTGGATGCTGAGCACGCCCCGCAAATCGAACTACTGCCCAGTGAGTGGGAAGTGCTGGCCGCTATCGATGGCAAGACTGACATCCGAAGCGTGGCCGCGGCCCTTGAGCGAACCGACTTCGATGTGGCGAAGGTGATCTTCGGGCTGATCACAACCGGAATCATCACCGTGCGCGAACCGCCTTCCCCCGCGCCCGCCCGTGGCCGGGGCAGCCTGCTCATCGAGGCCCGTGAGGCCCTCGCCGGCGAGCGTTTCGAGGTTGCCCTCGCGCTTGTTCGTGAGGCAGTCAGGGAGAATCAGGCCAGCGCCGAAGCCTGTGCTCTCCTCGCCAGGGTGCTGGTTCGAATCGGGCGCGATGATGAGGCCGAAGTTGCCCTGGACGCCGCACTCACCAACGATCCTCTGCATGTCGTCGCATCACTTGAGCTGGCGCGCATAAAGGCAAGGCAGGGTCAGTTGCAGCAGGCGATCGCTCTCTGGCACAAGGTTGTCGACAACGCGCCGGGTTCCATGGCCGCGGAACAGGCTCGCTCCGCCATCGCACATGCGTCGCGGCTGACCGCAGTCCTGGAGGCAGTCAATGCTTGATGAGATTTCCTCCCTCGGTTTCGGGATCACGATCAACGCCGACACACCGCCGGTCATCCGACAGGCCGAGGCTCTGCGCATCGAAGGAAGACTGGCGGAGGCGGAGCAGACGGCGCTGGTGGCGCTGGCTTCCGACCCCTACCTGCCGGATGCGCACGACGCCCTGGCGCGGATATTCGCTGAGCGCGAAGACGTGCAGCGCGCCCACGACGAGTGGGAGAGTACACTTCGACTCGACCCTCATCATCCGGGCGCGCTCAAGGGTCTCGCCTTTCTCGCGGTGAGGAGGCGCGACCTCTCGTCGTCTCTCCGGTTTATCGACGCAGTTCTCGCGTCCTCGCCGTCCGATCGCCAGGCACTCGACGCCAGGGCAAAGCTGGGGGAACTCGTGTCGAACTCACCGTCGCACCTCGACCGGGAAGACGTTGCGACAGCCCCGCGCGGCGTGATCGCGGTAACACCTGTGACGCCAACGGAGCAAGGCGGCCCGCCGCGACTGATCGCCGCGCTCCTTGTCGACGGCGATGGTCACGTCCTGAGCGACCTCGCACCAGTCCGCAATCCCGGCATGAGTGGTGAAGCGCTCGCCGCCGTGATGTCCCAACTTGCGATCGATGCAGCCCGCACGCTCGCCGATCTCGGTCTGGGGGAGCTGACGGCGATGTTGGCCGAATGCGCTGAAGGAGCGCTGGCGCTGGTTCCGGGGCGAGACGGCCACACAGTGGTCGTGGCGGCTGATCGCAACGTTCCGCCCGGTCTGTTGAGGAGAGAACTGCTCCGCCAGCGCGCTCGCGCCGACAGCGTCATGGAGTCGACATGAGCGTTGCATCGACCGGCATCCTCGCCCCGATCACCCGGTTGCGCGGAATCCGCGCCGCGGTCATCGCTGCCGAAGGCGACGGGATGGTGATCGACGGTACGGCGCGCATCGGGATCGATGTCGAGGCCGTGGCGGCATTCGGTGCTGCTCTCGTCAGGCGAACCAGAGTCGCCGCCGAAGAGGTCATCGCCGGAGCCCCCCTTGTTGTCACGGTGGAGGCAAGCGGAGGACGCCTGATCGTGGCCTCGGCGGCCGACCTCGTCGTAGCCGTAGTCGCCGACCCGGAGGCACATCCCGGCATTATCCGTGTAGCGGCGCGACGGGTCGCGGCATCTCTGCCCTCGCTGCTGGATGGAGGCTGAGGGTCGATGCCGATCGTCGATTACACCGCACGCGAGATCACCTGCAAGATCGTCTACTATGGCCCGGGGCGCTGTGGGAAGACGACGAATCTCCACTACGTCCATGACCGCGTCCCCGATTCGCGGCGGGGCCGAATGGTGTCGCTGGCCACGCAGCACGAGCGAACCCTGTTCTTCGATTTTCTCCCCATCGATCTGGGGACGATATCGGGATTCACCGCGCGACTCCAGCTCTACACCGTACCGGGCCAGATCTACTACCGCGCTACGCGCAAGCTCGTACTCGGCGGCGCCGACGGTGTGGTGTTCGTCGCCGACAGCCAGCGACGCCAGTTCGAAGACAACCTTCAGAGCCTTCGCGACCTGCATGAAGTGCTGGCCGAGCAGGGAACTGACCCGCGCTCGCTTCCGCTCGTCCTCCAGTTCAACAAGCAGGACCTCCCCCGCGAACTGATCATGACGAAGGACGAGCTCGACGATACCCTCAACTTCCGAGCGTCACCCAGTTTCGCCGCCGATGCACTGTCGGGTCGCGGAGTTTTCGAAACTCTGCGCAAGGTCTCCGAACAGGTACTGCAACGCCTTGCGGTTCCTGCTGCAATGGCGGAGGGGAGACCCCGATGATGCTCGACGGTCGTTTTACTTTCGACAACTTCGTTGTTGGCGCCAACAACCGTCTTGCCGCCTCCGCGGCTCGCGCCGTCGCCGAGTCACCCGGGACGGTCTACAATCCGCTGTTGATCCACGGCGGGTCCGGGCTCGGCAAGACACATCTCCTTGTCGCAGTTGGGAATCGCGCCACCGAACTTCACCCTGGTCTGTCAGTTGAGTTGGTGGCCCTCGACGATTTCGTCGACGAACTCCACCAGGCCATCGCTTCGGGACAGGCCGATTCGTTCAAGAGGCGCTACGCGGACGTTGGGGTCCTCCTTCTCGATGACGTCCAGTTTCTCTCTGGCCGCATCGAGACGCAAAGTGAAGTACTTCGTGTTCTCAATACGCTCCAGCAGCGGGGGCGCCAGATTGTAATGGCGTCCGACCGGCCGCCGGCATCGATGTCGGATGTCGACGACCGCCTGATCGCGCGCCTCTCCGGCGGACTCGTGGTTGATGTGAGCACCCCGGACTACGACACGAGGGTTTCGATTCTCCGGTCCTCGGCGGCTGGCCGCGGGGTCCGGTTCGGCACGGGAGTTGTTGAGGAGATCGCGCGCGCACCGGCCGCGAGTATCAGGGAGATGCAGGGTTCATTGAACCGGGTGATCGCCAATCAGGCGCTCGCGGCGGAGCCGCTCACGGTCCCCGAGGTCTGGCAGATCCTGGGAACCGGGCGCACGCCACCCGTCAGCGCACCGGACGAGTTCGAGGCGTTTCTGCGCGACATCACGACGACCGTGGAAAAAACTGTGGACGTGTGGAGGCTGAAGCTCGGCGACAGGATCGCCCACTGGTCGGGCCAGGGTTACGTCACGACAACGCTCCAGGCTGCGTTCGATGCCCCCGAGGCTCCGGACGTGGACGAGCTTGATGCGGCGTTCGCGGTGGTGGTGGAGCGCCTACGGTCCCTCGAAGCAGAGGCGATTCGCCTCGACCCCGGGGCCGCCGGAAGCGAGGTGTTTCACGATCCCTCCAAACTGCATGAAGCCGAAGCGATCGTAGCCGCCCTGACGAGGAAGGTCGAGCCTCCTCCCGGCCCCGAACCCGGAAGGCGGCTCCATGACCTGACGCGATGTCAGGGGAATCGACTCGCGCTGCAGGCTATCGCGGCGGCGATCGAGGAACCGGGCAGGCGCTACAATCCGCTCTTTCTTCACGGTGCTCGCGGGGCCGGGAAGACCCATATCGCTCATGCCGCCGGGAATGCGCTGATCGCCCGCGACAGCGATCTTCTCGTGGCCTGCGCCAGCGGCGAAGCGTTGACCACCGAGCTCCAGAATGCGATTTCGCAGGGCTCGATCGAAAGGTGGCGCGCTCGCTACGCTGCCGCCGACGCCCTGATCGTCGATGGCATCCAGGCGATCGATGGCTCGGATCGTGTGCAGGCGGAGTTCTTCAGGCTCTTCAACAGCCTGCGCGACCGTGGGTGCCAGATCGTGCTCACCGCGGACCGGCCACTCAGCGGCTTTCGCTCGCTGGAGGAGCGGCTGCGAACCCGGTTCGAGAGCGGTCTCGTCGTTCACCTGGGCGCTCCTCCCGCTGTCGACCGCACCGGCCGCGCCACACCGGTCCACGACGGGGACGAGGCGGCGGCACCTACAATCGATGTGCAGGACGACGGACGTGACTTCGAGGCATCACTGGCGGAGGTTTCGGGACCGGTGACCGATCCGTTCTTCCTCGATTCGGAGAAGGTAATCGTCGACTGGCCCGACGCCGGCGGCAGGCTGATCGAGGAGTACAGCTGATGGCCATCAGGGGTTCACTTCGCGAGGCGAGCCTGCCCGACGTCCTCCAGTTGCTGGCGATGGGACGCAAGACCGGCTGTCTGTCGGTGACGCACAGGCACGCCTTCGGCAGCATCTACTTCGACCGCGGGCGTATCTGTTTCGCATCGATAGTCAATCGCCGAGACCGGCTGGGCGACATTCTGGTCAAGGCCGGCCTGATCTCGCGCGAGGACCTCGAGCGAGCCATCTCGATACAGATCGCGGCGAGCGAGCGCCGCATCGGAGAGATACTGGTTTCCGAACGGATGATCGCCCGGGAGGAGTTGCACCAGTACATAAGGCAACAGATCGAAGAGGCGGTTTTCTACCTCTTCACATGGACACAGGGAACCTTCTCCTTCGAGCCCGACATCGCACCCGAGGAACAGGATCTTCTCGTCTCGATCAATCCCGAATCGTTGCTCCTCGAAGGAGCCCGGCGCATCGACGAGTGGGAACTCATCCAGAAGAAGGTTTCGAGCTTCGATCTGGTCTTCTCTCTGGACCGAGCACACCTGGCGCGTGCGGACGTCGGGCTCACGCCCGATCAGGAATCGATTCTGCCACTGCTCGATGGCCGGCGCGACGTGGCCGCGATCGTCGAGGAATCAGGGCTGGCGGACTTCATCGTGGCCAAGGCGCTTTTCGAACTGGCAACGGCTGGATTCCTCCATCGCGTCGGCCGCACTCCGACGCCGGAATCGGTCAGCACCGAAGTGCGGGTAAGCGAGCATCGCAACCTTGGGCTTGCCTTTTACAAGTCGGGGATGACGGACGAAGCCATCCGCGAGTTCCGGCGCGTTCTCGACCTGCGGCCGACCGACAACCAGGCGGCGTTCAACCTTTCTCTGGGTCTGATCAGGCAAGGCCGATACGACGAAGCGATCAGGACACTCAGGGAACTTTCGGCACGGCAACCGAAGCGGGCTGCTGTGCACGTGAATCTGGCCTACGCACTGGAGAAGACAGGCCGCTTCGACGAAGCCCGATCGGAGCTGACGAGGGCGGAGGCGCTTCAGCCATCCGACGAACGGGTGGCGATTCTGCGGGCGGTATTGGCCCTCCGCCGCGGTGACGCGGGCGCGGCCCACGCGACGTTGCAGTCACTGGCTGGTGGGGGCAGCAGAAGCGCGGCATGGTATCACTACGCAGGGATAGCAGCAGCGTGGACCGGCGACGCGGAACGGGCGGCGTCGATCCTTGAGAGCGGTGTTGCTGCCCATCCGACGGCAGCGGTGCTCATCAACAACCAGGCCGTCGTACTCGAGCGTCTCGGGCGAATCGAGGAGGCCGCTGCCGCGGTCGAGCGAGGCCTCCACGAAGGGCCATCAGTGCCCCAGTTGCACAAGAACCGCGGCGACCTGCGTTATCAGGCGGGCGCGTTCGAGGAGGCTCTCGAGTCGTATGCCCAGGCCGTACGCCTTGCTCCTGATCTCGGCGGTGACGTGTGGCTAAAGCTAGGAAACATCCGCTTCCGGCGCGGCGAGGCCGAAGATGCAATTCGTTGCTGGGAACGGTCTCTCGCGCTGGCGCCGGAGAATCCACACGCCCGCGAGAGTCTCGAGATGGCGCGCAAGAGTGCCTGAGAGCATCGTCGCGGACAGGTCGGGGTCGTCAGCGACAATCGCCATTGATGTGCCGGTTGCCGGCTGGGCTGTCGCGCGCGACCACGGTGTGTTGCGCTCGGCAGGTCTCGGGTCCTGCGTGGCGATCATCCTCTGGGACCGCGAACTGCGCCTCGGCAGCCTCGCCCACGTTCTCCTGCCTGACGAAAGCCTGTCACGGGACCGTGGTCGACCGACCAAGTTCGCCTCGACCGCGGTTTCGTTCCTGATTGACGAAATGCGCTGCGCCGGGTCCAACGGCCGCCTCTCGGCAAGACTTGTCGGTGGCGCGAGCATGTTTGGACAGCTTCTCCGAACAGCAGGAGTCAACATGGGAGAACGCAACGTCGACGCTGCCCGCCGGGCGATCGCGGCGCAGGGGCTGCTGGTCGACGGTGAAGATGTTGGCGGTGGCTCGGGCCGGTCGGTCGCACTGGACGTGGCAACGGGTAGCGTCACGGTGGTCTCGATGTTTGGGGGTGCCCGTGTCCTCTGAACCGCCGCGAGTCCTGATAGTTGACGATTCGCAATTGCTGCGGCGAATCGTCAGAGATGTGCTCGAGTCCGAGGGTTTTTCGATAGTGGGCGAAGCTGCGGACGGTTGGTCGGCGATCGAGCAGGCACGTCATCTCGAGCCGGATCTGGTCACGCTCGACATCATGATGCCGGGTATCAACGGTCTCGAAACGCTCGACATCCTGATGAGTGAAAAGCGAAGGCCGGTCGTGATGTTGAGCTCGGCCGACGAGCAGAACGGGGCCGACCTGACGATCCGCGCCCTCGAGCTTGGCGCTGTCGATTTCGTGCGCAAGCCGGCGGTCGGACGTGGTGTGTCAGTCGATGAGCCAACGTTACGAGCCCGTCTCGGTACGGCGGCCAAAGCCGCCGTCCGTGGGAACGTGATGGCCGCGGCCAGAACCGGGCCGCGCCAGAGGAACGCGCGCGAGCGGAAAGCGGCGGCGGGTCCGCCGGTTCAGGCGAGGGCGGTGGTTGTCGTCGGGGCGTCAACAGGAGGCCCGCGCGTTCTGAGCGAAGTGGTTCCGGCACTTGCCCTCTTGCCGGAGGTGGCGATCGTCGTCGTGCAGCACATGCCGGCCGGATTCACCTCAAGTCTGGCGCGCCGCCTTGGCGAGCTTTCCGGTGTTGCAGTGTCCGAGGCTGCCAACGGATCGGAGCTCACAGGCGGATCGATCTTGGTGGCACCAGGCGGATATCACGTCAGAATTGTGAGGGAAGCCGGCGCCGCACGCACGCACGTTGATGCCTCGGCACCGGTCCTCGGCGTCAGGCCGTCACTCGACATAACGCTCGCCGACGCGGCGGAGCTGTTCGGTGCGGACTGTGGGGCGGTCGTTCTGACCGGCATGGGTCGGGACGGAGCGAATGGCTGCGCCGCGGTCAGACGCAGTGGCGGGTTTGTCCTTGTTCAGTCGCCTTCGAGCTGCGTCGTGCCCGGCATGCCACAGGCAGTTCTCGCCGGGTGCGGTGCCGATGAGTCGCTCGATCCGCAGGAGATCGCATCCGCCGTGATGCGCCATGTCGACAGGAGATTGCGACGATGATCACTGCCGTCACATGGCGGCGTCGAGTCGTCACTGAGCAAGTGACGACGCGACGAAGGAACTGGTCTGTTGGGAAACGAGAGCGTCATCCGTATCCGCAACGAATGTCCATTTCCCAGTTCGAACAGACTAACGAAATACAGTCGCAACCGGCGCGCTTCCGTGACCGGGTGCGCTCGCGGCGGGGGAAGGCCGACCTCTTCATGTTTGTTGTCGGCGATGAGCGCTTTGCATTCGACGTGCGGGCAGTCGAGGAGGTCCTCGACAATCCCACACTTTTCGCAGTGCCGGGAATGGAGGAGGGTGTGGCAGGCGTCTGCTCGCACGCGGGGATACCGCTGCCCGTGGTCGAGGCCGCCGCCGTACTGGGCGTGGCGGCCGCCGAGTCCGAAACGGTGCTCGTCATGCGACGGGAGGGTGAACGCCTCGGCGTTCTGGTCGACGACGTCGAAGATGTCGAGTCGATCGACCTGGACAGTCTCCGCCAGCCTCCCTTCGATGAGGAGGACGATCTTCTGATCGCCGTCCTCTGGAGGCAGAACAAGCTGACCTCGATCCTCGATGCCCGCGCTGTGGTCAGCGCGGGCGCAGCACTGGTGTCCGGTGTCTGAGAGCACCAGTCTCCGCCTCGTCACCTTCAGAGTCGGTCGCGATCTCTACGCCGTCGATGTCGCGTGCGTGCAGCGGGTTCTCCGATACGTCGTCCCGCGACAGGTCCCGCGCCTCCCGCCATGGCTCGAGGGGCTCACCGAGTTCGACGGCGAGGTGGTTCCCGTCGCCGACCTCAGGGAACGACTCGGTGCTTCAGCCCTCGACCTCACCCCTCGTGCCCGCCTGCTGGTGGTGAGTGTCGACGGAAGTTCGTGCGCTGTCGTCGTCGACCAGGTCCTCGATGTCCGCCCCTGCACCGAAGACGACATCGAACCGGCGCCGCGCATGGTGCGCGGCCTCTCCGGAGAGTTTGTCAAAGGAGTGATCACGCGGGACGGCGAACTCGTGCTGATTGTCGATCTGGCCGGCCTCCTGTCAGCAGCCGAAAAACGGGAGCTCGACGGCGTCCATGCCTGACACCGCGTCACGCTCACCCTACGAAGAGTTCGCGTCGATCGCGAAGGACATCGCCACCCCCGCTGCTGCGGCGCGGCGAGACGCCATCAAGAGCGACATCATCGCCCTCTACAAGTCCGTCGATCGCGAAATCACTTCGCTCAGCGAACTCAAGGACAGGATCCGCAGCCTCGTCGGCGAGTGGAAGGTGTTGCAGTCACCAGCACACGAAGGCGCAGGTCCGGCGCCCTCCGAGCTCCCTCCGGCACCTACCCGCGCCGATCATCTCAATGCCTCCACCTTTATCGAAAAAGGGTGGAGCCTGATGTCGCTGGGCGATCTCGCAGCCGCGACCGCTGCGCTCGAGCGGGCGCTCGACCTCGCCCCGGAAGATCCGCAGGCGCTCCTTCTCCGCGGGTGGACCCTGATGCTGCAGGAGAAACACGACGAGGCCCTTCTCGACTTTCAGCGTGTCCTGATGAAGGAGCCTCAAAACTCCCTCGCGCGCGTTAACGTCGGCTACATATGCCTGCGCAAGCGCATATTCGGCGAGGCCATCGAGCACCTTTCCAAAGCGATCAGGATCGACAACGATCGCAAGGCAGTCCTCTACGCACACTACTACCTCGGCCTTCTCTACCTTGAGCGCGAGATGTACGAGGATGCCCAGATATTCTTTCGAAAAAGCATCGCCCTGGGTCCAAATCTCGTTGAGGCTCAGTTCGAGTACGGCAGGGCACTCTGGTTCGGTGGCGACCGGGACGGCGCGCGCGAGGCGTGGCGCGCCGGTGCAGCGACCAACAAGTTCAATCCATGGTCGACGCGGTGCGCGGAAATGTTGTCGCTTGTGGACTCGGGAGGCGAGCCCGGCTGATCGTAGCTGCGGTGGCCGCGACGCTGCTGCCGATCAGCTCTGGTGCCCAGGTGCCTCCCGTTCGCCTAGAAGCAGGTCGCTTTACCGCCGTCGCATTCCAGAGCGATTCCCTGCTTGCCGCGACGCTCCTCCGGCGTGCCACTGCAAATGACACCTTTGCCGGCTTGCCCAGGCCGCGCGAAACGGTGCTCATCAGTATCGCCCCCGATCGGGCAACCTTCAGAACCTGGGTTGGCGACGGCGCGCCCGAGTGGGGCGCTGCGTTTGCCATTCCCTCGGAACGGCGAATCATCATGCAGGGACGTTCGGCGCCATCGGACGCGGGTGATCCGGCCGTCGTCCTCCGCCACGAACTGGCGCACCTGGCACTTCACGAATTCCTGGGCGGGAGTCCGCCGCGATGGTTTGATGAGGGCTACGCTTCGTGGACGGCAGGTGAGTGGGGAAGGGAGGAAGTCATCGCGGCCAACCTCGGCCTCGCTCTGCGTGGGTTCAGGACTCTGGCGGCGCTCGATTCGGCGTTCGGTCGCAGTGGCCGGTCAGCGGAAGCCGCGTATGCTCTCGCGCATCAGGCCGTGGGCGCGCTGGCGACGCTGGATGCTGACCGCGGTTTGTCGCTGCTCTTCGAGAACTGGCGCAGTACCGGCAGCTTCGATCTCGCGCTGCGGCGCGCCCACGGCATGACGACGAGCGCGTTCGAACTGTACTGGCAGAGGGCGGTGCGACGGCGATACGGCGGTCTGGCGTTGTTTGCCGACGTCACGCTCTCCGCGTTTGTGATGATCCTGTTTGTCACACCTTTTTACCTGCTGAGGAGGCGGCGCGACCGCGCACGCCTCGCAGCGTTGCGCGCGGCCGACGAAGTTGCCGAGCGCCGCGAGCGGGAGAGCGCCCTGGAGGAACTGCTGCGGGTTGGTGATGGTGCCCAACCGCGTCCCCCGGGAACCACCCAGTGACGGGTCGTACTGTTCGATTTGGGAAGCGTCGAAATGCCCTCGTCAGAGGGGGTCAACCAGAGTTAATCGAATCGTTCACCAGCCTTAATCGAAACGTAACCTTATGCGGTGTGCGTGCTTGACACGTGCGCAGAATGAGGCCTATCCTTCCGCCGATGACGAGTCCGGTAGACAAGCCGCGTACGCGGCCGCTTTTGTTTTGGGGTCTCGCGAGTCTGGCGATAGTCGCGGGTTTCGTGGATCTGTGGCGGGGTGGAATCACGCTGGCGCCGATTCTGCTGGTACTCGGTTACTGCGTGCTGGTCCCGCTGGCGATTCTCAAGAAGTAAGGCGGTTCCGGCAAGCTGGGTCAGCACCGCGTTAGGCACGGCGACGGGTTCGAGGGCGAATAGCTCAGCTGGTCAGAGCGCCTGCCTTACACGCAGGATGTCGGGGGTTCGAGTCCCTCTTCGCCCACGTTCTCAGCCGGACCCGCAGTTTATGGCAGGTGTAGAATCAACAACCCATTGGAGGAAGAACGTGATGGCTCGGAAGCTTCGTGCGGGAGCGCTGGCGATCCTCGGGTTGACGATCGCCGCTGTACCCGCCGTGTCAACTTCGCAGACTCAGGTACTACAGCCCCGGCAGACGCCGGGACCGCGCTTCATGGTTCCCGTGTTACGCAGCAGCGAACGGAGCCTGGGTGCCACTTTCGCCGACCAGCTGCGCGAGCGCCTCGGTGGCGACTTCATGGGCCGGACGCTCTGGATCATTGTCAAGGCCGACATCGACAATGCGCTCGAGCAATCGGGGTATTCGCGCACCGAACCACTCAACGCCAACGACGCAAAACAGCTTGCAATCCTCGTTCGCGCCGAGGAATACCTCGAGGGTGCGATCAACAAGACTGACACCGGTTACGAGTTCACCGGCACTCTGCAGCTTGTGCGCGGTGAGGGGATGATACAGCCCCTTCCGCCGGTCACGGGCGCTCGTCCCGCCGACGTCGCCAAAGGCCTGTCGACGTCCATCGATCAGGCTCGTCGCCCGGTCGCCGAAGTCCAGAGCTGCGTCCTCAAGTGGCGTCAGAACAAGTTCGCCGAAGCCATGACCGACGCCCAGAAAGGCCTGCGTGACTACCCCAGCTCCGTAATGGCGCGTGTCTGCGCCCTCGAAATCGCCAACTCCCAGAAGTGGGGCGCCGATTCGATCATCCGGATCGGTGAAGAAATCACGAAGATTCACCCCACCAATCGCCGGGCCCTGACTCTTCTCGCTGATGCGTACAACGAAAAGAAGATGGACCAGAAGTACATCTCGACCCTCACCACTCTCCTCTCGGCCGATCCAACCAATGTCCGACTCGTCGAAACGGTCGTCAACGCGATCGCCCAGACTCGCCAGTTCGACGTAGCGCGCCCCATCATCGACGAAGCCGTCCGCCAGAACCCCGGCGATCCAGCCCTCATCAGAATGCAGTGGCGCATCTACCTCGCGATGAACGAGTTCGCGAAGGCGGCGGCGATCGGTGAGGAGATGATCAAGAGCGACACAGCGGCGGCTGACTCAAGCTTCTTTACGCGACTCACGGCCGCCTACATTTCGGCTGGTGATACCGCCAGGGCGCTCGAAGCCGCCTCGCGCGGCGCGGCCAAGTTCCCGACCAACGTCGAGGCCTGGCAGGCAGTCGGACAGCTCGCCCGCCAGATGGGCCAACTGCCCGTTGCTCTCAACGCCTACCAGAAAGTCATTGCCCTCGCACCCAAGACCCCGGGCGTCAGGCTGCAGGTCGCGCGTATCATGATGGACCAGGATCAGTCCGACTCGGCGATGGCCCTCCTTCGTGCCGCTCTGGAGGATGGAGAGGACAAGACGCTCGTAGGTGGCATGGCAACCACGATCGCCAACCGGATCTTCACAGCCTACCAGAGATCAGAGGAGAAAGACCAGAACCAGGTGAAGAAAGCTCTCGAAATTCTAACCTGGTCGGAAACCGTGGACAAGACTCCTGCGACGTACTTCCTCCTCGGGGTCGCCAACATGACCCTCGGCTTCACGCAACTTCAGGAAGCAGGGGCGGAGAAGAGCTGTGACAAGGCCAAGCTGGCCAAGGACTACCTGACGAACGCGCAGATCCACATGCCCAAGGGTGGCAACCAGTTCGCGGAGCAGCTCAGGGCACTGATGCCGCAGCTCATGCAATACGCCGACACGCCCGATCAGATGACCAAGGCGTACTGCAAATAGTCCTCGAGACGCTGGTTCTCCCGAGGGGCTCGCTGACGCGCGGGCCCCTCTGTGTTTTGCCGGCTCGCGCGGCGCGGGCGTCGGATCACGAAACGCCTCGGACGCATCCGCGCAAGGTGTCTGCGTCCTCACCACACCCGAAGGTCTTCGTCGCTCGAGCGCCCGAGCCTGAGTTCGTGCTTCCCGACAAGCCCGCGATGTGCATAACTGATTATCAGACAAGAGCTTGACGCTGCTTGCAAGGGACCGTTAGAATGTGCCGTCCAACAACCGGCTATGTCCTGGGATAGCGACTGGCACACGCCGGTTCTCGCGCACGAGGTTCGCGAACTGTTAGGCAGAGCCGGCCACGTTCTTGACGGAACTCTCGGCGGTGGCGGGCACACGCTCGCCCTCCTCGAGCAGGGTGCCCGTGTCACAGCAACCGATCGTGACCCGGGCGCCATACGTGCAGCATCCGAACGTCTGCGCCAAATGATCGATGCCGGCCGCGTCTCTCTCGTGCACGGTAGTTTCGCCGAGGTGGATACACTCTTCCCGCACGATCAGACGTTCGACGGTGTACTCCTTGACCTTGGTGTCTCTTCTCGCCAGCTCGACGATGATTCACGCGGCTTCTCCTTCCGACCGGGTGTGCCACTGGACATGCGGATGGACACGAACAGGGAGATGACTGCAGCCGACTGGCTCAATCGTTCTGCGCTGGAGGAGTTGAGTTCTGTATTCCGCGAGCACGCCGACGAGCGTCGTGCGGCCCGGCTCGCTCGAACGATCGTTGAGCGCCGATCCCGCGCGCTGCTGATGACCAGCGACGACCTGGTCGGTGCGATCCGGGCGGCGCTCGGTCCCCGGACCGGGCCATCGGACTTCGCCAGACTCTTCCAGGCTGTTCGAATCGCCGTCAACGACGAACACGACTCACTGGTGAGAGCGCTCGAGCTGCTGCGCCACAGGCTGAATCGGAGCGGCAGACTGGTGGTCATCACCTACCACTCCGGTGAAGACAGGGTCGTCAAACATGCTTTCGCCGATTGGAGTCGCGGCTGCATCTGTCCAACTCAGCAACCGTTCTGCACCTGTGACAGGCGGGGGCAGGCACCCGGGACACTTCTCACCCGCAGATCGGTTGTGGCCTCGGACGAGGAGAAGGCTCGCAACCCACGGGCCCGAAGCGCCAGGCTTCGAGCATGGCAACGCGCCGCGTAGCCGCGCGACGCGCGCGCTCACGGATCGCGGTCGGGCTGATTGCGTTCCTTACCGTCGCGACGATCGTGATCGCGCGACGCTCCTCGGGAGTGGCCCGGGCGCGCGCCTTGCATGATCTCGACCGCCAGCGATCTTCGCTCGAGTCCGAGCGGGCCCGTCTCGTCAACGAGATCCGCTCGGCGACCAGCCTTGGCCGGCTCCTCCCTGTGGTGAGCGCACGACTCGGGATGCGGGTCCCTGCCGACAGTCAGCTCGTGCGACTGCGGCGTCCGGCCGCACCGGATGGCGGGAGATCGTGATCATGCTCGGTACAACACGCCTGCGCCTGATTCATGGAGTCCTGGTCGTCTTCTCGCTGGCGATAGTTGTCAGGGCCGCCCAGGTTCAGCTCTGGCAACATGAGCGCTGGACAAAGCGTGCCTTGCAGCAGCAGTTTACCGGTGCCACGCTGCCCCCGGTCCGTGGCGATATCGAGGACGTCACCGGTCTCTCGATAGCTCGCAGCCCCGAGCTGGTGAGGCTCGCAGTAGCGCCAGCCGAGGTGAGAGATCTGAGGCGGCTCTATCGCGCCATGGTTGCGGCCGGGATCAGCCAGGCCGAAGCGCGTCGCGCCACCAACCGCCGTTCCCGGTGGGTGGAGTTGCGACGAGCCTGGCCCGCGGCTGCGGTGGCTGGCGTCTCCCGCTTCAACGGAGTGCATACCACTGCGGTTGGTGGCAGGGAATACATCCAGTCCGAAGGAGCCCGTCGCCTGCTCGGCGGATTGAGCCGCGATGGTGCGGGTGCCTCGGGACTCGAGCTTCAGTTCGACACACTCCTGCGGGGGCGTCCCGGTACTGCCCGCACCATCCGTGGTGTGCGCGGCGCACGTTTCGAGTCGCCGGAGATGCTGAGTGAGTTATCGCGCAATGGACACACCGTACGACTGACGATTAATCAGGCGCTGCAGGATATCTGCGACAAGAGTCTTGCCGATGCCGTGTCTCGAAGTTCGGCCGAGGGCGGTGACGTCATTGTCACGCATCCGCGGTCTGGTGAGCTGCTCTGCGTTGCGAGCAGGCGTCGTGGAGTGACCGCCGGGTCGGCCTCCGCCTTCATCGAGCCTTTCGAGCCCGGTTCCACGCTCAAGCCGTTTTATGCAGGGATGTTGATGGACAAGGGCCTGGCGCGACCCGATGAGGTGATCGAGACGTTTGGTGGCCGGCTGGCGCTGCACGGTCGCACGATTACCGATGTTCATCGAGCAGAGCGTCTGAGTCTCGCCGACGTCATTCGGCACTCGAGCAACGTCGGGATCGTGCGATTCAGTGAGCGCCTCTCCGACGGCGATCTCTACCAACTCCTCCGGGATCTCGGGTTCGGCACTCCGAGCGGCATCGCCTTTCCGTCGGAGGCGGCCGGCATGCTCTCGGAGCCACGCCGCTGGTCACGACAGTCGCGGGCGGCGCTGGCCATGGGTTACGAGCTCGCCGTAACGCCGCTTCAGCTCGCGACCGCGTATTCCACGCTCGCCAACGGCGGTGAGCTGATGGAACCGGCCCTGATTCGAGAGATCAGGGACAACGACGGGACCGTGATCTACAGGCACCGGCCACGGAGTCTGCGTCGGGTTTTCAGCGACCAGTCAGCGCGTACGATGCTCAGTATGCTCGAATCGGTCGTGGACAGCGGCACCGCGACCGAGGCAGGGCTCGCCACCTTCAGCCTTGCTGGCAAAAGCGGCACAGCCTGGCGGACCAGGGACGGTGTCTATGCCGCGAACAGCTACACGGCGACGTTCGTTGCGCTGTTCCCAGCCGAATCGCCGCAGTACGTGGTGCTGGCCAAGCTCGATAATCCGCGTGGAGCATCGTATTACGGGGGCAAAGCGGCAGCACCAATCGCGAAGGCCGTGATCGAGGGAGCACTGGCAGCGCGCGATGCGTCACTCGACTGGGAGCGACTGGCCCCGGCGAGGGTGGCAATGGCTCCCGAGTCCGGCGGCTCCGGATCTGTAGTCGCCGCGGGCTCCGTCGAAAGCGCGGCCGGTGCTGTCAACTTGCCGACTGCGGAGGTGGTGGGTGAAGGAGCCATGCCTGAAACCGGGGTAGCCGTTCCGGTGACATTCGTGCTCAGCGACTCGGCCGCCAACACCGGCGAGGGCAGAGGTGACCCTGTCGTTGTTCCGGACCTTGGAGGTCTGCCACTGCGATCGGCTGTCCGGCGGCTTCACGAGGTGGGTCTGAAGGCGATCGTTTCAGGGGCCGGACCGGCTGTTCAGTCGGTACCTCCGGGAGCCACAGTGGCTCGCGGTACTACCGTTCGCATACGCAGGCCGTGATCGCGACTTCGCTTCTTCGCGATGCGCTGGCCCGATCGGGGCTCCTCGTCGGATCGACTCCGACACTGCCACAGCAGGTGGTGGGCGTCGTCGATGACAGCCGCCAGGTGACGCCGGGCTCGGCGTTTATTGCCGTTCGGGGCAGCGTACACGATGGACACAGCTGGTTGGCCGATGCAGCGAGGCGCGGGATCGCCCTGGCTGTAGTCGAGGACGCCGGGGCCACCGGCCTGCCGGCGCTGGTTGTCAGTGACTCTCGCCTCGCCGCCGCGGCGCTGGCGGCGGCGGTTCATGACCATCCGGCTGATGCGCTGTCGATCGTTGGGGTTACGGGAACCAGCGGCAAGACCACAACCGTCTTCATGCTGCGCCATCTTCTTGACGCCCATGACTCGCCTACAGCCTCGATCGGGACTCTGGGCGTGGTCCGGCCCGGCGCGCCTCCGGCCGACCCTGACTCCGGCCTCACGACCCCGGGTCCGTTCGAGCTGCAGCGAACCCTTCGTGAGCTCGCGGATTCGGGAGTCAAACGCGTGGCGATGGAGGTCAGCTCACACTCTCTCGACCAGAACCGGGTGGACGGGATCGCATTCGACGCGGCCGTCTTCACGAATCTTTCGAGGGATCACCTCGATTATCACAAGGACGCGGAGGCGTATTTCGCCGCCAAGGCGAGACTGGTAACGCTTCTTGCTCCGGAGGGCGCACTGATCCTCAACGCTGACGCCCCTGAGTGGCGCGCCCTGCCCACCGGGCCGCGCCGCATTCTTTATGGACTCTCGGACGACGCCGAGGTAAGTGCCGGCGACGCTCGCTACGGGCCGCGTGGCAGCGAATGGTTGCTCAGGATCAGACATGCTCGGTCTGTGGGCGTCCGTCTGCCGCTGATCGGGGACTTCAACGTCTGTAATGCTCTGGGTGCGGCGGCTGCCGCCTGGTCGCTTGGTGTGGAGCCGCCGGACATCGCTGACAGGCTTTCCAACCTCCCCCAGATTCCGGGACGGCTCGAACTCATCTCGGTTGAACCACCAGTCCTGCGCGACTACGCCCACAAACCGGACGCGCTCGATCGAGCTCTCAGGGCGGTCCGGCCATTCACACGGGGAAGATTGATTGTGGTTTTCGGGTGCGGTGGAGACCGCGACCGCGGCAAGAGGCCAATCATGGGGAACATCGCGGAGTCTCTGGCCGAAGTTGTTATCATCACCAGCGACAATCCACGAACCGAAGACCCCGAGCGCATCCTCGACGACATCGAAGCGGGAATGAAAAAGGGCCTTCACCGCCGCATCGCCGACAGGCGATCGGCTATCAAGGCCGCCTTCGAGGCGGCGAGCCACGGTGACATCGTTCTCCTGGCCGGCAAGGGCCACGAGACGTACCAGATTCACGGCACCAGCAAGGCTCCCTTTGACGAGAAGGTCATCGTCGAGGAACTTACTGGGCGAACGCAATGAGCTTCTGGACATCACGGCGGGTCTCGCAGGCACTGGCGTCGCACCTGCTCGGTGCCCGGCCGGGAGATGACACGAACTACAGCGGCATCTCGACGGACTCGAGAACCGTCGGAGAGGGGCAACTGTTCGTGGCGCTCGTTGGCGACCGCTTCGACGGACATCAATTCGTGGTGCAGGCGGCCGCGGCGGGGGCACGGGCTGCGGTCGTCTCAAGGCCCGCGGCACCCGGCAACGCGCCGTCGATTCCCGTTTTCCGTGTTCAGGACACCACACTCGCCCTCGGCGCTCTCGCGACCTACAGGCGACGTGCCTGGAACGGGGGCGTCGTGGCAGTGGCCGGTTCCAACGGCAAAACGAGCACCAGGGCGCTGATAACGGCTGCCCTTTCGACGCGGCTCGACGTTCACGCGACGAGCGGTAATCTCAACAACCATATCGGGGTGCCACTGACCGTCCTCGGCATTCCCGACAACGCCGATGTGGCGGTGGTCGAGATCGGCACCAACCATCCCGGTGAAGTCGCCACCCTGAGAGACATCGCCCTGCCCGACATTTCGGTACTGACGTCGATCGGCGAGGAGCACCTCGAAGGACTGGGGTCGCTGGGCGGAGTACTTCGCGAAGAGTCAGCCGTGTTTTCCGGCGCGAGGATAGCCATTGTTCCAGCTGACATTACTGCCGCAATCGAGATAGCGCGTAGCGCGGGAGCCACCGTGATCGACGTTGGCTTGACCGCAGGCCTGGTTCGTCCGACCAGTTGGGGACTGGATGGTGATGGTCTCGGCCGGTTCGTGCTCGATGGGACGCGCTTCACGCTTGCACTCCCGGGAGAGCACAACATCCGCAACGCGCTGCTGGCGGCCGCGGTCGCGCGGGCATGCGGCGTAGCCGATGAAGATGCGGCCCGCGGGATGCGTTCACTGCCCCCCCTCCCGATGCGCAGCGAACTGGAACGGTTGGGTGACCTCCTGTTGTTGAACGACGCCTACAACTCGAATCCGGCTTCGGCCAGGGAAGCGCTGACCCTTCTCGATTCGATCGGAGGGGAGCGGCCGCGCATCGCCGTCCTTGCAACGATGCTCGAGCTGGGAGCGCAGGAGGGGCCGCTGCACGACGACATCGCGCGCCGCGCGCTCGAAGGTCGGGCGACGACAATAGTTGGCATCGGAAGATTCGCCGAGTCGCTTTCCAGAATTGGAGCAGGGGAAGCGAGGATCATCACGGGCGCCGATGCCGACGATGTCTGGCCGGCGCTCCGGGAGCGGATAGAGCCCCGATCGCTGATTCTCCTCAAGGGGTCCCGCGGCACACGACTGGAGCGCCTGGCTGCGAAGTTGCGGGAGTATGCTGGCGCCGCCCGCTCGCCCGATTCCCCAAACCACTGACAGCGGACGTGCTTCATTTCCTTCTGAGCCAATTCGTCGACGATGTGCCGCCGCTGCGACTGATCGGGTACATCTCGGTTCGAGCGGCGGCGGCGGCGGTGACCGCACTTCTCCTTTCATTTCTGCTCGGTCCCCCGATAATCCGGCGCCTGAGCGCGATGCGGGTGAATCAGGTCGTCCGCGAGGGCACTCCCGAAACTCACCAGAACAAGGGTGAAACGCCGACGATGGGCGGCGTGATGATTCTCCTTTGTGCGCTGATCCCGACGCTGCTCTGGGGGCGTTTCGACAACCAGCGCTACGTGATCCTCGCGATGTTCGTCACCCTGTGGATGGGGGCGATCGGATTTCTCGATGACTATCTCAAGCTGCGACAGCGCAAGGAGGGAAAGAAGAATGAGGGGCTCGTTGAGCGCTGGAAGCTGGCCGGCCAGGTCTCGATCGGAGTCCTCTTCGGCTTCCTGCTCTGGCAGTTTCCTGTTTCCGAGCTGCCCGGAGCTTCGACGACGCTGCCCTTTTTCAAGTACATCCTCCTTGTTCCGCTGACGACCGGCCTGGCGTGGCTCTATGTGCCGTGGGTGACCTTCATCCTCACGGCAACCTCGAACTCCGTGAACCTCACTGATGGTCTCGACGGACTGGCGGCCGGTCTGAGCGCAATCGCCCTCGCTACGTTTGCCCTGTTCGCCTACCTCATGGGCCGTGTCGACGGTGCCAGCTATCTGCAGCTGTTTTATCTCTTTGGAGCCGGAGAGTTGACGATTTACTGCATGGCTCTGTTTGGAGCCTGCGTCGGCTTTCTCTGGTTCAATACCCATCCCGCGCAGATCTTCATGGGTGACACGGGGGCGCTGGCGCTCGGTGGCGCCCTGGGAGCGGTTGCGATACTCCTCAAAAGTGAATTCCTCCTCCTCTTCATCGGTGGAGTGTTTGCCGCCGAAACGGTATCGGTGATCATTCAGCGGGCGGTGTTCAAGTGGCACAAGGCCCGGCGCGGGGAGTCGTACGCGCGCGCCAACAGGGTTTTTCTGATTGCGCCCCTTCATCACCATTTCGAGGAAAGCGGCTGGAAGGAGTCCCAGGTGGTCGTTCGCTTCTGGATTCTGGGAGTGCTCTGTGCATTCGTTGCTCTCACGACTCTCAAGCTGCGGTGACCGGACGAAACTGGGCGCAAGGTGAAACCGCCGTCGTTGGCCTCGGCCGCAGCGGGGAGTCGGCCTGTGCTCTTCTGCGCTGGCTCGGCGCACCAGTCTACGCCTCCGATGACAAGCCGTCCGCGGAACTGCGGCAGGCAGAGTATCGTTTGCGACCGCTGGGCGTGGACATCGCCACGGGCGGGCACGACCTGGCTCGGATCAGCAGGGCAGCGCTCGTGGTGGCCAGCCCCGGGGTCCCGCCGGGGGCCCCACCTCTCGACGCGGCCCGGGAGGCGGGTGTCGAGATCATCAGTGAGGTCGAGCTGGCCCTGTCAGCGCTGCCCGGACTCCGCTACATCGCGATAACCGGGACCAACGGCAAGACAACCGTTACCGCGCTCGTGGCGCACCTCCTCAAGGCGCTTGGCCACGACGTCGAGGCGGTGGGTAACATCGGAACCCCGCTGAGCGAGATGGCGCTCCGTCCGGTGCCGCCGCGATGGGTTGCACTCGAGATCTCGTCGTACCAGCTCCACGATACTCCGTCGATCGACCCGACCGCCGGCATTCTCACCAATCTCGCGCCCGACCATCTCGACCGTTACCCGGGCGTCGCCGCGTATTACGCCGACAAGGCGCGGCTCTTCCGCAACGCACGACGTACGTCGAAGTGGATCATCAATGCCGACGATCGTCCCTCACGCGAGATGACGAAGGACGTGGCGGGGACGATCTCGTATTTCTCGGCGGGCGGCAACTTTTCCGACGCTTTTCTCGACCGCCAGCACGACACGCTCATCGTCGACGACGCTCCCCTCCGTCCGCGCGCACAGCTGCATCTCCTGGGTGATCACAACGTCGGCAATGCGCTGGCTGCGGTCCTGGGTGTGATCCGGGCCGAACATGGGCGGTTGAGCCTCTCGGCGCGCGAACGGATCGTGGAGGGCCTTTCCACGTTCCGGCCCCTGCCACACCGCCTCGAAACCGTTGCCGGGCACGGCGGCGTCACCTGGATCAATGATTCCAAGGCGACGAACGTGTCATCGACGCGGGTTGCAATTGAAAGCATGACCCGACCTGTAGTCCTCCTCCTCGGCGGCGTGCACAAGGGCGAGCCGTACACATCGCTCGCCGAAAGCATCCGGGGTCACTGCCGGGCCGTGATCGCATATGGCCGCTCGGCGCCGTTGATCATGAACGACCTCGGAAAGATCACCGGCCTCGAACACGTCGCGGGTGATTTCAGGAGTGTTCTCCGGCGGGCTGCCGTCCTGGCACACCCGGGCGATTGTGTTCTGCTTTCGCCGGCTTGTTCGAGCTACGACATGTTCAACAACTACGAAGAGCGAGGGGCGGCGTTCAGTACTTTCGCGCGGTCCCCGGGTCAATGAACACACCACTTTCTCACGCCACACCATTCCGTGACCGGTGGGCGATGACACCGGAGGCGACCGCACTCACGATTCTCACCGCCTGCCTGGTTGTTTTCGGTCTGGCGACACTGTACAGCGCGAGCGCGATCGTGGCGATCGGACGCGACCTGCCCTCGACGACCTTCTTCTTCCAGCAGTTGACGGGAGTTGCCGTCGGAGCAGGTGCATTCATGTTCGCTGCCAAGTTCGACGCCGCGAAGCTCGACAAGCTGGCCTGGCCGATCATGCTGGTGGCACTGGTACTGATGGCAGTTACCGTTACTCCGGGAATAGCCACGGTGGCAACGATTGGCGGTTCGCGTCGCTTTCTCTTCGGGGGGTCGGTACAGCCCGCCGAGCTTGCCAAGATCGCGGTCGTCATCTGGACGGCGATGCTTGTGCTCCGCAAGGGAGATACGATGCGGCGGCTCACCAGGGGGCTGCCGCCGTTTCTGCTCATCGTCGGCATCCTCGCCGGGATCGCGTTTCTCCAGCCCGACCTCTCGATGGCGCTGATGTTCCTTCTTCTCATGGGGATCATCCTCTTCGCGGCAGGCGTCCGCATCGGGCACTTTGTCGTCCTCGGCATCCTGGTCGCACCGGTCATCTGGCACGAGCTCCAGGACAAGCACTACGCCCTTGCACGCATCTGGTCGTTTGTCGGACTGGAAAAGGTTCCCTCGCAGATCGGTTACCAGCAACAGCAGTCCCTGATAGCTGTCGGCTCGGGCGGACTCACCGGGACCGGCTTCGGTGAAGGCCTGCAGCAATACGGCTGGGTTCCCATGGGTATCGACGATTTCATCGCCAGCAACATCGGCGAAGAATGGGGGTTTCTGGGGCTGTCGCTCGTGGTTCTGATGTTCGCCGTCTACACGTGGCTCGGATTCAGGATCGCGCGCCAGGCGCGCAGTCCGTTTCTGCAGCTCGTCGCTCTGGGTCTCACGGCAACGGTCGCGATTACGGCGTACGTGCACATCGCTGTTGTCGTGAGCCTGCTGCCCAACACCGGCCTCACACTCCCGTTTTTCTCCAACGGTCGCAGCAACCTGGTTCTGACGCTCCTCACCACGGGAGTGCTGGTCAACATCGGCAGCGTCCGGGAGCGTGTCTATCACAGCGGCGCCACCGATCCCCTTGGCATCCCGGCCTGAGTGCGAGTCTTTTTTACCGGCGGAGGAACCGGCGGCCATCTCTATCCGGCACTGGCCATCGCCCGCGCCCTCGTCAGGCAGGTACCAGAGGTGCGGCCGTTTTTCATTGGGGCGAGGCGGGGGATCGAGCGTGATGTCCTGCCGGAAAGCGGCTTCCCCCATGCACTTCTCGACCTCGAGCCCCTCTACCGATCCAATCCGCTGAGAAACTGGAGAACTGCTCGCGGTCTCGTCGCCGGACGTCGATCGGTAGCCAGTCTGGCGGAGTCTGACCGGCCCAAACTTGTGGTAGCCACTGGCGGCTACGCATCGGGAGCGACGCTCGCATGGGCGGCAGGGGCCCGCATTCCTTTTGTGCTTCAGGACCAGAACTCCTTTCCCGGTCGCACCGTCAGGTTTTTCAGCCGCTTCGCGCGCGAGATCTACCTCGGCTTTCCCGAGGCGATCACCCGGCTCCCGGCGCGCGCACGTGGTCGAGCGGTCGACACCGGCAACCCCATCGAACCACCACCTCCGGCCGCGCAGCGACCGAGGCGGGAGGAGGCGCGGCGCGAGTTTGGCTTCGGCGACGATGTCGAGCTGGTTATTCTTGCCTCGGGTGGCAGTCAGGGTTCGGCGGCCCTGAACGCGCTTGTTGCATCATGGGTCTCGGGCGGCGTTCCGGCCGGTGTGGGCCTGATCTGGGCGACCGGCCGTGCCCACCATGGCACCTACACGAGCTTTGCATCTTCACAGGTTTTCGTGAGCGCATACCTTGCACCCATCGCGCGGGCGTACGCGGCCGCCGACATTGCCGTCTCGAGGGCGGGGGCGATGACTACCGCCGAGCTTTGCGCGTGGGGACTGCCGATGCTCCTCATTCCGCTTCCAACAGCGGCGGCAGATCACCAGACCGCCAACGCCCGCGCGCTCGCCGCGGCCGGCGCGGCCGAATGGGTGCCGGAGCGCGAAGCAAACGCATCAGACCTCGCAGCGTTCGTCTCACGCCTCAGTGACCAGCGGCTGCGCGCTCAACGCTCGGAAGCAACTCTTGCCCGGGCTCGTCCATACGCAGCAGAGGAGATCGCCGGCAGACTCGGGCGGCTTCTCGGAGCCACAAAGTGAGCGCACCCCTGATCGATCGCAACGATCCGCGGCCGATCCACTTCGTGGGCGTCGGCGGGGCAGGGATGAGCGCGCTCGCCGAACTCTTCGCCCGACGTGGGGCAATTGTAGGTGGGTGCGACGCCGCCGCAGTTGAACACGAGGCTCTGGAGCGGCTCGGCATTCACCCGCTCACCGGACACGATCCCGTTCACGTTATCGGCGCGCGAGCGCTGGTGTTTACGTCAGCGATCAGGCCGGACCACCCCGAGCTGGTGGCGGCCCGCGCCGCCGGAATCCCCGTGGTCAGGCGCGCCGAAGCCCTCGGCGAAGCTGTCAACCACGGCTCACTGGTTGCGATCGCAGGCACGCACGGCAAGACCACGACAACAGTCATGACGACCGCAGCGCTCGCTACAGCGGGATTGCATCCGACCGGACTTGCCGGAGGTCGTGTCAGCGCGTGGAGAGGAAACCTGCACCCCGGGAGCGACGACCTGTTCGTCGTGGAAGCCGATGAATACGATCGCTCCTTCCTCGCCCTCAGGCCGTCGGTCGCTGTCGTCACCAACGTCGAAGCCGACCATCTCGATATCTACCAGGACCTGGCAGACATCTCGGACACCTTCCAACGCTTCCTCGGGCCGGCAACATCTGTAGTGCTGTGCGCCGATGACACCGGAGCAACGAGTCTCAAGCCCCCAACCGGAGCACAGGTGATTCGCTACGGCACGCAGTCGCCGGACGCGAGGGTGCGCGGCACACCATCCCTGCTCACCGATGGCCGGATCGCCGTCGCTGTGGAGTTCGATGGTGAATGCCTGGGCGACGTGGTCCTGTCGGTGCCGGGCGAGCACAACGTGCTCAACGCCCTCGCAGCCATCTCCGCAGGCATTCTGATCGGTGCATCTATCGAAGGACTGCGCCCCGGTCTCGAATCGTTCCGCGGTGTTGACCGCCGATTTCAGCAGCTCGGCACCAGGAGCGGCATAACCGTTGTTGATGACTACGCACATCATCCGACCGAGCTGCGGGCAACGATCGCAGCGGCGCGAGCAGTTTTCCCGGGTCGGCGACTCGTCGTCGCGTTTCAACCGCACCTCTATTCGCGGACGCGCGACTTTGCGAGCGCGTTCGCCGACGCGCTTGCCGCGGCCGATGTCGTAATGCTTGCCGACATCTATCCAGCTCGCGAGGTACCGATCGCAGGGGTAACGGCGGACCTCATTGCCATACCACTCTCCGGCCTGGGGCGACGCCCAACGTGGACTGGTCCCCGCAGCGAGCTTGCTGAAGCAGTGGCGCGAATCGCGAAACCCGGCGATGTAGTCGTGACCGCCGGTGCGGGGGACATTACCGCGACCGGGGGCGAACTTCTCCAACTGCTGGCGAACCAGGGTGCCTGAAGCTGGAGCCGGAGTACGTGACACTGGCCGACGCCGGCGCCTGCTGGTCGCCGCCGCGATCGGTCTGTTCATTGTTGTAGTCGGAACACTTCCCCTCTGGGGGCGCGGACTCGCTTTTTTCCGGGTGCGTGAAGTTGAGGTGCGAGGCGCGCGATTTACACCGCCGGCTGACATCCTCGAACTACTGGCTATCGACACGTTGTGGTCGATCTGGAACGACACCGACACGCTCGCCGTACTCGTCAGGTCGCACGCCCAGATCAGCGGCGTGCGGGTCAGGCGACGGCCTCCGGGCAGACTGCTGATAGAGGTTACGGAATACGAACCGGTGGCACTCGCTCCGATTCGCGGTGGTCTGCGTGCTTTTGACGCCGGCGCGCGGCTGCTTCCACTCGACCCGACTCGGACCGCCATCGACGTACCGATCGTCGCACGACCCGACTCCAATCTTCTGGCGATGCTCGGTGATCTCAGGGAGATACTCCCCGCAGTCTTTGAACGCATCAGTGAAGTCCGTTCAGTGGCGGGCAACGAATGGCGCGTCGTACTTACCGACACCACTCCCGTGCTCATACGAGGTGACATGAGCGCCACAAGATTCGCCGAGCTATCTTCTGTCGAGGCTGATCTCGCACGCAGGAAAGTGAGGCCGCTTGAGCTGGACCTACGCTTCAAGGATCAGGTGATCGCGCGCTTGCCATGAACTCCGAACGACTGGTAGCAGGCATCGATATGGGATCGGCCAAGACCACCGCTCTCATCGGTGAAGTGGTTGGCGATCTGCCACGGAGCCCGGTGCTCAAGGTTCTGGGGGTCGGGCAGTGCCGCACAACCGGCCTGCGGCGGGGCGTGGTTTCCAACATCGAGGAAACGACGCGATCGATCCGCCAGGCACTGAGTGACGCCGAGCAGATGTCGGGAGCACGTGTCGAAAGTTGTTTCGTCGGCATAGCCGGCGAGCACGTGCAAGCAATGACCTCACGCGGCATAGTTGCTGTTGCTGGCGCCGAGATCTCCCGCGGGGATGTTGACCGCGCGAACTCGGTCGCGCGGGCTCAGTCGGTGCCCCCCGATCGCGAACTGCTGCACGCCATCCCACAGGAGTACTCGGTCGACAAGACCGAAGGGATACGTGATCCGATCGGAATGGTCGGCACGCGTCTGGAGACTGAGATGTACCTGGTGACGATCGGATCGTCTCCGGCAATGAACCTCAGGAAGTCCGTCGAACGCGCCGGGTACAAGGTCCAGGAAATGGTTGTGGAGCCGCTCGCCAGTGCCCTTGCGGTGCTGACCGAGGAGGAGCGTGAGATGGGCGTAGCCCTGATAGAAATGGGCGCCGGCTCAACCGACGTTGCCGTTTTTCATGAGGGAAAGATCCGGCACATCGGTACGGTGCCGCTGGGCGGGGCCAACGTCACCAACGATATCGTGCACGGTCTGGGAATGACGCAGGCTGATGCCGAGCGGCTCAAGGACAAACATGGTTGTGCCTATGAACCGATGGTTGCGGCCGGGGAAGTAATCGCCGTGCCCGGGGCGATCGCCCCCGGAGGCGGAGATCGCCGCATCCCCCGCGAACTGCTGGCGCACATCATACACCAGCGCACCGATGAGATTTTCGATCTGGTATGGCACGAGATCGAGGGAGCCGGTTACGCCTCAAAGCTGAGTGCCGGTGTTGTTGTGAGTGGTGGAGCGGCAACACTGCCTGGGGTCGTGGAGCTGGCAGCTGACCTGTTCGGAACGGGCGTGAGGGTGGGTGTGCCCGGTTCAATGCTCAGCGGGCTGGCTGACGCGGTTGAATCTCCTCGTTATGCAACGGTTGTGGGGCTGGCGCTGTACGCCGGCAACCGGCTGGCGCTGGGGGCGACGGCGTCGAGCGGACGCAGGATCCAGCTTGGGGCCCCCAATGTGGACAAACTCGCTCAGCGCGTGAAGGTCTGGCTCCAGGATTTCTTCTAGGGTTCGCGGATAGCATTGCAGCGGCGAGGTTTGGCCGCCGCGGCTGAAGCAGCTTCAATCCGTGGTTCGTTAGGCGCCGGGGACCGGTCAGGGTGAGCGCTCCGGTTGGCATCACAAAGATGATGTCGTATCAAGGGCCGTGGACAACGGGCGCGGCAGCCAAACAACGCGATGCCTGCCGACCCCTCTTGCTCGCACACGCAACGTGATTGCTCTCACTCACACGTTTCGTCAACTGCATAACGCGATTATATTCTGCGCGGTTCCGCACACGCCGTCTCTCACCGGTGACGACCGCGGTGTGCTGACTCATGCGGGTTCGCATCCTTCGCCGGCGATCAGGAGCACCACGAGCCATGACCTTCGAGTTCGAGGAAAGCGCCAGTCAGAACGCCCGGATGAAAGTTGTCGGGATCGGCGGCGGCGGTGGCAATGCCGTAAACCGCATGATCGAGGAGCAGCTCGCAGCTGTCGAGTTCATCTCGATCAACACCGACTCCCAGGCTCTCATCGCGTCAAAGTCCGACGTCAAGATTCAGATCGGTAAGAAACTCACCCGTGGACTCGGTGCCGGCGCACGACCCGAAATCGGACGCCAGGCCATCGAGGAGAATCGCGACGAAGTCGAAAGGGTGCTGCAGAACGCCGACCTCGTCTTCGTCACCTGCGGCATGGGTGGAGGTACCGGCACCGGCGCCGCCCCGGTAGTCGCCGAGGCCGCGAAGGCGGCCGGCGCGCTCACGGTGGGAATCGTTACCAGGCCCTTCCTCTTCGAGGGCCGCAAGAGGATGCGTCAGGCCGAGATGGGCATCACTGACATGAGAGCCCATGTCGATACCATGATCGTCGTCCCCAACGAGCGCTTGCTTGCGGTCGTGGGCAAGGGCGTTCCTTTTCAGGATGCCCTCAAGAAAGCGGACGAAGTGCTGCTGCACGCAACTCAGGGCATCTCCACCCTCATTTCCAGGACCGGACTCGTCAACGTCGACTTCGCCGACGTGCGCACGATCATGCTCAACGGGGGCTCCGCACTCATGGGCACCGGCATCGGACGCGGCGATAACCGTGCGATGGAGGCGGCCCAGGCCGCCATCTCGTCTCCGCTCCTCGACAACGTCTCCATCTCCGGCTCGAGCGGCGTCCTTCTCAACATCACCGGCGGCGGTGACCTCACGCTCGGCGAGGTGACCCAGATCTCGGAGATCGTCCACGAGGCCGCGGGTGACGACGCCGAGATCATCTTCGGCGCCGTCCACGAGCCCGCCATGCACGGAGAAATCAGAGTAACCGTTATCGCGACCGGATTCGACCGGGCCGCGAGCCAGACCGAAGCGCGTTCCGCGGGTGCGACCGGCAATGGCAGCTCGCGCTTGGCAGCCAATGGAAACGTTATTCCGTTCACCAGCCGAGTCGCGTCAGGAGGTGCGGGAGCGACGGGTGTGGGAGGGGGCAGCAGGGCAACCGGTTCATCGGCATCAACTCCGCCGCCGGCCCGGCAGGCCGCCGAACAGGCGGGCCGGCGCTATTCTGCCCCGCACCCCTCTGTCGCTAACCGCGCCAGCGATCAGATTGAAGATCTGGACATTCCGACGTTCATCAGGAGACAGATGGATTGAGTACGGGTCGAGCTAGGCTGTTGGTCTACATCACGGTGGCGCTGCTGGCATGGGGCGCCATCGCTGTCATGCAGCCGCTGCCGACGAGAAGGGCGGGCGATGTGCTCGCGCTCGCCGACGAGCCAGCCTGGGTAGTCCGCGTCGATACGCTCGAACGCGGCGAAACCATGGGCGGGCTACTCTCGCGCAGCGGACTGAGCAGTGACGAAGCGATGCGCGCGCTGCAATCTGTAGCCACCTTCGACGCGCGCCGCGCCAGGGCAGGCATGCGGGTAACCCTCGGCGGGCGTGATGACTCGACGACGACGGAAATCATTCTTCACCTTGCTATCGACAGGCTTTTGCGGCTGAGACGCACTGACTCGGGTTGGGTCGGGCACGAAGAAGTGCTGCCGTGGGAGACAGACACGATCGTTGTGCGTGGCGAGGTCAGCTCAACGCTGACCGATGCGTTCCTCGCCGACGCGATCTCCCTCCCGCATGGCGCGCGATCATCTCTCGCGTGGGAAGTCGCCGACGTATTCGAATATCGCGTCGATATGAGCAGAGATCTTCAGCCGGGAGATCGCTTCGTCGCCGTCGTGGAGCGCCAGCGTGGCCCGGAGGGGGTCGTTCGCGTGGGGCGCCTCTTTGCCGCGGAGTACGAGAGCGGGTCATCGCGAATGCGTGTTTTCCGCCACGAGCGTGAGGGTGAACGCGCGCGGTACTATGATGAGTCCGGTCGCGCCATGGAGGCGAGCTTCCTCAGGGCTCCACTCGAGTTCCGCCGGATCTCCTCGAACTTCGGAATGAGGAGACATCCAATCCTTGGAGTCTGGCGCCGACACGCCGGCACCGACTACGCAGCCGCATCGGGAACACCTGTGCGCGCCATTGGTGATGGTGTGGTCGTGGCGGCCGGCCGAATGAGTGGCTACGGCAACATGGTCGACATTCGCCATCACAACGGATTCGTGACGCGTTACGGCCACCTGCGCGGTTTTGCACGTGGAATCAGGCGGGGCTCGCGAGTATCGATCGGAGAGACGATCGGGTTCGTCGGCATGACCGGATTGGCGACAGCACCACACCTGCACTTCGAGGTTCTTATTGGTGGCGCTCAGAGGAATCCGCGCACAGCCCTGCGAAGCGATCCGGGGCGCCCGTTGGCGGATAGTGATCGGCCGCGCTTCGATACATTCAGGGAGCGTTTTCTGATTTTGCTGGCACCGCCCAATTCGCCGGCCGTGGTCGACGGAATGTGAACCGCACCAGAGCCCACGCTCCGGCCTAACTTCCCCACATGTTCTCCTGGCTTCTGGCAGCCGCCTTCGGCGCGCTGGCCACGTATCTTGCGTATCCCCGCGCCAACCTCAGGGGAACCCTGAGCCGCGTTGCCGCTGCGGCACGTTTCGTCGCCGTGATGGCCCTCATCCTTCTGGTCTTCAACTCGACCGTCGGCAGGCGGAGAGTAATGAGTCCTCTGGTGGCGCTCGATGTTTCTGCCAGTTGGATGCGGGGTCGAGACTCATCGGCTTTTGTCGCGGCGCGGAGTGCCGCCCACGACGCGAGCTCTGATTCGGTGATCGCATTCGGCGATTCTGTGCGTCGATCCGGCGACGATATCGGCCCGGCCGACAACAGCTCCAGCGTCAGGGCTGTAGCCGAGAGGGCAATCGCCATGGGCCGCCCGCTTGTTGTGTTCACCGATGGAGAACTCGATGACGCGGCAGCGCTGGAGGGTATCCCGATTGGCTCGCGGGTCGTACTCGGCGATACGACTGCGCTCCCCGACGCGGCGGTCGCTGACATCCGCGCTCCGCGCCTGACGGCTCCCGGCGACACCGTCGAAGCAAGAGTGGATGTTGTTGCCTCGACTGGGGGATCCGCGCCGGGGCGGGTTTCGCTGACGCTGAATGGCAGAGAGGTAACCGGTGCGCGTCTCGACTCACTGCCGCCTGGCGGCGAGAGATCACTGACCATGCGCTTCGTTGCACCAGCGGTGTCGCAGCAGCTGGGTGGAAACGCGGAGCTGCGGGCGACAGTGCTGTCCGACGGGGATCGCTATCCCGTCAACAACAGTGCAGCAACTGTTCTGGACATCGCTTCGAGCGCCGCTGCTGTCCTCGTTTCGACATCGCCTGATCTCGATTCTCGCGAGTTGGCGGCAGCGCTTCGTGGAACGGTCTCCCTGCCGACGCGTGCCTACTTCAGGGTCGCTCCCGGACTCTGGCGCGAGGACGGAACGCTGGGCGCCGTGAGCGAAGAGACGGTAAGGCGCGCGGTGCGTGAATCGCCACTGGTTGTGCTGCACGGGGACACGGCGCTGTTCGGGCCGCCGCGGTCGGTCGCGAGAGGTGCACTTGCGCTCATCGCTCCGCCGCCGTCGGACGTTGGCGAGTGGTTCGCAACCGGCGCCCCCGTTTCCCCGGTTGCTACACACCTCGCCGGCACGGTTTGGGATTCGCTGGCGCCGCTCGAAGTTTCGCCGATTACTCCCACCAACGCCGAATTCGAAATCCTCGAAACCCGTCGGGGGCGCCGCCTCGATCGGCGGGCTGCAGTGTTTGGCTGGGAGCGGCCACGTCGCGTCGTGGTGGCTGGTGCGTCCGGCTTCTGGCGCTGGCGTTTCCGCGGCGGCGTCGGTGCCGACGCCTACGCCGCTGTCTGGGGCAGCGTACTCGACTGGCTCTCAGGAGAGCACAGCGATGTACGCCGGGCTGTACCCGCAACCGGTTCTGTGAGGGCTGGATCGGCTGTACAGTGGCGTCGCGGCAGTGAGGCTGATTCGGTCGTAGACGTGACGCTTACGCGTCGCGGTACCGGAGTTCAATCTGCTGAGTCAACGAGCGTGATTCTGCGGTTCGGTTCAAACGCCACGACCGAGACGCGTGCGCTTGATGAGGGTACATGGGAAGCGAGGACCGCAGGGGGTACTTCGCTGCTTGTTGTGAATCCATCGCTGGAGAGTGTACCGAGGAGGCGGACGGTACGGGGAGGAGACTATGGGACGGCGACGGCGGCCGGGGCGGCACCACGGGCGCGTGACTGGCCGTGGCTCTTCGGGCTGGCGATCGCAGCCTTGTGCGCTGAGTGGATCGTGCGGCGGAGGGCAGGGCTGCGTTAGCCGCCCCGCCATCACCCCCTCTTCGTCCTCTTCGTCCTCTTCGTCCTCTTCGTCCTCAGAGGATGATGATGGTTACCCCGCCATCACCCCTCCCTGAGGATGATGACGACGGAACGCCAGCCTCTTCGCCCTCCTCGTCCTCTTCGTCCTCGTCCTCTTCGTCCTCATCCTGATCGTCATCCGAACGCCCGACTGTCACACATGTCCCGACTCTTCCGAAAAAAGGGTGACACCCCGCGACGCTCGTTATGGCAGCGCATCAAAGACGTTGCGCTGACCGACGTCACGACGCTCGTCCGGCGCGAGGCGCGGGAAGGATCCCTCGAGAAAGTCGAAGAGCTGTTGCTCGAGGCCGACTTTGGAGTTCCCGTCACGGTCAGGCTCGTGGGCGAGTTGGAGCGGCTTTCGCGCCTCGGCCAGATCAAGAGTCATGACGACTTTCTCAGCACACTGGTGGCCGGGATTCGCTCTTCACTCGAGAGCGGAAACTCCGCGACGTCACTCCGGAAGGCTGAGACCGGTCCGACGGTCATTCTTGTCGTCGGCGTCAACGGTGCCGGAAAGACTACCTTCATTGGCAAACTGGCCTCACGCCTCAGGACTCAGGGAAATCGAGTTCTGCTCGGTGCGGCTGACACCTTTCGGGCAGGCGCCATCGACCAGCTGCGGATCTGGGCAGAGCGGACGAACTCTGAGTTTGTGGGTGGGCAGGCGGGGTCAGACCCGGCCGCCATCGCTTTTGATGCAATTGACGCCGGCGTGACGCGTAACTGTGATTATGTGATCATAGATACGGCGGGACGCCTTCACACTTCGGACAGCCTGATGTCGGAGCTACGCAAGGTGGCACGCGTGGTAACCAGGCGGCTTCCCGACGCTCCACACGAAACGCTCCTCGTGCTTGATGGCACGATCGGGCAGAACGCAGTTTCCCAGGCCCGCGTCTTTGCCGAAGCAGTTCCAGTGAGCGGGCTGGTTGTAACCAAGGTCGACGGCACTGCGCGTGGCGGCATAGTGGTGGCCGTCCACGAAGCGATCGACGTGCCGGTCAAGTTCATCGGAAATGGTGAGAAGGTGACCGATCTCGAACCGTTCGATGCCGGAGAGTTTGCCGAGGAGCTGGTGTCAACGGATTGACGGCTTCGCCCTGACCTGTCGTTCTGTTCCTGAGTGACCAGCCCATCTTTGCTAACATGACAACGCACCGCGCGGCCTCCCCGGGCAGGGTGTCACTGGAGATGCCGGTCAAGTTCCTCAAGGGCGTCGGCGACCGTCGCTCGGAGCTCCTCAACCGACTCGGAATCGCGACCGCGGGTGATTTGCTCTACCACGTTCCCCATCGCTACGAAGACGCGAGCACGATCACGCCGATCAACCGCATAGCTCCGGGGATGGACGTGACAGCGCTGGGCCGGGTGATCTCCAAAGGTGTGCTGCCGACGAGAAAGGGGCTCAAGGTCTTTCAGGCGGTGGTGCGGGACAGCTCGGGGATGATCGAGGTTGGATGGCCGGGGCAGGTCTGGCTGGATCGTGTGATTCAGAAGGGGGACCTCCTGTTGCTGTCGGGTCCCTGCCGTTTCTATCACGGCCGGCAGTTGCAGCCTCGCGAATGGGTGAACTTTGGCGGCGACGAGGATGTCGACGGTGACCACGGCCGCGTTCTGGCTGTTTATCCGGCGACCGAAGGGTTCACTCCCAGACAGATCAGGGCCCTCATCGCGCAACATCTCGATGTGTTGCTGCCGCTGGTCAGGGAGTACCTCGACGATGGCCTTCTGCGTCGCGCCGGCCAGGCACCTCTCGGTGAGGCGCTGCGGATGATGCACCGGCCAGCGTCAATGGCCGAGGCGATGACCGGGCGCAACCGGCTGGCCTTTGATGAATTGTTCTTTGCTCACATACTGCATCGCCGGGCCAACGCGATCGCGCGGCGAACGCGCGAAGGCATCAGGTTTGTCAAGGATGACAAGCTGCAGGCTGCATTACGGTCAGTGCTGCCATGGAAACTTACTGGCGCCCAGGAACGGGCGGTCGTCGAGATCACCGACGACATGTGTTCGCCGCGGCGGATGCACAGGCTCCTTCAGGGCGATGTGGGGAGCGGCAAGACCGTTGTAGCGCTGTTTGCCGCGCTCCTCGCGATCGAAAACGACTTCCAGGTGGCGCTGATGGCTCCAACCGAGCTGCTGGCCGAACAGCACCAGCGAACCATCACGGCCCTGTTGGCTCCAGTTGGAGTCCGTTGTGAACTGATCACGGGAAGCACGGGGGCGGCGCGCAGACGCGAAGTCGAGGCTCGCCTCGCCTCGCAGGAACCGCTGCTCGTCATCGGTACGCACGTACTGATTCAGGAGAAGGCGACCCTCGGCAAGCCGGGACTGGTCATCATCGACGAGCAGCAGCGCTTTGGTGTCGGTCATCGTGCAGCGATCGCGGCCGGGGGCGGGGAACCTGACGTGCTCCTGATGTCGGCAACGCCTATTCCGCGCTCCCTTGCTCTGACCATCTATGGCGATCTTGACGTAAGTACGCTGGACGAACGTCCTCCCGGACGGCGGCCGGTCACGACCGCCGTGCGGCCGGAGTCGGCTCGTGCGCGAGTCATCACCTTCATCGATCAGCAGGTCGAGAAGGGGCAGCAGGCATACATCGTCTATCCGGTGATCGACGAGTCGGAAAAGACTGATCTCAAGGCCGCGACCAGGATGTACGAGGAGTTGTCGTCCGGACCCTTTGCGAAACGGAAGGTGGCGCTCCTCCATGGCCGCATTCCCGCGGCCGAACGCGATCGTGTCATGCGTGAGTTTCGTGACGGGGTCATCGACATACTGATTGCGACAACAGTGATCGAGGTCGGGATCGACGTGCCGGCAGCGACGGTGATGGTTGTCGAACATCCCGAGAGATTCGGGCTCTCGCAGTTGCACCAGCTCCGGGGGAGAGTCGGACGGGGTGGGGATGCGTCGTATTGCATCCTCTTGGGCGACGCGAGCCCCGAGGCATCCGAGCGTCTTCAGCTGTTCGCCGGGACCGACGACGGATTCGAGATAGCCCGGGCCGACCTGAGGTTGCGTGGCATGGGCGACCTGTTTGGGGAACGCCAGAGCGGACTGGCGTCGTTCAAGGTTGCCGATCCGTTGCGCGACGAAGCGATCAATATCACGGCGCGCGAGATGGCCTGGGGTGTTCTTGAGGGGGACCCGGAGCTCAAACTGCCAAAGAACGCTGGCATCCGCGACGTGCTGGCGTCGCGCTATTCGCGGGCGCTGGAGTTGTTCAGGGTGGGGTGAGCTCGTCCTGAGTCGCTGAGAAACTACACCGACGGGAGAGAGTGCGTCGTCACCGAAGCACCGGACGTTCGGTCGCGTGAAGTGTCGGGCACCGGGTTCCGTCGTCGATGAGTAATCGTAGCGGTTCGC
>JBQTHK010000053.1:0-74098 GCA_052389935.1 Gemmatimonadota bacterium | reverse complement strand
GCGGCATCGCCGCCATTTCACTGCCGGCGATCACGCACCCCACAGTCCCGTCAAGCATCTCGAGACCTGCCCGGGGCCCGTCGGCCTGCACGATCTCGAACGTCCCGATGCGCAGCAGTGAGTTTGCGACGATGCGGCGCATGGTCGAGGAGTCGTCGACGATGAGGAACTTCATGCAGAGACGGCTCGCGCCCGGTCAGATGTCGGCGCGGTCGACGATCCTGCGGGCGACCTCTCCTGCGACGTCGTCGGAGTTGTAGGCGTCGATGAGGAGGCGGCGGCGCACCTCGGCGAGCCGATCAGGAGAGGTGTGCGGCACCGGAGTGAGCGACGCGGCGCGGGACCGGCCAACGCTCGAGATCTCGACGCGGTCGGGCCTTTCAGCCGACTGAGCGTTGGGTCGAGGTTTCTGCCGGGTACCCCCGCCGTCCATGGACCTGCCCGCGATTTCCGCGTGCCTGCCTGGACGAACGGGCCCTGAATCGCGACCATCGATCTTCATGAGCTGCCTCCTTGAGAGGAGGTATCGGCTCTTGCGCGTTGCAACTTTAACGACCCTTGATCGTCAGCGGCGAATATCCACGTGGATGTCGGCGTCTGCGGCGGCCGAGGCGTCCCCCCCGCCCAGGCGCTGACGCGCGCGTCGAAGGAGCTCCTGCAGGACACCGGTACCCAGCACGGGGGCGATGCCACCGCGGTTGTCCGCCTCCAGGGCTCCCGCGCGCTGGAGCTCGGCGAGGGCTCCGCTGACGAGGGCTTCCACATCCGGCGAGTGTTGACCATCGTCGGCGCTCTGCTCGAGCTGGCCGCGGAGATCGGCAAGGACAGTCGCCAGGAGTGCGGCATCACGGCCGGGGCCCGCGTCAGTCATACCTAACGAGTAAAGTCGACGGTGGCACGACCTTCCGCCGTCCGCGGAACGCCGTAGGCGGCAACGGCGCGCTCCTCGCGGCCGAGTTTGCGCAATTCGTCGCCGGTCTCATCACGCCACGTCGTGGCGGCGATGTTGAGCTCCCTGTCCAATTCGCCGAGCCGTGCGAGCGCCGCATGTATCGGCGTCAATCGCAGCGAAAGGCCCCGCGACCGGCCGCGTTCGATCGCGCCGGTGATTGCACCCACCCTCGAGGTAACGACTTCGCGGGCGTCGAGCAGGCTGTGAAGGGTCTCGTCGTCGCGGCGCAGGCACGCTTGCAATGCCACACAAGTCAACCCCTGATAGCTGTCGATGAGCTCCCGGAGCTCGGCCACGGCGGCTTGCTCGTTCATGACGCGGCGATCGCCGGCAGGTTGCCGGGTGTCGCCCTGGCGGCGACGCGAAAGGCGTGGCGCAGTTCACCTACCATTGAAATGACGGCGTCGAGCCGTTCCCCATCGGGACGGACGCCCAGAACCGAGAGTTCACCCAGCATGAAGGCGTAGAGCGAAGCGAGACGTTCTGCGACCTCGTGGCCGTTGTTGCGGTCGAGAGAGACCAGCAATTCGGTAAGTGCAGCCCGCGCCCGTTCGAGGGCTTCACTGCGGGTGACAAGATCATCGTGGCCCATCAGCAGGCGGGCTCGACGGAGGTTTACCAGGAGGTGATCGTAAATGAGCATCACGAGCTGGCCCGGTGATGCCGACAGTACTTCCGCCTCTCGGTATCGCCCCGCCTGTGCCGCGTACGACATTCTGCCTCCGCTGTCGGCTATCTGTTGTTGGACGCCTGTAGTGACGTGATGAACGAACTCAGGGCGGTTGCCTGCGATTGTATCCTGCTGAGAGCGCGCTCCATTTCCACGAACTGCCGGATCAGACCTTCCCGTCTGCGATCGAGCTGCTGCTGGACAGTATCGGCACGTGTCCTGAGCTCCTCCACCGAGCGGGTCAGCGAATCGGTATTGGTGGTAATGATCCCGCCGGGGTCGGTGACGACTTCGGCGGCGCCGGCGAGCCTGCCACCCACACCCTGGACAAAGGTGATGTCACCCGCGGCGCCGGTGGTGCCGGCGCTCCACGTGACCGCGAGACCTTCAGTGACACCTCCCGCGACCCCTGTCAGCACCTGACCGCTGCCGGTGGCCGTGAGCCCTCCGATGGTGCCAGCGACGTCGGTGCCGGCGAAGGTGCCCGCTGCAATGCCCATTTGGGCTGTCCCGTTGGCGCCACCCGGCGTCCAGGCGACCGTGATCGTGGCTGCGCTCCCGTAACGCGAGCCGGTGAGGACGAGGTTGTTGCCGCTTTTCGAGGCAACGACCGCAAGCTTGTTCCCCGCAAACATCGTGTTCAGTCTGGTGACTATGGTGTCGATCGTGTCGCCGTTGCCGACCGCGATTGATCCCGCGAATCCGTTCCCGTCGTCGGTGATGGTGAGGGTGTCGGCCGTGCCGTCGTCGATGTACGTCCCGCTGAAACCGCTGCCGGTGATGGTCGCCACGGTGGCAGCCGCGGTGATGTTCACGGCGTAGGTACCGGGGACCGACCTGGCCGTCGAGGCCCAGTAGCTCAGCGAGCTGTTGGTTGTCGTCCCGCCGGTGGAGAACAGGCGGACCACTTCGGCGAAGTTCGTGGCCAGGGCCGACTTGAAGACTGCTTCATCGAGTTTGAGGGTGCCGTCGGACTGGAGAGCCAGTCCTGCACTTCCCGCCCGGGCAAAGACTCCCGTGAGGCCGGCGACATCGGTGAGGAGAGCGGTGGTAAAGGTGGAGATTGACGAGCGCAGGCTCGTGTTGCCGCGGAGCGGTGCGTCCTGCACCGACTGTTCGGTGCGGAACCTGATCAGTTCGTTGTAGGTCGTTGCGAGGTCCTTGACCCTGGTCGCCAGCGCGTCGCTGTCCCGCTCGACGGTAACCGCGGTCGTGGTCCCTGGTTCTGCCTGCAGCAGATTGAGCGTAACGCCGCTCAGCGCGTCGCTGATCGCGTTGGTGGTCCGCGACAGGACGACGCCATCCACGCGCACGAGGGCGTTGGTGCCCGCGACAACTTCCCGCAGTCTTCCGACCTGATCGGTGAGGTGGCGGCCTAACGAGAGCACACTCCCATCGGCGACGCGCGTTGCCGATATCGAGAGTGACAGCTGCGAGTCGCCGGCAACGGCGTCGGAGAGCAAAATCTGTCCCGCCGAGAGCGATGCCGTCGCGGTGCGCGAGCCCGCGCCGAAGCCGCTGGTGGCATCGTTGATCCGGTTGAGAAGTGTCTGGACGGTATCGCCAACCGCGATCGTGAGCGATGTCGACACGACCGAGCCGTCTCCGCGCTTGCCCTGGATCGTGATCGCGTCGCCGGCAACGAGTCCGAATGCGTTACCCGACACCCGGAGGTCGCTGAGCAGCGTGGTGCTGGTGGCGGCCGTGCCGGCAGCGTTGGTGTAGACGTTTTCGCTTCTGAGGATCTGGGCGATGCCAGATCGTCCACTCCTGACGAAACCGAGCAGCTCGAGCGTCCGTTGCCCGTCAACTGTCGATGCCCCGACGGTCTCGCTGGTTACGAGGCGAAAGGCGGTCGTACTCCCCTGAGCTTCGGTAACAACCGACGCATTGCCGCCGGCCGCGACCACGCGGGCCGCGATCGAGCTCAGGGAGTCGACGGCCAGATCGACGGTGATCGTTCTGCCTCCGATCTCGATCGTGCTCGGCGGCGGCAGGGTAACTCCCAGCATGGTGGCGATCGCGGCCGTAGCCGAGCTTACCTTGTGCGTCTGGATCCCACCACCGGCCGCGATGTTGGCGGCCTTTGTCCCATCCACCACTCCGAGGCTCTGCAGGATTCCCGCGGAATCATCGACGAGCTCGATACCGCTCGCACCGGTCTGGTCAGCGGTAATGACAAGGCGGTGCTGGAGACTTCCCGTCGAGAGAATGCTCGCACTCGCTCCTGACGGAGTGGCGCCGACGTTGAGGGCGTTGATCTTGTCTCTGATCGACGAAAGTGAGTCGGTGGCAAGGACCGTGACCGACCTGCCATTGAGTGCGAACTCTCCGCTGAGACCCAGCGCCTGGGTCGCGCTGGAGGAGATGCTGCCGCTCAGCTTGTTGGCGCGCGCCAGGTCCAGCACCTCGACCGCGTACGTGCCGGGGCTGGCGGCACTCCCGGCGGTCGCCGCCAACAATGTACGACCGCTCGTGGCGCTCGTTCCGCCGCTGGTGCGGAAGGCGCCGAAACCCGTCGGGTCGCGCAGCGTCTTTGCTGCATCTCTGAATTTGTTCACGAGCGCCTGGTACTTCGTCCAGGCCTCGACTCGTTTCTCCGCCAGCGTCCGCCGCGCATTGACCGGCGCCAGCTTCCGTTGCGTCTCGATCTGCATGATCTGATCGACGAGATCACGCCACTGAACGCCGCTGGCCAGTCCGCTGAAGCTGCCGATTGGGTTGGACATCGTGGGTTCCCTATCTGCGCGAATCCCGGGACCGGCTCAAGGCCGGCCCCGGGTATCCGTTTCGTGCGCCTGGCTGACGACTATCCACGGAGGAGCGTGAGAACGCTCTGCCCGTTTGCGTTCGCCTGCGCCAGCATCGCCGTACCGGCCTGCTGGAGAATCTGGGCCTTGGTGAACATCGTCATCTCGGAGGCCATGTCGAGATCACGGATCGTGCTCTCCGCGGCCTGGAAGTTCTGCGCGGTGGTCCGTGCGTTTTCGGTGGCCACTTCGATACGACTCTGCAGTCCGCCGATGACGCCGATGGCGACGTTGGCGTTGGTGATCGCGACGTCGATCTGCGCCAGCGCCGTCTGCGCGTTGGCGAGCGTCGTCGGGTCGGTGCTGATCGTCAGCGCCGTCGAGCTCAGGTTGAGCTGGGTGCCCGAGATCGAGATCTTGTCGTTACCGGAGTACTGACCGGACGCCGATACGAGGAAAGTGCCCGAGCCTGCGCCTACAGTGACTGTGCCGGCGAGCGTTGCCGCGCCGACGGCGGAGGTCGTGTCGACCGTCAGTCCGAGGGCGGTGAAGTTGAGCGTCTGCTTGGTGGCCGCCGTCACGCCCAGCGTCTGCGAAACGGATCCGTTCGTCAACGTGACGACGCTACCGCCCGAGGACAGGGTGTAGGCACCGGTTCCCGCACCCGTCAGTCGGAGGTCGTAGACACCGGTTGTCGTGGCCAGTGCTGTCGACGCCGAGTCGATGGTCGCGCCGAATGAACCGTTGAGGAGGGCGTTGCCCTGGAACTTGACGGTTGCAACGGTACGGTCGATTTCCGCCCGCAGAGCCTGAAACTCATTGGTGATACGCGAGCGACCCGCCGAGTCCACGCTGTCAGACGCGGCCTGGGCAGCCAGTTCCTTCATCCGCTCCAGCATCTTCTGAATCGACGACGAGGCGCCCTCGGCGATATTGAGGACTGACCCCGCCTGCTCCGAGTTCCGGACCGCCTGATTGAGTGCGCGGATGTCGGCACGGAGAACGTTCGCGATGCCCAGACCGGCGGCATCGTCAGCGGCCCGCGAGATCCGGAAACCCGATGACAACTTTGCCATCGACCGCGAGATGTCCTCGTTGACGCGGGTGAGGTTCCCATGAGCGCGCAGTGCGCTGATGTTGGTGTTGATGCGCATTTATCCAACTCCCTGGATTGTAGGTCGGGGATTCCGTTCCCCATCAGGTCAGCGACGGAGTGTCGTGACCTTCCAAGGGCCTGTATCGACGCGCTGGGCACGGGACTTTAGGGTATCGCACCGACCCGGACCGCCGGCGGTCAAGCTGCCCGCGCCGCCGCCTCGGGATGGCGGAAGAGGACGTTGAAGACGTAGTTCGTGTCGGGGGTCTGCTCCGGCTCCAGTCTCTGTATGAAGGTCTGGCCCGGCTGAAAGAGCCAGGTTTCGTAACCGAGATCACGCATCAGTCCTCGAAGCATCTGTTCGCTGGCGCCCATCGATTCGAGTCCGAACCGATTGATCTCGGCGATAATGAACGGAATCCGGTGGTTGGCGATGAGCCGGCGCGCACCGACGAGAATCGCGAACTCCGCCCCTTCAGCGTCTATCTTCATCGCCCGCAGTTGCCCGGGATTCACGGTCTCGAAGATCTGATCGAGCGACGACACGTAGACCCTGGCTGTGGTCGGAGTCTGCCGGGAGCGCTCGTTGAACGGATGCCGCCCGACTTCCCAGAGCGCGTGCCCTCCATCGTTGTCGGCATTGACGAAGAACTCGGCGATGCCTGGGCTGGCGCCCGCTGCCATGTGCAGCGGTATCACGTTCAATGCGTTGTTGAGCTCGATGTGATCGAGCAGATGACTGAAGTTGCGCGCCTCGGGTTCGAACGAGAAAACCCGCCCCGTCTGGCCCACGAACGCTGAAGCCAGCATCGAGAAGTATCCGACATGAGCGCCGATATCAATGAAGGTGTCGCCCGGCCTCAGTACTGAAGAGATGAAGTTGCTGGTTTCGGACTCATACAGTCGGCCGGCGGCCAGTTCCTCGAGCATGATGCGCTGGCTCATCTGGGAGGCGTCGAGCGTGAGGGCAAGGCGGTGCGATCCGGCCGGTGTCGTCAGAGTGAACGCGAATTCCTGGCGTGTCATGTTGGATTCCGTTTGGGTTTCAGGGCCAGAGCGGAGCGAGCGAGGCCAGCAGCTGTCCGACCTGTGCCGTCCACGACAGCCGTGACATGGCGGCCGCACCGCGGGCGGCGATCGCGCCGGTGTCGACGCGCCCTGAATGGACCCCTTCGAGGGCGTCGACGATTTCATCGACGTCGGATTCTCCCCAGCCATCGGTGCCCTTGAAGAAGCTGACCGGCCCGCACACTGCTCGCTGGCGGTCGAGGGAAATGCAGCCTCCGGTAGCGATCAGGTCGAGGTGGCCGGTGTTTGCCGAGACGACGGTTGGCACTCCTGACGCCATGCACTCCATCGCCACGAGGTTGGTCCCTCCTTCGGCGCGGCTGGGAAGGATCGCAACCTGAGCCTCTCTGATGTATTGCGCCATCAGTGAGTTTGGCTGCGGGCCGAGATCGATGAACGCCTCCGATGGCAGGCCTGCGGCGCGGGCCCAGGCCGCTATGTCGGGCGCGCCGCCCACTCCGGTTGGAACGGGAGGCACATGACCGGCCCGTTCCATGTCCCGCACCAGCTGTGGCCATCGGTTGTGCCACGCCGTTACGAGGATGGAGTCGGGGTGCCGCTGGTGAAACCGGAGGAAAGCGGCGAGAACCAGGTCCTGGCCTTTCCGGAATTCCAGCTTTCCCCCCGAGAAGACAACAAAAGGACTGCCGGGGAGTCCCCTGCCCGGGGCAGGGTGGAAGATCGAAGTGTCGACTCCCTGAAGGACGGTGGCCACGTTCGCCACGCCGGCTGCAGTCAGCAGCTGGCTGTTCCAGGTTGAACCGGCGATCAGAGCTCCGAGGTCGCTGATTCGTTCCAGCGCCCCGCGGTCGATCGCGGTGTCCTCGACGAAGACGAAGCCGGCGCTCGCCGGAGCACGGATCGTCCCGCTGAGCTGACCCCGCTGGAGGCCGTTCCCAAGTGCGCGCAACATCAGGCCGCGGTGTTCAGTTGCACCGGAAAAGACAGCCGAGCGTTCCGACAAGTCCCGAAGAACCGTGTCTAATGCGCGCAGTGTCAATGGGTCGAGGGCGGTGAGATCAGCCTGATAGACGACGGGCTCCACCTCGCCCAGCCGCCGCAACGCCGCCACGAGATTGAGACCAAAGACTCCCCACCCCGTGTCACCTCGCAGCTCCCAGTCGATTCCCAGTTGGCGGCGCGAGTTCCTGCCCGTCTGTGGCCGGGTCGCGATGATGCTGGTAGTTGGCAGCGACAGGACCTCGACGCCGGAAACACCCGCCCGGTTTATGGACGCCGCGTGGGGCGAGATCGACGGAGGGCGTGCTTCGGAACCTGAGAGTTCGTCCAGCAATTCGGCGCGGATCGAGGCTGCGATCGGCGAGTCGATTCCGTCAAATGGATCGAGCACCGCTTCACCATCAACACATCGGAGCGCGACGGTCACGAATCCGAGCGCGGTCAGCGAGTCGAGGTTCGCCCTCGACGAGTCGGACAGGGTATCCGTCCAGAAGACAACCGCTGGATCGAAGTGACCGGAGGCAATCGAGTGTACGACCGCCTGGGTATGGGAATCATGACCGACTCTCACGAGGAGCCGCGCATCGCCGGTGTCGCTTGCGATTGCGGCCGCGAGGGTCCTGCATGACGACACTTCGAGAGTCGGGGCCCTGTTGGTGATCGTCGTGACAATGCGAGTCGCGTTGTCCGGGTCGGGTTCAACGATCACTATCGATTCGGGCCGGGTTTCCCCGGTGGCGACGTCCAGGGTGCTGATGCCGATCCCGGGCGACGTATCCAGCCACCGGAACGGACGTCGGGGAAGCTCGTCGACAAACTGGCGCAAGCCTGCTTCGTAACCTTCCCCCAGCGTCTCTGCGCGCCATGCCTCGAACCAGGCCGGGCGAGCAAGTCCAGCGAGGGGGAGCCACAGGTCAAAGCGCGGCCGACCATCGGGAAAGCGACGGGCTGACTCGATCGTTACCACGTCGCCCATCGGCCGCGGGCGTTCCCTGAAAGCAGCGGCCAGCGCAACAAACTCTGCAAGCTCGGCCCTGACACTTTCGAACACCGGCGCCCAGTCGCGCGGACGTGGCTGACGAAAGAGTCGCATCGTCGGGTACCACGGAGAGTCGTTCCGGTCCAGCATCCATCTGAAGTCCGGGACGTGCGGCAGGAGAACCCAGACCGGCCTGCCGAGTGCGCCCGCGAGGTGCGCGATCGAAGTGTCGACGGTGATTACGAGGTCGACAGCTGCAAGTACGGAGGCTGTATCGCGGAAGTCTCCGAGCTGCGGGGCCAGATCCGTGACTCCGCAGTCGCCGGCTGCCCTGAGTCCGGCTTCGGCGCTTTCGCCCTTCTGCACTGAAACGAAGGTCGCATCGACACTGCGGGCGAGGTCGATGAATGGAGCCAGAGAGGTCGAGCGGAGGAAGTCGCGGGCATGACCGGGGTTCCCCGTCCAGCAGACAGCGACAACAGGTTTGTTGCCGCGCGCCCCCCGCGTTTCGGTGAGGAGAGCATCTATCGGGCGCGGCTCAACCGGGATGTACGGTACCCCGGTCGGCACAGTGGTCGCGGTCGTACCCATAAGCCCGGGCAGGCTCATCAGGTTTGCATGCACGTCGTATGATGGGAGCAGCGCACCGCGCGCCACGACGCTGTCCACTCCCGGCACTCCGGCGAGCAGCGGCGCGATCGGCCACGGGCATTCGACGACCACTGTCCCTGCACCACACTTTTTGAGCAGCTGGGCGTAACGGATGAACTGGATCGCGTCACCGATGCCCTGCTCCGAGTGGAGGAGGATGGAACGGCCGTTCAGCGAGTCCCCGCTCCATTCCCCGGGTCCGTAGTCGCCGTGGTCAAAGACTACCGAATGAAGCCGCTTGCGCCACTCGAACTGCTTCCATCCGTTTTCGAAGTCGCCGCGCAGGAGAAGGAGCAGGGCGATGTTCCAGTTGGCGTTGCGGTTCGCGGGGTCCAGTTCGATGACCTTGTGGTACAGCGCCAGCGCCGCATCGTAGCGACCGTCCTCCATCTCCATGTTGGCGAGGAGGTTGTAGGACTCCGGATAGTTCGCGTCGGCGTCGACTGCGCTTTGTGCCCAGCGCCGGACCATTGCGGACTCGCCCGTTCGTTCAAAAACCGCTGCGAGGTTTGTCCTGAGGGCGACGTTGCCCGGGGCCAGCGCAATGGCTCGTTCGAGAGTGTTTACTGCCTCGCCGTATCGCCGTTCCTCCTTGAGCACCACGCCGAGGTTACTGAGCGCGTTCACATGTTGGGGATCGATTTCGAGAGCGCGGCTCAGCGAATCGAGCGCAATCTCGTTCTTTCGCAGTCCGCGCAGCGCCAGCGACCGGTTACTCCAGTAATCAGCGTTCCCGGGCTCGGCGGCGACGGCGCGGTCGTATGCAGCAACTGCCTCGCCGAACCGAAAACACTCGACCAGCGCGTTCCCGAGGTTGTTCTGCCACGCTGCGTTTGACCGCTCAAGCGATGTCGCGGTAGCGAAGGCGTCTGCAGCCCCGGCAAAGTCACCCCGGTCTACATGGAGAAGCCCGATGTTGTTGTGCGCCTCTCCGTAATCCGGGTTTAGAGCGACCGCCCGACGGAACAGGGATTCGGCGTCGTCCAGCCGGCCAGCTCGGGCGAGAAGTGCGCCAAGGTTGTTGCAGGAAGGGGCGTGCGTCCCGTCGATTCGAAGGACCTCCGCGTATCCCCTCTCCGCCTCCTCTGGCTTGCCGGACAAGTGGGCGCTGACAGCTCGCTCGAAGAGAACGGACGCCGTCGGTCGTTCCTGCAGTGCACCGGCCGTCATTCCGGGCGGAACTCCTCACGTATCCCGAACGAATCATCGGCGCGGATCGACTGGAAAGCGGAACGCGACTCGACATTGAAGAGGATCGGTGCGTGCAGGTTTGCTGTCCATGGAGCCTCGTGGCCGCCGGGGAGAGTCACGATCGCCAGCGCGAGCACGTTCTGCGGATCTGCCGTTCCGAGACGGGCCGTCTCCGAGTCGTCGAGGTCGAGATGGTAGCCCGGAAAACGGGAGAATGGATCAACGAGGAGAAACGCCAGCGCCGAGTGGTCGATGGACTGCAACCAGTACATGCCGCTGCGGGCTGCTCGTACGAGCGCAAACCTGCGACTTTCCGGGAAGCCGTAGATCCCCGATGGTGCATTGAAGACCTCTGTTTCGGAAACGATCATCTCGCCCAGAAGTTCAGATCGCACGTTGATCGTGACCGGCGAAGATGGGGACGCCAGGGCGTCGATCGTCTCGGTGGCGGCCATGGCCCTCATCAGATGTAGTCCGTCAGGTTGAGACCGATGATCCTGGAGGTGGCCAGCATCGCCGTTTGATACGCTGTTTGTCGAGCGACAAGCTCGGTGACCGCCGCTTCGAGGTCCACATCCTCAAGATTCGAGCGGTACGTTCTGAGCGATGTGTCGAGCGCGGACAGATTGGAGGCTGTGACGTCGAGCTGGTTGGCCCGGGCCCCGTTTTCTCCCACCAGCACCTGCAATCCGGAGTGGGCTGCATCCAGGCTGTAGAGTGACTGCGTGATCGCTGCCTGGTCGTTCGCCCCGAGGGCAACAGACAGCTCGTTCAGCGCGGCCAGGACCCCAGTCGCAAGGAAGACGTCGGTTGCGTTACGGTTGGCGGGCAGGAGAAAGCCCGACGAGATCTCGGTACGTCGGTTGCCGGTGGGCGGTGTTGTGGAAAACGGCGGGCCAGCAAGATCGAGAGGCATCGCGCCTTCGTCACCTCCGAAGAGAAATTCGCCCTCGTGCCGCTGGTTTCCTGTCTGGATGGCCTGACGGAGGAGTTCATCAACTTCGAACTTCGTGACCAGTCGCGTCGTTGCGTCGGCTGTGCCGCTTGCCTGACCAACACCGAGTTCTTTCGCCCGTTCGAGGAGAAGCGTCACGGTGCTCAGCCCCTGGCCTTCGGCCGAATTGCGCGCCACGGCTGAGCCGATGTTGCGCTGATACTGGTCGATGGCGCGGAGTGAAGAACTCGCGGTCATGATGTTGCTCGCGGCCCCGGGGTCATCAGACGCCCGCTCTACGCGCTTCCCGGTTGTAGCGCGTCGTTGCGCGTCATCGACCTGCCGCAATGCCTGTTGCATCGCCGCGATTGCGTTGCGTGTCGTAAGGCTGTTTGTGATGCGCATCTCGTGTTTTCGGCGGCTTTGGCCGGGCGGAAGAAGTTGCCTGCAGGCGGCCAGAGCGTCTTGTGGCAGTATCGGCCGGTATCTGATCGGCTGAAGGTGCTTCCCCCAACAGAGATCACGTTCGGATGGCCACGATCCTTTACGTCGACGACGAACCCTCCATCGGACTCGTCCTCGAAGACACTCTGACCGTCGCGGGTCACCGTGCTCTCGGCGCGACCAATGTTGTCGAGGCGCTCCAGGTACTTTCGCGGGAGAGTGTCGACCTGATCGTCTCTGATTACAGGATGCCGGGGCTGACAGGGCTCGAATTCCTGGCGCTCCTGCAGCGCGAGGGGTTCGACATCCCCCTGATCATGATCACGGGGTTCGCGAGTATCGAACACGCGGTTTCCGCGATCAAGGCCGGAGCGATCGATTACATCACCAAGCCGATAAGGCCACAGCAACTGGAACTGGCGGTGGACCAGGCGCTCGAATACGTGCGGCTGAGGCGGGAAAACGAAGCGCTCAGGAGGGAGGTCAGCGAACTGCGCAACGATCGTGCGATCATCGGTGAGGCGCCGACGATGCGCAGGATTCACCAGACGGTCACGATGGTTGCTCCGACGCGCGCGACCGTTCTCGTCCAGGGTGAAAGTGGCACCGGCAAGGAACTCTTTGCGCGCGCGATACATGATCAGAGCGACCGCCGCGACAAGCCCTTCATAAAGCTCAACTGCGCCGCACTTCCCGATGGTCTCATCGAAAGTGCGTTGTTCGGGCATGAACGCGGTGCCTTCACCGGCGCGGTGCGCAGAGTCGAGGGTGCCTTCGAGCGCGCCAGCGGCGGCACCCTGTTGCTCGACGAGATCTCGGAGATGAAGCTGGAGCTTCAGGCGAAGCTGCTGCGCGTCCTCCAGGAGCAGGAGTTCGAGCGCGTCGGCGGCACCGTCCCCATCCGTGTCGATGTGCGTGTGATCGCGACGACCAATCGCAACCTCGCCGATTATGCGGCCGGGGGACACTTCCGTCAGGACCTCTACTATAGATTGAGCGTCGTCCCGCTCGAGATTCCGCCACTGAGGGATCGCGTCGAGGATATCCCGATGCTCGCCTACCGGTTTGCACAGCGTACGGCACTCGAAGTCGGCAAGGAAATCAGCGGTATCGCCCCGGATGCGCTGCGGCTTCTGCAGAGCTATCCGTGGCCGGGCAACGTCAGAGAGCTGCAGCACTCCGTTGAGCGAGCCGTGATCCTGGCTCCCGGGGATCTACTGCAGGCTCACCTCTTCGACCAGCAGCGAGCAGGCAGCACCGTTCAGTCGCTGGCGCAACAGGTGCTCCTGCGCTCGGCTCCCGGAGTCGCGCCGGTGCGTCCCACTCCCAGCAGCGGCCTGGTGCTGGAGACCCTCAATGTTGAGGAGGCCGAGCGGGCGTTGATCAAACGCGCTCTGGAAGTGACGCGCGGCAACAGAACGCGCACCGCCGAGCTGCTCGGAATCTCGGTGCGCACTCTGCGGAACAAGCTGAATGGTCCTCAGCGGGTCGTAGTGGGGGCAGAGGCTTGATCGGCTCCCGGGTCCCGGGAGCAGTTGCGCGAGGCAAACTAGTCCTGGAGGCGACGGCAAACTCTGCCCGAGTGGGAATGAAGCGCAGTCGCTGACATTGCGCGATCGGTAGTGGCGTGACTGATGGCCGATGGCCGGCATCACATGCTGTAACAACGAGTTAGGCATTCCCAACGGCGCCTCATGATGGAGGCGCCGTTGTCGTTGTCACCGTGAATTCGTGTGGTCCGGGCATTGCCTTGGGCCCAACCGGGTCGAGCCAGGTCATTCCCCCGGAGGTACTTGTGTTGTTCGGCTTCTTTGATCGCGTTTCAGGTGCGGGCCATCTGCGCGAGGCACTGGATGCGAGTACGCAGCGCATGCGGGCGATCGCACAGCGCGTTTCGGCTGCATCCGTGCGGGAGGGAGATCAGACGTTCGCGCTGCCTGGAGCGTCGGCGGAGCCTGTGGACCTCGAAGCGGAGATGACGAGCCTCGCCGACGAGCAATTGCGTCAGGAAGCCACGATCAAGCTGCTCGAGGGAACGTATGCGCGTCTCCGTCTTTCGATTCGGGAGCGCTGATGAAGGTCCCGCCCAACGTGCTCAGGCTTCTGCCGGCGCTCACCACCAGTTCCCAGAGCAGCGGCCCGCGTTCGCCGCTGTTTCGTCCACTCGACGTCGCCACGAGCGGCATGTCGGTCCAGCGGCTGCGCCTCGAAACGGCCGCCACCAACATCGCCAATGCCGAGACGACGAGGACGGAAGGTGGCGGGCCTTATCGGCGGCGCGTGGTGCAGGCGGAGGAAGTGGTGCGTGGTAACGAGGGAGCGGTTTTTCCGCCGCTGCCACTCGAGTCGCGCGGGCCGGCCGATCCGACGATCAGCGCCGGAGGCGTGCGCGCGATCGCGATCGAGGAGGATACGTCGGAAGGACCGCTGGTCTACGATCCGGGCCATCCCGACGCGAACGCCGCCGGCTACGTGAGGATGCCTAACGTCAGCATCACCGAGGAAATCGTGACGATGATGGACGCGCGCCGGATCTACGAGGCCAACGCCACCGTATTCCAGGCGGCGAAGCAGTTGCTGCGCCGCGCGCTCGACATCTGACGCCCACGCCCTCAGCCCAAACCTGACTACACATGCCGATCCAGAACATTCGCGGCCCCGTTGATCCCAACCTGAAGCCAGGCGTTGGCGGCGCAAACGCTCGTGTGAATGAACGCGACCGCGCCCCGGCTGTGCTGGACAACAGAGCACCTGCAGCTCGGTCGCGGCCCGCGCCAGCGGGCGCAGCATCGGTGCCCGTCCAGCCGCCCCCGGGAACAGATCCCGAGCTCTGGCAGGTGCTGACTTCGGACGAGCGGGCGTATTTCGCGAAGCTGGGAGCGATGGGTCCCCTTACCTATGGCCGTGTGCTCTCGGGCCAGAACAATCCCGCGCCGGCAGCGGCCCGCGGAGTCCGGCTCGACGTCAAGGCCTGATATGAGCGATCCGATCGGTGCGGTGCGCGGTGTCTCGTCTTCGGTCGCTCAGGGGCGGGGCGCCGACAGCGCCAGGCGGTATGAATTCGATATCGGAGCCGGCAGCCCGGATCCTGCCGGTGACACGTCATTCGGGCAGTCCCTGACGCGCGCAATCAACAGCGTTTCGGACGCGCAGGACAATTCCGCCGATCATGTGCGCCGCTTCCTCGCCGGTGAGCAGGTGGAACTGCACCAGGTCATGGCCGCGTCAGCGGAGGCCGGGCTCGCACTGGACCTGCTCGTGGAGTTGCGCAACAAGGTGACGGAAGCGTTCCGCACTCTGATCAACATGCAGAGCTGATGTACATCGCTGACTGGAATAACGCGTGATTGAATTGATCCAGCGCATCGGCGGCTGGCGCCGAGCCGCGACCTTCGTCGTTGGCGCCGGCGCGGTTGCTCTCATTTATGGCGTATCGAAGTGGGCAACGGCACCGGCGTGGGTACCGATGTCGACGAATCTGCCGCTCGAAACAGGGGCGATCGTCACAGACCGTCTGCAGCAGGCCGGGATTCCCTATCGTCTTGAGCGCGGCGGTTCCGACGTCATGGTGGCAGTCGGCGATCTTGCCCGCGCGCGAGTCGCCGTCGCCCGCGACGGTCTTCCAACGGCAGGACGGCCGGGTCTCGAGCTCTTCGACAAGCCTTCCTACGCGATGACCGACTTCACCCAGCGCATAAACTATCGCCGGGCGCTGGAGGGGGAGCTGGAAAGGACGATCGGGCAGATGCGCGGAGTGGAGGGTGCCCAGGTACATCTGGCGATTCACGAAACTTCGACTTTCCGGCGCGCCGATTCTCCATCCGAGGCGAGCGTCGTGCTTCGTCTTCGACGAGGTGAAACGCCGGCGCAGGATGTTGTCCGCGGGATCGCGCAACTGGTGGCATCCAGCGTCGATGGACTCGACGCGGAACGAGTCACGATCGTGGATGATGCGGGACGCCTCCTCTCGCAACCCGACAACGTGCAGTCCCCGGTTGGGCTGACCAGCCGGCAGCTTGCGATCCAGAGGGAAGTCGAGGAGCACTTCAGGAACAAGGCCGAATCCATTGTGAGCGAGATCGTCGGTGCCGGTAACGCGCGGGTGCAGGTGACAGCGGCGATGAACTTTGACCGCATCGAGCGCACTACGCAAAGTGTCGATCCCGACAGGCAGGTAACGGCCACCGAACAAAAGGCGGAAATCGTTCCCGGCGCCCAGGGCGGAGCGGCATCGACCAATCAGGCGACAACCTTCGAAAACAGCAGGAGCACGGAAACGTATGCGGGAACCGTGGGCAGCATCCGCCGACTCACCGTAGCGGTTCTCCTCAACGAAAAGCGTGTGCCGGCGGGCGACTCGGCACGTTACGAACCGCGCACCGGGGCAGAACTGGCGCGCGTGGACAGTCTGGTTCGCAACGCCGTCGGCCTCGACTCGACTCGCGGCGATCAGTTGGCTGTCGTTTCGGTGCCGTTCGTGATTCCGCCGCCCTTGCCCGTCGACTCCGTGGTCGCGCCGACGTTTGTGCAGAAGGTCGTCGACAACCAGCGGATGGTCATCAACTCGGTGGCACTGCTGTTCGCGTTTGTGATCGGCTTCCTCGCCCTGAAGGCCATCCGGTCCTACCCATCAACTGCAGCACAGCGTCTCGAAGGTGCCGCACAGTTCCCTTTGGCCGCGGGGGGGAGGGGGGGGGCAGCAGCGCCGGCTCTCCCCGCCCCGGAACGCTTCGACAACAGGAGCAATGATTTCGCCGTTTCCGATCCGTCGCGCGTGGTGTCGATGATGCCCGAGCTGGCAGCGATGCAGGCCAACCAGGAGACCCGCGGTCGCGCCGCAGCCACCGTCGAGCGTCAGCCTGAAGTAGCCGCCAAGCTGATCCGCGCCTGGATGAAGGAGGCGTAAGGTGGCTGGCACCGCATTGGCAACCCGCCCCGCCTCGTCGGCCTTGCCTGCTGAAACCGCGGACGCGACGTCGATCCCCGGTCGCCAGAAGGCGGCAATTCTCTGCCTGGCGCTGGGGTCTGATATCGCCGCCCGGGTGACGCAGAAGCTGAGCTCTGACGAGGTGGATGCCATCTCGTTCGAAATCGCGCGCATGGAGCAGGTGTCACCCCAACTCGTCGACTCGGTCCTCGATGAGTGGCTGACAAGAATCATGGTAGCCGATTCGCTTGCCACCGGCGGCATGGACGCAGCCCGCGACATCCTCGAGAAGGCCTTCGGCAATCGCAAGGCGAGTCAGGTACTGGAGCGAATCCAGGGTCAGATGCAGAACAGTGTTGGGATGCACCGCCTGCGCGGCGCCGATGCCCAGCAGCTGTCGCGGACATTGACGGGCGAGCACCCTCAGACGATCGCGCTCATACTCGCCCATCTCGACCCCCAGCATACGGCGGCGATCCTCCGCGAATTCGAACCCGGGACGGGATCGGACATCGTGTTGCGAATGGCGCGTATGGAGAAGGTTTCACCAGAACTGCTGCTGCTGATCGAGAGGACCCTCAGCGCCGACACCGACCTCGCCGCCCCGCAACAGTTGACGGCGGCCGGTGGGCCGGCCGCGGTGGCGTCGATGCTCAACTACGCGCCGGCGTCGCTCGAAAAGGTGCTCCTCGACGGTGTTGGCGCGGTCGACCAGGCGCTCTGTGACCAGATTCGCAATCTGATGTTTGTCTTCGAGGATCTGGCTGCACTCGACAGTCGGGCCCTGCAGCGCCTCCTGCGTGACGTCGACTCCAGGGAACTTGCGATCGCTCTCAAGGCCGCCAGTCAGGACCTCAAGGGCAGGATCACCGGCGCCATGTCGCAGCGCGCCGTACAGGCGCTCAACGACGAGATGGAGCTGATGGGGCCGGTGAGAATGAAAGACGTCGAAACGGCGCAGGCCAACATCGTGGCCATGGTTCGCAAACTCGAGGAAGCGGGCGAGGTGGTCCTCGGCGGGGGAGACGATGACGTACTCCTCTGACACTCCCCGGGGAGCGCACCGCGCCGGCCCGGAATCTCCGCCACCGTCGTTGTGGTCGCTCGATGAACTCGCGTCACTTCGTCCCACCTCGATCCACTCGGGTCCAGGCGATGGCACCGATTCATCGCCGCGCGAGATCGATCTCGCCTACGCCCGCGGCTACGACGAGGGGCGGCGGGCCGGGGAGGCCGGTGAAGCGGCCAGGCTGCGAACGGCTTTGCAGGCTCTCGTCGAGGGGGCGTCGGTTATCCAGGAAGAGGGTGCGGCGTGGCTCAACAACGTCGACGAGAACATCGCGGCGGTGGCCGTTTCAGTGGCGCGACAGATCCTCGACCGCGAGATCAGCATCGACGCAGAGGCCGCACTTGCCCTCGTGCGGCGGGCGCTGCTCGAGTTCCCGATCGAACAGTCGCTGATCATCCGTCTGAATCCCGCCAATCTGGGCACGATAGCCCAGGGCGTCGGAGCACGTGCTGATGATCGCGCTGAGGGTGGCGCGTTCGGCGACCGTGCCGACGTCCAGTGGGTCAGCGATCCGAGGATCGTCCCGGGCGGCTGCGTAATCGAGGGGCGGGAGCGGGTGATCGACGGGCGCGTCGACTCCGCGCTCGAACGGATGTACCGGCGCCTGAGTCTCGTCGATGCGTGAGGCCATGCTGCAGCGGATCACTGGAGCTTCGCGCTTCGAGAAGCTGGGCCGGGTCACGCGTCTCGTCGGTCTCGTGATCGAGGCAGTGGGAATCGACGTCGGCATTGGGGAGCTGTGCCGCATTTCTTCGCTGACTTCGGACGAAACAGTCCTGGCCGAAGTGGTAGGCTTTCACGAGCGTGGCGTACTGCTGATGCCGCTGGGGGGACTGTCCGGGCTCCACCCAGGGAGCAGCGTTCGACCCCTGGGCCGTTCGTTTGGAGTGGACGTCGGACACGGAATGCTGGGGCGTGTTCTCAACGGCCTCGGGCATCCCATCGACGGGCGCGGCAAGCTGGAGGCACGCGAGCGCGTACCCCTTGCTGGCGAGCCGCCCCATCCTCTCGAACGTCAGCGCATAACGACTCCGATGGCAACCAGTGTCCGCGCCATCGACGGATTGCTCACGATCGGCGCCGGTCAGCGCATCGGCATCTTTTCGGGATCGGGCGTGGGCAAGAGCACTCTCCTCGGGATGATCGCGCGTCAGGCTACTGCGGACGTGAACGTGATCGCCCTTCTTGGCGAACGCGGCCGCGAGGTACGCGACTTCATCGAGAACTCGTTAGGCCCGGACGGGCTCGCGCGGTCGGTCCTGATCGTTGCCACCGGCGATCAGGCAGCGCTGGTTCGCGCTCGTGGGGCGCTGGTGGCGACGTCGATCGCCGAATACTTCCGCGACCAGGGCAAACATGTGCTGCTGATGGTCGACTCGGTGACGCGCGTGGCGATGGCATGGCGCGAGATCGGACTCGCGGTGGGCGAGCCCCCAACCACCAAGGGGTACCCGCCGTCGGTCTTTGCCCACCTTCCCCGCCTGCTCGAACGTGCCGGCAACGGCTCGCGCGGTGGAATCACCGGCATCTATACGGTCCTCGTCGACGGTGATGACTTCAATGAGCCTGTAGCCGACGCCTCACGATCCATCCTCGACGGCCACATCGTCCTCACGCGGCGTCTCGCCAGCGCCGGCCACTTTCCGGCGATCGACGTCCTCGAGAGCAAGAGCCGCGTCCGTGACCAGGTCATCGACGACCAGCACCGGAGCGCGGCGTCTTCCCTCCTCCGGATCGAGGCCGCCTACAGAGAGAAGGAAGATCTGGTCCTCGTGGGAGCCTACCACAAGGGAAGCGATCCGCTGGTGGACGCAGCACTGCGGTCGAGACCTTCCTCTCTCGCTTTCCTCCAGCAACGACCCGATGAGCGATCGAGCTTCGAGCACACACGCCAGACTCTGATCGCGCTTCAGCACAAGACGACACTCACCTCCACGGCCGCCTGATGTTCCGGTTTCCACTCCAGCGACTTCTCGAGCTCAAGGCGATGCGTGAACGGGAAATGGCCCGCGAATTTGCGGACGCCCGACGCAAGGCCGAGGCGGACAGGCTGCAGCAGGACAGCCTGAGCGCTATCCATGAGGATGCCAACCGCCAGCTTGCCGGCACGATCGCCGGCGCGCCAACCGCGGGAGAGGTCCTCAGCCTCAGCTATTCCGTTCTTCAACTGAGGGAACGCCTCGATCAGGCAGCTGAGGTTACCAAAGCGGCAGAGCGGGTAGCACTCGAAGCGCAGGACCGGCTGACCGGCGCGATGCAGGAGCGCCAGGTGCTCGCCCGGCTGCGCGAGCGCCGCCACGAGGAGCATCGGACCGCCGAGAACGCGCGCGAGCAGGGCGTGATGGACGAAATCGCCATCAGCCGGTTCAACGCGCCCAGGAAAGGCACAGAGAACACGGAGGAAGGGAAATGATCAGGCTCGTCATCTTCGCCGTTCTTGCGCTCGCAGTTGGAGCGGGCGGCGGCTCAGCCGTGTCGGTCCTCAGCGCCCGCAAGGCGTTTGCCGCGCACGAGGCCGAGCTCGCGGCCCGCGTCGCCGATTCACTCGCCGCGCCGGCCGCAGCCAGCCACGACCAGAAAGCACCTGCTGCCGCGGACTCGTTAATGACGGACAGCACATCTTCCGCCCCGTCGCCGGCGGCGGTCGCGGCGCCGACCACCGCGGCTGACCCGCGTTCTCCCTTGACTGCCACCGCCTCGACGGCAGCGACCAAAACGGCGGTTGCAACAGTGGAATCTCATGGCGCGGCACCGGTCAAACTCGCACCTCGGCTTCCACAACTGCCTCCGCCCCGCCCCACCGCCCCTGTCGCAGCAGCGGCCGCCCAAATCCCGGCAACAGCTTCCCGGCTGGCCAAGGTCTTCGCCGCGATGCAGGCCAGGGACGCGGCGCGAGTGCTCGAGCAGCTGGAAGACGCCGAGGTGCAGGCGATCCTTGCCGGGCTGTCCGACAAACAGGCCGCCGCAATCATGCAGGCCCTGACACCACAACGGGCCGCCGCCCTCAGTCGGGCGGCGCTCAGATCGGGAGGACATTGATCATGACTCAGCCGGTTCAACCAGGTCTGGCATCACTGGTCGTGGGAGCACCGCATCCGGACTCTCCCGCCGCCCCTGTTGCTTCGGAGACGGCACAGGCCTTTCGCAGTGCCCTCGCCGTTGCCTTTGGCCGGCCGGTATCCAATACCGCCACTGTCGCCGAAAAGGACGCCCGCCCGGCCACCCAGGTGGCGAGAAGCCGGGAGGCGGCGCGGTCATCCGGCAGGGACCCCAACGGAGGCGACGCCGTCGTGACCGACATGACTTCGCGAAGTTCCGGCTCTCTCGTCGTGACTGTCGGGAGCGAAACCGCTGCAACGAGCGAGACCAACTACCTGCTGCAAGCAGATGGCGCATGGCCGGACGAAAGCCCGGAGACCGACTACCGAGCCGATGCTTTCGGCTTTGTCGATGTCCCGCTCGCGGCCGCCCTCGCTGTACCGCTGGCAGCAGCGTCACGCGCCGTCGACGAAACTCGCACCGGCTCCCCTTCCCCTCTCGTCGAAGCGCGAGGTAATCACGAGTCCATCGATGAAGAACGCGATGGGGCCGGCCAACATCGCCCGCTCGACGGAGCCTGGGGCCACCGCACTTACGTCATCAGCAGCGGCACGTCAACTCATCCAGGTCTGTCACCGGCAGCCGCCTACCCGGCGCTTGCGCATGGGCCTCCGACCACAGCTGAGGACGCCGAAACCCGGTCGGGGCGCAGCGAGCCTCCCGCTGACTCGTTGATTCGGCGTGCACTTGATGCCCGGGGTGCGATTGAACAGAAGGTCGGCGATGACGTTCACCGTGCGTCAGAGTACCTGACCCGCTCCAGCGGCGTTGCCGGAGCGAGTGCCGCCGGCGTCGATCCCGCCCGGACGATCACCGATCCGGATGCGCTCGATCCCGAGCTCAGACGACGACTCGATCGTGTGATCGACCGCATGGCAAGCGAATTCGGCCACCGGGTCGAAGTGGTCGAAACTGTGCGATCGCGCGAGCGACAGGATCGCCTCTACGCCAGCGGCAGATCGGAGCCCGGACCTGTTGTCACCTGGACGCGCAACTCCCGGCACCTTGACGGCGAGGCAGCGGATGTACGCATCGATGGTGGCTGGAGTGATGCGCGTGCCTTCCTTCGACTCAACCGTATCGCGGACCAGGAGGGGCTTCGCACGCTCTGGCCTCGCGACCCCGGTCACATCGAGCTTGCGACGATCTCCGATCGGGGAGCCAAAGTGGCGTCGAGTGCGCCGGATCCCGCTGCACGCAGCAGCACGTTAGTCGGAAGCGGACAGGAGCGCAGAGAACGTGGAGGCGGTGGGTCGACTGATCCTCTTCCTGTCCGCATTCAGCCGCATCCTTTCGCGCGTGCCGGTGAGGCTCAGGTCGTAACACCTCCGCCCACGGTCGCGACACCCCCTGCGCCGCTGATTCCCGCAGGCGTGGCCCAGGTTGCGCCGGTCGCACAGGTGGCTCGGGTCGCTGCGATCGCGGAGGTCGCCGATCCGGCCACGGCGGCAAGCGAAGCCGGATTGCGTCGTACAGCGAGGCGCAGTGAGTCGCCAGGACGCAGTCAGCGTGAGGACGGCTCTCGATTGACTGCTGTCGGGAGTTCGTTCGTTGAACTTACGCCTGCGCTCTCGAACGAGTCTCGCATTGCTCGCAGCAGCCGCGAGATCGAACCTCTCACGGGGACCTTCACGGATCCGCGACCGCAGACGCCGAGGGATCAGGTTCTCGAGGTTCAGTCACCGGGTGTGTCGAGCGAGCTGACTGCCACGACCGCGGAATCCCTGAAGCAGGAGATCGAGCACGATCTCCTGAGGGTCCTGACCCGTGAGACAGGACTGCAGACACCATCGGTCCCAGGTCGCCAGGCCACGATTGAATCGTTGCGCTCGGACTCGGCCGAGCGAATCGCGCGCGTGCTCAGGTTGCAGGAGAGTGCGCCGGAACGACCCCTTTCCTCGGTACTGCTGCGTCTCGATACCGCCGATGGCGGCCAGGATCAGATCAGGGTCGATCTGAGGGGTGCTTCGGTCGAGACGACACTCGACGTTCGCGACGCACAAACTGTAGAAAACCTGAAACTCCATACGCCTGAGCTGCAGCGCGCACTGGAGCGACAGGGACTCGAAGGAGAATCGATCACTGTCAGAAACACGAACCGGGGTGCTGAATCGGCTGCGGGTGCGCAGGCTCAGGAGCGTGACGCCTCGAAACTGGCTCAGGTCGGCTCATCCCCCAATTCGTCGGCCGGCGGGGGAGGCCGTGAGGGTGGACGCGGCAACGCAGCAGCGCGACAGGACGACTCGAGGCGCGAGGGTGGCGCGCGCGACCGCAAACACGATAAAGGAGGACGTTAACCATGACTGACACGATTTCCGGAACAGGTGCTTCGCTGGCGGCCGAGCTCACCGGCAGGTCGCGCGACGGGACGGCGGCAGGTCCTGGAGGAAGGCTCGGCAAGGACGAGTTTCTTCGATTGCTGACGACGCAGCTGCGCTACCAGGATCCGCTCAACCCGATCGACGGCAAGGATATGGCGGCGGACCTGGCGCAGTTCTCGGGGCTCGAACAGCTGCTCAACATCAACGAAACGCTGGCGGCTCAGGACGGGCAGTTCGACGCCCTGCGACTTGCGATGCAGAACAGTACGGCGATGGGGACGATCGGGCGGCGGGTCGTGGCTGACGGCGACAAGGTGGTACTGGGTACGGACGCGCAGACGGGCGCCCTCACCGGTACCGTGATGGCTGATGTGGCAACAGGTGGCGTGGCGAAGCTCACGCTGATCGACAGGTCCGGCAGGGAGGTCGGATCACGCTCGTTAGGCTTCCTCGGCAGGGGGCGCCAGACGGTGGATGTGGGTGCGGCGGCTGCGGGTCTGGCAGCGGGTGAGGCGTACCAGGTGCGGATCGAGGTCGCAGACGGCAGCGGCAGGGATGTGCCGCAGAAAGTGTACACCGTGGGCACGATCGACGGGCTCACGTACGGCGAAGACGGAATTGCGCGCCTCATGATGGGGCCGTTGATGATCGAATACGACGCGATCATCCAGATCCTCGCCTGACAACCAACCTCCTACCGAGGACCACTGCAATGATGCGTTCGCTCTTTTCCGGCGTGTCCGGCCTGCGAAACCACCAGGTCAGGATGGACGTGATCGGAAACAACATCTCCAACGTCAATACCGTCGCGTTCAAGGCGGGGCGAGTGACGTTCAAGGAGGGATTTACCCAGTTACTGGCCGGTGCCAGCCGACCGCCGGGTGACCATGGCGGGATCAATCCAATCCAGGTCGGACTTGGCATGCAGATCGGTTCGATCGACATGGCCTTCCAGCAGGGAAATCTCGAAACCACCGGCCTCAACACCGACCTCGCGATCCAGGGCGACTCCTTCTTTGTCGTCGCCAAGGGAAGCGAACATTCGTACACGCGCTCCGGCAACTTCCAGCTGGATGCCGGCGGACGGCTGGTCTCCCCCACGAACGGGTTCGTCGTTCAGGGACGTATGGCCCAGAACGGTGTTTTCCTTGACGGGATCCGTGACATCACGCTTCCCGTTGGCCAGAAGACCACGGCCAGTGCCACCGATTCAGTGTCGATGGCGGGGAACCTGAACGCCGCCGCGCCGGTTTTTGTCGGTGCCTTCGACGCTACCGGCCGCGCCGACCCGGCGAACAAGAATTCGTGGACCGAAACATCAATAACCGTCTACGATTCGTTAGGTAATCAGCACGACCTCAAGATCCAGTTCTGGAAGACGGCCAGCGACACCTGGTCGTGGCAGATCGACGGCACCAATCTGCCGCCAGGCTTTACGCCGCCCAACACTACAGCACAAACGCTGCAGTTTGACAGTCAGGGCGTCCTTCTCGCCGCGGCGCCAACCTCACCACCCGTGGTGACGTTCCAGCCCATCGGAGCCGACCCGATGTCGATCACTCTTGACCTCGGCGGCGGTACGGTAAACGGCATCACCTCGTTCGCCGCAAGCACCAACACCGCGGTGCTCAAGGACCAGAATGGCTATGCCGCAGGGCAGCTGCAGAACTTCACCATCGATCGCTCGGGCATCATCAGCGGTTCGTTCACCAACGGAACCAATCTGGTCCTCGCCCAGATCGTGCTCGCCGACTTCAATAACCCCGGCGGCCTTCTCCGCACCGGCGACAACATGTACGCCGTCTCCGGCAACTCCGGTGGAGCAGTTCTCGGCTTTGCACTCGGGGGCAGCCAGTCGACAATCACGAGCGGAGCCCTCGAGATGTCGAACGTGGACCTTGCCCAGGAGTTCACGAGCATGATCGTGACCCAGCGCGGCTTCCAGGCAAACAGCCGCGTGATTACGAGCAGCGACGAGATGCTGCAGGAGCTGGTCAACCTCAAGCGGTAACGCAGACGGGATATCAGACCGGCAGCGGCCTCTGGTCGCTGCCGGTCGTCGTTTGCGGCCGTTCCCGGCGTCGGCAAATGCGCCCCGTTGACACGCGGCAGAAGGTGCCGCTCATCCCATTCGTTCCGCCTCGTCAGGGGCTTCGGGCAGGATCCGCCCAAGCGCGTAACTCGTTGTCATATATGGCGTTGGCCGCAGCTGCATGCACCCGGCGCCCAGCACGCGCGACTGGCCTGAGGCCTGCCTTGCGCATGTCCGCTCGCTCCACGTCTCTGGGAAGAGATCATGGCAGAACAGCAAACACAGGAAAGTGCATCTGACGCCGAGGCGCCCAGCACTCCCCGGCGACCCCGCAGGGTCGTGCTGATCGGAATGCTGGTCGGCGGCCTCGTTGCAGGTGTGGCCGCGGGGCTTGTCGCCATCGGCCCGATGGTCGCACGCAGCTCCGGATATGTAGTCACAGCTGGAGCCGACAGCGCGGCTGCGGAGGGCGAGGGCGGACATGGAGAAGGGGACGGGGAAGCCGCCGGACGTGCGGCGCCGAGTGTGTACCTGATCGACAACATGGTGTTGAATCCGGCCGGCTCGGGCGGGACACGGTTCCTCATGCTCGCGACGGCAGTCGAGTTCAGCGACGGCAAGTACGAGGAGGAGATGAGAGTCCGTGACGTCGAGGTCCGCGATGTCCTGTTGCGCGTAGTTGGCGCGCGTACGGTCGAGGAACTGGCCGAGACCTCCTTCCGCGAAAAGCTCCGGCGCGAGCTCGCCGATTCCCTTTCACAGCTCTTTCCGAAGGCCGAGCGCAAGACAGCAATCACGCGCGTGTTCTTTCCGCAGTTCGTAATCCAGTAGCCCCGTGACCGATACATCCGGAAATCGCAGCGAGATCGATGCCCTCCTCGGTGGGGAGGCCGCGTTGTCGTCAGTTGGCGACGTGGCCGGGGTTCCTGCGGTGGACTGTGATCCTGCCGAAGCGCAGGTATTCGACTTCAGGCGGCCGCATCGCATTACCCGCGAACAGATGCGCGCCCTCGAAACGATGTACGAACGTTTCACCGCTTCGCTCGAAGAATGGATCAATGCGCGTGCACGAGGTGGCATCACGCTCACCCTTCGTGGAGTCGAGCAAGTGAACTTTGGAGAGTTTGTGCTCTCTCTGCCGACACCGTGTGCTTCGTTCACTTTCGAGGCCCGGGAGGGTGGTGCCCAGCCCGGCCTCATGGACTTCGGTCATGAACTCGCCTTCCTGCTCGTCGATCGCCTTTTTGGCGGCGCGGGCAAGCCGGGTTTCCCCTCGAGGGCCCTGACGCCCATCGAACGTATGGCTGTACGAGTCGTCGCCGACAGGGTGCTCATTGCCCTGCAGGAGGTGTGGAAGGAGCACATCGAGCTCGACCTCGCCATAACGGGCTTCGAGGCCATCCCCGAGTCGATGCGAATCGCTGCCGCCGAAGATCCGGTTCTCGTCGCCAACGTCGAGGCAGCAGCGGAAGGAGGCGAGACGCGGTCGCTGATCACTATCTGCCTGCCGTTCACCCTCATCGAGAGCTGGATCGGGGCATCGGTCGGCCAGCGCCCGGACGCCTTCGGCAGCCCTGCCGAACTCGCCAACAACCGACAGCAGGCTGAACACTCGATTCGCGGGTCGCGTCTCCGCATAGCAGCGCGACTGCCGGAGTTCCGGATATCGATTCGTGAGCTGCTCGCACTGACGGCTGGAAGTGTGGTGGCGACGGGGCTTTCCCGTAACGTGCCGCTGGACGTCCTCATCGGAGACCAGCCCCGCTTCCGTGCCACGCCTGGCCGCGTTGGCCCGGCATTGGCGCTGCGGCTGGCCGACGGCCTCCTGCCCGCCCCCGAAACAGACACCATCCCATTGCACCGCGCCTGAGCGCGAAAAACTCCAACAGCCAATGACTGATCCCGTCCAGGCAGCATTCGAAGAACTCCAGGAGGCACTCGCCGGCGGTGGCGAAGTTCCCTTCGGGCTCCTGCTCGACCTTACGCTCCCTGTTTCCATCGAGCTCGGACGCACAACCATGACTGTGCAGGACGTACTGAAGCTCGGTCGCGGGTCGGTCGTGCAGCTCGAACGCCTGGCGGGCGAGCCCATTGATGTATTCGTCGGCGACCGTCGCTTCGCCGAGGGCGAGGTGGTGGTCCTCGGAGACAACTTCGGTGTCCGAATAACGCGTATCATCGCGCGCAAGACCGGCGCGGCGGAGGCCGCGGCGTGAACGCCGGTGCGCTTGCGGGCGTCCTGCTGACACTGGCACTTGTACTCGGGCTGGTCGTCCTCGCACTGCGGCTGCTGAGAAAGGCGACGCTCCCTGGTTATCGGCTGCAGCAGGGTGAGTATCGGCTGGAGGTCATTCAGCGCATCGGGCTCGGGCCGCGACAGGGAATCGCGCTGGTGCGCATCGCCGATCAGGTCGTCGCCGTGAGCGTCGGTGAAGGAGGCGTCAGGCCCATCGCCGACATCGACGTGGGCGAGGCAGCCGGGGCCGAAGCACCGACACCGGCCGCGGGCCGCGGATTCGCGCCAGCGCTGCTGACGCGGCTGCGCGCCGCCGGCATTCCACTGTTGTTGCTCGCCGCCGTGGCGATGTCAGGTCAGCTTCACTCCCAGCAGCCACGGGGGAGCGTCGTCGACAGCGTCGGCAGTGCCGCCCAGTCGCCCCCGGCCGCGCGACCCGCCCGCGTCGCCACCGTTCCCACGCCGAATACTCAGGGAGGCGCCGCGCTCGACCGCGCTCTCAACAATGCCCTGCCAACCCTCGATCTCGCCATCGACAAGCGCGGCACTGGAGCGGGCGAAGGTCTGCGACTGAGCGGATCGGTCGGCATTGTCATAATGCTCGGCCTCCTCACGCTGCTGCCGACGCTGGTGCTGATGACAACAAGCTTCACGCGAATCCTGATCGTTCTGAACTTCGTGAAGCAGGCGATCGGCACGCAGAACGCGCCACCAGGACAACTGATCGCGGCGCTGGCGCTGATCCTCACCGGTTTCGTGATGGCGCCGACCATGGATCAGATGAATCGCGATGCGATAGCGCCGTGGCTTGACGGGCAGATCGAGCAGGGGGTGATGATGGAGAAGGCGATCGAGCCGATGCGCGAGTTCATGCTGCGGCAGACGCGTGAGAGCGACCTGGCAACGTTTGTGTCTCTCAGCCGTTCGGCGCCACCCGCGCGGCCGCAGGAAGTGTCGACGATCGTGCTGATGTCGGCCTTTGTCACCAGCGAGCTGCGAACCGCGTTCCAGCTGGGCTTTGTTCTTTTCCTGCCGTTCATAGTCATCGACATCGTCGTGTCGTCGGTGTTGATGAGCATGGGAATGTTCATGCTTCCCCCCGCGATGATCTCGCTTCCGTTCAAGCTCCTCCTGTTCGTCCTCGTCGACGGCTGGAATCTGCTGATCCAGAGCCTCGTTCAGGGCTTTCGTTAGGCGGACTTTCTCACCGACTCCCTGCCAATGTCGACAGCTCTGGTCACCGATCTTGCCCGCAACGCGATAATGATCACCGCGCTGCTGGCCGCGCCGCTCCTCATCGTCGCGCTCGTCGTCGGTCTGCTGGTGAGCGTCTTCCAGACCGTCACCCAGATTCAGGAGCAGACGCTTTCGTTCGTGCCGAAGCTGCTGGCCGTCGGACTGACGTTTCTCGTTGCGCTGCCGTGGATGCTGCAGCTTCTCGTCGAATACACGGCCCAGCTCCTCCGCGCCCTCCCCACCCTCATCGCGTGACCAGCTTCGATCTGTTCGCGCCGGACGCCGCCCCCACCCTTCTCCTCCTCGGGGCCCGGGTCAGCGGGCTTGCGCTTGTCGCTCCCGTCTTTTCGGCGCGACCGGTGCCGATGATGGTTCGCAGCGGACTCGTGGTCCTGTTCGTCATCCTTCTGCTGCCGGTGGTTGGGCATTCCGGCGGCGCACCCCCCGCTGCAACGCCAGCGGCAGTGGTCGGCGAAGTAGTGGTCGGATTCGTGGTCGGACTCGGAGCGGCCCTCCTGGTCGGAGCGGCCGAGATGGCCGGCGAACTGCTGTCGATCCAGATCGGCCTGCAGGGATCAGCGATCGTTGACCCGATCCAGCTCCAGAACACGACCGCCCTCGGTCAGTTCATGCAGCTCTTTTCCCTGGCGCTCCTGCTCTCGCTCGACGCTCACGTCGTCATGCTCGAATCTGTCGCCACCAGCCTCCGCCTCGCCCCGGTCGGAGACCCGATCGCTGCCGCCGAAAGTTTCTGGAACATCGCCACGCTGGGAGCGTCGCTGTTCGCGCTTGGGCTCCAGTTCGCGGCGCCAGTGATCGCCATAGTCCTCATCACCAATGTCGCGCTTTCGGTCCTCAGTCGCGCTGCACCACAACTCAACATCATCGCCCTCGCGTTCCCGGTTCAGATCCTCATCGGCCTCATGACACTGGTAGCGCTCATTCCCGTTCTCGGGACGCTGTTCCTGTCGTGGGAGTCGGTCTATGACGGCTTCGTCACCCAGGCCCTGCCGGGCCTCTTCGAGAGGCGCTAGTGGCAGGCCGGGAGCAGGAACGCACCGAAGCACCAACCCAGAAGAGGCGCGACGAGGCGCACGACGAAGGGCGTGTGCCGCGCAGCAGCGAGATGGCTACTTCCTTCGCCCTCCTTGGCGGCGGAATGCTGTTCAAGGTTCTTGGAGCGGTTCTCGGAGCACAGCTGATCGCGATCTTCGCCGTGTCGCTGCAGGCACTTGGTGGCGGTCCACTCGACACCGGCTCAGCCGTCAATCTGCTGCGCGCAGTTGGTGCGCGCTCGCTTCTCGTCGCCGGTGGCTGGGGAGTGGCTCTGATGCTGATCGCCCTTGCCGTAGCCGGACCGCAGGCGAGGGGCGTTCTCAGCATCAAGCCGATCACGCCGGACTTCAGTCGACTCAGTCCGCTTGTAAACGCCCGTCGAATACTCGGGATTCAGTCAAGCGCCGATCTCGTCAAGTCCCTCCTCAAGCTGGCTCTGATAAGTTTTGCCGTTCATCGGGCCCTCGGCGGGGCCTGGGACGACATCATGAGTCTCTCGCAGCAGTCAGGGGTCTCGCTGCTGATGGTGCTCAGGACCCACGTGGTGGGACTTCTCCTCACTGCCGGTGCCTGCTATCTCGCTTTGGCCGCCCTCGACTACTGCTGGCAGATGTGGCGCCATGAACAGTCGCTGCGGATGAGCCGGCACGAGCTGCAGGAAGAGCTCCGTCAGACCGATGGTGATCCCCTCGTCAGGCAGCGAATGCGGTCTGTGGCGCGGGCCCTTGCCCGCAAGCAGATGATGAAGGCGGTCCCCGGCGCCGATGTCGTCATCACCAACCCGACTCACATCGCCGTTGCTCTGCGTTACGACCCACTCAGGGCATCGGCACCAGTTGTCGTCGCGATCGGACAACGCAAGATCGCCGAGCGAATCAAGGCCATAGCGCGCCAGCACGGCGTTCCCTGCATCGAAAACAGGCCGCTCGCACGGGCCCTGCTCGCGTCGGCGAGGCTCGGCCAGTTGATCCCCGGCGAGTTGTATGCGGCGGTGGCTGAAGTACTCGCGTTTGTCATCAGACGCCGCATGCTGCGCGGCAGCCCCCTCCCCGCGTTGGTTACATGACGGCCGCCGTAAGCCCGTTGCCGACCGCCGAGGGGCCTGCCCGCCGCAACGCCGAAGCCGGGCTCGCACTGGCGGTGGTATTCGTCCTTGCCATCCTGATTGTACCCCTGCCGCCTGCACTGCTCGATCTCTTTCTCGCCGCCAGCATCGGCCTGTCGCTGGTGGTGCTTCTCACCGCCATGCAGACGAAGGACGCCCTCGAGTTCTCGTCGTTCCCGGCACTTCTGCTGCTGCTCACCGTTTTTCGGCTTGCTCTCAACGTCGCCAGCACACGGCTCATTCTCAGTGAGGGGCACGCCGGTGAGGTAATCCAGGCTTTCGGATCGTTTGTCATCGGCGGCAACTATGCAGTTGGTCTGATCCTGTTCCTGATTCTGATCGGCATCAACTTCATCGTCATCACCAAGGGTGCTGGCCGCGTGGCCGAAGTCGCCGCCAGGTTCACTCTCGACGCCATGCCCGGACGTCAGATGGCGATCGATGCCGATCTCTCGGCCGGCATCATCGACGAAGCGGAGGCGAGGCGCCGCCGCGATGAGATCACGCGCCAGGCCGACTTCTACGGCGCGATGGACGGCGCCTCGAAGTTCGTGAAGGGAGACGCGATCGCCGCGCTTCTCATCACCGGTATCAACATCGTCGGCGGAATCTTCATCGGCGTCATTCAGCGCGGACTGCCCCTGAGCCAGGCAGCTTCACAGTACACGATCCTCACCGTTGGCGAGGGGCTGGTCGCGCAGATTCCGGCTCTCGTCGTCTCGACCGCCGCCGGCATCATGGTTACGCGGGCTTCGGGGCACGCGCGCATGGGCGCCCAGCTTGCCGGGCAGCTCACCGCCTACCCTCGTGCGCTGTGGATCGCGACCGCCGTCATCGGATCGTTTGGCCTTGTCCCCGGCCTCCCACGACTCCCCTTCCTCGCGCTGGCGGCGATCATGGCGTTCCTCGCGCGCCAGGCTTCGCTCGCCGAGCAGCGCCGCGGCGCGGAGTCAGCGGCGGCCCTGCTCGAACCTCCCGCGCCCGCCGAGGGCCCGCCCGATCCCGTAGCAGAACTCCTCCAGCTCGATCCGATTGAGCTCGAAGTCGGGTATGCGCTGATTTCGCTCGTGGACGATCGCCAGGGCGGAAGCCTGCTCGACCGCATTCAACTTCTCCGGAAGCAGGCAGCACTCGAAGTCGGCATCCTCATTCCACCGATCCGCATTCGCGATGACGTGAGGTTGCCACCCAACGAATACGTCATCAAACTGCGCGGTGCCGAGATCGCGCGGGCCGAAGTCATGCCGCGATTCATGCTCGCCCTCGACACCGGTGGTGTCGCCCAGTCTGTCGAGGGAATCGAGACGATCGATCCGGCGTTCGGTCTGACCGCTCGCTGGATAGCGGGGACTCGGCGCGTGGAGGCCGAGTCACTCGGTTACGTGGTCGTCGAACCCGCGACGGTGATCGCCACTCACCTGATGGAATCACTCAAGGCCAACGCCGCCGAGTTGCTGGGCCGGCAGGATGTCCAGTCGATGGTCGAAGCGATCCGCAAGACGCATCCGGCGCTCATAGAGGATCTCGTTCCGGGCAAGGTCCCGACTGGCCTGCTCCATCGGGTGCTCCAGCGCCTGTTGCGTGAGCGGCTTCCCATCCGTGACGTCGTGACCATTCTCGAGGCTCTGGGGGACGCGGTCGAGCAGACCAAAGACCCGGAGATTCTGACCGAGCATGTCCGGCGCGCGCTCTCCAACACCATCGCGCGCATGTACGCCGACCCCAGCGGTGCCGTGCGGGGGATAGCGCTCGGTTCGCGGATCGAGAGCGCACTGGTGTCACTCTTTTCCCCCCGCAATGCCGTGGCCGGAGCTCCGATGCTTACACCCGAGATCCTCGCCGAGGCTCTGCGCAACCTCAACCTGGTTGCATCGACGCACGCCGTTGAGGGTCGCATGCCCCCGTTGATCGTCCCGCCTTCGCTCCGAGTCGGTATCAGGCGTCTGATCGAGCCTGTTCTCGCGTCGCTTCCCGTCATTTCACTCGCCGAGCTTCCGCCGGCGGTGACTCTCAATTCGGTCGCAACCTGGGAGCTGTATCATGCTGCTTGAGACTTTTGTCGGAACCGACTTGCGCCTTGTTTTCGACGATGCGCGACGCGCACTGGGCGAAGACGTTCTGGTGCTGCGGTCGTCCGTTTCCCGCGAAGGCCCCCGCAATCGCGTCGAGGTGGTGGCCGCCTCGCGCGAGGCGCTCGAGTCGCTCAACCGCCGCCTCGACCCGCCAGCGCCGACACTTCCCCGCAAGGAAGGCGGCCGTGGACGCAGCGGCCCGTTTGTCATTGCCGTCGTCGGTCCGACCGGCGCCGGAAAGACCACCACCGCGGCCAAGCTCGCGTTGCATTCGCGGGCCTTCGGCGCACGCCGGGTCGGACTGCTCACTCTCGATACCTACCGCGTTGGAGCACTCGAGCAGATCCAGCAGTACGCAGAAGTCACGAGCCTGCCGCTTGAAGTGGCTTACGACGCTCGGGAAATACCCGATGTTCTCGCGCGCCTCGACAACTGCGACGTGATCGTGGTCGATACTCCGGGGCGAAGCCCCCGGGCACGTGATGCCAATGCACAGTGGCAGCAAATGCTGCGCGCGATCGCGCCCGCCGAGACGCACCTTGTGGTCCCCGCACCACTGCGACCCGATGCCCTCCCTGCGCTTGTCGCGACCATGGCTTCGTGCCGCGCTACGCATGCCCTGATTACCAAGCTCGACGAACTCCATGACGACCGGGCGGTTGCCGACGTCGCCGCGCGCATGGACTATCCGATCCGCTGGGTAACGGATGGGCAGTCGGTACCTGACGACTTGCAGTTGGCGCGCCAGCGCGTCCTCGGAGCCCTCGGGCTCGGTCAGGCAAGGCAGGCTCCAGGAGCCGCGGCCTGACCGTGAGACAGCCTGGGCTCATTTTGCGGCGCGCACCGGTGCCGGCGACGGTGGTTGCCGTTGGGAGCGGCAAGGGAGGTGTTGGCACATCGACCGTCGCCGCTCTTCTCGCAGCCACGATGGCCGCCGATGGCGTGTCGGTGCTGCTCGTGGACGCAGGGCATCGCTTCGGGGCGCTGCACCACCTGCTTGGCCTGGAGCCGGTGGTGGCGCTCTCCGAGCTGCGAGGCGGCCGGCGTGACGCAGGCGACATGGTTCTGCCTGTCTCACACCATCTGTCGCTCCTCGCGACGAGTGAGGAAGGCTCGCTCTCGCCAACCGAGCGTCGCCTCATGATGCGCCGCATCGCCGGTCTCTACCACTCCTACTCTCTCGTCGTCATCGATGCCGGTTCAACAGCCGAATCCCTGCTCGGCGCCTGCCGTGACAGCGTATCGAGACTTCTTGCCGTCTCAGCCGCTGACCGGATCTCTCTCGTCGCGACCTATGCCGTCGTCAAGCTCATGCACGAACAGTTGCCGGGGCTGAGGGTGGATGTGATCGGCAATCGCGTCGACGAGGAGTCGGCGGCGCGGATGCACGAATACGTGAATGGTGCCGCTGTTCGCTTTCTCGGGCGCACCGTGCCTTTTGGGGGCACGGTTCCGGACGACCCCGACTTCGGGCGCGTTCTGGCGGCCGGGATGGGAACGGAGGAGGCCGCGACCGGATCGTCTGCATCGCAGGCCGCCCGTGCAATCGGAGGGTCGCTGCTGTCCGCAGTTGGCAAGGATGGAGCGCCCGCGGGTGGAGAGGGTGGGGCGCCATTCCTTCGATTGATCGGGAGGGGCTGAGCATGTCCAGCGATCACCTCTGGAGCTCCTTTGCCGCCGGCGACGAATCGGCGCGGGATGCACTTCTGAGACAGAACCTCAGCCTCGTCCATCACGTGGCCCGCCAGCTGTCGCGGGCGCTCGCCGCACCAGCCGACTTCGATGAGCTCGTATCCTGCGGCACGATCGGACTGATGAACGCACTCGAAACGTTCGAGCCTGGCCGTGGACTCGCTTTCAGCACGTTCGCAGTGCCGCGAATCAGGGGAGCTATCCTCGATGAGCTGCGACGCCAGGACCACGTTCCTCGCTCGGTGCGTCGCAAGACCCGCGATATCGCTGCAGCACGAGAAACGCTCACACGAATCTTCGGACGACAGGCAACCGACCAGGAGCTTGCCGCCCACCTCGGCATCGACCTGGCGACGTTCTGGCGCTGGCAATCGGAATCCGAGAGCACCGTCCACATCTCCCTCGATCATTCCGCGACCGACTCCGATTCAACGAACGGTGCACCGGGAGACCTGCTGATTGTCGAGACGTCGGTAGCCGTCGAGGAAGAAGTAAACCGCGAGCAGGAGCGCGCTCTCCTGAAGATCGCCTTGCGTGGCCTCAAGGAACAGGAGCGCACCGTGCTGACGCTCTACTACTTCGAGGAACTCAAACTCCACGAAATCGCCGACGTACTGGGACTGACCGAATCGCGCGTCTCCCAGATCCGGACCAGGGCGTTGGCGAGGCTGAGAAGCGCGCTTGCCGATCACCACCTCCCCGCATGACTACCAGACTACTCGCACTCTGGGATCTCATCACTACCGACGCGATGACGCTGACGGCCGCGTGCGTTCTGGCGGTGGCGCTCCTCGGACTCCTGCTGCTCGTCTTCTGGCCAGGCGGCATCTCCGGCCCGGGCGGAGGCGGAACGGCCCGGTTGCACGAGGCACGTGAGCTGGTTTCCGCGGGCATTCCACTGCAGCAGATCGCACGCAGGACAGGGTTGTCGCGCGATGCGATCGTCGTTCTAACCAGCGGCAGCCACCCGGCCCAACGGCAGAAAACTCCTGGCGCGGCACGTAGTTCCGCGCCGCGACGGCCGGCGATCGAAGCGCGGGCACGCCGCCGCTGGTTGCAAACCCTGACCGGACAGTGAGTTATGATCACCAGCCGTTACCTGACTCGCGGGCACGTGCGTTGCCCTTTGACGACGCCGAAACCTGACAGGGGACAGCGTTGAAGACTGACGGGATTGCCAGCGCCGCCAGCGCCATGCGCTACTGGGAGCGGCGCCAGGAGGTTGCAGCCAACAATCTGGCTAACGCAACCACTGGCGGCTTCAAGGCTGAGCGGGTCTTCGCTCGACTCGCCAACAACGGGGTGCCGGTGCCTGAAGCAGAAACTGACTGGGCCGAAGGGTCGCTCGCTCCAACCGGCAACCCTCTTGATGTCGCCGTTCGGGGAAATGCGTTCCTGGTCGTGCAGACACCTGAGGGGGAGCGTTACTCGAGAGGGGGCGCCTGGAGCGTTGACTCCGATGGATTCCTTACCGACTCCTCGGGCAATCGCGCCCTCGGAGAGCGTGGTCCCGTGAAGATCGGAGGAGGCAAGGTCGAAATCGACCGGACGGGGCGCGTCATCGTGGATCGCATCGTGATTGACCGTTTGCGGGTTGAAACCGTGCCCGCCGGCGCCGTGCTGACGCATGAAGAGGGTGTCAGGTGGATTCCGCCGACTGAGCGCGCCGTCCTGCCTCCCGAGCTCCGCGACGTGAGGCAGGGATCGATCGAATCCAGCAATGTCAATTCGGTCGAGTCGCTCGTGGAGCTCATCTCGATCCAGCGCAACTACGCCTTCGCCCAGAAGGCGCTTTCGACGATCGATCAGATCCGTTCCACCATCAGCAACGACCTCGGCAAGGCCTGACGCCGACCAACCAACCACGAAATGGATCCCGCACTCCGCACCGCCGCGACCGGCATGAAGGCTCAGCAGACGCGAACCGAGGTCATCGCCAACAACCTCGCCAACGTCAACACCACCGGCTTCAAGAAGAGCCGCGCTCACTTCGAGGACCTTCTGTACCAGACGGTTCAGTCTCCCGCGGTCACCGGCACGCCCGACAACAACACGTCGCCCGCGATTCAGGTGGGCCGCGGCACGCGCCTCAATGCCGTGCAGCGGCATCACGCCCAGGGACCGGTCGAGCAGACCTCGCGACCGCTGGACCTGGCGATCGAGGGCGAAGGTTTCTTCCAGATCCAGCTGCCTAACGGCACCATGGCTTACACCCGGGACGGGAGCTTCGGCATCTCCGACACCGGAACACTTGTCACCTCGGGTGGCTACGCGGTTGTTCCGGGGATCAAGCTCCCGAACGACGCCGCCAACCTCTCCATATCGTCAACCGGCGTCGTATCGGTCCAGGTCGGATCCGATACGTCCAGGGTGGACGAGATCGGTCGCATCGAAATCGCCCGCTTCATGAACCCGAGCGGGCTCACCGCTGTCGGTGAGAACCTCTACACCGAGACCCCCGCCTCCGGGCGACCGATCACCGGCTTTCCGCAGGACGACGGGATGGGACGGATACTCCAGGGCCACCTCGAGGGCAGCAACGTCGAGATCGTGCAGGAGATGGTCGACATGATCACGGCGATGCGGGCCTACGAGATCAACTCCAAGGCCATTCGCAACTCCGAGGAGATGCTCCAGGTTGCGAACAACCTGATGCGTTAGGCAGCGGATGATCCTCACGGTGACCGCTCTTCTTGCCCTCGCGCTCCAGGACACCACCGCGTCAGGCGCCGACAGCGTCGTCCGCGCGCTGCTGGCCGAGCGGTTGGCGGTCAGGCCTGAGGCGATCGTCTTTGGCCGCGCCCCCGTCAGTCCTGCCGGCTGGCAGTTCTGTGGCCTGGACGAGGATCGCGGACTCTGGACGGTCCGTTTCTGCGACGGCAGCGGCGCCGACACCGTACTGCAGACCCGGGTTGGTGTCGCAAAAATGGTTCCGGTCGCGGCGCGCCGCCTCCCGCGTGGAACGGTGCTCACTGAGAGCGACATCTCTGTCGCGCGCGTCGTCGATTGGGACAGCCATCGCCCCAGTGATCCACTGGAAGTAAAAGGATGGGTCACGCGCCGCATCATTCGGCAGGGGGAACGATTGCGCGAGCCGGCGCTCACCCCCGCACCAGCTGTGAGAGCCGGAGACACAGTCCTGCTTCTGGCTGGCGGGCCCGGCTTCCGCCTTTCGATCACCGGCACCGCCACCGCTGATGCCAGGCCGGGCCGCGCCATTGCAATCAGGCTCGGAACGGGTCGTGTCGTGACAGGCACCGTCGTAGGACCCGGTACTCTCGCCCTCATCGACTCAACGTCAAAACAATGATCCCGCGATTCGAACCTCTCAACACGCCGCGCCGGGTGACCATCATCCCCGCCGTTCCCGCACCGGTGCACCACGGCCATGCCCGCCTCTGGGCAACCGTCGCCGTCGGTCTCGCCCTCATCCTCATTACTGCACTGCAACTCGGCGCTCAGGCCGCCGGTGCCGCAGCCGATAGCACCCGCCCGGCGCGCGTCGTCACCAACTGGCTGTCTGACCGCCGGTCGTTCACCGTCGGTGACATACTCCAGATCCGGATTGACGAATACGCCTTCGCTGAAGCCAACAAGGACAACACCAACTCTGCATCCCGAAGACGCATCCTCGAAGTCGGAGCGACCCCCCCCTCCCTGCCCGGTTCCTCGTCGCCGCTGACCGCCGTCGACGCCTCCGTGTCAAGTGGCGATGGAGGAGAGTCGCGTCAGCGCGGTAACGCATCACGCGATATCCGTTATGTCGGAGAGATCGCGGTAAGAGTCATCGCCGTGACCCCGGAGGGCCTGCTCCAGGTCAGGGGGACCAAGACGATCGATGCCGACAGGAACAAGGCGACGCTCGTCGTTGCCGGATTCGTCCGCCCGATCGACGTCGGCCCCCGCGACATCGTCCGCTCCGAGCTGATTGCCGACGCGCAGATCAGCTACCAGGCTTCCGGCAGCCTCGGCAAGCCTAAAAACGGAATACTGACGCGGATCCTGGGGCTGTTCTGGCCGTGACGACTTCTGGAATGTGGGCTGCTCGCGCAGCGCCCTGGCGCATCACCACCGCGCTGTCGCTTCTGTTCGCTCTTCGCGGGGTCGCCGCCGCCCAGGGCGTGCCGGTACGCGATCTCGTTATCGAGGCCCAGGCTGTGCCCGTCCGACTCGTCGGCTATGGACTCGTCACCGGCCTCAGTGGGACCGGCGACGTTGCGTATACCGGGCGTAATTCTCAGCACACCGTCCAGTCGGTTGCCAACCTGCTGCGACGCTTTGACGTGATCGTGCCACCGGAGCTTCTCCGAACCCGCAACGTCGCAGCCGTACTCGTCACTGCTGAAATTTCACCCTGGCTCAGACCCGGTGGCCGCTTCGAGGTCCAGGTCTCGTCAGTAGGCGACGCCAGATCGCTGCGTGGCGGCGTGCTGTGGATGACTCCTCTGGTCAGTGAAGCCGGAGGTCCGGCCATGGCCACAGCTCAGGGCTCCCTCGCCACCGAAGAGCAGGACGTGGTCCGGCGTCGCATCGGGTTCTCAAACACCAGCGCGCGGCTCCCTGCCGGCGGCGTCCTCGAAGCAGAACTGCCCAGACCGCAGTTCGCCTCGGCGCAACGGCTGATCCTGCGCGAACCGGACGTCGGTGTCGCGGCTCGCGTAGCAGCCGTGATTGACTCCGTAATCGGAGAAGGGACAGCGACCGTCGAGGACCCCGGCGCGATCGCCCTGACACTCGGTGACAGCGGCGGCCCGGCATCGATCCTCGCGCGCATTCGCGATCTCAAGGTCGAAACGGGGCGAGTCGCGAGAATCGTCATCGACCAGAGGACTGGAACGGTGGTGGCAGGCGGTGATATCACACTCGGTCCCGGAATGGTAAGCGTGGGCACAATCGCTCTCTCGATCGGGCCTGGCGCGGCCGATACTTCGGCGAGCGGCACGGCGGGTCAGATCCGGGTGCCGAATGGCGTAACGGTCCAGCAGCTGGCTGCGGCGTTGCACGCGGTCAGGACGCCTCCTCAGCAGATCGCTCAGGTATTCGAGGCGCTGCGGACAGTTGGCGCCATCACCGCGGAGGTTGTAAGCCGATGAAGGCAGCTCCCGTATCTCCCGCCGGTCTCGATCAACAGGACCGGCGGCTGCGTCAGGTCACAAGCCAGCTCGAAGGAGTCTTCATCGAGCAACTGTTCAAGTCGATGCGCGAAACCATCCCCGAAGGCGGCGTCGTCGACGAAAGCGCTGGCGAAGAGATATTCACCGGCATGTTCGACCAGCAACTCGCACTCGAACTGCCCGGCCAGTTGAAGAGCGCTCTCTCGGATGCCCTGTACGCGCAGCTCTTCCGCTCGCTGCCGAAACAGGGTAACGGCGGAGAACCCAGATGAACGGCGTCGTCCATCCCAGTATTCTTGCCGCCACCCAGATCGCTCAGTGGCCCGCGCTCGTCGACGGCCTCGCCGACGCGCTGGCGAGCGAAAAGCGACTCATTGACGAGCTCGTGCTGACGATGAGGAAGCAGCGGGATGCCGTGGCCGCTGACGACCTTCAGGCGATCGACGATTCTGTTTTCGCCGTCCAGCGCATTCTCCTCACCCTCGGTGAAGCGCGCAAGCGACGCCGCACACTCAATCAGCGGCTCGGCCAGAGTGAAGATGTCCCGCTCCGCGAGCTGCTCGAAGCACTTGGTCCCCATGCGACCGATGAGCTGCGCGAAGCCCGCGAGGCGCTGATCGACAGTGCCCGCGTCCTTGCGCGCGACGTGGCGATCAATCGCCGGATCCTCGCCGAGGCTCTCGCTGACGGCGAAAAGCTGGTGAGGGCGATCGCCGGCGCAGCTACTCCTGTTGCGACTGTGGGCTACGGACAGGCCAGGACACACGAAGGGTCCGCCCCACCACTGATCATCAACCGCAAAGCCTGATGGCGACCCTCGGCAACATCCTGAACAATGCGCGCCAGGCGATCATATCGCATCGGGTGGCGATGCAGACTGTGTCGCACAACATCGCGAATGCCGAAACGAGGGGATATACCCGGCAACGTGCGGAGCTGAGCGCCCTGCAGCCGGTCGCGTTTCCCTGGGGCTCGGTCGGCTCAGGCGTCGGAATCGCCGACATCGTCAGGATGAGGGACACCCTGCTCGATGACGCGTTCCGCCGCGACTCCGGCACCCGGGACGGATTCGATGTCCGGCGACAGTTGCTGAGCGAAGTCGAGTCGATTCTCAATGAGCCGGGGTCCACGGGCCTCGCATCGGCGCTCGACGAGTTCTGGAACTCGTGGTCAGACCTCGCCAACAATCCCGGCAACGGTTCGGTGCAGAGCGTCGTCAGGCAGCGTGGTGAACACGTTGCGAGACTTCTCAACGCCCATGCCACCAGGGTTGCAGACCTTGCGCAACGTGCCCGCCAGCGCCTGGGCGCCAACGTCACGACTGTCAACGAACTGGCACGGCAGGTAGCCGAGCTCAATCGACAGATTACCTCCGCCGAATCCGGTGGCAACCAGGCGCCGGACCTGCGCGATCAGCTGGACCGGATCTCTGACCGCCTCGCTTCGCTGGCGGGGGCGCGGTCGGTGGTTCAGGCCAACGGCACCATGGGTATCTACATCGGCACCTCGATGATCGTCGATGCGACCAATGCCCGGGTGCTCGAGGTCCGGGGACTGGCGCCGGTTTCGCTCGGCATCAAGGGTGACCCTGATGCGTTGCTGGGCGTTGGCGGCCAGCAACAGTCGCTCGTCGATTTCGTGAACATCGATGTCAGTGCCGCCACTGGCAGAATCGACGCGATCGCGCGCGGTCTGGTCAACGGCGTCAATGAGCTGCATGCCGGCGGGTGGACAGCCGCTGGTGATGCGCTCGGCAACGCGAACTGGAACCCGTTGCTCGGGCCCACCGGCTCCCGCGTCAGCTTTTTCGACGCGTCTTTCGTCACCGCCGGCACTATCCGGATCTCGAGCGCGGTGGGCGCCGACCATCGCGTGATCGCCGCTGGTGACGTGCAGAACGCGCCTGGCAACACCAGCGTTGCCCTCGCCCTCGGTGCTCTCCGCGATGACGTCGGAATGGCCGCCCTCGCGGCACGGATGGGTGCGTCATTCGCGACTTTGATTGGATTTGCCGCTGGCGAGTCTTACGCAGACCACTACACGCAGACTGTATCTGACGTCGCCGTGGCAGTGGATCACAACACGAGTCAGTTCGCGATTTACGACACCCTGACGACGCGGGCCGACAACCAGCGACTGAGTGTTTCCGGTGTGTCGATCGATGAGGAGTTGACGCTGATGCTTCAGCATCAGCAGGCGTTTACCGCAGCTTCGAGAGTGGTCCGTGCCGCCGATGAAATGGCGCAGACGCTCCTCGACATGGTCTGAGCGTGCTCATCCTCGGACGCAGAGCCGGCGAGTCCGTGATCATCGGCGGCGACGTTCGCGTTGTTGTTCTCGCGGCCGACCGCCGCGGAGTTCGCCTCGGCATCGAGGCGCCGGCGCAGGTCAGCATTGTGCGCGAGGAGATTCTCCAGCAGGTGGCGATTCAGAACAGACGAGCGAGCGCTCCCCCCGGTGCCCGGGCCCTCGTCGAGGGGACCGGTTCGGCAGCGGCCAACGACGAGAAGGAGAACGTCGAATGAAAGCGGCGCGCCCTGGGGCTGTCGCTGCGCCGTCGCAGGAACTCTGCCGATACTCAGGGAAGCAGTCCTCGCCGCACAAATGCGGCACCGCCGTGCCCCGCGCCCGCCGACGGAGTAGCTGAGTGTTACAGATTATCGGTCTCGTCGTGGTGATCGGCAGCGTCATCGCCGGCTACACGATGCACCACGGGAAACTCGCCGTCCTCTGGCAGCCCACCGAGTTCATCATCATCGGCGGCGCCGGACTTGGCTCGTTCATCATCGCCAATCCGCCGGCCATCCTCAAGGCGTCAATTCGTGCAACCATCGGTCTCCTCAAGCCGAATCCATTCTCGCGGACGTCCTACGGCGAGCTGCTTCAGGTGCTTTACGAGGTTTTCCAGACGGCGCGCAAGGATGGACTGATAGCCCTTGAGGCGCACATCGAGGAACCCGGGAAGAGCAGCATCTTTACGCGCTATCCAGGTTTCCTGCACCACCATCACGCTGTCGTCTTCCTCTGCGACACACTCAAGGTTCTCCTCACCGGTGCGGTCGAGGATCACCATCTTTCGGAAATCCTCGACCTCGACCTCGAACGGCTGCACGAAGAGGAGCATCAGGTTCCGACGGCGATCAATGCCGTTAGTGACGCGATGCCGGGCTTCGGCATCGTCGCCGCCGTGCTCGGAGTCGTTATCACCATGGCCTCGATCGGTGGCGCCGCCTCTGAAATCGGCAACAAGGTGGCGGCGGCCCTCGTTGGCACATTCCTCGGTATCCTGCTCTGCTACGGCATGATCGGCCCGATAGCCAAGGCCATCGAAAACAGGCAGCGCGCCGAGGCTGCCTACATGTCCTGTATCCGGACTGCCCTGCTTTCCTTCGCTAGAGGAGATGCACCGATGACTTGCGTCGAGTTCGCGAGGCGCAGCGTCGAACCGGGCGAACGCCCGTCGTTCGCCGAGCTCGAAGGTCTCACGAGGAAAAAGGCGGCCTGACGTGGCGCGACCGGGCAGCAAGGTCATCATCGTCAGGAAGAAGAAAAAGAGTGGCCACGGCCACCATGGCGGCTCGTGGAAAGTCGCCTACGCCGATTTCGTCACGGCCATGATGGCCTTCTTCATGGTGATGTGGATCCTCGGCATGGACGAGAACACCCGCAAGGCGATCGAGGGTTACTTCTCCAACCCGATCGGCTTCAGAAAGGGCTACTCGTCCGGCGCCAGCCCGCTTGCCTCCGGCGCTTCGCCGGCGTCGGTGCAGAGACAATCGGTAATGCTTGCACTGCGCAAACTCCAGGAGCAGCGCTTCCAGGAGGTCAGCTCCATCCTGCGCACGCGAGTCGACTCGTCGTCGCTGGGAGGGCTCAGAGCGCGCGTGGAGATCACGGTTACAAAAACCGGCCTGCGCATCGAGCTGATCGAGGGAGGCCGCGGCGACAACTTCTTTCCCTTTGGCTCGTCGGAGATGCGGGAGACGGGCCGGCGGGCGCTGGCGCTCGTCGCCGGCGAACTCATCAAGCTGGAGAACCCGATCATCATCGAGGGCCACACCGACGCCGCCCGTTATGCGAGACGCGATTACACGAACTGGGAGCTCTCGTCGGATCGCGCCAACGCCGCACGTCGCATTCTGGAAGGACTGGGACTCCCGCCAGGCAGGATAGTCGAGGTCAACGGCCTGGCCGACAAACAGCTCCGCGTGCCGCAACAACCGCTCAACCCGGCCAATCGCCGGATATCGATCATGTTGCCCTTCCTCGACGCGCCGGAGCCGCGTACGATCGAGGCCCTCAGTCAGCAGATCGACTCACTTTCGCGCCTCACCCGCTGAAACCCGGGCACGGCCCGCGCCCGACTTTCCGCGGGACAATGGCAGCCTCAGCTCACGGAATGCATTCTATCGGTTGTCCACTTCACCGACTCCAGATACAGCTCGCCAAGGAGTGCGCTGTCCAGATCGAGGGAAGCAGCCTCCGCCGATACCACACCCCACGACGCACGCTCATAACTCTCGACCAGTGACAGAGTGGAGGCAAACGGCCCGCTGCGGAGCAGCAACGCCCGCCTCACTTCATCAGCCAGATCGAGCCGCTCCAGAATGCCGCCCAGCGGCATCCGCAGCAGGGCATCAAGGAGCGAAAAGAGACCAACCATGAACAGCGACTCGGCCGTCCTCCGGTCGCGGGCCTCGAGTGCGATGGCTTCGCAGAACCGTGCCCTGGTCAGGGCGTTGCGCACCAGCTCGACATCCGTACCGCCCCGCGTCGCCACGGTCGTAACCAGCAGAAGTGAGAGCCATTTGTGCAGCTCCGACCGGCCCACCAATCGTACCGCGTGTCCGATGGACTCGATGTTGCGACCGCCCATGGCCGCCGAATTCACCGTACGCAGAAGCTTCACGGTAAGCGATACGTCCCCGCGAAACGCGTCTTCAAGCGCCCTGTCACTGATCCCCTCGCGCCGAAGAAGGTTGAGCAACTGGAGGATCGTGAGCTGACTCGCCGATAACTCCGATTTCGTGAGCGTCTCCGGGCGCTGAAAATAGTAGCCCTGAAAGTACCGGCAGCCCGCCGCAAGGCACGCTTCGTGTACATCTCTGGTTTCGACCCGTTCGGCGAGCAGCGCAACCGGAAACTGCGAGAGCTGCGACGCGATCGCCGCAATCTCGGCCGCCGTGCGATTCAGCACATCCAGCTTCACCACCTGAACCAGACCAAGCAGCTGGTCGTACCGCGGATGGTATTCGAAGTCATCGAGGGCGACCGTGTAGCCATTGCTGACCATCGTTTCCACAGCCACCACCACATCCTCATCCGGTTCGACCGTCTCCAGAATCTCGATGACAACCCTGGTCGGATCGAGCAGCCCGTAGACACCACCAAGCAGCATTTCTCTTGTGAAGTTGAGATAGGCGCGAGTTCCTCCGGTGACCTGGTCGATCCCGATGTTCAGGAATCCGTTCACCAGAACCTCGGCCGCCATTGTATCCCGGGATTCAGCGTCCGCTGCCGTGCTCGCGCTCGTGCGCCGGTAGAGGAGCTCATACGCGACTACCGATCCGGACACGTCGAAAATCGGCTGGCGCGCGAGAAAGACGTCGTAGCAGGGACTGGGCTCGTCCGCGCTGCTAACAGTGCTCAGTTGTTGATGCTGTGGCACGTCCTCGGGAGGTTGGGGCTCGCTCAGAGGAGTATCGGCTCCGGCGCTCGCCGAGGTGAGCCGTCCACGCGGTTGAGGACACTCAAGTTGCCTGCGATAGCCCGGGACGGGACGATCTCCCGGCAGTCGCCTCAACCCTCCTCGTTGTTGTCCTCGATTCAACCACCTGCGAACGGCGGCCCGCTTGTCCCCCCCACGCGACAGCGTTAGTCTTTGCCCTCCACCGGGCCCGTCACCGGGCCCCTCGCGCGAGTAGCTCAGCTGGATAGAGCGTCGGCCTCCGGAGCCGAAGGTCGTGGGTTCGAATCCCGCCTCGCGCATACTCTTAGGCCCTCGGCCGCTGGCACCCAGCCGGCGCAAGCGACCTTTCCGGCAATCGACTACTATATAGTAGGGTCTGCCCGCCGCCCCACCTCTGACCCGGGGCCCGCGGACCGACGGCTGGGCCGGCCTGCTGCGCGGACCACCGGCGATGCCAATCTCCCGCTCACCCTCCCCGACCACGAACACTATCGTGGACATTGTAGAGCTGAAACGGAAGTCGGTGAGTGAGCTCCAGGCGCTCGCAACCGGCATGGACATCGAGGTCACTTCAGGGCTGCGAAAGCAGGACCTGATCTTTCGTATCGAGCAGTCGCTGCTCGATCAGCAGGTCGTGCTCCGCAGCGAGGGCGTGCTCGAGATTCTGACTGAAGGCTATGGCTTCCTGCGGAGCCAGGACTGGAGCTACCTGCACGGCCCCGACGACATCTATGTCTCCCCCTCTCAGATCAAGCGTTTCGATCTGCGCACCGGGGATACGATTCGCGGGGAGGTTCGGCCCCCCAAGCAGTGGGAGAAGTATCTCGCGCTCCTGAAGGTCGACACCATTAACGGCCGGTCGCCGGATCCCTCGGCAGCCCGGCTGATCTTCGAGAATCTCCGGCCGCGTTACCCGGATCAGCGCCTGCGCCTCGAGAACAGCGAGCTTGCGATGCGGGTGGTCGATCTCGTGGCGCCAATCGGCAAAGGTCAGCGCGGGCTGATCGTTGCGCCGCCGCGCGCCGGCAAGACGATTCTTCTGCATCAGATGGCTAACGCCATCGTCGAAAATGACCCTGCCGTCACGTTGATCGTTCTTCTGATCGACGAGCGACCCGAAGAGGTCACCGACTTTCACGAATCGGTACCTGGTGCGGAGGTGATCAGTTCGACTTTCGATGAACCACCGGAACGGCACGTCCTTGTCGCCGAGATGGTGATCGAAAAGGCGAAACGACTGGTCGAAGCCGGCAACGACGTCGTTATCCTGCTCGATTCGATTACGCGTCTCGCCCGCGCCCATAACGCCGTTCTCCCGCAATCGGGTCGGATCATGTCAGGCGGTCTCGACGCCTCGGCGATGCAGAAGCCCAAGAAGTTCTTCGGTTCAGCGCGCAAGATCGACGACGGCGGTTCTTTGACGATAGTCGCCACCGCACTGGTCGAGACCGGGTCTCGAATGGACGAGGTCATCTTCGAGGAGTTCAAGGGTACCGGCAACATGGAGTTGGTCCTCAGTCGCGATATCGCCAACAAGCGAATCTTCCCGGCGATCGAGATCAACAAGTCGGGAACCCGGAAGGAGGAGCTGCTTCTCGACCGCGACGAAATGAATCGCGTCTATCTGCTACGGTCATTCCTCGCCGACATGCCCCCCGACGAGGCGATCTCGTTTCTGCTCAAGCAGCTGCAGAAATCGAAGACAAATCGGGAGTTCTTTGTACAGATGGCGCAGGGATAGATGCCTGGTGGTATGGATGAGGGGCGCATCCTCGCTGTTGACTGGGGTGACAGACGAATCGGCCTCGCTATCAGCGATCCGACCCGTACCATCGCTTCGCCGGCGGGCTTCATCACCAGGCGTGCGGGAAAGCGCCCGCCGATCGCGGAGCTGGTGCGTCGGGTCTCGGCCCACGAAGCGGGCGAGATCGTCTTCGGACTCCCACTGGACGGCAACGGAGACGAGACCGCGCGGACCGCGGAGGTGCGGACAGTCGCAGCCGAAGTCGCCAGGCGCACAGGACTTGGCGTGAGTCTGGTCGACGAACGGTTCACGACCGCGGCAGCCTTGCGTGCAGTGCGTGAGATGGAGGGGAAGATCCGGGGCCGCCGCGGTGACATCGACTCCCTCGCTGCGACTGTTCTCCTCCAGCACGCGCTCCGCCTGCAGGAGTCGCGCTGAATGCGTGCACTGCGTCTCCTCGCTCCGCTGATGGTGATCACAGCCTGCGGCGGTGGTGTCGCGGCAGGCGAACGCGTGCGGGTTGTCATCCCGCCCGGCGCATCGCTGCGCACGGCTGCCGAATCGCTGGCGGCCCGCGACGTCATCAGTTTCCCTCGCCTTTTCAGCTTTTGGGGGTCGCGGACGGGGCGCGACCGTGCCATCCGTGCCGGGACCTACGAGTTCACCGGCTCGCAGGGATGGAGTGACGTGCTCGACGCCCTCGTCGGTGGTCGTGGATTGTTGCACATGGTGACGATTCCCGAAGGCTGGAGCATCGCTCGCATCGTTCCCCATCTCGCGAAGCAGATCGAGGTGCCGGCGGAATCGGTTGCTGTTGCTGTTCGCGACACAGCTCTGCTGCGCGAGCTGGACATTCCTGTACCGATCGTCGAGGGTTACCTCTTTCCCGATACTTATGCCTTTTCGCCCGGAACTACCGCGAGACAGGCGATCAGACTGATGGTGGACCGGTTCCTGGTGGTATGGAAGCCGCAGTGGTCCGAACGTGGGCGGGCGATGGCAATGACTCGCCACGACCTGGTCACGCTTGCCTCCATCATCGAAACAGAAGCTCGGCTTGCCGAGGAGCGGCCGGTGATATCAGCTGTTTATCACAACCGACTGAAAGCGAGGATGCGGCTGCAGGCCGATCCAACGGTTCAATACGCGCTGGGAGAACATGTGGAGCGTGTGCTTTACAGGCATCTTGAGGTGGACTCGCGCTACAACACCTACCGTTACGCAGGCCTCCCTCCCGGCCCGATTGCGTCTCCTGGCGCTCCCAGTATCGACGCGGCCGCCAACCCGGCCAGTGTCCCGTTCCTCTACTTCGTTGCCCATCCCGACGGGCATCATGAGTTCAGGCGCACCTTCCGCGAACACGCCGAAGCTGTCCGGACGGTCCGCCGCCTCCGTCAGGCACGCGGTAGTTAGGTACCAGGATGCTCGAAGCGACAGTGACCGCGCGGGGGGCCCTGCGGTGGGCCAGCGGCCATCCCTGGATCTTTCGCAGTGACGTCAGCGAGCGGCCTGCGGGTGCCGCCGGTGTGGCGCGTGTGCGCGACTCCCGCGGCAAGTGGCTCGGCGTGGCGCTGTGGAGCCCCCTCTCGGAGATATCGCTGAGGTTGATCGACGGCGACCCGGACGCGACCATCGACGAGGCGTGGTGGAGAAGGCGACTTGAGCGCGCCGTTGCGCGGCGCTCGAATCTCGGGGACGTCGCAACCGCATACCGCCTTGTCCATGGCGAAGGAGATCTCCTCCCGTCGCTGGTCTGTGATCGGTACGGCGACACCCTGGTGGTCCAACTCCTGAGTGCAGGAGTCGAGACGTTCCGTTCCGGGATAAGCGCGGCTCTTCTCGATCTCACCGGCGCAACCGGAATCCTGGCGCGCAATGACCCTCCCGTGCGCGCCCGCGAGGGGCTGCCTCGGGAGGTCAGCGTTCTGGCCGGAACTGTCCCCGATGAAGTTGAAGTGGCGGAGTACGGAGTTCGCTATCTCGTCGCTCCGCGGACGGGGCAGAAGACTGGCGCCTTTCTCGACCAGCGCGAGAACCGCTCCCTTGCGGGGAGCATTGCCGGCGGCGGACGGGCGCTCGACTGCTTCAGTTACCACGGTTCATTCGCCCTCCACCTGAGCCGCCGCGTCGCAAGTGTCGTAGCGGTTGATTCGTCAGGGGAGGCTCTGGCGCGTGCTCGCCGGAACGCCGCGCTCAACGGCCTGTCCAACATCGATTTCGTCGAAGGCAACGCGTTCGACCTGCTTCGCGAATGGGAGCGAGCCGGAGAGCGATTCGACACGATTGTTGTCGACCCGCCGGCCTTCGCTCGCAACAGCGCGTCCGTGGGAAGCGCGCTGCGTGGCTATCACGAAATCAACCTCCGGGCAATGCGCCTCCTCGCGCCGGGGGGCGCACTTTTTACCGCAAGCTGCAGTTACCACGTCCGGAAGCACCTCTTTCTGGACATGCTTACGGGCGCGGCGCAGGACAGCGGACGCCAATTGACGCTCCGGGCCATCACAGGCCAGCCGGCTGATCATCCGGAGTTGATCACCGTGCCCGAGACGGGCTATCTCAAGGGCGCCGTTCTCGTGGCCGTGGACTGACTTCCTTGCCCGGGCCCGGGCGGTATGCCATCGTAGGGTGAACGTCGCGTGCCCTTCTCCTGATTCGTCTTCTCATCATGACACGGATACTCATGAGGCCTCTCGTCATCACCCTTCTCGCCACTGGGGTGATTTCGGCGCAACTCGACGCACAGCGGACGCAGAAGCCGCCGCTTCACGGCCGTCACTGGGTCGCCGTGACGGGGAAGCCCCTCGCCGCGACCGCCGGGGCAATCATCTTCAGCAAGGGTGGCAACGCCGTTGATGCCGCCGCCGCGATGCTTGGAGCGGTCGCCACGATGTGGGATGTCCTGAGTTGGGGAGGCGAGACGCAGGCGTTGATCTATCACCCCAAACTCGGGAAAGTCATCGGCGTCAACGCGCTTGGTGTGGCGCCGAGCGGTGCCACCGCCGGGTTCTATCGGTCAAAGGGCATGAACCATCCGCCGGAACACGGACCGCTCGCGGCCGTGACGCCCGGTACGCCAGGCGGCCTCATGACGATGCTCGCCGAATACGGGACGATGTCGCTGGCCGAAGTTCTGGCTCCCGCGATTCAGATGGCTGACGGGTATGCCATCGATGCCCAGACCGCCAACTCGATGGAGTCGAACAAGGCGCGCATCAGGCAGTGGAGGTATTCCCCGGCAGTGTTTCTTCCCAACGCGGGAAAGGAGCGCGAGGCGCCGGCGCCGGGCGAGATATTCATCCAGAGGGACCTCGCCGCCACGCTTCGCAAACTCGTCGAAGCAGAAAGGACCGCTCTCGCCGCCGGACGGGATCGCAAGGCCGCGATCTACGCGGCCTATGACCGCTTTTACAAGGGCGACATCGCCGAGGAGATCGTGCGTGCCACCCGCGAGGAGGGGGGCCTGTTCACGAAGGCCGACCTCGCCAGCTGGAAGGTGAAGATCGAGGAACCATCAGCAACCACCTATCGCGGAGTCGAGGTCTACAAGCTCCAGCCGTGGACACAGGGCCCTGCCCTCCTGCAGGCGCTCAACATTCTCGAAAACGCCGATCTCAGGAGCATGGGCTACAACAGCAGCCGTTACGTGCACACCGTGTATCAGGCAATGTCGATGGCGTTCGCCGATCGGGACTTCTACTACGGCGATCCGGCGTTTGCTCCCGAGGAGCCGATTCGCGGACTCCTCTCCAGGGACTATGCGCGATTGCGTTACGGCCAGATCAACTGGACGCGCAACGATCCGAACATCCGGCCGGGAGACCCCTATCCCTTCCAGGGCGGAACCAATCCGTTCCGCGATCTGCTCGATAAATGGAGTACGACCGGAGCGCCGGCAAACATGCCGGTCAGCGGGGGCCAGGATCGCGTCATCCCCTCCGACAGCGCACTGCGTGAGGCCTTCTTCTCGGGCACAACCTCTATCCAGGCCGCTGATTCCTCGGGATGGCTGGTTTCGATCACTCCCAGCGGTGGCTGGATTCCGGCCGTGATCGCCGGCAGAACCGGTGTAGGCCTCAGCCAGCGCGCCCAGAGCTTCGTCACCCATCCCGGCGACGGGCCCTTCAACGTCATCGAGCCGGGCAAGCGGCCCCGTGTCACCCTTACCCCCTCGATCGCCATGAAAGACGGTCAGCCGCTCATGGCATTCAGCGTCCAGGGCGGCGATTCACAGGACCAGAACCTCCTCCAGTTCCTGATCAACGTCGTTGACTTCGGCATGACGCCGCAGGAAGCCGTCGAGGCACCAAACATCAACAGCTTCCAGATGCGTTCCTCGTTTGGTGCCCACGAATCCCGGCCGGGACGGATGCTACTCGCCTCTTCGGTGCCCGAGTGGACGCGGAGCGAGTTGCGTCGCATGGGCTATGCCCTCGAGTTCGAGGATCGGACCTCCGGACCGATTACCGCCATCTGGTTCGACCGGCGCAACCGGACGATGTGGGGGGCAGCCTCGAATCACGGCGAGGATCATGGCATCGCCTGGTAACAGCCTGTGCTCGCGGCTCCTCCGGCGCTGGGCTCCGGCCCTGCTGCTGCTCGCGATCGCACGCACAACCGACGGACAGCGCTGGTACAAGGGAAACACTCACGCCCACACGCTCAACAGCGACGGTGACAGCTCGCCCGACGACGTCGCCCGCTGGTACCGCGAACACGGTTACCACTTTCTCGTCCTCTCCGACCACAACCACCTGACCTCCGTCGACGGCCTCAATGCCCTCCTCGGGGCCGACGAGAAGTTCATCCTCATCCCCGGCGAAGAGGTCACCGACCGCTTTGGCGACCGGCCGATTCACGTCAACGGCCTCCAGTTGTCGACGTTTGTCCCGCCTCAGGGCGGTAACTCCGTGGTCGAGGTCATTCAGAACAACATCGACGCCATCCGCGCTGCCCGCGGCCTGCCCAGCCTCAATCATCCCAACTTCGGGTGGGCTGTCACCGCGGCCGACATGAAAAAGCTGCGCAACGATCGACTCTTCGAGGTCTACAACGGCCATCCACTCGTCAACAACGAAGGTGGTGGCGGAGCACAGAGCCTCGAGGAGATGTGGGACGAAGTCCTCTCGTCGGGCAAGCTTCTCTATGGCATCGCTGTTGATGACGCCCATCACTTCAAGCGACCGGGGGACCGCTCCGCATCCACCCCAGGTCATGGATGGATTCAGGTCCGTGCCTCCAGACTCACCGCCATCGACATCATCACCGCGCTCGACCGCGGCGACTTCTACGCCTCTACCGGCGTTGAACTGTCGTCGCTCGATGTGTCACCTCGGCGCATCTCCATTGTCGTCAAGCCAGCCGGCACGAGCCGCTACACCACGCGGTTCATCGGGCGCAACGGTCGCGTGCTGGCGACCGTACACGGCCCCGACGCGTCGTACGACATTCGCGGTGATGAAGGCTATGTGCGCGCTGTGGTCCACGAATCGAATGGTGCAAAGGCGTGGATCCAGCCCGTGATGCCTGGCCCCGGCGGCTGACACCAGCCCGAGGGCGTAATCGCAGTCCACTCGTCCACCCCCACTGTCACCAGGAGCTTCCATGAGATTCAAGCTGCTCGATGGCTACTCGACCCAGACCTTCACGCTGCTGCGAATCGTCGCCGGACTCGCCTTCTTTTCGCACGGCGCTCAAAAGCTCTTCGGCTGGTTCGGCGGAGCCGGCCCGGATGGTGGCACCGTCGAACTGATGAGCCGGTTCGGTGCCGCGGGCATCATCGAGACAACCGCCGGCCTCGCGATCGCACTCGGCCTTTTCACTCGCCTCGCCGCGTTCATCGCCTCGGGCGAAATGGCCGTGGCGTACTTCTGGATGCACGCCGCCGGTAGCGGAAGCATCTGGTGGTGGGAGAACCGCGGCGCGCTTGTCATGCTCTTTTCATTCCTCTTCCTTTACATCGCCGCCCGCGGACCGGGGCCGTGGAGCGTCGACGCCCGCCTCGCCCGCCCAGAGACTCCCTGACGCCCGTGAGTTCGGGGGCTCACGAAGGGAGTAACGGCGCCAGGTCCAGATCCCGCGCAAGCTTTCGCCATGTCCTCATCCCCGCTCTTGTTGCTGCGCTCCAGATCGCTACAGGAGCGCAGCAGGCGTGGCCACAGCGGGCGATCGCCATTACCAACGTCAGCATCGTCGACGGCACCACCGACAGCGCCCGCGCAGGCCAGACTGTTGTCGTAACCGGAAAGAGGATCACCGCCGTTGGCCGCCGCGTGCCCGTCCCAGGCAATGCCGATGTAGTCGACGGCACAGGCCGTTATCTGATACCGGGACTCTGGGACATGCACGTCCACATGGATGTCCCCGCCGGTCGCGAAGTATTGCCTCTGTACGTACTCCATGGCGTCACCGGCGTCCGCGACATGGCCGGCGAATGGCCAACGATCCAGAGATGGAAACAGGAGATCGCCGCCGGCCGTCTCGTCGGTCCGCGGATCGTCGCCTCCGGGCCCTACATCGAGGGAGGGGACGTACCGATTCCCCACATCCTCGCGCGCACACCCACCGAGGCCGTGGCGGCCGTCGACTCACTCGCGAAGCTGGGCGTCGATTTTGTCAAACTGCACAGCCAGTTCAGGCGCGACGTCTTCTTCGCCGCCGCCAGACGCGCACGCGAACGTCGAATGGTCGTCACCGGCCACGTACCTCGGAGCGTGACCGCCATCGAGGCGTCAGACTCCGGCCTGCGCAGCATCGAGCACCTCCTCCAGATCCCCTCTCCCTGCACGCCCGCCGAGTCACTGGCCTTGCTCCCGCGGTTTGTCGTGCAAGGTGCGCTCAATCGCTGCAGCTCCGCGCCAGCCGCTCCCATCTTCGAGCGACTTCGCCGTAACGCTACGTGGGTCGTGCCGACACTCGTTGCGCAGTACGAAGTGGCTCACTGGCCTGCGACATCCGTACCCGGCGACGCCTTTTCGCACTACCTCCCCGACACCCTCCGCCGGTTCGTCGCCTCGATTTTCCCCATGCCGGCCGACGTCCCGCCCGACGCGGACATCGTGGGAAGGGCGCTGTTCGCCAAGCGGATGGCTGCGGTCGACCTCCTTTCCAGAGCGGGTGTTGGAATAATGACGGGCACAGACGCACCCTTGCGCAACAGCCCGCCCGGAGCTGGCCTCCACGAGGAAATGCAGCTCCTCGCGCGCTCCGGAATGTCCAACATCGACGTCATCCGGGCGGCGACGATTGAGCCGGCACGCTACTTCTCTGCGCCTGACACTATGGGAACCGTGGCACCGGGAATGGTCGCCGACCTGGTGCTGCTCGACGCCAACCCACTCGTGGACATCGCCAACGTGAGTCGCATTTCGGCTGTGATCTGGAACGGCAGGCTCATCAGCGGAGCGGAGAGGGCTGCACTCCTCCGTTCGATGAGCGCGCGTGGTGCCAGACCACCAGGCAGATAGTCGTTAGTCGGATCGATGTTCAACTTCATCAGCTTCCGCAGCATCCAGAAGCTGCGATTTTTCCTCGCCGGTGTATTTCCATTCCTCATTCGTCCCCCGACGAAGGAGGAGGCGACCTTCCGCTGGTTGGCGCGCTTTCCGCGGCTCGAAGCATTCCTCAAGCGTGTTCGCGCCTCAGCCCTTGGTGCCAACGCCGAGCGCGTCGCAAGCACCTTTGCACTCGGCAACTATGCCAGCGATACACTCGACTGGTCGAAGGTCCCCCGTGACGCGGCTGCCGTTCTGCGGGCCGCCATCCTGATCGGCGGCATCCTCTGCCTGCTCGTCCCGCTGGCCATGACCTGGACATGGCTACCCCTTTCCGCCGAAGCGATCACGGGCACACCCGGAGAGCCGGTGGCCGGCTGGTCGGTCGTCCTCTGGGTCGTGGCCTTTGCGTTTGGATGGAGCGCCATGCTTGCCGGAACCGCTGCTTCGAGCCGGGCGACGTTCATACCCTCGCTGGTCGTGTTCCTCTATTTCAGCGTCGCCGTTGTGGCTGCAGCGCCCAAGGCTGGGTGGAGCCTCCTCGTACCGCTCCAGGCGTCGATCGCCATGGTGTACTGCGAAGCCAGGGCCCGCAATGATGGATGGCTCCCTGGCCTCGCCAGTTGCACGCTCGCCGGGGTCGGCATCGCCTTTGTGGCGATCATCGTCGCCCCCACGTCACCGTGGTTCCGGGGTCGACTGCTCATGGCCTCGATCGGTATCGGTGTTGCACTCGGCGTTTTGTTGTGGCTGAGCGGACGTGCGCTCCGACACAGACTCGCTCGCGGACACACCACCGTGGTGCGTGCCGTGCGCCTCGACGTGATCACGGCCCTGCTCGTCCTGCTGCACCTCGTTGTACTCACCAGCCTCGCGTTCCGGGGCGGGCTCGAGATCCCGGCGGGAGGGATTCAGGCGTTCGCCATCCAGATGACAGGTTATCTCTGGCCTCTCTACTTCTTCATCGGGATCGGCGTTGTCTTCAAGGTGTTGCGGCAGACCAAGGCGGTGCATGGTGTGGTACACGAACTGGTCCCGTCGCAGCTGTTCATTCCCGTCACCTTCGTGCTGCTGGTCATGGCCACGATCGTGCCGTGGATCGAGCCCGTGCTCACGACTCCGGCATTTCCCTGGCCGGGCCTTGTCACGGCGGCGGCCGACTGGGTCTACAACGCGACAGCCTGGATCTGGGCGTTTCCGCTGGCGCGCTTCACGATGGAGACGATGAAGTGGGTGCTGCTGGGAGCTGTCCTCGCCTCCGGCTGGGCGCTGTACCGCCGACGTCTGACAAGCGGCATGATGGCGGGACTGCTCTTTACGGTCACTCTCGCCGGACTGGCGGTGTTCGAGTACCACTTCGAGCTCCTCGGCTTCTCACGCTCCCCTCGCAACAGCGCCCTCAGCCTCTTCATCTTCACGATCTTCGTCCTGTGGCTGGCTCACAAGACGATGCTCAAGTTCCTCATCGGCTCGTCGCCCTGGTGGCCACCTTCGGCGCGTGTCGCCACATACGCCGCGGCTCTGATCTTCGTCCTCCTCCCGATCCACGCCAGAGCGGCGGCCCACAGCCAGTCGCTGACGAACGAGATCTTTCTCTATCTCTTCTCGGGTGTGATCAACTTCGGCCTGCCCTATTACCTGTACGTCTACGCTACAAAGCGCTTCAAACGCCTGCCAATCACGGTTCCTGCCACTCTCGGATACTTCTGCCTCGGAGCCGTGCTCGCAGTGCCGCTGGTGCTGCTGGACAAGGTCGTCGTCGCCGGTTCGCTCAATGCCGCCTGGCAAGTCGCTACCAACCAGACCAACGCCATTCTGCAGGGACTGCGTCAGCCTCCCGTGACAGTTTTCCTCCCGGCGTGGTGGATAGTGGTCAGGGGAGTTCTGGCTATGGCCGCGGTGGTGACGGTTGGCGCGATAGCCCGCCGTATGAGCCGTGATCCGGCGATGCGTCCTGCCACAGTCGTATTCAGCCTCGTCGCGGTTGCCGCCGGTCTCGCCTGCTTCTCCAATCGGAGCCTCGAACTCCCGCTGCTGCCACAGCGCGTTCTGCTGCTCATAACGCCTCTCCACCAGTCGCCCATGGTCGACGCGGCGCTGGTCGTACTGCAACTGAGGTTTCTGCTGCCGGCCCTCATCCTGGCACTGATCCTCACCCGGTCCTCTTCGCGACCTGGTCGGATCGCAGGCGTCGCCGCAGCCCTTCTCCTTCACATCGGTGCAGGGCTGATCTGGCCCGCCCATGAAGCGTGGCTGCGCTCCACGGGTGCCCTGTTTGGACTCGGCGCTGCGGCGGTCACCGTCTTTCTCCTGCTGGCAGGTGCCCTTCGGGGCCGGCTCGACACACTCCTCGACCCCGTCTCCGGCGCCGATGGAAGTATCATGACCACGACGCCGCTCCTCGAATGGAGAGAATTGCGCGCTGTCAGTGCCACCCTCCTCGTGGTGATCGGTCTCTGGACAGCCTACACCGCGTATGCGGGCCGATTGATACCACATCGCGTCAGTGGCGTCGACGTTGCCGCTCGCCTGCCGGCCATCTGGCGTGAAGCCGGTGATTCGGTGGCTGGCATCGCCCTCAACGCCCGCTCCTGGTCCGGTTCCACACCTTCGCTCACGGGTGACGTCAGACCCTTTGCGCCCGATTCGGTACGATCGCTCCTCCAGGGCGTCGCGATGGAGATGGCAAGCGAGGTCGCCGACTATGAACCGGTCAGACTCGAAGGCTGGGACCACTACTACCCGGGTGCGCTCGCGCTCGATTTCAAATACCACGAGAAGGAGGGCGACCCTGACTCGGCGATTCTGGGAACGACGGCCGTTGCTCCAATCGCCGGTGGAGAGGCTCTTGTTCTCACATTGAGCTACAGCATGAGCGAGCCGGTGCGACGCTGGGACCTCATTCGCGCCCTGCAGGCTCTTCGGCGCTGAACAGCCAGCGCAGGCCGCTTGGCGGCCCCCATTGCGGTAACATCTCCGACTGATCACTGTGCCTCAGGTCAGTCGCTCGGATGTCCCCGAGTCTGCCATCGCCTGAATCGCCGATCAGGATGCCGCACGGAAACGAGTTCCTCGCCAACCTCGCTCTCGTTCTTGGTGTTGCCGCGCTGTCGACGATTCTGTCGCAGCGGCTCCGCCTGCCGTCGATCTTTGGTTATCTGATCGCGGGAATGATTGTCGGTCCGCATCTCTGGGCGCCGTTCACGGCGGACGAGGGAATCGTCGAGACGCTGGCCGAGCTCGGGGTGATCCTGGTGATGTTCGGCATCGGCCTCGAGTTCAGCCTCAAGAGACTGGTGCAGGTCGGGGGACCCTCGTTTGCCATAGCCATCGCCGAGACCGGCTTGATGTTCCTGCTTGGGTATCTGGTGGCCACGGTGCTTGGTTGGACGGGGCTCGAGCGGGCTTTCACGGGGGCGATCGTGGCTATTTCCAGCACCGCTGTCATATCCAGGACTTTCGAAGACAAAGGCATACGCGGCGGCTTTACGGAGTTGGTTTTTGGCGTGCTGATCATGGAGGATCTGGTCGCAATCGTCTTCGTTGCGGTCCTGACGGCTGCCGCGGCCGGTCAGGGAGTGTCTGCGGGCGAAATGGGTATCGTCATCGTCCGTCTCGCCACTTTCCTCGCCGCGCTTGTCGGCATCGGGCTGCTCGTCGTCCCGAGAGTCATCCGCTACATCGTACGACTCAACCGCAACGACATAACGCTCATTGCAGCCATCGGGCTCTGCTTCACCGTATCGCTCCTTTCGGTCTCACTCGGCTACTCGGTCGCTCTGGGGGCGTTCATCTCGGGGTCCCTGATCGCGGAGTCACGAGAGGAACATGCGATAGCGCGCCTCGTACGGCCCGTCCGCGACGTGTTTGCGGCCATCTTCTTTGTCGCGGTTGGCATGATCATCGACCCGGCCCAGCTCGCCGAGTACTGGCCGGCGGTGTTGCTCCTCGTCGCGATAGTGATCGTCGGCAAGGCGGTTGCAGTGTCAGTGTCGGCGTTTTTCGCCGGTCACACGTCACGAACCGCGGTACAGGCGGGCATGAGCCTGACGCAGATCGGTGAATTCTCCTTCATCATGGCATCGATCGGCGTCGCGAGCGGAGCCACCAGAAGCTTTCTTTACCCCGTTGCAGTCAGCGTCGCGGCGGTCACCGTCCTCACAACACCGCTGCTGATCAGCGTTTCCGACCGCGTCGCATCGTTCGTTGATCGCAAGCTCCCGCGACCTCTTCAGACTTTCGCGGCTCTTTACGGATCGTGGATCGAGGGGGTGCGGGGCCGGCAGCCGGGCGTTGGTGCACAGGGGGTCAGACGGAGCCTGAGACTTGTGCTCATCGACGCCGCTCTGATTCTCGCCCTTCTCGTCGCCGTGTCCGTTGAGCTTGGCAGGCCGACCACGCTGTTGACGACGGCGACCGGCATTCCCGACACCACCGCCCGCTGGATCATTGCCGGTGCGGGACTGCTGGTGGCTGCCCCCATCGCCTTCGGGTTCTACCGGATGATCCGGCGACTCGGACGCGATCTCGCGCTCAAGGCGCTCCCTGCCGCGGCGGACGGCAAGGTCGATTTCGCGGCCGCCCCGAGGCGCGCGCTTGTCGTGAGCCTGCAGCTGGGCATTATTGCCGCCGTCATCATTCCGATGCTCGTGGTCGCGCAGTTCTTCGTCTCGCCCGCGCGCCTCGTTCCGGTCCTGGCCCTTCTGCTTCTCGGTCTCGGCGTCGCCTTCTGGCGAAGCGCCAACGATCTCTACGGGCACGCACAGGCAGGAGCCCAGATCGTTGCCGCTGCCTTCTCCTCCGGACGACACTCCGGGCAGGACGATTACTCCAAAGCCGTGGCGCAGATGCACCACGCACTGCCCGGTCTCGGTGAGCCGGTCCCCGTGCGCGTTCCGCACAACAGCCCGATTGCCGGCCAGACGCTCGGAGAATCCAACCTGCGGGGGCTGACCGGGGCAATGGTACTGGCGATCATGCGCGACGGCGAGCCGGTTTATGCCCCGAGTGGCCGGGAAACGATCCTCGCCGGAGACCTCCTCGCCATCGCCGGCTCGCATGCCGCCATCAAGGCGGCGCGCGCCCTCGTTACCACCCCGGCCGGGTTACCGCTCGACCGTAGTTGACGTCCGCGCGAGTGGTGTCGCTGATTCCGGTGCCATCTCCCGGTACCAGCTGACAAACCTCCTCGTCTCGGTCGCGTCGTAGCGCGCGAGGTTGTGCGCCCATCGAAAGGCAACCGGCTGATACCACAACGTCGCCTCGACGATGAAACGCGTCCCGCGGCCGGCTACACCAACTCGATACTGCAGCTGGTCAGACCCTCCGCTGAAGTCTGCGTCGCTGCTGGCGCTGCCTCTCACGGCCGCATCGTCGGGGGCGGTCGCCTTGTCGAAACCGTCAGGCAGGATCCGGTTGTCCTTGATGTAACGGACTGCCGAGAGCAACCCGGTCGTCACTGCACCGCCGGCGTCGAGCATCACCGATTCGTAGATCTGCACTTCCCCTTCATTACGGATCACTGTGTAATGTTGCTCGACGCCGGTCTCCCCACCTGCTTCGTCGGAGTCCGCGCCCGCGATCGAACCATCCGGCCTCAGCGCTCCCGACCTGAACACCACCCGCTCCTCCCCGGCACCAGCCTCCCGCACCGTCAGCTCAAGCCACACACGCCGGGAGGGGTAGGCTGTCGGTAGTTTGTGTCCCGTCAGGTTGGTGACCGTGACTGACAGTGCAAGAGTGTCCGACTGAAGTTCGTAACGGGTGATCGTCACAGTGGCCGCGTCGGTTTCCAGGCTCCGGCGAGTGGCCGCCGCGGCAGCCGAGAGCTCACCAGGTGGCGTTGTGACGCCGGTTTCGGCGCGATAGCGCTCCAGCATCGACAACATGAAAAAGTTGCCACCCCGAAAGTCATGCCGCGCCAGCAGCTCACGTTTCTGTCCAAGCACCCCGGAGATGAACGTGCTCTCCGCCGGCGGCATGTGGCACGACCGGCAGCTGCGTCTGCTGGCATACGAGCTGTGCTTCCATTCGATGAACGGAACCTGCTCGGGAAGCCGCCCCACCACGCGTCCGGTGGCATCGCGGGCCTCGGTGTGCAGGGTGTGGCAGGTGGCACAGAGCTCGGAACTTCGAATGTGATCGCCCCGCGCCGGCAGGAAAGCCGACGCCGAGTGCATCACCGCGGCGCGCCCACTGTCAATATCGTAAGGCCCGTATACCGGTCGCTTACCGGGTGCGGCGAGTGTGTCCACAACGAATCGACCGTTGAACGTCGCAGCCGTGCCCAGCCCGGCCGGTGCTATCTGATGACAGACCGTGCAGGAGACGCCGTCGACGGCCAGCGTCACCGACGCCGGTGGTGCGGTCGCCGGCGGCAGGTGCCCAAACACGGACAGCAGGCGACCCCCAGACCGCACCTGGGCCGCCGCCATCGGCATGTGGCAGGTTGCGCACTCGTTCTCGATCTCGCGCGCCTCCCGCGGATGATCCATCACTTCGCGACGCACCGACGCCTGCCAGTACGGATCGCGCGCCGAGTGCGCCATCATCGAGCTGCGCCATGCCTTCTCTATCGATACGTCTTCACCGGCGTCCGTTACCAGACCGTTGTGGCAGGATGCACACGAGCTGGCCGGCTCGAACAACTGCCGCGCGTACTGAAAGTGACCCGACGGAACGGCGGCCCAGAGAGCAGCTGCCACCACCACCGGGATCAACAACGCCCGGAGCGACCGCACCCACCTCTCAGCGCCAGCCATCGCGGAACCCTCCGTCGAACCAGTCCCAGAGGAGATACGCCACCAGACCAGCCCTTCGCTCCGACCTGTCGCCAAGCGGCACACTCAGGCCAACACTCGCAAGGATGTGCTGGCGGCGGCTTAGCGAAAACTGCATCTGCGGCACCGCTGTCCAGAGGTTGGCTGCACCTCCCCGCTCCCACTCCCTGACGCCACTGACTTCGATCATCGGCGTGAAAGCGCGCCCCGAGCCTCCCGCCACCGCCCACGTCCGGCCCAGCACGGCAGTGACGAATGTCTCGGCGTTGCCCCTGCGGCGGCTGAACGGGAGCTCGTGCCCGACTGATCCCTGCAGGAATGCGTCCGGACCCAACGCCATGCCACCGAGTACGAACGGCTCGAAGATGAAACCCTTGCCCCCACCCCCCTCCGACGATGTCGGCAGTATCAGCTCCGCCCCGCCCGAAACGATCCGCCCGGCCACTCCATCATGCGCAAGAGCTCGTTTGAGTCCGAGGGAGATGTTCCCCAGCTCCGGCCTCTGCCAGCCCGGTGTTCCCCGCGACCCGAATGGAATCGTCACCTCATACTGATTCCTCGCACCGAACCTCTTCTCATAAATCAACGCAGCGGTTGCCTCGCGTGAGGCGCGCGCCGGAACGAATGACGCGGCAACAACAAACTCGTCCTCTGGAAACGCCTTTTCGGTGAGAATCGGCCGCGGAAAGTTGAGCTCACCGCGCGGCCATCCCGGGTCGGTACAGAGCGACCGCACATATTCAACGACCGCCGAGATCTCTTCTGCGGCCAACGCCTTGCCAAAAGCCGGCATGCGCCTCGAGAACGAACGCACCGGTCCTCCGAGCGATACGACCGACTCCCAGTCCGCGGCCGGCTCCCGTGATGCAAACCGACAGTCGGTGAAATCGGGCAGCCCCGGATCATCGAAACCGAGGTGTGCCACGTCCACGCCGCGTCCGTCCGGACCATGACAGTTCTCGCACGCCGCGCGGTACAGCGCCCGCCCGCGCGCTTCCTGCGCTCCAACCTGGAGCGGCGCCGGCAAGACGCCGATCGCTGCGCCCAGGCTCAGCGCAACCCTCATCTTGCGGCCCCGGACCCGGAACCGCTCCCTTCCTCGTGCTTCTGTCATCAGTGGTGGGGCAGAGCGTGCGCAATCTTAACCGTGCACCATCCGCGCGAAATGGCTGTTCGATGCCGACGAGCCGAGTTAATCCCCGATACACATTGCGACGGGCGCGCACCTCGATAATGATGCTGGCAGCGCTCACACGACGGTGACAGATGCGAAAGCTACTCCGGCTCCCGACTTTGGCCTGCGGCCTCTCAGTTCTCCTCGCCACGCATGGCGCCAGTCAGGAACGGCCCACCATTGCGCAGTTCATGAGTCCCGCCTCCCCACTCGAGCTCGTGAGCGCACGCCGTGCTGATCGCATTGCATGGACGACCTACGAGAAGGGGATGCGCAACGTCTATACCGCCGCGGCGCCCGACTTCAGGCCCGTGCGACTTACGAAGTTTCTCGAAGACGACGGTATCGACGTCAGCGACGTCAACATCTCTGATGACGGGAGCATCATCGTGTTTGTGCGGGGCTCGGCTCCCAATCGCGATGGCTGGATCGCGAACCCCCGTCATGATCGCGAGGGAGGCTCGCGCGCCATCTGGGCAGCGCGCGCCAGCGGTGGGGCCGCGTGGAAGGTCGCCGATGGCGGTGCCCCCGAGCTCTCCCCCGACGGTCGCTTCGTTGCCTGGATCCGTGACGGTCAGGTTTACAGGGCCCGTGTTGCCCCGTCGACCGGGCAGCGTGACAGCGTAGACCTGGGCCTCAAGCCGTTCATTCGTGCCTGGGGCACTCAGCGTACACTGCGCTGGTCGCCAGACGGAACAAAGCTGGCTTTCGTCTCCACCCGCGGAACCCACTCTTTCATTGCTGTTCACGTAGCCGGGGGCCGCAGCATCACTTACCTCGACCCGAGCGTGGACTTCGACGACGCGCCGGCGTGGAGCCCGGACGGCAGGGAGATCGTTTTCGTCCGCCGTCCCGGGCAGGCGTTCGGCCAGCAGCCCCAGGTGACGTCGGCCCCTCCAGGCGCTGGTGGTCGCAGCCTGTGCGTGACCGCTGCTGGGGGACCTCAGGCAGCCGCACTCGCTGACTCAGCTCGTCTGCGACTGGAGCCTCCGGGACTCTGTCGTGGCGTGTTCGACGGCGGTCACACCATCAAACTCATGGTTGCCAATGTCGCGACCGGGCGCGCCCGTGAACTCTGGCATAACGCGCCGCGTGATCCGGTCTTCGCGAACATCAACACGCTGCACTGGGCCGACGGCCACGTAGTCTTTCCCCTTTCCCCACCCGCGGACGAGTGGGAGCGCTACTACTCGATCAGTATCGGAGCCACCAATCCCGTGCCGATCGTGCTCACCACGACCGATGGCATGATCGAAGATGCAACCTCGGCCGCGCTGTCGAAGGATGGACGCACCCTCTTCTACGCGACAAATGCCGGCGACATTGAAAAGCGCCACATCTGGGCCGTACCTGTGTCGGGCGGTGCACCCCGGCAACTGACTAAACGTGCGATCGAGACAACCCCTCAGCCGCTGGCTTCGGGGCGGCAGCTCGCCCACCTCTACTTCGACGAACGTACTCCGGCATCAGTTGCGTTGTCGGCCGCCGACGGGGGGGATCCGCGATTGATCTTTCCCCGGCTCGGAGCCGGGTTCCCGACCGCGGCGCACGTGGCGCCGCAGATCGTTCACTTCAACTCGCCGGACGGCGCCCGCATCTCCAATCAGCTTTTTCTCCCTGCAGACCTCAGGCCCGGTGAGCGCCGGCCGGCGATGGTTTTTGTCCACGGCGGCCCGATGCGACAGATGCTACCCGGCTACCACTACATGCAGTTCTATCACTGGGCCTACGCGTACAACCAGTGGCTCGCGAGTCAGGGCTACGTCGTACTTTCGGTCAACTTCCGCAGCGGCGTCGGCTACGGACGTTCCTTCCGCTTCGCCCCTAACACAGGACAGCGGGGCAGCTCGGAATACCAGGACGTGCTGGCCGCGGGCCGGTACCTCGAAGCCAGGTCCGACGTCGACCCCCGTCGCATCGGCATCTGGGGCCTGTCCTACGGCGGCATTCTCACCGCCCAGGCCCTCGCCCGCAACTCCGACCTCTTCGTCGCGGGAGCCGACCTCGCCGGCGTTCACTTCTGGGGAAGCTCGTTCGACTCCACATCAGTAGCGTATCGCTCGTCGGCGATTTCGGCGATCGATGCCTGGAAGTCCCCTGTGTTCCTCGTCCACGGCGATGACGACCGCAACGTCGCCTTTTCGCAGACGGTCGGTCTGGTTCAGCTCCTGAGGGCGCGCAACATCTACCACGAGCTGATGGTGATTCCTGATGACCTCCACGAGTCGATGTTCCATTCCATCTGGCTGGACACGTGGGAGCGAATGGGTCAGTTCTTCGGAAGGTTTGTCCGCGATCGGCAGGCCGTTCCCGCTGCCGATCGCCGGTGACGTCGCGGCTCGGCAGGGCAGCCCGGGCACTGCAGGAGTTCCTCGGGCTGGAAGCGGCTGGTGGACTCCTGCTGATGGCAGCTTCCGTACTGGCGATGATTGTCGCCAACTCACCGCTTGCAGGCGGCTATTCACGCGTGCTCGAGATCCCGATCTCGGTCACCGTTGGTGGCGCAGGCATTTCCAAGGCGCTTCTCCTCTGGATCAACGACGGCCTGATGGCTGTCTTTTTTCTCCTCGTCGGGCTCGAACTCAAGCGCGAGTCGCTCGACGGCCACCTGTCGTCGCTGAAAACCGCCAGCCTCCCCGCCGTCGCCGCCGTCGGCGGGATGATCGTTCCCGCCGCGATCTTCATCGCCCTCAACCGCGGTGACGCGGAGGCAATGCGCGGCTGGGCTATTCCGGTTGCGACCGATATCGCCTTTGCCCTCGGCGTGCTGGCGCTGCTCGGCAGCCGGGTCCCAACGGCGCTCAAGGCGTTTCTCCTGAGCGTCGCGATATTCGACGACCTGGGAGCGATCGCGATCATTGCGATCTTCTACACAGACGAACTTTCGGGTAGGGCGCTGGTCGTGGCGGGGGCCCTTCTCGCGGGACTTGTGATGCTGAACTGGCGCGGGGTGCGCAGACCGGCCGCCTACATACTCCTCGGCGTGCCACTGTGGGTCGCGCTTTTAAAGTCCGGCGTGCATGCCACTCTCGCCGGTGTGGCACTGGCACTGACGATCCCGATGCGAGTCAACCGGAACGGTGACGATTCGGCCTCAGTCACCGAGACCGACCCCGAGTCCCCCCTGCATCACATCGAGCAGAGCCTGCATCCATGGGTGGCGTTTGGAGTGCTGCCGCTGTTTGCCTTTGCCAATGCCGGAGTTCCCCTTGGTGACGTGGGGATCCCGAGTCTGACGCATCCGGTTCCTCTTGGTGTGATGCTCGGCCTCTTCGTCGGCAAACAGCTGGGGATCATGAGCTTCAGCTGGCTCGCGGTCCGCCTGCGACTCGCGACTCTGGCCGATGGAATCGATTGGCGTCATGTGTATGGGATGAGTGCACTCTGCGGCATCGGTTTTACGATGAGCTTTTTCATCGCGTCACTGGCGTTCGAACAGGGCGCTTCGGCGTACTTCGGACTGGAGCGGCTTGCAATCCTGGTCGGATCGCTGACCTCGGCGATTGCCGGCTTCATGATCCTGAGCAGAACGCTTCCGCGGGCCGACGGGGGGCCGGGCGCCGCGCTCGACCGCTGACCGCCGCGCTGTGACCGCTCGCTCCCCCCCCTCCCCCCAACTCCGCTCGCCCCGCCGATCGTTCGCTTCCGGATGTGAGAGTCAGGGCCGAGGGAGGCGGCAACCAGCTCCCCCCGGGGCAACCATCTCCGCCCCCAAACCGTTTAGTCACCTGTGTTGTCTACTTACAGTACTCATGTAAGCTCCTTATATAAGTACTCATGGCTGATTCGAGCGAAGTCCTCCACGGCACCCTCGACCTCCTCATCCTGTCCGCCCTGCGGGCGGGGGCCCTCCACGGCTGGGGAGTAGCTCAATTCATCCGTAGTCGCAGTGATGAAAGTGTGCTGGTGACGACCGGCGCGCTCTACCCCGCCTTGCACCGCCTGGAGAGCAGGCGTTTGCTCAAGGGGCGTTGGCGCGTAAGTGGGTCGAATCGCCGGGCACGTTTCTACGAGTTGACGCCGGCGGGTCGCAAGGCGCTCGGCGTCGAGCTGGAATGGTGGAATCGCTTCGTTGCCGGAGTATCCCGGATTATAGCTCCCGCCTGAGGGTCGACGCGCACATGTCCATCATTGATTCCTTGCGCGCGCTGGTCGGGCGGCGCCGCCTCGACAACGATTTTGCCGACGAGCTGGCCGACCACGTCGAGCGCGACACGGCCTGGCGCGTCGCGCAGGGTACTGATCCCGCCGAAGCGCGACGGGCAGCAGTTGCTTCCCTCGGCGGTTTGTCAGCGACTCAGGAGCAGTTGCGCGAGACTCATGGAATCACGGCGCTGATGGGTGCCTGGCGCGACGTCGCGTATGCATGGCGCCGTACGCGGCGAAGCCCTGGCTATTCCATTCTTGTCGCAGCAACGCTGGCCCTCGGAATCGGTGCCGCAACCGCTGTCTTCAGCGCGCTCGACGGAGTGCTTCTCAAGTCTCTCCCGTTCCGCGATCCCGGAGAGCTCACCACCATCTGGCAGACCAAACCGAGCGTCGGCGTCGAGCGCGAAGACGTACCTCCGCGAACGTTCCTCGACTGGACCGAGCAGGCTCGTTCATTTGCCCTCATTGCCGCCGGCAATCCCTGGTCCATCAACCTGCGGTCGCGGGACCGCACCGAAAACATCGAAGCCTGGCAGGTCAGCCCGGACTTTTTCACGATGCTCGATGTTTCGCCGGCTCTTGGCCGATCGTTCCGCGCCGAAGACTTCCTGCAGCAGGGTGGCGCGCCCGTTGCCCTTCTCGATCATGCATTCTGGGAGTCGCGGTTCGGATCCGACCCCGCGATCATCGGCTCGTCGCTGACGCTCGACGACCGCCCGCATTTGGTGATTGGGGTCATGCCACGTGGATTCGAGCTGCCCTCGCGGACGTCGGTTTGGTTGCCCTGGGTACCCGACAGTGCCCAGAGAAACGATCGATTCGGCACTTACATCAGGGTTTTTGCGCGCCTGCGGCCTGACGTCGACGTCAGCGGCGCGCAGGCCGAACTGACTGCTGTCGCAACGAGGCTCGAGCGCGAATACCCGCGGTCCAACAACGGAGTCGGAGCGCTGGTAGTCCCGCTGCACGCTGACATGATCCGCGGTTACGCCCCGCTGCTGTGGACGCTTCTCGCGGCCAGCCTCCTGCTCCTTGCCGTCGCGATCGCCAACGTCACTGCGCTGCACCTGACGAGAATCGCGCGTTTGCGTGGCGAGGCGGCCGTTCGATCAGCGCTCGGAGGTTCACCCCTTCGCGTCGCCCGGCCTTTCATCGCCGAAGCTGTGCTGTTGTCAGTCGTCGGAGGTCTGGCCGGCCTTGCTGTCGGCTGGTCTGGAATCAGGGTCATCCACCATTTCGGTCCGATCGACCTTCCCCGGCTTGCCGATATCAGCCTCGACCTCCGCGCGGTGGGGCTCGCGATGTTGCTCGCCCTTCTCTCGGGGTCGCTGGTTGCCCTGCTCACGGTCAGGAGGCTTCATCTCGTTGCCGGCATCGCGTCACTTGGCTCGAGGGTCACTGGCGGTGACCGGGGAACACTCCGGGCAAGGCGGGTCGCCGTCATTACACAATTGGCCCTCGCTCTTGTCCTTCTCGTGGGTACATCGCTTCTCGTCCGGAGCTTTGTTGCGGTCCTCACCGCCGACCGAGGCTATCAGACCGGGAACCTCATCTCGTTCACAACCTGGGTTTTTGGAGAGTATCCCCGACCGGCAGATCGCGAACGCTTCGTCGAACGCGTGTTCGAGCAGTTGGGCATGCTGCCAGGCGTCAACTCCGTCACCGTCGCCTCAGCGCTGCCGCTGGCGGATCAGATTACCGGCGAAAGCGCTGACATCAGGATGGAGGGTGCGGTGGTCGAGGAAGGTGAGGAGCCGCAGGCACGCGGCGTCGTTGTCTGGCCCACCTACTTCACGACGCTCGGAATCGGGCTCAGGAGGGGTCGGGGACTGGTCGAGTCCGATGACGAAAACGGTGAACTTGTTGTCGTGGTGAATGAGGCTTTCGCCCGTCGCTTTTCACCGGGTCGGGATGCCGTCGGTCGTTTGGTCGATGTTGGACTCATGGGCAGGGCGCGCCCACGACGTATTGTTGGTGTCGTTGCGGATGTCCGGCACGCGCGACTCGACGCCCCACCTGATCCGGCGGTTTACATACCGTGGCAGCAGCAGCCGCTGGCGGCACTCACCTTTGTCGTCCGAACGGGAGGCGATGCAGGGGCGCTCGCACCCGCGATCCAGCGGATAATGTTCGAGATCGACGCTCGTGTCGGCCTGGCGCGGGTCGCAACACTTGAGCAGCTGGTGCAGTCCCACGTGCGCGATCGCCGATTCCTCCTCGTTCTGCTCGGCGGCTTTGCCGCGGTCGCCGTGCTGCTGGCCTGTGTTGGCGTTGCGGGTGTCATGGCTCAGACCGTCAGTTCGCGGACTCGGGAGATCGCGGTGCGAATGGCACTCGGGGCCTCGACCGCTGACGTGCGCTCGGAGCTCCTGCGCGAGGCCGGACGAATGGCGCTGATAGGCACGGTCGTGGGTTTGGCAGTCGCCCTCGCGTCGACGCGGGCACTGCAAGCGTTTCTCTTTGGCGTTTCGCCGCTGGACGCCATTGCCTGGGTTGGCGCCGTGCTTCTGATGGTCATCGTCTCGCTCGCTGCTGCCCTGCCGCCCAGTATGCGAGCTACCAGGGTTCAACCGGCGCGGGTGCTGCAGGATGGCTGACGTCGTGCCCTCAGCGCTGGATGGTCAGAGCGTCGCCATGGCTCGGAGCCGAGTCGCCGCGAGACTCATGGCGGTGACCACATCATGAGCATTGTTGAGGTCCGCGGCCAGGAAGTCTTCGAAGAGAGCGTTTTCCGCAAGACGACGCGCCTCGGACCTGACGAACTCCAGGATGCGAGAATCGGACGCCGCTACCTCGTCGACGATGGATGGCCGGCAGGCCGCGAGCGCGATGACATCCGGAGGTCGTGGCTGTACAACGGATCTTCGGCGCCCCGATCCTGGTAGGCCGCGAACTTCATGGCGAGAAAGAGCGGGGCGCCAACATGGCGGATGCGCACCGGGCACGAGCTCTCGCTCCTCGAAGAACTCGATCGCCAGTTGATCCCAGAGCTGACCTGAGCCTCCCACCAATTCCTGCGGCGGAACCAGATCAACGATGTCGTTGTCGGGCGAATGCCAGCGGTGGGCGTGACCTGCGAGCGGTTCCTCCTTGAACCCGGTCGCTCGCAGCTCGGCCTGGAGATCGCCGAGGGCGGTGTACGTTGGCGCATCGAGAACGCCATCTACGTCGTGTGTCGGCCGCGGTCGAGGAAGCTGTGGGTCTGTATGGAGGATGGGGGCCAACGAGCCGCCGATGAGAACGACTCGTGCCGATAGAGGTCCGAGCGCTCTCGCTACACGGACAATCCTTTCGAACGAGTCGCCGGCTCCTGACGTCACGCGGCGATGCGCCGCGCACCGATCGCCGCGCGCAACTGCTCCCGCGCCAGGTTCTTTTCGCGCGCCTGACCAACGCGCAAAGCGTCGAACAGAGTGAGCAGTCGATAGGTCTCCGGGCTCCGCTCCCTGAGGGCCGGAGCTCCTTTATAGAGAGGCGCCAAAGCCTGGCCGATAGTGTCACCGTCGGGCGATGGCCACACGTAGGGATCGCTGGCGTCGACCTGGCCGGCCAGCGCTGGAGCGGCGTGGGCGGTTCGAACGCCGCGAGTAACCGGACCCACCTCGGGCGGGAAGACGTACCGGGCTCCGTGAATAAGAAACTCGGCGAACGTAAGACGATTGACCTGCCGCGAGTCAGGACGCAGCAGCTGCGCAGCTCGGAGTCGCCCCAGGCTTGCGTGGACCTGGCTGATTGCGACGCCAAGTTCGTCCGCCAGCTCTCGTAGCTTCTCCTCTCGGCCGCGCAACAGGCAAAGCCCGAGTACGACATCCAGGGGATGCAGACCCTTTTTCATAGTCTCTCCCAGATTTATCAATTTCGAGAATTACGAATATTAGATGGATCTGAGTGCGGATCACATGGGGCTGAGGGCAAGAAATCTTTAAGGAAGTGCTGGCTGCCACCAGGAGCGGAACGATCACGCTCAAACACCGAGGTGCTCACAGGGCGCCCCACGCCCTGCATCGACTACGTGATTGCACACGGGCTTTGTCATCTGCTCGTTCCTGATCTCACCGCGCTTCTATCAGGTTCTCGAGGAATGCCTGCCGGACTGGAAGGCACGGCGCGCTCGCCTGGCAGGATCGGACCGATAACGCCCACTCGGCGCACTCGTCCATCCTGCTCATCTCGCTTCATGAGTCCAGCGCTATCTCTGACAGCGAGGGCAGAAGTAAGTCGAACGGCCACCCTGAACGATGCGCCGAATGATCCCCCGACAGCGGCGGCAACGTTCTCCCTCGCGATCGTACACGTTGAAGCGAGGGCCGCTTTCACCTCGATACCTCACCTCCAGACTCCCCACAGTGGAGTTTGACCTCACAAGGTTCCGGCGCATTGCACGGACCAGAACCGAACGCACGGCCACGACGATCGAGCGCAGCTCAGCATCCGTGAGCCTGTTGGCTCGCCGTCGTGGGTCCATCCTGGCCCTCCAGAGCGCTTCGGCTGCGTAGATGTTGCCAACTCCAGCCACGATCCCTTGATCCAGTAACGCCTGCTTGATCGGGACCCGACGGTTGCGGAGCTTCTCCCTCAACATCGTCCAGCTGAACGAAGCGTCGGTGGCGTCGGGGCCCAGATTCCGAACCGCATCCTCCGCAGTCCCGGGCAGGGACAGAGTAGCCAGGGCTCGAGGGTCAACCAGGGCCAATGATCGCCCCGAATCGAACTCGAAGACCGCGCGCGCGTACGGCGGCACGACGCCGGCCTCGCCAAGCTCCCAGTCCCCGGTCATCCTGAAGTGCACTACCAGCCCTCGCCCGCTGGCGAGGGTGAATATCTGATACTTCCCTCTCCTCGCAACCGCTACGATGCGTTCGCCGCGCAGACCCGTCCGCGCTCGCGTCGAGAGTGTCCTGCGCAGCGAACGGTGCAGGATCCTCACGCGGGTGATCCTGAGGCCGATGACGGCGCGGGCTGTGTTTGCCGCGAACTCGACCTCCGGTAGCTCAGGCATCGGCCGGCCTGTCTGCTTTCGCTCGCTTGCGCCAGTACCGTGCAAGCCCGAACCACGACGCTCGTATCGTGTCCGCTCCTATGTGTTCGGCCTGCTGTGGCGTGAGACCGGCGGTCATGGCGCCCCGTTCGTCTTCGGTGAACCTGTCGGCGAGCTCGTCATCGCCGCGTTTGCCGGCAGTCTCGACGTCATCGTGCACCCTTTCGCTCCACGCCATCAACCGAGCCCACATCCCTGAGATGTGGATGGAAGGTGACCGCACCGGGCCAAAGTGGGTGAGCAGCAACTCTTCCGCTCCCAGCGATTCGAGGAAGTCGAGACTTGTGCGCCAGGCATCGAGGTCGACGTCCGGCGGAGGAGCGGCCGGCAGTGGTGGTGTGTCGTGTTGTGAACCCTCGCCCGCCAGGTCGCCGACATAGGCAAGCCCCTCGTTTTCGTCGAGGTAGATCACATGGTGTACGGCATGGCCGGGGGTATGGGCGGCTGCATAACGACGATTGCCCACGACGATCCTTGCACGATCCTCGATCACGATCAGCCGGTCGCGGTCGACGGGCAGGAACTCCCCCCATAGTGGCTCCATCCTCTCTCCATAGATGAGGCGCGCGCTGGCGAGCAGTCGCGAGGGGTCGGCCATGTGCGGCGCTCCCCGGGCGTGCACATGAACCCTGATCTGCGGGTTCTCGCGGGCAAGTGTGCCGGTTATTCCCGCGTGGTCGAGGTGGATGTGCGTCAGAAGCACGTGCCGGACGTCGCTGACACCGGCGCCGACTTCGGCGAGAGCGTCGCGCAGGGCTCCACCGCACGAGGCCGGTCCGGGGTCAACGAGGATTATTCCCGCTGCTGATTCGACGATCCAGGCGGCTATCGACTCGCTGCGCCCCGAGTGCAGGAGGTCGGCACAGTGGACTCCGCTGCTGATGCGAGCAAACATCATTGCGCCTCTTGAGTGTCGTTATGCAGTACCATCCACATGCTCCATTCTAACGATTCCCTGCGCCAGGCCCTTGCGTGCCTGACGAGAACGTCTATCTTGGGAGGCGGCCTGACAAGTGAGTAAATGGCGTCGGGAATGCAACGTTCACTCAAGCACGAGTACGAACTGTACGTCGATCAGGAGATCGAGCACTACAAGGACTCGATCCCCCGCTCCGCGATCCTCCGCATCGGCGACGAGGCGGTATGCGTCCTTCGCGACGCCGAGCAACCCGGATTCGACGAGCTCCTCCTCTGCACAGAAGTGGACCGCATCATCCGCCGTCGACTGCGCGTCCCGACTTACGCCACCTGGAGACGCCGGCGCCTCCGACTCATTGCCGAATACCGCCGACCCGAGCGCTGGGGACTCACCGCCGACGCTCCGCTGGTCCGCGAAATCCCGGCCGACAGCGAGGCCCACGTGCTGGTCATCGGCGCCGGCGAAGAAGGTACAACACTCTATCTCGCGGCCAACGGCTGCCAGGTGACCGCCATTGAGGAAGACCCGGAAGCAGTCGAGCGAGTGATGATCGCCGCCGGCCAGGTTGGTCTCACAAGCCGAGTCTGCGGACAAGTCTCGGCGCTGCGCAGCTGGTATCCCGATGCGCCCCTTCACGCCGTCGTTTCCAGTCCGGCCGCGTTCGCCGGCCTCTCCGCCGAAGAGCGGGGTCGCGTCATCGAGATTCTCAAGAGCGCGACGCTCGATGGCGGCGTACACCTCGTTCAGACTATCGTCACCGGCGATTCGGCCATGAGCCACGACGAACTTCGCCGGCAGTACCGTGGCTGGGACGTTGCCCTCGTGCGAGACGGTACGTTCATGGCGCGAAAGTTCTCTCCGCCTCCTTCCGGTCAGACCCAACCCTCGGTCTGACCCCACAGCGCTGTGGCCCCGCGTGCCTGGAAGAAGCGTGAGGCTGGAATCTGGAATCGATACGGGCGAACACGATTAACGCGCGTGTCATGGTGGGCTCGAAACCTTGATCGATACGGCCCCCAACTCGAAACCTTGAATCGATACGCGCCCCAACCGGGAGACGTCAGTGTCAGCCTGACACTCCAGCGTGAGTCGTTCCTGCGTGTCGTTCTGAGACGGTCGGCAGATGTCGTTCACCATCGTCGCGCTGAGACCCGGTAAATAGCGCACCAAGGTGCGGCATGTCGCGTGCATTGCGCTCGATCGGGCTCCGGCCCATTGGCCACATCAGGAGACCCGTTCTCTCCTGCTGTGGCCTTGAACGTTCCCGGGACGTTCCAGTATCGGGGTGAGCGGCCACCTTCGCCCTCTTCGTCTTCCTCGTCCTCTTCGTCCTCTTCGTCCTCTTCATCCTCTTCATCCTCTTCATCCTCTTCATCCTCTTCATCCTCTTCATCCTCTTCATCCTCTTCATCCTCTTCATCCTCTTCATCCTCTTCATCCTCTTCATCCTCTTCATCCTCTT
>JBQTHK010000052.1:0-21871 GCA_052389935.1 Gemmatimonadota bacterium | reverse complement strand
AGCAGCGCGAGGAGGAGGAGTTGGCGGCGCCGCGCGCGCCCGCCGCCTCTGCGGCCGGGGGGAGGCCTCTGGTGGTTGGGGGGGGCCGTGAACTGCGCGCGCATGTCGGAAATCGTGCCTCACCCGGTGGTTGATCAATGAAGCGGGTCGGCGTGATCGGGACGTTCGTCTGGGATGTGATCCACGGACGTGACCCCTCGCAGGCCACGGTCGAGGAATGGGGCGGCATCACCTATGCTCTGGCGGCGTTCGAGGCCGCGCTGCCTAACGATTGGGAAATGGTGCCGCTGGTCAAGGTCGGCAGCGACCTGGTACCGCGTGCGCGCACTTTTCTTTCGCGCCTGCGCCGCGTCGCAGCGCATGCCGACCCGATCGAGGTGCCGCAAATCAACAACCGCGTCGAGATCAGATATCTCTCGGCTGAGCGGCGGAGCGAGGTGTTGACCGGCGGGGTCGAGCCGTGGAGCTGGCTGGGACTCAAGCCGCTTTTGCGTGGGCTCGACGCTCTCTACATCAACCTGATCAGCGGGTTCGAGCTCGACCTCGAAACCTGTCGCCTCATCCGTCAGCAGTTCGGCGGGCCTGTCTATTGCGATCTCCACTCGGTGACGATGGCTGTACAACCTGAAGGCCTGCGCGTGATGCGTCCGCTCGAGAACGTTCCCGAGTGGCTCAGGTGTTTCGACATCGTGCAGGTGAACGAAGATGAGATGACGATGATGGCGCCTGACTCGATGGCGCTGGCGGCGACGGCGCTGCAGTCGGGCGTGTCATCGCTGCTGGTTACACTCGGTTCGCGTGGTGTCGTGTATGTCAACACGCCGGGCTTCGCGAGACTCGGCGACATCTCACGTCACTCAGCTGTCGCGTCGATGTCGGGCGCAGTGCGCACTGCGCTCGTTGCACCTCCGACGCCGCGTGTCAAGAGGGAAGATGAAGATCCCACAGGATGTGGTGACGTCTTCGGCGCGACCATCTTCACGCGACTACTTTGTGGTGATACGTTTGCAGACGCGTTACACGCCGCCCAACAGGCAGCGGTGCGCAATCTTGAGTTCCGCGGCGCATCAGGCCTCGTGCACCATCTTCGCGGCGAAATCCTTCCGACGTGACAACTGTCATCTCCGTTCCTCCTTCGCTCGATGATCAGACGCTCGAAAGTGTGTTCGAGCAGCTCGCCCCGGTTCCGCAGGATGAAAAAATCCTTGTCGATGCACGCCATACACGATGGGCTTCCCCGTTCGGGCTGACGGCGTTGCTCACGATCGCGCAGTCGCGCACGGAACGAATGGGCTTTGCCGGCCCGGAAACGGAGGAGACGGCCAGCTACTGGCAGCGGGCGGGTTTTTACGGGCACGCGGAGCGGCTTTTCGAGCTCCATGGTCACGTGCCCCGGCCGCGTCAGGCGGCGGCCGAGTCGAACGTGCTGCTGGAGATCACGTCGGTGGCCCGCAGCGATGACGTTCACGATGTGGTCGAGCGCATCCAGGCCAAGGCGCATGCGATCCTGGTCAACGAGCTCAACCTCGACCCGATGGCGACGATGCGGTTCGCCATGACGCTTTCCGAAGTTTGTCAGAACATCGTCGAACACGCCCAGACGACGGGGTGGGTTGCGGTGCAGGCCTACACCTACCGCCAGCGGCTGGGACGCCGGGTGGTGGTTATCGCGGTCTGCGACGCGGGAATCGGCTTTCGGCGATCACTCGAAAGCGCGCAGGGCCGCAAATTGAGCGACCGGTGGGATGATGCGATGGCGCTCGAAGATGCGGTCATCAGGGGCGTGAGCCGATTCCGCGATCCAGGGCGCGGACAGGGCCTGGCCGGAGTGCGACGCTACGTGGGCAAGTGGGATGGCAAGCTGTCCGTGCGGAGTGGCACGGCCCGCATCGCGATTGTCCCGCCGTGGGACGAAGACCTCCCGCTGCGCGAGGAGCTACCGCATTTTCCCGGCGCCCAGGTTCAGATAACCATTCCGGCGCGGGCAGGTGAGCGATGATATACCACATCGACGTCAGCTCCGTGCTGCGCAAGACGGTCTGCGACCTCTATTCGAATCTGGTGACGCGCTCCACGGGAGCGGCGGTTCGCGAGGCGATCGAGGCGGCGCTCACCACACTGCCTGCGCCCAACTACACGGTCATCGACTTCTCACAGGTAACGACACTCGACTTTTCCTGTGCTGATGAAGTCGTCGGCAAGTTGCTCGACGCACACCGCGAGGTCCCGCCGGTCACGTACTTCCTGATCCGTGGGGTTCACGAAGCCCACCTCGAAGCCATCGAAGCCGTGCTCGAACGGTACGACCTGGCCGTAATCGTGCAGAGCGACACCGGTGACGTGCAGCTGGCGGGCTCGCTCGACGACGGCGCACGACGCGCCTGGCAGTTCGTGCTCGCCAACGGTGCTGTGGTGCCGCGTCAGATCGAAGAGGCGTTTGGCGAGTCCTTCGAGCGCATGATCGACGAACTATCGTCCCGGCGCCTCCTGATCAGGCGCGACGACGGCTACGTGGCGCTGCCGCACGCCTCCTGACGGCGGCCATTCCACGTCCCAGGCCGGGAGGCTGCGGCCACACCCCCTCAGATAGCGCCTGGTCTCCGACCCGGGGACCGCGGTACAAGCCTGACCTGACCAGACATCAGCCGTTGCCGGTGACGGCCATGTGAGCCGTTTCTTGTATACTGGGGGCGCCCGCCCCTATCTTCGCTGTGTGCGGACAAACCCTCCTCTACAGGTCGTTGGATTCATCGGCACGAAGCGCGGTGACGCTGACCGCGGTCCCCAGGTGAGGGTGAGGGGCGACGATGCCGCTGAAAGGCTGCTCAACGAAGGCATGCTCGTCTGGGTGCGCGGCCCGCGGCGGAACGAAATCGCGGAGCTGGTAATAGACGATGCGCTCCCGCGAGGCGGGGTTGTGCTGCGGGACATTGCCGGCGTCACCCTCGCCGAGATCGTGACGCTGGAAGGTGATCAGAGCGCGGTGGAGCGCTCACGGAGCGTCCAGTGACGACGCGCGGAGCACCTCTCAGGCCGGCCACTCTCGTCGTTCAGGGCGCCGGCGATAAACAGCCCACCGGATCACCCGTGGTCGGGCCGCTCGTGCAGTCGGCCAACTTTCTGCAGGAGGCAGGTACCGCAAGCGGTCTCCTGTATCCGCGCTATGGCAACACGCCTAACGCCGAGCGCGTACAGCGCACGTTGGCGGCACTTGACGGCGGCGAAGCGGCACTGGTGCTGGCGAGCGGCATGGGCGCGACCGCCTGTGCCCTCCTTGCCCTGCTCCGGCCGGGGGATCATCTGCTGGCCAGCAGCTGGCTCTACGGGGGGACGCGCAACCTCCTCGCCACCGAGTTCGCGATGATGGGGATCGAGGTGAGCCTCGTCGAACCTCTCGAAGCGCGGAGCTGGAGGGCGCAGCTCCGCAAGGAAACCCGCGCGATCTTTTTCGAGTCGCCGGTGAACCCTACATGCCGAGTGCTGGACCTGCGCCAGATCCGGTTCCTTGCGCGTGAAGCGGGGCTCGCCATCGTCGTCGACTCCACCTTCGCCAGCCCGATCAACTTCCGGCCCCTCGAGCACGGCGCCGACGTGGTGATCCATTCGGCCACGAAGTACCTCAACGGCCACCACGACATCCTGAGCGGAGCGGTCATCGGCACTGCCCCTTACATCGAGGAGGTGCGCCAGAAGATGATCGTCTGGGGCCAGTCGCCTGACCCGTTCGCCTGCTGGCTCCTCGAACGAGGGCTCAAGACGCTCGATGTGCGCGTGCGCCGGCAGAACGAAAACGCGATGCGGTTGGCGCAGTGGTGTGCAGCCCATCCTGCCGTGAGCCACGTGCTCTACCCGGGTCTCGAGAGCCACCCAGACCATGCCGTCGCGTCGTCGATCCTCAACGGCTACGGCGGCATGCTTGCCCTCGTGCTCGCAGGTGGTGCTGCGGCCGCGGAGAGATTCTGCAGCAGGGTCGAGATCGTCAAGCACGCCCCCAGCCTCGGCGGCGTGGACTCGCTGGTAAGCGAGCCGCGCTTCACGTCGCACGCCCATCTGAGCCCGGATGATCGCTCGGCGATAGGCATCCCGGACGGCTTCGTGCGCATCAGTGTTGGTATCGAGGACGTGAGCGACCTTATCGCGGACGTGCAGCGCGCCCTCTGAGCCGCGCCGCTGTTACACGCGCTTGTTACCTTCCACTCGGTCAATGTGTCCGATAGGGGGAAGGCTCCTCGCCCTCCTGAAACAGTCGCCTCAACTCAGGATCTGACCGGCGTGATCCGCTTCTCGCACGTCACCAAGGAGTATCCCCGCACAGGCGTCGCGGTGAGCAACGTTTCGTTCCGCGTCAACAAGGGGGAGTTCGTTTTTCTCACCGGCCCGAGTGGTGCCGGCAAGAGCTCGATCCTGAAGATGATCTACATGGACGAGCTGCCGACGCAGGGTGACGTGTGGGTGTCGGGAACACGTTCCCGCGGTGTAAAGCGCCGCGAAATCGTGATGCTGAGGCGCAAACTCGGTGTTGTCTTCCAGGATTTCCGCCTCCTTGAGGACCGCTCGGTTGAAGACAACGTGGCTTTTGCGCTGGACGTGATCGGCACGCCGCGCGAGAGGATCCATCCCCGCGTGAGCCGCCTCCTTACGCAGGTCGGGCTGGCGTCAAAGTCCACCAACTTTCCGCGTGAGCTGAGCGGTGGCGAACAGCAGCGGGTTGCGATCGCCCGGGCGCTCGCCAACGATCCTTTTGTTCTGGTCGCCGACGAACCCTCGGGCAACCTCGATGAGCGCGCGACACGCGGCGTATTTCAACTGCTGAGCGACATCAACGCCTCGGGGACGGCTGTGATCATGGCCACCCACAACCTCGAGCTGGTCAAGCGGTCCAACCGCCGGGTGCTGGAGATGAACCGTGGCCAGATCGTGTTCGATTCCGCCGATGAGCAGCAACGGGAGATGGCACAATGAAGCTCGCCTTCCGGGAAGCGATGATCGGCTTCAGGCGTGCTCCCCTGCTCAGCATCCTCAGCGTCACCACGATCGCCTTTTCTCTTTTTGCCTTCGGACTTTTTTCACTTGTGGCGCTCAACCTGCGCGAGGCGCTGCGCTCGGTGGAAACGCGGGTCGAGCTCAGGGCGTTCATTGCCGACGGCACATCGGCCGAGCAGATAGCACTGTCGATGGAAACGGTGGGCGGGTGGCCCGAGGTGGCGCGGGTGGAGTACGTCACTCCCGAGCAGGCGCTCGAGCGTGCCCGCACGGAGCTGGCCGAATTCAGGGACGTCTTCGAAGAAGGTGTTCTCCCCGGCTCCATCGACATCAGACTCCGCGACGGCCAGCGCGATCCGACGACGGTCACGAGGGTTGCGGACCAGTTGCGGGGCTTCGAGTTCGTCGACGACGTACGATTCGGAATGGAGTGGATCGAGAAGCTGCACACGATACGCAACATCTCGACCGCGGCTGGCGTGATTCTCGGTCTCGCATTCGCCGCGGTCGCGGTGATCATCATCGGCGCCACGATCCGGATGGCGGTCATGGCCCGGGCGCGGGAGATCGCGATCATGCGCCTGGTTGGAGCGACCGACGGCTTCATCCGGCAGCCGTTCCTTATCGAGGGACTCGCCAAGGGACTCATGGGTGGTGCCCTTGCGCTGGTGCTCACGTGGTTCGCCGCGCAGCTCATCTCGCGCTATTTCATACAGACGGAGTTCTTTGGCGCCAGGCTTGCAATCCTCGGTTTGCTCGGCGGCGCCCTTCTTGGTCTCTTCGGGAGCGCGGTATCGGTGGGCCGCCAGGTCAGGAAGGTATCATGATGAGCCCACTCCCCTCACCGGCGCGCCAGCTGGCGACTGCGGCGTCGCGGGTGTTCGTTCGAATGTTGCCAATCGTCTTCTGCGGGCTGGCGGTCGCCGCGCTCGCGGCCTCCGCCGCGCACGCCCAGTCCGCCGAACAGCGGCTGCGACAACAGCGTGAGGAACTCGACAAGATCAGACAGGAGCGGGCCGAGCTGCAGCGGCGGTTGCAGGAGCTGCAGGGTCGGGCCCACAACCTGGCTGAAGAGGCCACCAACATGCGCAGGCAGGCCGACGCGACAACGCGGCTGGTCAGATCGCTCGACGTTCAGCTCGCCTCAATCAACGAAGACGTCGACTCCACCTCGGAGTCGATGGGGAGGGCCGAAAACGCCGTGCGCGACAAACGCTCTGCGTTGAGGCGGCGACTCGTCGATATCTACAAGCGCGGCCCGACCCATACGGTCGAAGCCCTGCTCTCGGCGCGCAGCTTCGGCGATCTCGTGGGACGCTACCGGTACCTCCACGAACTGGCACTCCACGACCGCGCGGTTGTCGGTCAGGTCGAGGGACTCTACAAGAGGATAGACGAACAGCGCTCGCTGCTTGTGCGCCTGCAGGATGAGCTGCGACGTAACCGCGAGGAGAAGGCCACGGAGCTGGCCAGGTTGCGGGCCATGGAGGGGCAGCGATCGCGCAGCCTGGCCGAGATTCAGCAGAGCGAAAAGCAGGTCAGGGACCGCCTGACGCGGATCCAGCGCGACGAACAGCGGCTCGGACAGCTCCTTGCCTCTCTTGAAGAGGCGCGCAAACGAGAGGAAACAGGAGCTGCGGCGCCAACTCCAAGCACCCTCCGGACAAGCGACCTCGGCCGGCTCGACTGGCCTGTGGAGGGTGCGATCATCTACCGGTTCGGGCGCGCGGTGAATCCCAACAACACAACGATCAGGTGGAACGGAATCGGGATTCAGGCGCCGTCGGGCGCAGCTGTGCGGGCGGTTGCGGCCGGTGAAGTAATGCTCGTCCAACCGATCGGGACCTACGGCCTCACGATCATCATTCAGCATGGTGGTGGCGACTACAGCGTCTATGGCTCGCTGAGCCGGGCCGACGTGAGGGCGGGCGCGCAGGTCAGGCAGGGGCAGGTGATCGGTGCGGTGGGCGCAGCGGACCCCGAGATGGAGCCGCACCTTCACTTCGAGATCAGGCCGCGCGGGCGGGCGACGGACCCGTTGGAGTGGCTGGCAGCCCGCGCCGGAAGCAGGCCGTAGCGCGGCTTACATTGCGGCAGGATGATGTCCGCCGCGATCAGGAAGACCGTTGATTCAGTCGCTCCGCTCGGGGCCCACACGTCGACCCAGGGAGGCGTCTGTTCTGCCCTCCCCCGCGCGCAAGCCATCGGCGCCACGGCAATGCAGATATTCACCAAGACCGCCAATCAGTGGCGCGAGCCCGGGATCGAGCCGGACCAGTGTGCGGCGTTCAGCATCGGCGTGCGTGAAGCGGGGCTGGTGGTAACGAGCGCCCATGATTCCTACCTGATCAATCTCGCGTCTCCGGACCGGACGCTGTGGACGCGGTCGCTCGTTTCGTTCGTGTCGGAACTGAGGCGCTGTGAGGCTTTAGGTATCGACTTCCTCGTATCGCACCCCGGCAACTATATCGACGACAGGGCGAGCGGCCTGGCGAGGAACGCCGCCGCGATCACGATCGCGCTGGAAACCGTCCCCGGACGAACGGTCCTTCTCCTCGAGATGACCGCGGGCAGCGGCACAGCGCTCGGCGCTTCGTTCGAGGAGACGGCGCAGTTGCTCGCGTCGCTTCCCGGTCACCTCCGCCCGCGCACAGGCGTCTGCCTCGACACCGCACACCTCTTTGCCGCCGGATATGACTTGCGCGACGATTACGATGACGTCTGGCGGCGCTTCGAAGACGCTTTCGACACCGACCGCCCGCGGATGATGCACCTCAACGATTCCAAGGCGCCGCTCGGCTCTCGCCGCGACCGGCATGAGCTGATTGGTGAAGGGACGATCGGCGAACGCGCGTTCCGGCGGATCATGACCGAGCCCAGGCTCGCCACCGTGCCCAAGGTCATCGAAACCCCGAAGGGTATCGACCCCGAACGGAATGACCGGCGGATGCTGCGCAGGCTCCGGCGTTTCGCGCAGTCGGGCTGAACGCTGTCGAGGCAACACCCCGTGACGATCGTCCTGGGTGCGCACGTTCGCGACTATCGCCACCGGAGCGATTGAGCTCCTGACGGCCCCGAACCTCTGACATCGGAACGTCTCCGTTTGCGCGACGGCCTGCCAGCGGAGATGCTACTGTACCATCTTGATCTTTCGAAAGATGGCCACAACGAGACGACGGGTAATCACCGAGCGGGACGTCTGCATCGCAGCGCGGGACGGCACCGGCAGACTTGACGCGCGCGGGGCGGCCGTAACGCCGTCGGCCATGGATGCCGCGAGAAGACTGAGCGTTATCCTGGAGGGCGCGCCGACGGGCGGCCCTCCCGATGGCCGTACCGCAGGACGCTCGGTTTCGCGGGCCCCTTCTCCGCTCGGGACTGTCTCAGCGGCGGCTGCCGGCACCGCACCAGCGGACCCACGACAACCTGCGCGGAAGATCGTGATCGGAGCTGACCACGGTGGTGTAGCGCTCAAGGATGGGATTCTCAAGGCGCTACGGGAGGGCGGACACGAGGTCGGAGATGTCGGGACGTACGGCACGGAGCCGGTTGACTATCCCGATTACGCCATGGCGGTGGCACGCGCGGTCGCAGCTGGACGGGCTGATTTCGGGATCATGATTGACGGAGCCGGGATCGGGAGCTCCATGGTTTGCAACAAGATTGCCGGGGTTCGGGCGGCCCTCTGTCACGACCTGACGACCGCGACCAACGCGCGCGAACACAACAACGCCAATGTGCTCACGTTAGGCGGGACGCTGATCGGGGGGCGGCTGGCCATCGAAATCGTGACGGCGTTCATTGCGACGGCGTTCGGCGGAGGCCGCCACGCCGGCCGGGTGGCCAAGATCGACGCTCTCGACGCGGAGCGTCTCTGACCCGGGAGTTGTTCCTCCCGCGGCTCTGATGGAGCACGCTAACGTGTTGATATTTCCGAACTTGAGCGGCGGCGGCGGCGCCAGTAAACTTCGGCAGGACACCTGCAACCTTACCGATTCCGGGCGGGATGGCTTGACCCGTGCACAAGCAGTGGGCTCAAGTGCACGTTTGATTCACCGCAGGACCGTCCACGACCGACCACGCTTCAAGACTCTTCCATTTTCATGGCTTCGACATCCATCCCGACCGCAACTGGCCTCGAGGCACAGGGCCTGGCCGCCACCGGCACCATCCACTGGAATCTCGTGGCCCCGGCGCTGTTCGAAGCCGCGGTCAGGCGCGGCGAGGGGACGCTCGCCGACATGGGACCGTTTGTTGCCGTCACCGCGCCCCACACGGGACGATCGCCTAACGACAAGTTCGTCGTCCGCGAGGCCGACACCGAAAAGGACGTCGACTGGGGCAAGGTCAACCAGTCCATCGCCGAGGAGAGGTTCGAACTCCTGCTCGCCGACGTCCGGGCGTACCTCAACGGTCTCGGCGATCTCTTCGTTCAGGACCTTTACTGCGGAGCCCACCCCCGGCATCGACTGAGTGTTCGCTACGTAACTCCCAACGCATGGCATGCCGGATTCGTCCGCAACATGTTCATCCGTCCCGAGGCTGTTGACCTGCCGTCGTTCGCGCCCAACTTCACGGTGCTGCACGCACCCGAGTTCCAGGCAAGGCCGGAGCGGCACGGCACCCGCACCGGCACGTTCATCGTGCTCAGCCTGGCGCGCCGCATGATCCTCATCGGCGGCACGCGCTACGCCGGTGAACTCAAGAAGTCGATGTTCACCGTCATGAACTATCTCATGCCCCGCGACGGTGTCTTGTCGATGCACTGTTCGGCAAACGTCGGAGGAGCGGGCGATGTCGCTCTCTTCTTCGGGCTCTCGGGCACGGGCAAGACAACCCTCTCGGCGGACCCGGAACGGGGTCTCATCGGCGATGATGAACACGGGTGGGCGGACGACGGCGTCTTCAACTACGAGGGAGGCTGTTACGCCAAGGTCATCAACCTCTCACGTGATGCCGAGCCCGACATCCACCAGACAACGCAGATGTTCGGAACGGTGCTCGAAAACGTCGTCCTCGACCCCTCGACGAGAAAGGTCCGGTTCGAGGACCAGTCGATCACCGAAAACACGAGGGCTTCGTACCCTCTGCACTACATCCGCAACTTTGTGCCGGGTGGCCGGGCCGGACACCCCCGCAACATTGTCTTTCTGACCGCGGATGCATTCGGCGTGTTGCCCCCGATCGCGCGGCTGACACGCGATCAGGCAATGTATTACTTCATGTCCGGCTACACCGCGAAAGTTGCAGGTACGGAACGTGGGGTCACCGAGCCCCAGGCAACCTTCTCCAGCTGTTTCGGAGCGGTTTTCCTCGTCTGGCACCCCACCCGATACGCCTCGATGCTTGGTGAGCTGATCGATCGCCACGGCTCAGCGGTGTGGCTCGTCAACACCGGGTGGAGCGGTGGCCCATACGGTGTCGGCTCGAGGATGAAGATCGGCCACACACGGGCGATGGTGCGCGCTGCCCTTTCAGGACAGCTCGACAAGATCGCAATGGAGGCCGACCCGTTCTTCGGGCTCAGCATACCTGCCACCGTCCCGGGCGTGCCCGGTGAGGTGCTGAGTCCTCGCCGGACATGGAAGGACCCGGTCGCGTACGACGACCAGGCGCGAAAGCTGGCGGCGATGTTCCGCGCCAACTTCGAGAAGTTCGGTTCCGTCGACGAGGGCATCAGCTCCGCCGGACCGCGCGGCTGAATCACGGAACAACCCCAAACGGGCCCGAGGGTGGACATCATCCGTGATCCGCTCTGGAACAACATCCGCGTCGATCAGCGCTCGCTCAGGCTGATCGATACCGAGGTCTTTCAGCGACTTCGCTACGTGCGGCAGCTGGGGTGGGCGTACCTGGTCTACCCGGGCGCCACTCACGCCCGCTTTGAACATGCGGTGGGCGCTTTCCACCTCGCCGGTCTTACGCTGGGACGCATGCGTACCGAAGGGCTCCTTGACCCACTCCCCGCCGACGAGCCGGCGATCGTCCAGGCTGCCCTTCTTCTCCACGACATCGGGCACTACCCCTATTCCCACGCACTCGAAGAGATCGGCGCTCCTGACCACGAAGATGTCGCCAGGTCGCTCGTCTGCTCCGGGGAAGTTGCACACATCCTGCGGGAGATATCACCTGACGCACCGGAACGGGTCCTCGCGCTCATCCGCGGCCGGTCCAACAGCCCGCTGCAGGGACTGGTGTCCGGCTCGCTCGATCTCGACAAGATAGAATACCTCAAGCGCGACGCGCTGATGTGCGGCGTGCCGTACGGAGAGATCGACGTCGACCGGCTCACTAACGCTCTCACGCTGGTCGATCGTCCCGGACCGGAAGGACCGGCGATCGGTGTGCTGGAGAAGGCGCTGTCGGCGCTCGAGTCGCTGCTCTTTGCCAAGTACCAGATGTATCGCAACGTCTACTGGCATCATGCGGTGAGGAGTGCAACCGCGATGTACAAGAGACTGGTCGAGGAGGCGATCACCGAGGGCGCCGTCGATGTCGGCGAGCTGGCGGGGATGACTGATGAGTCTCTCCTCCATACCCTCGACCAACGCGTCCCGGGGATTCTTCTCGACGGCCTCAGGCACCGGCGTCTGTTCAAGCGGGCTTTTGAGTGTCCGGCCGCCGAGCTCCCGGATGATTACGCCGACTGGATTGCAACCGATCGCGAGCGTGTGGCGGAGGCCGAAGCGGCAATCGCCCGGCGCGTCGGGCTTGAGAGTGACGAAGTGCTGCTCGACTACCCGGCCAAAACCCAGATGCTGGCACTGGACCTCCCGGTCGTGCGGCGGGACGGCAGCGTCACCGTACTGACTGGTGAAGGATTGCAGGGGGCGATCCACCTTCCCCAGCTCTCCGAGCAGCTTTACCGGTCAGCGCGCTGGCTCCGGCTCTTCACTCGCACCGGTGACCCCGTGGAGCGGCGCGTGCTGTTCGACGTCCTGGGGCCGCTACCCCTCGGCCTCCGGCTCTCCGCCGGAGCGTGACTGGCGGCGCTCCCGGCCCCAGGCTTCGGCCAGTTTGCGCGCGATGCCGCGGTAGAAAGCCGCGTGTTCCGCCTTGCCCGACTGCTCCAACGTCATCGCCGTACTCTCGAGGGCGTAGAGGATGTTGCCCAGATACAGGGCGGACAGTTCGCCGAACTTTTCGACTGTATCGTCCGGCTCAGCCAAGGCTGCGGTTGTGCTGAGGAGTGCTCAGGCTGTCGTTGCCGCCCGATTCCGCTGTCGTCACCTCGCGAGGAGTGTTCACCTGAACGACGATCGCCGTGATGTTGTCGAGTCCGCCTCGGTAGTTCGCCTCGGCTATGAGGGCGTCAACGATTCGGCCAGCTGTGGTCCGCGACAGCAGGAGCTGCTGCAACCGCCGATCGTCGACCATTCCTGTGAGGCCGTCGCTGGCTACCAGGAATACATCCCCGGCCCTCATCTCGCCTGAATACGTGTCAGGCTCAACCGCCTCACCAGCGCCCACGCACCGCGTTATGACGTTGCTGTAGGGGTGGTAGCGCGCCTGCTCCAGCGTGAGGAGCCCCGCATCGACCTGCTCCTGCACATACGAGTGATCTTTCGTCAACTGGCGCAGGGCCCCATCGCGCAACAGATAGATTCGCGAGTCACCGACCTGTCCGATGAGATAGTGCCCCGGTGACACGAGCAGGACCGAAGCAGTTGTACCCATTCCCTGCTTGTCGGACTCCTCCACAGTTCGATCGTACACCGCCCGGTTGGCCATGCGGAGCGACTCCGTCACCTTGTCCGGAGAGCCGCTGTTCTGAGCGTCCTTTACCGACTGCAGTTCGCGGGCGACTATCTGAACGGTCATTTCGGACGCAACCTCGCCGGCGGCGTGGCCACCCATTCCGTCGGCCACGATAAAGAGGCCGCATTCCTTTGTGGCGTACGCGTAGAACGCGTCCTCGTTGCCTGAACGAATCATCCCCACATCGGTCCGGGCGGCGACGGTCAGGTCCACTCAGCGACCCTGGAATGCGAGGTAAACGGTGTAGATGACCAGGGCCACCAGCAGCGCCACGAGGAACCAGGGGGCGAACCCTGTCGCTGTTGAATCCTTGCCTGCCCGGTCTTCGATGGCGGTTCCGCTGGCCTCCGCAGGCCTCTGTTCCGGCACTCGCGGAGGAGCCGCCTGCTCCTGGCGTTTTGGGTCGGGACCCTTTAATCCAACGATCACGCGCGTACCACCAGACGCGCGCATCGCGCCCCCGGTGGGCCGAAAGGTCATCTTGACACCCCCGAACCGCACGTCACTTCCGGTCGCCAGCGGCGCTTCGCCCGTAATCCGCTCTCCGTTCACATAGGTGCCGTTGGTGGAACCCATGTCGACCACGAACCACCCGCCCTCACGGCGCTGGATCTTGGCATGGGATTCCGACACGCTCTCGTCGCCCACGACGACGTCGTTGTGCTCACCGCGTCCGATGTTCGACAGTGGAGTAGCGAGCTCGAAGCGCATTCCTCGTGTAGGGCCGGCGTTGATCACTTCCAGAGTCGCCAGGGCTTTCCGCGCAGTCGCGGGCTGGCGACCGGGTGCATCCTGCGCCTCCCCCGCCCCGCCCCCCGGCAAGACGGGTGCGTCCGCTGGTGGCCGGCCCATGGCCCGCATTGTCCCCGTCGCCTGGAGCGATGGGACCGAGTCGACCGCGAGCGTCGAAACGTCCGGCCGACCCTGCGGCGACGACCCCCTTCCCGGCTCGGCGTAGAAGCGGAACTCCTCTCGCCCAACCCTGATCATGTCACCACGGCCCAGCATGACTTCGGCCCATACCCGGTTGCCATTCACCAGGACACCGTTCGAGCTGCGGTCCAGTAGAGCGTAGCCCTGCTGGGTAGGCCGGATTTCGGCGTGTCGCCTGGAGACCTCGGGTGAAGCGATCACGATGTCGCAGGCCGCATCACGTCCGATGCTCAGTCCTCCTTCGGGTACCTGATACTCGCGTCCATCCACCAGGGAAAGCAGTCGTCCCGCCGCCCGAACTTCGGCCGCGGCAGCGCTCGGCGTGGCGATGGCGTGATCGGTGGAAGCGATCGGAAAGTCGATCGTTTCGCCCAGGAGATTCTCGTCGGCGTACCTGAGTTCGCACCCCGCGAGGGCGATTCGGTCCCCGTGAAGCAGGGGCGCCGGCTCCGAGCCCACCTGCAGGCCGTTGACGATGACCTCGCCACTGCTTTCCTCCGATTTTCTTATCGTGGCAGTTCCCTCGTGCGACACGGTAACGAGGGCCAATGCGGCACCACGTTCAGGGCTTTCCGACATTGCTGGAAGCTTGATGTCTGCGCTCTCGCCGCGTCCTACCCTCGCCTCACCTTTTGCGAGCGGATATCGCGAATCGCGGAGCTGAAGGTAGGGCATTCGGCTGGCGTTTCTTCAGGTGAGCGCTGGCCGCGTCGCACCCGCGTTCCACCTCGGCGGAATGGCGAAAGCTTCCCGGAGCGGGGAAACTACCCGTGCCACCGTAGAGGCCGCAAGTGACGCAGTGACATCATCATGCGCAGTGTATGGCAGAGTGGCCGATGCGGTGTCTGGAGGCCCTCAGGATGGCCTCGCCAGCTAGCTTCCTCGCAGTGAAAGAAGCGATCAAGGTCCGGGGTGCAAGACAGCACAACCTCAGGAACATCGACGTGGACATTCCGCGTCGGGCTGTCACCGTTGTGACCGGCCCGTCGGGGTCCGGCAAGTCTTCTCTTGCCTTCGATACCATTTACGCCGAGGGCCAGCGCCGCTACGTGGAATCACTGTCGGCCTATGCGCGTCAGTTTCTCGAGCGGATGGAGAAGCCGGACGTCGACAGCATCGAGGGCATTTCCCCCGCCGTGGCAATCGAGCAGAAAAACCCCACGACATCCTCCCGCTCCACGGTCGGCACCGCGACAGAAGTCTACGACTACCTCCGGCTCCTCTGGGCGCGGGTGGGTCACACCACGTGCCCCGTCTGCGGCCGCGAGCTGATCCCGGATACCGTCGATAGCGCTGCAGAGCGTTTGGCTGGCCTGACAACCGGCACGCGCTTCATGATCGCGTTTCCGCTCCGCCTGTCCGAGAAGATCAAACACTCCACGATCGTCGAAAACCTGCGATCGCAGGGATTCAGGCGTGTAATGGTGGGCGGTGATGTGATGGACATCGAGGACTGCGGCAACGGAGTCGATCTGGCGGCGGGGCGGGAGCTGCTGGTGGTGGTGGATCGACTCACCGCCGGGTCGGAGAACAGGTCGCGTATCGCCGACTCACTCGCGACCGCGTTCCGCCAGGGCGACGGTCAGGCGGTGGCGGTTACCCAGGGGGCTTCGCTGCTGCGATTGACCGAACACTACGAGTGCCCGAATGACGGCTTTCGGGCCCCTCGTCCCACACCCCAGCTCTTTTCGTTCAACAACCCCCGAGGAGCCTGCGAGGCCTGCAATGGCTTCGGTGCGATTCTCGAATACGATGAGTCGCTGATCGTACCGGATGAGTCGCGCAGCATCGAGCAGGGTGCGATCGACCCGTGGACCAAACCGCGTTACGACGGCCGCCGTCGCATTCTTGCCGAATTCTGTCGCCGACAGCGAATCCCTCTCGACGTCCCCTGGCGCGAGCTGGCCGCCGCCCAGAGACGGGCCCTGCTCACCTACAGCGGGAAAGGGTTCCGGGGAATCCTGCCTTTCCTGCGCGAGCTCGAGGCCAAACGCTACAAGCAGTACATCCGCGTCTTTCTCCGCCGCTACCAGAGCGCGGTGCGTTGCCCTTCCTGCAGTGGCTCGCGGCTGAAGGCGGAGGCGCTCAACGTACGCGTTGCCGGCCGAACGATCGCCGAGGTGTCGGCGCTGCCGGTGGGCGCGCTCCAGCGGTGGACGGAGGACCTCGAGCTGGCGCCCTTCGAGGCTGCGGTGGCCGCGCACGTGTTGCGCGAGGCGCGTGACCGGGTGCGCTTTCTCTGCGACGTCGGGCTCACCTATCTGACGCTGGACAGGGCGACAAGAACTCTCTCCGGCGGCGAGGCGCAGCGCATCGCCCTCGCCAACTCGTTAGGCTCGTCGCTGGTGGACACGCTCTATGTCCTCGACGAGCCGACGATCGGCCTGCACGCGCGCGACGTCGATCGTCTGCTCACGCTGCTCCTCAGACTGCGCGAACGGGGCAACACGGTTCTTGTTGTCGAGCATGACCTGCAGGCCATCAGAGCGGCGGACTACATGATCGAGCTTGGTCCGGCCAGCGGTGAAAAGGGAGGCGCGGTTGTCTTTGCGGGCCCCACCGCCACCGCAGCGTCCAGTCCCCTGACCGGCCTGTACCTCAGCGGTGAGCGGACAGTCGCACTTCCGGAACGCAGGCGCTCGGTAAGTCGCCGCCTCGTGCTCCGGGGAGCAACCGAGAACAATCTGCAGGGGATCGACGTCGAGATTCCGCTCCACGCTCTGACCGTCGTCACAGGCGTTTCGGGTTCCGGCAAGAGCACTCTGGTTCACGATGTCCTGTTTCGGGCCCTCGAAGCGCGCATCACTGGCGAGACAACAGCGCGACTCCATCTCGGGGAACGCATCGGCACCCTCACCTCCCTTTCAGGCTGGGAGTCGATCGATGCCGTGACGCTCATCGATCAATCTCCAATCGGTCGATCGCCGCGCTCCAACCCGGTCACCTACATCAAGGCTTTCGATGAGGTCAGACGGATCTTCGCCGACACCCCTGCTGCCCGCCAGAAGCGCTTTACCGCTTCGACTTTTTCCTTCAACGTGCGAGGCGGGCGTTGCGAAAAGTGTGAAGGCGCCGGTTACCTGCAGATCGAGATGGTATTCATGGCGGATGTCTTCGTCCCCTGCGACGAATGTGGAGGGCGCCGCTTCCAGCCCGACGTCCTCGATGTCCGTGTGCGTGGACACAACGTCCATGACGTCCTCGAGCTCACGGTGGACCAGGCGATCCGCTTCTTCCCGCATGAGGACCGTCTGGGGCAGGCGCTCTGGCAGCTCCAGCAGGTGGGGCTCGGTTACATACGCCTCGGACAGCCGGCCACAACCCTTTCCGGCGGTGAGGCCCAGCGCGTCAGGATCGCGCGCGAGCTGAACGCCGCCGCCCGCACCGGAGCCCGGCGCTTCTACATCCTCGACGAGCCTACAACAGGACTGCACCTCGAGGACATCCAGCGACTGGCAGGAGTCCTCGACCGGCTGGTCGAGGGCGGGCATACCGTGCTGGTGATCGAGCACAACCTCGACGTCGTCAAGCTCGCCGACTGGATAATCGATCTGGGCCCCGAAGGTGGCGACGGCGGCGGCCGGGTTGTTGCAATGGGAAGACCCGAAGACGTGGCGACAAGCGGATCCCACACCGGCCGCTTCCTCGCTCCCCTCCTCGGGTCAGCCACGGCCCGCGTTCAGGCGGGCCTCCTGAATGCGCCTGATCGCAGCCGCGCTCCATGAACGGGGCAGGTGGCGGCCAAGAAAGGCCCCCAGGACGTTGCGGGCACCAATGAGGACAACCGGCTTTCCACGTTTGGTGGCTCGATATGCCATCCCCGCAACCTCCGCCGCGTGCATGGCCGGGGCACCTCCTGACCGCGCTCGCGGACTGATGCCCGCCGCCCGCTGAAACCCGGTACTGGTGGGCCCGGGACAGACCGCGGTCACGGTGACGCCGGTGCCGTGGCACTCGTTGCTCAGCGCTTCCGAAAAGGAAAGCACATATGCCTTCGAGGCGTAATAGACCGCCATCAGCGGGCCGGGCTGAAAAGACGCCACCGAACCCAGGTTCATGATGTGCCCACGGCCCTTGGCCCTGAGCCACGGAAGTACTCCCCGCGCCAAATGAGTAAGCGCCGAAATGTTGACGTCGATCAGGTTGCGCTGGCTGTCGACTGGAATCTCATGAAACCAGCCCAGCGTGCCGAGTCCGGCGTTATTCACCAGAGCCGTGATGCGGTCCCGCTGGTCGGACGCTACGGCGAGCACCCGTTCACACTCGGCAGCACTCGCCAGATCAGCTCCGACTATCGTGGACCTGGCGCCGAACGCCTCAAGTTCGATCGCGAGTTCGCGCAACACCCCTTCACGTCGTGCAACAAGGATGAGATCGTAGCCGTCAGCGGCGTAGAGGCGCGCAAACTCGCGCCCGAGGCCATCGGAGGCTCCGGTTATGAGGGCGATCGGTCTGGTCAGGCTCACGATGTCCGGGGGTTATCGCTTCCGAGGATGTGCAAGCTAACTGCCAACTGCACGGTGCGGAGTGCGACGGTTAGCTTCTTCAGCATCCTCCAACGCCCTCCCCGCTCCACACTGCTGTGAGGCCCAGGCTCCTCCTTGCCGCCCCCACCCTCGCCCTCCTCGTCGCCTGCAGTGCGACCGGGTCGCAACGGGACCGGGTTGCCCCGGTTGCGGGTTCAGGCACTTTCACGATCCTGCACATCAACGACGTCTACGAGATCACTGCCGTCGGCGGCACCGGGGGGCTCGCCCGACTGGCTACACTCAGGCGACAACTGGAGGAGGAGCGCGGCCGCGTCCTCCTGACCCTGGGAGGTGACTTTCTCTCACCGTCGGCACTGGGCACAGCTCTGGTCGATGGCCAGCCCCTCGCCGGTGCTCAAATGATCGGTGTGCTCAACGCGGTTGGCCTCGACTGGGCAACGTTAGGCAACCATGAGTTCGACGTCGGCGAGCAGGCCTTGCGCAACCGGATTGCCGAGTCCCGCTTCGGCTGGGTGATCAGCAACGTGACCGACGGTTCGGGATCGATGTTTCCCGGTACGGTCTCGCATGCGATCGTTCGAGTCCTGGCCGGGGGCCGCCCGCTGCGGCTGGGGTTACTGGGGATAGTCCTCCCCGCCAATCGAGTCTCATGGGTACGTTACGCCGACCAGTACGAGTCGGCACGCCGCACTGCCCGGATGCTGAGAGACTCGGCCGACGTCGTCATCGCCATCACTCATCAGTACTACTACGAGGACGCACGATTGGCCGGTGAAGTGCCGGACATCGACCTCATCCTCGGCGGTCACGAACATGACAACCTGCTGCTTTACCGTGGACCGAACCAGACGCCGATCCTCAAGGCCGACGGTAACGCGCTGTCAGCCTGGGTCGCGACTATCGATTTCAGGCCAGGTCGACGTCCCCACGTGACCCCGCAACTGGTCCACCTCGGCACCGACGTCCCCGAGGATCCGGGGGTGGTGGGCGAGGCCGGGCGCTGGCTGAGTCGTGCGTTTGCGGGATACGAGCGGGCCGGTTTTTCACCACGGCGGCTCGTGGCATCACTTCAGACGCCACTTGATGCCCGGGAGGTCACCATCAGGGCCGGGCCCGCTCCTATCACAAATATGATGTCGAGGGCACTCCTCCGTGAGGAACCCGGCGCTGACGTCGCGGTCTTCAACGCCGGTACGATCCGGGTCGATGACGTGATTCCCGCCGGACCTGTCACCGAATACGACGTCATCCGCATTCTGCCGTTTGGGGGACCTGCGGTGAGCGCAGAAATCAGCGGGCGGATGCTCGCCGACATCGTGGCCGCCGGGCGCCGCAACCGCGACACTGGCGGCTTTCTCCACTTTCTGGGCCTGGAAGCGTCTGCTGACACGATCAGGGTTCGAGGCCAGCCACTGGACCCTGACCGCCGTTACCGCATCGTCACCGTCGACTTCCTCCTCACCGGCCGCGAACGCAATCTCGCCATGCTGACTCGCAGCAACCCGGACGTCCGTAACGTCCGAGACCTGCGCGACGTACGCAAACCCCTGATCGACGAACTGGCTGCTGCTTTCCCCCCGCCGCCCTAGCTTGATGGTGCATCGGCGCGATCGGTTGCACGACCCCAGCCCGTCGACAACGCAATTATCAGCACCAGGACGAGCGCCCAGGAGTAGGTATTCGCCATACCGGCGGCCCACGGTGATACGCGCGGCATCCCCAACGATTCACCGGAGGCGGACGCCGTGGACGCCAGGATCGTCGGCAGAAACCATGGCAGGAGAAAGGGCCAGGTGCACGCGGTCAGGTCGAGGAGGTTGGCGCGGCGATAGGCGTGAATCCGCGCGCGCTCGCCGATGTCTCGAACGACCGGCCCCACTGCCAGGATCGAGACGACACTGTGCGTCGTAAGCATCACCACGGCGGACATCGCAGCCACGATCGACAGTTCCGCGGCACGTATCGAGCCCGGGTGTGAATCGGATCCCAGTCGCGACGTCAGGCGCTCAACCAGTCCGGATTCACGGATCGGGCCCACCAGACCCATCAGCAGAAGGGTGAAAATCGAGACGCCGACGGCGCGTGAAACACCGTCGATGATCAGCCCGCTGGCGCCGAATGCTGCAGAGTCTATGTAGAAGACCGCGTGTGGTTGCAGCTGGCCAAGGCTCAGACCGGCAGCGAGCGCGAGTACGATCCCCGCCAGAAGGCCTTCGAGGAGGTGTCGCCTCGCGAGCAGAAGCGCGATTACGGCAAGTGGAACGATCAACATCGGCAGTGCCGCCGGCGACGCATCAGCTCCAGCGGTCACCGGCGCTGCCTGACCGGGACTCATCACGTTCGCGAGCATCATGCTCGTCACGAGTGCAAGCGCACCGGCCGGGAGGACGTAGCGGAGCCTGGTGCGCACGGTGCCCGGGACGTCGGTGTTCTGCGATCCGGCGCTGGCGATCGTCGTATCCGACACCGGTGAGACTGAGTCGCCGAATGTGGCGCCGGCCAGGATAGCTCCCATCAGCAGGCCCGAATGGACACCGAGGCTGCCTCCTGGTGGATACAGCAACGGGCCGGCGACCAGGATCGTTCCGAAGGAGCTACCGGTCGAAGTCGAGACAACACAACAAATGACGAATGCAGCGCCTATGTACCAGGGCCCGGTCGCCCCTGATTCGCGCGCCAGCCAGACCAGCGACTGTACCAGCCCCGAAGCGCTGAGGATCACACCGAGCACCCCGGCCAGAATCCAGGCCATGATCATCAGCGCGACGATCCGATCGCTCATGGCCGCGATCGCCCGCTCCGCGTAAAGCCCGCGATCGACTGACAGGGCCATGCCCAGCGCCAGAGCTGCGAGGAGGATCGGCCAGAACCCCTTTTCGTCGGGCGCCCCCGCGATCGCGAGAGCAAGCACACCGGCGAGGAAAAGAACAAACGGAGCGATCGCGCCGAAGCTGCCGCCGTGGAACTCAAGTCGTTCGTTTTTCACCGGCGTTATCATACGCCCTGACCTCCACCCGGGAAGGCTCCGTGTCACGTCCCCACGAAACGTTTACCCTGCACGACCTGCGCGTCGATGTCGTCGGCACCGATCGGCCGATGGTCTGCGGTCACAGGGCCGGGGAGTGGTTCGAGCTTTCGGGAGAGATGCTGCACTTTCCGACCGGTGGCTTTCCCCTCTACCCGCTTGCAGCACTCCTGCCGATCCTGCCGGCCATGCAACGTGCAACGGAAGCGGCTGACTGGATGAACACCGACAACGAAGTCGCCTGTCCCGATCCGCACTGCGGTGCGCGTTTCCGGATCACGCGCACGGGCACCCGCACCTTCCGGCATGCAGACGTTTCGGCCGTCCCCATGCCCGGGCGTTGACTGGTGCTCAATGGTCTTCCCCTTCCGCCGATCATAATCGGTACGTGGCAACTCGCGGGCGGCCACGGCCCTGTCGATCCAGCGGGCGCGCGGACCCTGCTGCGCACGTTCGTCGATGCCGGCATGACAGCTTTTGACTGTGCGGACATCTACACCGGGGTCGAGGAGCTGCTCGGAGAGTTTCTGCTGATTCTGGAGCCGTCGCTCAGGTCGAGGGTTCGCGTACACACCAAGTACGTCCCCGATCTTGCAGCCCTCGGACTGCTGTCGGCTCCGGATGTCGACAGGGCCATCGCGCGGTCACGGGCCCGCATCGGGGTCGATGCTCTCGACCTGGT
>JBQTHK010000051.1:0-51060 GCA_052389935.1 Gemmatimonadota bacterium | reverse complement strand
CGAGGGTTCGCGTACACACCAAGTACGTCCCCGATCTTGCAGCCCTCGGACTGCTGTCGGCTCCGGATGTCGACAGGGCCATCGCGCGGTCACGGGCCCGCATCGGGGTCGATGCTCTCGACCTGGTACAGTTCCACTGGTGGGATACGTCAGTGCAACGCTACACAGGAACCGCGTTGCGCCTGAGGGAACTGCGCGCTGCCGGGTGGATCGCAGACCTCGGGCTCACCAATTTCGGTACGTCAGCGCTGCAGCGGCTTGTCGACGCAGGAGTCACACCTGCTACACACCAACTGCAGTACTCACTCCTCGATCGCCGCGCCGCCGGCGACATGACGCGGCTCTGCGAGGAGCTGGGGATCGGACTGCTGTGTTACGGTGTGCTGGCCGGCGGCTTCCTCTCGGAGCGCTGGATTGGCGCAAGTGAGCCGGGAGTTCCGCTCGAGAACCGGTCACTGACAAAGTACAAACTGATCATTGACGAATTCGGCGGGTGGGCGCTCTTTCAGCGGCTGTTGAGTCTGCTGTCCCGGATCGCGCGTGGACACCAAGTGGGAATCGGAACGGTGGCGATCCGCTGGGCCCTCGATCAACGACAGGTACGGGCTGTAATCGTGGGGGCCCGAAGCTCCGAACACCTGCAGACGATCGCGAGGGCCAGTACGCTCAGGCTCGATGAATCTGACCACGCAGCCATCGCCGAGGTGCTGGCTGATGCGCGTGGGCCGTCTGGTGACGTTTACGAGCTCGAGCGGGACCGTGATGGTCCACACGGACGGATCATGCGTTATGACCTTGGAGGGAGTGATTGAGGGCGACGATGAGGATGATGAGGAGGATGAGGATGATGAGGATGATGAGGATGAGGAGGATGAGGATGATGAGGGCGATGAGGGCGATGAGGATGATGAGGCTTGGCGGCGCGAGCCCGGGCTCCGCCGTGTGGGACGTGCAGGCCTCCTCGCCATCTTCACCGTCGTCATGCTCGGGCGAAAGCGCTGGAGGGGCCGGGAAGAACTTGACCCCCCCTCAGACGATTTCTAGCTTTCCTTGCTCATTCCCGAGTAGCTCAGGTGGTAGAGCAGGTGACTGTTAATCACCGGGTCGGGGGTTCAAGTCCCTCCTCGGGAGCTCATGTACAGCAAACGCCCCGGGCAACCGGGGCGTTTGCTTGTAGCTCACTATGGGCCCTCGACGGCGGCGATTCCCCCCCCTCCCCCCCGCCGAGGGCCAGGATGATCAGGAGCGTTCAATGGCCGACCAGCTGCCCGTGCCCGTCGCGCTGCAACGATGGTTCGTAGTTCACTTCGTCGCCGACATCGCCGTCGCGCTGCCACTGTTTCTGGCGCCAGAGGCGTTCCTCCGGATGTTCGGATGGACCGAGGTTGACCCGGCAATGTCGCGCGTGGTGGCCGCCGCGCTGTTCGCCATCGGCATCCAGTCCTTCATCGGTCGTAACGAACCACGGGCGACATATCTTGCAATGCTCAACCTCAAGGTGCTCTGGTCCACGTTCGCGGTCGGAGGCATCCTCCTTTCCATCGTGCAGGGAGCGCCTGCGATGGCGTGGTTGTTTCTGCTCGTCTTTCTGGTGTTTTCGGCTGTCTGGTGGCGGTATTGGGTCTTGCTGCGGAGATCCTGAGACGGGACTTACTCTCTGCCGTTGGGGGCCGCGCACAGCGCATCACGTCGTTGCAGCTCGCCTGCCCTTCGCTCCTCTTGACCGGGCTTCTGGTGTCCATCGTGATCAGGGCGCCTGTCGGCGCTTCCCAGAGCTGGATTTCGTGAGGTTGGAGGCGAATTTCACGGCCAGCTCTACCCAGCTGCGGAGAGCGGCGTCGGTTCTGACCCCGCGAGGGTCCACAAACACGTAGCCAGTCAGCGGACGACCGGTAAAATCCATCGGGCGCGCATGAGGGGCCGAGAGTGCCTTGGCGTACGCGTCGGGCCCGACGCGAACCATCAGGTCGTCAGCCGCAATGCCGCAGAACATCCTGCCTTTCAGGAGAAAGGCGACGCCACCGAACATTTTTTTCTCCGTGACTCCACGCTTTGTGGAAACGGCCCGCCGCACACGTTCAGCGAGCAGTTCATCGTAAGCCACGACTAAGCCCTTCCTGCACCTTGAGTCCTGATGCTCTCGACATGATGCTTGAGCCCTTCCATGAAACTCCGTACTCCGCTGCTCCACCTTGAACGCACCAGCATCCTGTCGAGCATCCGGCCGGCGAGACCATATCGCAGCGAGTACTCCATGCGTTGATGCACCGTCGTGCCCGTTGCTGAACGTCGCAGGAGGTAGCTGTGCCTGAGGTTGCGGACCGGGAGCGAGCACTCGAACAGTTCGAACTCGAGCGCTTCGTCAGGTTTCCAGACCGTTATCCGTTCCTTGAACCACCCCCGCCCCCCTGGCCTGAGCGTGCATCGCCGGGCGGCGCCCAGTCCGGTTCGGATGGGACTGATGATCTCGGACTTCTCTACGCCCGGGTCATAGCGCTCCAACAGGTCAAGCGAAGCGAGGACAGCCCATACGTCGTCGGGGGACGCGTCGATGTGGATTGCGTTCTCGAGCACGGTCATGGCTGGCCCTTGCGTGGTTGCGGTCGTGCGTGCCGCGGTTGTGAACGCCGGGGCTTTGAAGACCGGGGCTTTGAAGACCGGGGTTGTGAAGACCGGGGTTGTGAAGACCGGGGCTTTGAAGACCTGGGTTGTGAAGACCTGGGTTGTGAAGACCGGGGTTGTGAAGACCGGGGTTGCGAAGGGCCCGGTTGTGACAACCTTGGTTGTGACCGCAGCGGTTGCGGAGCGCGACTCGATGCTGCGCGCACCACTTTGCCCTTTCGGTGCAAACCGCCAAGCTTGCTCGTTATCTCCTCGACCAGTCCATCGCGGTCGGCACGAATCCGGCGGACGAATCTTCGGTCTGCCGCGGTTGCCGCGTCGTGGCGTGCACTCCAGGCGATGATTTCGAGCATGATCGGCGTGAGGTCGATGCCCCTGACTGTCAGGCGATAACGACCAGTCGACCCACGCGGCGCGGCGCTTCTCTCCACGATCCCCTGCTGTTCGAGACGGAGAAGGCGATCGGCGAGGATGTTTGTCGCGATCCCTTCTTCGGCGCCGAGAAAGTCGGTGAAACGCGACCGGCCCTTGAACATCATGTCGCGGACGACGAGAAGCGTCCACGGATCGCCGAAGACCTCGAGGGCGAAGTGAACGGGGCAGTCGGAACGTCTGCGTCGTTGTCGCATGGCCTCGGCCGTCCGGTAGTTGTGATTTCGCAAGTCCCAGTCTGGGACCATCACTTGCAAAAAGCAAGTACCGAACAACTTTCAGGTCACACACCCGACCGGATGTGTTCGACCATCTGATCGAAGACCTGACCCCACCCGCTGTGGAACCCCATCTCCTCGTGCTTCCGGCGGCCCTCCTCGTCGCGATGGATCGCGATCGCGGTGTAATTCGTCCCTCCCTTTCCGTCAGGTTCGATCAGAACGACAGCCGTGAAGAACGGCTCCGGCGCCGGACGGTACCCGGGCAGCAGCGCGTCTGTAAAAACGAGTTTTTCACCCGGAACAACCTCCAGATAACATCCAACGTTCGGGAACAGCTCACCCTCCGGTGACCGCATCGTGAAGTTGAAGCGGCCCCCCGGCCGCAGATCAATCTCACACTCGGTTGCCGTCCACGGCCTCGGCGCGAACCACTTCACCACGTGTTCGGGCGTCGTCCAGGCCTTCCAGACCTGGGCCGGCGAAACGTCGGCATGACGCTCGAGAACGAGATCAAGCCTGGGATCGATAGTCGGTTTCACCTGTCATCCTCCTTCATTGTTTTGAGATGTTCATCGAGTTGGTCAAGCCGGCGTTCCCACAGTGATCGCTGGCGCGAGAGCCAGTCCTCGGCTGAACGGAGCTTGCGGGAGACGAGCCGGTACGTGCGTACGCGGCCGAGCTTGGTGGATCTGATCAGTCCGCTCTCTTCGAGTACTCCGAGATGTTTGCAGAGAGAAGGGAGCGTGATGTCGAACGGTTGCGCGAGCATGGTCATCGAGGCCGGTCCCTCGGAGAGGCGTTCGATGACGCGGCGCCTGGTAGGGTCGCCGAGCGCCCGAAAAGCTGAGTCGATGCCGGTCGTCGTGGCCACGACACATACTTAGCTGAATGGCTAAGTATAAGCAAGGGGTGTGGTGTAAATGAAGGATGAGGAAATGACGATGACGCCTGCTGACGACGTTCGGGGCGTTCCCGGGCGTGCCGGCTCTCGTCATCTGGCCGGCGCGTTTATGTTGACTCATGCCCATCACCGATCGCGAGCGACCACGCATCTATCCTCACCTCTGGTATGCCACGGACGCAGAGGAGGCCGCACGATTTTATGTCTCGATATTCCCCGACTCGGCCGTCGAGTACGTGACTCCTCTTCTCAGTGAAACTCCCTCCGGCCCGCCCGGGTCCGTCAAGGTTGTGAGCTTCAGGCTGATGGGTCAGCGGTTCATGTCGATCAGCGCGGGTCCTCACCACGACTTCAACGATGCTATCTCGATTGTCGTGGACTGCGATGATCAGGCCGAACTCGATCGTTACTGGAACGCTCTGCTTGACGGCGGCAGGCCACAAGCCTGTGGCTGGCTGATTGACCGGTACGGACTGCGCTGGCAGATCGTTCCCAGGGTCATGGAGGAGATGATGCAGAACGCCGACCCCGCGACATCAAGGCGCGTTACAGACGCCATGCTGCGCATGATCAAGTTCGATATCGCCGAACTCGAGCGCGCGTATCGGGGAGAGGGCGGCTGAGGGAGAGGAGCGTGAGGAGGAGCGGGAGGAGCAGGAGAGCCAGAGTATCATGAGGATCAGGAACTGCGGATGAGCCGGGGCGCAGGAACTGCGGATAAGCGGCGAGCGGGAGGAGCGGCGTTCCATCGGGCCGCGCGGGTCGCGGCGCTCTGGAGCAAAACGATCGCGTGAATCCTGCCGGGTGTGGTGCCTGCGCGTACCCTGACGGATTTATGCTGCCTTCCGTGAGCTTCGCCTGGCTGACGTCGTGCGGCGGGGCTTTCCTGGCGTCCCCGAGCGCCTCGGTTTCATCCCCGCCCTCCCTGCGTTCTGCGCCTTCATGGGCTTCGTCGGCTTCGTGGGCTTCACCGCCTTTCTGGACTTCGCCGCCTTTCTGGGCTTCACCGCCTTTCTGGACTTCGCTGCCTTTCTGGTCTTCGTCGCCTTCGCGCGCTTCGCCGCCTTTCTGGGCTTCGCCGCCTTTCTGGACTTCGCCGCCTTTCTGGGCTTCGTCGCCTTCGCGGGCTTCGACGACTTTCTGGGCTTCGCCGACTTTCTGGGCTTCGCCGCCTTTCTGGGCTTCGCCGCCTTCGCGGGCTTCGCCGCTTTGCCTGACTTCCCGGCCTGTGTCGCCCTTGACGCGATGCTAAGGCGGGATCTGGGCCCCTGGCTATGGGACGTCGCTGCCGTCGTAGCGCTGCGGGGCGGCCCGGCGCCAGCCTCGACCACGTTGAAATAGCCTGCCGGCACGGCCACCCCATTCATCAGCACCTCCACGTGGTGCCTGCCCGGTCTTGGCTTCCGTGTCGAGTGTACTGCCAGCGAAATGCCGGTGCCTAACTCTACTATGCCGCGAGCCGGCAGGTTGACGCGACTGATCTTGAACACCTTGGGTGTTCCTCGACCCGATGCCTTTACAAAGTGCACCGCGACGTCGACCAGAAGGTCCTGCGACCTCTCCGCCAGGCTGCGCACGGTGAAGCGGAGGGTGATCCTGCCGCCAATGGGCACGGTACGGGGCCTGAATTCGACAGCCTCAAGCGCAACCGCTGGCCGCGCGCCGTAGCCGAGGAGCTTTAGCGCGCCGGCTTCCCCCCTTTTGACTGCGCTGCGCAGAGCATGTTCGATCAGCGCCCGGCGCTCGGCTGTTGCGTTTGTCAGCCACCGTCTGCACGTCTCCACCAGTAGCATCGGATGAACCTTCCCCAGCTCGTTCAGGCTGTTGGCCACGCTACGGCGAACGAGCGTTGTGGGGTCGTCCCTCAGGAGCTCGAGCAGTTCGATCACCTGCCCGGGATGTTCGTCCAGCCATTTCACCCTCATCGCCCACGGGAGGCGGAGACGCGTGCCTTCTGACACCAGCCGTCGTACGTGCGCGTCAGGGTCGCTACTCCAACCACGGAGTACAGCTAACGTACGCACCGGCTCACGAGCGATAAACGGCCTGATACTCGACTCGGCGCTGAAACGCTTCGTGAGTTCGTACTGCGCGCGCATCGAGAGTTCGAAGTGCTCCAGTCCGCGCTCCTGGATGAAGAGGAGGTGCGGGAGATACCGGAACGGTGCCATTCCCACGCCGATCAACTCGCTCGTTGCGTGCACCGGTCCGAGTGAGCGAATTATCACGTCGACAGCCGCCGGATACGCTTGTGGGAGATGCTTCCCCAGCGCCGAGGCGATGTGCCGGCCGCGGTCGAGCAGCTCGAGCTCCGTGAGCCCTCGCGTGGCATCGCGCACGAATGCCTTTGCCTCGAAGCCGCGATGGGCGCGGCGCAGGTCATCGGCGAGGCCTTGCACCAGTTGCTCGTTGAAGAAGTGTTTGAGTTGCTCGGCCATAGCCTGGCGGTACGTCGGTGGGACGAGGGGTTTGTCGAGAGCGCAGCAGAAGATAGCGGACTCTGGCGGACACCGCGTTTAACTTGAACCGGCAAACGGTGGAGGACTTGCATGACGGACGGATCGGGAACCTCACCTTCGGCGCAGTGGCTCGACATCGGCCCTGCTGAGCCATCGGTCGAATCTCAACTGCGCCAAGTCGTTGTCGGCCGATTGAAACTTGCGGTGTCGTGCCGCGATGGGCGCTTTGGGGTGATCTCCGGAGTCTGCAATCACGTGGGTGGGCCGTTGGGCCAGGGCCGGCTCGACGGCGATTATGTGGTCTGCCCGTGGCACGCCTGGAAGTTTCATCGAGAAACGGGTCTTGGAGAGCCCGGATTCGAGGACGATGCTGTACCCCGTCACGACGTCAGGGTCGACAACGGGCGCCTGCTGGTGAGCGCCACGCCGGTAACGGCGCGGCGAAAGAAGCCCCAGGCTCCGCATCCTCTGGCGCGGCGTGTCGAGCGAGCGGAGGGCCCTTTACGCATCCTCGGCCTGTCGACGACGGCGATGAATCTGGCGAATCCCCGCTTCTCGACGTCGGATGCGCTGCTCGAGACGGCCGTACACCATGCAGCTGGGGAGCTGGGTGCGGCGACGCAACTCATCCGCCTCAATGAGCTCGTCTTCCGGCACTGTGAGGGTTACTACTCGAAATCCGCACAGGCGTGCACCTGGCCGTGTTCCATCACGCAGATGGATCCTGATGATCAACTGGACCGTGTCTACGAAGCGCTGGTCCATTGGGCCGATGTGGTGATTGTCTCGACGCCGATCAGGTGGGGAAGCGCGAGCTCGCTCTACTTCAAGATGGTTGAGCGAATGAACTGCGTGCAGAACCAGATAACGATCCGCAACAGGTTCCTCATCAGGAACAAGGTGGCGGCGTTCATCATCACCGGTGGGCAGGACAACGTGCAGGGAGTGGCGGGTCAGATGCTCGGCTTTTTCTCCGAGATCGGGTTCGTCTTTCCGCCCTACCCGTACATAGCGCACTCGCGCGGCTGGGATGCGGAAGACATGGAGAACAACGTGGTCCACGTGGCGCAGAGCTCCGAGTTGCACGATGCGGCCCGTGACCTGGTTGCACGCGCCGCTACGAGTGCAAAGGCCTTGCTCGCGGCCGGGATGCCGGAAACCGTTCCGCGCGGTGGCCGCAAGGCCCACAAGCTGGACATGGGCACGGCAGACGCCGCGGGGGACCGCGCCTGACGCTGGAACAACGGCGACGAAGCAGTTGCCCACGATGATCTCAACATCGCTCCCGGCACCGCGGAACATCCTGATCATCCAGCCTGTGAAGCTGGGAGATGTTCTTGTCACGACCCCTCTGCTCGACGATCTTCACGCCGCCTTCCCCGAAGCAGCGCTTGACTTCGCGGTGGCGCCGGCCGGCGCGATCCTCCTTCAGAACAATCCGCTCATCAGGCGGGTCATCGTGCTCACTGGCAGGCTCCTCACCGACGCCCGGGAGATCCGGCGGGTCAGATACGACTGGTGTTTCGATCCCCGCGGCACAGCCGGAACGGTGCTGTTTTCACTGCTGTCAGGCGCTCGCGTACGCGCGGGGTTTGCGGTCAGGCTACCCCGTCGGCTGGCGTTTACACACAGACTTTCCCAGACGGGGAGGCCACCCGAGTTCGTGGCCAATGAGCGGCGCCGCTTGCTGGCGATGCTTGGAGTACCGACATCGTCTTCACCACCGCGGCTGTACCTGACCGATGCTGAACGTGCTGCGGCCGCCGAGAGGTTCCGCGCCCTTGACCTGCCTCGTGGCAGGCCAGTGATCGGAATGAGTCTCACAGCGGGCACGCGGCGCAGGGACTGGGGGGCCGAAAGGTGGGCTCAGGTCTCGCGCCAGCTCGCCGATCTCGGCTGTGCGCCGGTCGTGTTCAGCGGCCAGGGTGAGGATCACCTGCTTTCCGCGTTTGTTGATGCCGGAGGCAGGGCAATGGTGCTCAGCTGCGGGCTTCGCGAACTGCTCCCTCTGCTCGAGTTCTGTCGGGTGTTTCTTTCCGCTGACTCGGGGCCCGCCCACTTTGCCGCTACGCTGGGCGTGTCGACGGTGACCATCTACTCCCGCGGTCAGGGTGCACACTGGAATCACGGAAAGTCCGACACAATCCTCCTCGAAGCACCGGCCGATGTTCTCTGCCCCGAGTGTGAACTGCCCCGGGGAGCGATCGACCGCGCGCACCATACGTGTGTACGATCCGTGACACCCGCGACTGTCACGGCTGCCGCTGCAAGCCTCCTTGAAACCTCGCCGGCCGGCCGCACCTAACGCATGACGGGACCCAGTTTCACGACCTCGAATGCGGTCGACGGGACCTGTTTGAGCTTCGCCAGGTTGGAATCACTCCAGCGCGGATCGGGTGCTCCGGAGACGAACCACCCGCTGCCGTTGTCGGCGAGAAACATTCCGTACTTCTTCATTGCCGTCAGAATTGCTCGGACTTCAGCTGGGAATCCGCTGATATCGAATGAAGAGCTGAGCCTGACCCGCATCCCCATTGGCGGCAGGCTGCTCGACGTGTCGTTGCTGGCGTAGTGCCTGGCGGGCGTCACGAAGGCACGCCGTGTGCGCGGGCAGGTGAAACGCAGTGCGTGTTCGATTACCCCCCGAACAACAGCCTCTTCGTAACGGACGAGTCCGGGAAAGATCGGCGGCCCGGCGGCGTCGGCCGAAGTCCAGTAAACCGGACGCAGTGAGTTGGAGTTGAGATCGAAGATCGCTCCCGATCCGGCCCGCCAGCTGCGGCCCTCGTTGACGGGATGAGCGTCGAAGAGCTCGTATAGTTTCCAGGCGATGGTGTCGATAACGAGAACATGGCGGTCGCCTGTGCCGGCGGGCCCTCCCTCGATCGGCGGCTGCCGCGGAATCGGGTAAGGGCCCGGATCGCTTTCGCTGGCGTAGACGAACGTGACGCCGCGTTTTGCCTGTTTGCTTCCAACGAGAGCGAACGGAATCCCGTTGGGCGCGCCGTTCCAGGTGGTGCCGAAATCGGGGTGCAGGTTGCGAATGCCACAGCTGGCGATCAGTGTTGCCGAACCGGGATCCACCGGCTCGGCGCTGATGTCGATGTTCCACCAGTTGCTGGCAGGAAAGGGGCGTCGGCCGTTGAGGAAGCCGTTGGTCACGAATAGTGCGGCGTCGTCGGGCTGGAGCGTAACTCCGCCGGCGTCGGCCGCCGGCGATGAGCAGCCGACTATGCCAACTGCAGAAAGCCACAGAGCTGCAGCTCGAAGGAAGCGTGTAGATATCATGTCCCGAAACATGATGGCGCAGATCGTACGTGCCGTGTCGCGTCGCTCCTGTCAGGCGTGCGTCATGTCACCAGCGCAGCGGACTCGGCGGAAACTGGTGGCCACAGCATCGCTACCGGCAAGAGAATGGCGGCCGTTGAAGTCAGTGAAGACGCCGCCCGCCTCACGCATGATCGGCATGAGTCCCGGGATGGCCGGCTCTGCCGTCAGCGCAACCGCGACAGTCGGTCTTTAGTGTAGATGAGGAGAGCATCGAACGGTTACGCTAATCTGGCGGCCGCACAGCAGAGCGGGGAGACCACCAGGATGGTCTCCCCGCCCCGTGCAACCCTTGAAATGCTTCAGGCGTTACGGTCCGTGCAGCCGGTGAAGTTCGGATTGCTCCGTTCCTCGGTTACGACCGGCAGGTTCACGTCGGTCCCGTAGTTCCCACCTTTGTAGTGCACACCGGTCGGGAAAGTGTTGGCCGGGGTTCGGGTGTACTGCCGGATCAGTCGCCGGAGGTCCCCGAGACGCTGACCGCGGCTGAACGTCCAGAACGCGCGCTCGCGGAACATCAGATCCACCCGCGCATCGGCCGTCCCGGGATCAGTCAGCGCCGCCAGCGCCGGCACCGTGATCGAACCGATCGGATTGGGTGGTGCGGCGCGCAACGCGTTCAGCGTCGCCAGCCATTGGGTGGTATTGCCAGCTCTGAGGAACGCTTCGGCTTCAATCAGCCGGGCGTCGAGACCATTGACCACGTCGACCGGAGTGCCCCTCTGGTAAAGGACTGTGGTCCTCGTCCACGTCTGGCCATCCTGTCCGTTGGCTCGGGTGTCTACCACCGGCAGGCGAGGATCACCAGCCGTGCCGTAGTTGAGCGCATTGCCAACAGGAATGTTGCGCCCGTTCCCTTCGAGCCTGTCAGCAACCGAATACCGACGGGCGCTGAGACCCTGACCCCAGATAGTGTTGTCGCCACTGGTCGTGGCGAAGGTCGTCTGGTAAACGAACGTGGTGGGAATACCCGCTACAGTCTGCGCTGCGGTCGCGTGCTGGCCCAGACCCAACTGGGCGCGAGCCTTGCCGATCGTGGCGGCGCGATTGATGCGAACCGACGCCGCGTCGGTTCCGGTCGCGATAGCGAGCGCGGAGTCATAGGAGGAGATGGCCGCCTGAAAAACCGCCGCGACCGGCATCGGCGTCCCCAGAATCGGGTCTTCCTGTGCGCCGTCGCTCAGCGGCACACCGTTACAGAAGTCCTGCGCCATCTGCATTTCGGCAAACCCACGCGCGAAATACATCTCGGCCTTGAGCGCAGCCTGAGCGCCGGGCCACCACTCGTTGAGCCCCGCGAGCGCCTGATTGGTCGCGGTGCGGACCTGCCCCAGACGCCGCAGCATACCTGTGATCGAACCGTTGTCTTCCTTGATCGAGCGCTGGTCAGTCTCGTCGTTCTGGACGAAGGTGGAGCTGGTTGACCATTCGTCGGCAAGGAGACCGCCGAAGAGCCAGGTACTTTCGCTGCCTGCAGTTACTCCGTTGAGTCGGCCGACCGCTCCATTGGCGAGAGCGAGCGCGCCTGCCTGTGACTGGGCGTTTTCGGGCAGCACGATATCGGGATCCTCAACATCTAGGATCGCGTCCGTGGCGCACGCCGTCGCGAGGGCTGCGATGGTGAGGCCCGCAGCGGCGCTCAACGCCCGCCCCCGCCGGCCCATGAAGGTTGATCTATGCATTCTGGATGTTCTCTCTGTGCGCGTTTAGTAGCCGATGTTGAAACGAATCGTGAAGTAGGACGGTGGGCCGAGTGTCTGGAACTCCGACGGGCTGTCACCCGTTGCACCGGTGAAATCAACCTCGGGGTCGACGCCGCGGTACCTGGTCCAGTTGAAGAGGTTGCGACCCGACGCTACGACGTTCGCTGAACGGCCGCGGAAGAGCGACCGGGCCCAGCGCTCGCCGAGGTTGTACTGCACCGAGAGCTCCCTGAAGCGCAGCAAGGCACCATCCTGGAAGAAACCGTCGAGCGTACGGGTGGGGTGATCACGAGTGCCGACCACCATCGCCTGCTCCTCGAACGACGCATCGGGGTTCATCAACCCGTTGCAGTTCTGGCGCGAGACGCAGCGAATCCGCTCGGTGTTGTTGTACCACTTGTTGCCACCGCGATAATCGACGAGGCTCTGCACCCGCAACCGGCGGTTGAAGAGGTCGAGACCGGTGGTGAGCGTCGCCAGATGACGTGGCTGGTTGTAACCACGGAAGCTGGCGGTGTCGTCGATGAAGACTTCGTTGAGAGCGGCGTTGGCACTGTAAGTAAGAATGCCGTCACCGTTCTTGTCTTCCCAACCGCGGATTGCCGGCGCCCAGAGACCGAAGAGCGGGTAGCCCTCGACCTGTCGCGTGGTTGTTCCGATCTGGGGCTCGGTACCGCCGAGGCTGATCAGCTTGTTGGAGTTGGTCGAAGCGGAAAAAGTGAAGTCGAGACCTACCGAGCGGCGATCGATAGCCTGGGCCGAGATCAGAGCTTCGAGGCCTTTGTTCTCCACCGATCCGAGGTTTTGTCTGACTCGGGCGGCTGATCCCACGGACGGCGGTACTATGGCCGAGATGAGGGCGTCTTCTGTCTTCTTGTAGTAGCCGGTAACATCAATTGTAAGCCTGCTGCCGAAGAGTCTGGTCTCGAACCCACCCTCGAACTCCGTGCTCTTCTCGGGCTGCAGACCCTTGTTGCCAAGTGCACTGATCTGAAGACCAGGCTGGTCGGCCGTCTGAATGTTGGAGAGTGACGAGGTGAAGAATCGCGTCGCGTCGTTGGTACCGGGTTGCACGCCAGACGAGCCATAGGCCAAGCGGACCCTGAACTGGTCCATGAAGCCCCATTGGGGGAAGAAACCCTCCTCGGACATGATCCACGAGACCGACGCCTTGGGGTATAGCACGCTCTGGAATTCCGTACCGAAGGCGCTGTTCTGGTCGCTGCGGACCGCGGCTGTGAGGAACAGCCGGTCATTGATCCCAACCGCTTCCTCGACGAAGAAGCCGAGGGTGCGCGAATCGGTTGTGTTCTGGGACGCAAGCCTGGTACGCGCGCCGTTAGGCGTCTGGGCTCCAGGGGGCAGCTCGTTGCCTGTTGCGATCGACTGGAAGAACAGCGAGTACACATATTGCACGCCGGCCGTGGTCTTGAAGTTCCAGGTGGCGCTGGGCGACCAGGTGGCACTACTGCCAAGGTCCGTCGAGAAGTTCTGCATGTCGGTCCGCGTGTCCTGACGGAAGCCGTTGCGGTACGTCGCGGTGATCGGGGGGCCCTCACCATTGAAGAGGAAGTTGTCGTCGATACGGTCGGTGAAGTCGTTGCCTACTGTCAGCCGGTTCTGCATCCAGCTGGTAGGACGCCAGTTGGCGTTGAGACCACCGATGAAGCGGTTGAGGCTCTGCCCTGCCTTCTCCTGCCAGGTGAAGCCCGGCGTCCAGGCGCGGTAGCCGCTGAGCGGCGTGTTGGTGCCAGGGCCTAGGATGTCCGTTGTCGTCCTGAAACCGGGGCCGCCGAAGATCTGCGAGCCGAGACCGGCGGTGGCGTTGGACTCGAGCGAGAAGCGCTGTTTGATCCTGATGAAGTTGGTCGTGGCCGCCATGTCGAGCTCGGGGCTCACCGTCACGTTCAGGTTGGCGCGCGCGCTCGTCTTGCCTAACGCGTTGGGGCGCTCGGTGTAGTCGTGCAAGGTCAGGTTGTCGCGCTTGAAGCGTTCACGCTCGAACTCGGGGAGCTCGAGGACGCCGATCTCACGCTCGTGTTCACCCGAAACGAAGTAGCGAACGACTTCCGTGCCGCCGGAGAGCGAAGCACCTCCCTGCTGCCGATTGCCAGTCCCCAGCGGCGTCAGGTCAGACTCTTCGAAGACGTTGAAGCTGGCGACGCTGTCGAGGGTGCAGACGCCGGCCGAGACGCGCACGTTGTTGCAGAAGTTCAGAGCAGCCGTGGTAGTCTGCCCCGCCTGCTTGCCGAAGATCGTGTAGTTGGTGGGATACTCGTTCAAGTCCCTCAGGAGACCACCTTCGACCCAGACGTTCCAGCGAGCCTGCCCGGCCCGACCCTTCTTGGTCGTGATGACGATGACGCCGTTGGCGGCGTCTGTGCCGTACAGCGTCGCCGCCGATGGGCCCTTCACGATCTCGATGTTCTCGATCTCCTCCGGATTGATGTCCCCTACACGGCTCGGCTGGGCGCCGCCGGTGAAGAGGTTCGAGGAGCCGGTGTTGCTCTGCATTCTGATCCCGTCGATGACGTAGATGGGATCGTTGCTCAGGCTGAGAGAGTTGGTGCCGCGGATCCGCACTCGCGCACCTGAACCCGTTTGCGTGCCGGAGGTGACGTTGAGGCCGGCGGTACGCGAGGTGAGCAGATCCTCGACGTTCCTGATCGGCGCCACCTCGGTGAGCTGCGCCGCGTTTATGTTCGCGATCGAGTTGCCGATCTCTTCGCGTCGTGCCTCACCGGTGGCGGTTGTGACGACCGGCGTCAGCGATACGGCAACCTGGCCGAGCGCGAATTCCACAGACGCTACCTGTCCCGCCGTAACGGTTACAGGCTTCTTCTGCTCGGCGTAGCCCACGCGCAGCACGCGGACGGTGTGTGTCCCGGCGGGGACGTTTCTGATAACCGCGGTTCCCTGCGCATTCGTCAAGGCTCCCAGCGTCGTCCCGACAATCTGGACCTGGGCCTGATCGACTGCCGCGTTCCCCGCGGCGTCCGTTACCCGGACGTTGATGCTTGCCTGTGTGGCTTGGGCGGCCAGCGTCCCCGCGCTCAGCGCGAGCACAGCTGCCATGCCAGACAGGAGTCGACCTAACGAGGTAGTACTCATCCCGGACTCCCTGGTTGGGGTTTCAGGAGCCCGTCGGCCCGCTGCACATGGCGAGATGAGCACTCGCGGGGCGGCGGTCGGGCTCCAGAACTCCTACAGTAGTGCGCTGCGCAGCAGGCCGTCAATCATTAAACTCGTCCCAGCGGAGCGACGACGTTGACGGGTCGTAAACTCGGTTTGTCCCTGATCGCAGTCTGGATGCTAAGTCAAGCGGTGGCAACTATTTGCAAGCCCGGAGGGCGCACTGGCCATTGGAGCTGGCTGACGAGGTGGTCAGCGAAAATCGGCGACGAGTACCTGGAGCGGGGTGCGGATCGCATTGCTGCAGGCCAGTCAAGCCGCCATGTGCAACGACTGGGACCGGGACGAAACCTGGCAATCTCGCTAGTTTCGCCTCTCGACTCCATTTGAGTGGCCTCCTGCACTCGAGCCTTCGAGCTTCTTCGCTCCTCCTCTCCCTCTTCCACCCTCCGACCACGTGACCGCTCCCTTCGGACCATTCCCCGTAGTGAGTGTCATCATGGGCTCGAAGTCCGACTTCGAGCACATGCAGCACGCCTGCGCCATCCTCGACGAGCTGCGCGTGCCGTACGAAAGGCGCGTGGTCTCCGCGCACAGGACGCCGGATCTGATGTTTGACTACGCATCAAAAGCTGAAGAACGGGGGCTGATGGTTATCATCGCCGCCGCCGGAGGCGCCGCTCACCTGCCGGGCATGGTCGCGAGCAAGACCCTGGTCCCGGTTCTAGGAGTTCCCATCCCCGCCACCGTTCTCAATGGCCAGGACGCTCTTCTCTCGATCGTGCAGATGCCGGCCGGGGTCCCGGTTGGTACCCTGGCGATAGGCAAGCCGGGTGCAGTCAATGCCGCTATTCTGGCGGCCGAAATCGTCGGAACGCGATTTCCGGATGTGCGCGATCGCCTCCGCGCCTGGCGCGACGCCCGCACGGCTGAGGTGCTGCAGCAGAAACTGCCATGACGGTGACGAGACCGGGCGCCGCCATAGGTCTTCTCGGTGGCGGTCAGCTCGGGCGAATGACGGCGATGGCTGCTCGTTCGCTCGGCTACGATGTCCATGTGCTCGATCCCGATCCGGACTGCAGCGCGCGACCGCTCGCTTCACGCGTGCTGGCCGCTCCCTTTACCGACGTCGATGCGGCGATCGAGCTGGCCCGCGGCGTTGATGTTGTCAGTCTCGAGATCGAGCAGATCGCGCGACCTGTGCTCGACGCGGTTGCGGGCACAAGGCCGCTGCGCCCGCGCGCCGAAGCTGTCTGGATCATCCAGGACAGGTTGCGCCAGCGGCAGTGGCTGACTGACCAGCATTTCCCTGTTGGACCCTGGCGCGAGGCGCAGTCAGCCGATGAATGCGCGGCGGCCGTGGACCAGCTGGGAGCGTCGATCTGCAAGGCTCCACACGGAGGGTACGATGGCCGGGGACAGGTGCGGGTAACGAGTCCGACCGAAGCCGTCGCGGCCTGGCAAACGCTCGGCAGCGAACGCTGTCTGGTCGAAAAGTTTCTCGATCTCGAACTGGAGTGTTCGGTGCTGGTCGCGCGCGGCCCGACGGGCGAGGTGGCGGTCTACGGAGCAGCCCGCAACCATCACGAGCGTGGCGTACTTGACTGGTCGACGTTTCCCGGTCCCATCGATCCCCTGGTAGAAGCCGCGGCGACGGAAATCGCGCGCGGGATCGCCGAGTCGCTCGACGTCGTCGGTCTACTGGCTTGCGAGCTTTTTCTGTCCCGTGATGGGCAGCTGCTCGTGAACGAACTCGCGCCGCGGCCGCACAACACGTATCACCACAGCGAGCGGGCCGCCATGACCAGCCAGTTCGAGCAGTTCGTGAGGGCGATCTGCGGGCTGCCGCTGGGCCTCACAAGCGCCGTTGCGCCCGGGGCGATCGCCAACCTCCTCGGCGACCTGTGGTCTGATGGAGAGCCGGACCATGTGGCGGCACTGTCAGTGCCTGGGGTGCGGCTTCATCTGTATGGCAAGGTCGAGGCGCGGCGCGGCCGCAAGATGGGTCACATCTCGGCGCTGGGCAGGGATACCGGTGAGGCGCTCGAGCGGGTTCTTGAGGCCAGGCGCCGCTTCAGGCGATGATACCGACCCGCAGCTTCGTCTTCGTCGTCCTGCTCATCATGTTCGCAGGCGGCGGGTGTTGCGAACACCCAGCCCGCACCTACTAACGACTCACAGCCATGGCCGGTGCTACCCCGCCGAACCGCCGCTCACGGGCGCGGAACTCCTCGAGGGCGGCGTCGAAATCGGTGGTTCCGAAATCCGGCCAGAGGCGGCGTGAAAACACGAGCTCGGCGTAGGAGCATTCCCAGAGGAGAAAATCACTGAGCCGCTGCTCGCCGCCGGTACGGATGAGGAGATCGACGTCCCCCGCCGACCCTTCGTCGTGCATGGCCCGCGCAATCGCCCGTGCGAAGTCGTCCCTGGTCAGCTGGCCCTTAAGCGCATCTGCAGCCGCGGCGCGGACGAGGGTGTCGCGTGACGAGTAGTCGACCGCCAGACGCAGCTGCATCGCGCTGCATTCGCTGGTTGCTTCTTCGGCTGCCCTGATCGCGCGCAGCAGGTCAGGCGAGAGGCGGTCGCGGCGGCCGACAACGATCAACCTGATGTCGTTCTCGAGGCAGCGGGGCGTCTCGACCGCGAGATGGCGACGGAAAAGCTGCATCAGCGCGTCGACCTCGTCTGCGGGCCGCGACCAGTTGTCCGAAGAGAAGGCGTAAAGCGTGAGGTACTCTATTCCGACACGGCGCGCGTGTTCGACCATTTTCCTGACCGTCTTGCCTCCGGCCACATGGCCAGCGCTGCGCGTCCGCCCGCGCTGCTGAGCCCAGCGGCCGTTGCCGTCCATGATGAACGCGACGTGCCGCGGCACCACACCGTTCTGCGATCTCACGCGCGGCTTCCTCCGCCCCCGACCGCACCGCTCCGGGTCGTCCTGATGATTGATTCCATGTGTTCGAGGTATCGTTCGAGAGCCCGGCGACCGGTTGCCGTGATGCGGAAATCAGTTCGAGGGACCCTGCCTTCGAACGATTTTCTGCAGTCGATGTAGCCGGCTTCCTCGAGTTTGCGTGCGTGGACGCTCAGGTTGCCGTCAGTCGTTCCCATCACCGTCTTCAGCTCGTTGAAGGTCAGCGAATCGTTGACTGCAAGCGCGCTGACTATTCCGAGTCGGACGCGCTCATGGATGAGACGATTGAGATCAACCGCGGTTGCTTTGTCCTCCGCGGCTCGAGCGCCCCGGCCCGGAGCCGGCTGCCGGGAGTCCGGGCGCCGATGTTCGCCATTTTCGCGCGGCGCGCGATGCGCCAGAGCTCGCTTAGCCACCGAACCTCCTTGCTATTGCGTAACCGAAGGCGAGATGCAGCCCACCAAAGCCCAGACCCATCAGGAGATTTATGAGCGTCATGCGCGCCTCGACGCTCCAGACGTTGCCGAGGATGACCGGGAGGCCGAGGGCGGCGGCGCCGACGGCCATGAAACTGGCACCCATTACCGGAATGATCGGCGCTGACAGGGCGCCGCCCGCCATCACGGCTGCTCCGTACATGATGAGCCACGTACCGGGAAGGGCGGCGTACCACCCGGCTCTGAGGGCGACGGCGGTGAAAACGGCGCCGGCAACGAGCGCGGGGAAGAAGGCCAGCGCGAGCTTGCGGGCGATCGGGCCGGACATGGGTGTGCGGGTCGCCGACGCCTTGCGCATCGTGAGCAAGACCGAGGTCACGAGAGCCGCAACAGCTGCCGCAACCCAGGTTCCCAGCCAGCGCGGCGATTCGAGTGACTGTCCCGCGATCGCTGATGCGGCGAGGGCGAGAACTCCGGTAGCCATGATCCCGCGTCCCGATATCGCGGTAAAGGTGCCTGCCCGTTCCATCGTTTCTCGAATGAACTGCAGATTGTCGAATGCGCGATCCGACAGGGCGGGCGTTTCGTACGGTGGGGGCTCTTTTTCGAGCTTGAGAGGCTGTCTCCGGTTCATGCCGTGAGATAGCGGGCTGTCGGGCCTCTGTCAAGTACTTTTCCCCGCAAAGCGTCCGCCACCGGTCGCGGCCGAGGATGGAGGTGGAGCTGACGGCAGGAGGTGAGCACCAATCTCGCTCTCTTCGCCTCCTCTTCGTCTTCTTCGTCTTCTTCGTCTTCTTCGTCTTCTTCGCCGTGGCCTACATCGCCACTCTCCCCCCGAGCAGCCTCTTTGCCTCCGCGATCCGGTCGTCGAGTTCCTTTCTCAGGACCGCGTAACGGGTAATAGCGTCGCGCCCGATCTTCTGGTCGGCCTGCATCGTCATCGAGTACAGGTAGGTGATATGCGACTGCAATTCCGGTTTAGAGTAGCGGACTGCGGGCGTAACGATCCTCGCCCTCAGCTCCTCGAGCATCTTCAGCGTGTCGGCGGCCGACGCGGCGCTGGCAAGTCGGCGGCGACCCTCTTCGATCTCCAGCGCGAGATGATTCACCTCCGACACCATGTCGCGCACCTGGAGGTTGTGCCGGAGCTGCTCTCGCAACTCGACCGCGGTCACTCCGTCCCGTGAAATGCGGGGATCCATTTGAACAGAGAGCCGTTGCGTGGCCGTCGTGCCCCCGCCCCCAGCCGTGACTCGCACCGCATACGTCCCCGGCAGCGCGACCGGACCGTTGCGACCGCTGCGCGCAGGGTTCGCGTCCCAGGGCCCGGGTAGTCGCAGATCCCAGGTGAACCGGTTGTGGCCCTGAGCGTTAGGCAGGCGCGGCGTTCCCTCGCGCACAGTGACCATGCGGCGCATCGATGGCTCGGTGCGCGTCGATTCCCCGGCGGCGTCGCTCGAGAATGACCGAACCACAGACCCAGCGGCGTCGAGTATCTCCAGCGTAACCGGAACGTTGGCCGACCCCAGCCAGTAGTCTATCTGCGCACCGGCCGGCGGGTACTGCGGGTCAGCGGGGTCGAATCGATCCGATTCCACGCCACCAAACGATCCGGAGTAGCGGTGGCGGTACGCGACGCGCGGGACGTACACATGGAGCGGCGACGCCAGCACGCGATCGGACGCCTGCCTGACGACGTTGAGGTTGCCGAGGATCCAGAACGAACGGCCCTGCGTCGACAGCACCAGGTCACCCTGGTGGACGCGCATATCGGTGATGGGAACCGAGGGGAGGTTGAGCTGGAACGGCTGCCATGTCCGGCCATTGTTGAAGGAGACGTACATCCCGAACTCGGTGCCAGTGTAGAGCAGCCCCTCGCGCTCGGGGTCTTCGCGCACGACTCGTACAGGCTCATCGGCCGGAATGCCGTTGTTGCCCGTAGTGAGCAGCGACCAGGTCGCGCCGTAATCGTCTGTTCTCCAGATGTAGGGTCGGAAGTCGCCGAGGAGGTAGCAGTGAACCGCGTAGTATGCGGACCCCCGGCGGTGTGGTGACGGCTCGAGGTTCTGCGTGCGGCATCCGTCGGGCGGGCCGCGGAAGTTGTTGCGTGTGTGATGTGGAGTGGCCGGAAGGTCGCGGGGCGTGATGTTTCTCCAGGTGCGGCCACCGTCGCGGGTGATATGGAAGGGGCCGTCGTTGGAGCCGGTCCAGATGACGCCGGGCTCGTGCCGAGACTCCTTGATTGCGTATAGCGTCGAGAAGAACTCCTCGCCCGTTCCATCGAGCGTTATCGGCTCGCCACTTGGCGTCTGCTGCCTCTCCGGTGGATTGAGTGTGAGGTCCGGGGAAATGGTCTGCCATGTAACGCCGCCGTCGCGCGTGCGGTGCACGTATTGCGAGCCATAATAGACGGTGTTGGGCTCGTGCCGCGAAACCTCCATTGGCGCCACGCGTTGAAAGCGGAGGTCGAGGTCCTTGCCGGGATTGCCATAGAGGGACTGGCCGCCGTTCCAGTACGGCTGCTCGTTGCCCGTCCTGAGGCTCATGCGCGAGAACTGCCCCTTGCAGGCACCGTATACGGTGTCCGGGTTGGTCCGATGCGGCATGATCGGGCCCGTCTCGCAGCCCGGCCCCGAGCGCCATTCCTGCATCGGGGAATCAGGGGCGCCGGCCGACAGCGGCAGGCTGGGAACAATCAGCGTCGAGTTGTCTTGCTGCGCGCCATACAACCGGTAGGGGAACTGATCGTCCACTTCCACCTGATAGATCTCCGCGGTCGGTTGGTTGTATTGCGTTGACCAGGTCCGTCCGCCGTCGATCGAGACGTTGGCGCCACCGTCGTTGGATTGGACCATGATGTCCGGAGCGTTCGGGTTGATCCAGAGATCATGGTTGTCGCCGTGGGGTGTACTCTGTGACCGCCAGGTGCGGCCTCCGTCGGTGGACTTGTAGTAGCCCTCGCTGTACGTCCAGATGGTGTTGGGGTCGCGCGGATGGACGGTGACGCCGGTGTAGTAGAAGGGCCTGGTGAGCATCGGAGCGAAGTTGCTGACAAGTCGCCAGCTTTCGCCCGCGTCGTCAGAGCGGTAGAGGCCGCTCCCGGGCTTTGCTTCGATGATGACCCAGACGCCGTTGGGGGCGGCCGGGGTCACCGCGAGGTTGCTCTTGCCGAACAGTTCCCCCGGAAGGCCGCTCGCAAGCTTTTTCCAGGTGGAGCCGCCGTCTGTGGACTTGTAGACGCCGCCTTCCCGCGCTCCCGAGATGATCGTCCACGGCTTGCGCTCGGCGCGCCACATCGAGGCGTAAATGACGTTGGGGTTGCCGGGCTGGAGCTCGATGTCCACGGCGCCGGTGGAGTCGGACACGAACAGCACCCGATCCCACGAGCGGCCGCCGTTGGTTGTGCGATAGACGCCGCGTTCGGGATTGGGACGGAACGGATTGCCGATGGCGGCGACGAAGGCGATGTCGGGATTGGTCGGGTGGATGCGAACTGCCCCGATGTTTCCCGCGGCCGGCAGGCCGACGTGCTGCCACGTTGCTCCGGCATCATTCGATTTGTACACACCGCGACCGATCGCCACGTTCGACCGATAGCCGTCCGATCCCGTCCCGGCATAGATGATGTTGGGGTCCGAATCGGCGACGTCGATGTCTCCCATCGATGCGACGTTGAAGAACCTGTCGCTGACGTTGATCCAGGTGTGTCCGGCGTTGACAGTCTTCCACACACCACCACCAGTCGGTCCCATGTAGAAGGTCAGCGGCTGCTGGAGCACGCCGGTGACGGTGGTGACACGCCCTCCACGTGCCGGCCCGACGTTGCGGTATGACAAACCGGCAAAGGCAGTAGCCGGCACCGGGTCGGCGGAAAGAACCAGGGCAGGAGGCGCCGGTGCCCGGGTGCGGGCAGCGGCCTGGCGAACCGGAGTCGCCTGCTGTGCGGCCAGTTCGAAAGCAGCCGAAAGCGTGAGGGCAAGTGCGAGCGGTCGTGACATGAGGATCGTCTGAGTCGGAGGAGCGTTACCGGTAACGAAACCTGCGCCGGAGTCGTCTGGCCGGCGCAGGTGCTGCCACTGCTACTGGAGGACGATGTAGCGCTCGAGACGCGCCACTTCCTTTTCATTCACGTATTTGCCGATCTCGCGCCGGAACTGCCCGATGTCGCGATAGGGCCGATACTCCTTGAATTCGCGCAACATCCGATTGCCCAGCCCGGGGATCGTGAGCAGGTCAGCGTCCGCTGCAGTGTTGATGTTGAGCGGGACAAAGACATGGGACTCAAGCCTGGCGAGTTCCGCGGCGTTGACGTATTTGCCGATCTCGCGATTGAACTGGGCCAGCGACCGGTAGGGACGATACTCCTCGAACTCCCTCAGCATCCGCTCACCGACGCCGGGAACCATCAGCATCTCCTCCTTCGACGCGGTGTTGAGGTTGATGTGAACGAACGCGCTGCCGTAGAGCGTCCTCTTCTGCGCGGCGTCCAGCCCGGTGAGCGCTCCGTCAAAATCCTTCATGGTCAGGAAGGGCCTCTTCTCCATCACCGATCGTACCAGCACCGGCGTCATCCCCGGCAAAGCGGCCAGCTGTTGCTCGGTTGCGAGGTTAGGGTCGACCAGCGTTGTCCTGCCAACCTGGGCCTCGACTGCGGAAGTGCTGATGGCAAAGGCGGCGATCGCCATCGCCGTAATTTTCGTACGCATGGAAACTCCTGTTGGGTGGTAAACCGCTTGTGGCGCCAGAGTGTTAACGCTCCCCGTCACGCCGGCGCTGCGTCAGCGGGTGCCGAAATGTATAGAGCAGACCGATGAGACCCAGCTGGATCATCGCACCCGGCGCGAGCGACGGAAACGCCCCGCCCAGCGATGCCTTGATGAGTTCGAAACCCCCCAGGTCGGGCGTCCTCTCGAGCTCGAATTCGACGTTGCCGGAGTAGTGGAACCAGGTACCCAGAACGCCTGCGACGAGGAATGCCAGCATCGTGACACGAAAGACATGAACGAGCCCGGCGCGGGGACGCCAGAGGAGCGCAACTGACTGGACGGCGGCGAGCCCGAGCAGAACAAGGGGGATCCACTGTTTCGCCTGCTCCGTGTGGCCGAGCAGAATGAGCTCTGATATCAGTCCGGCGCACCCTCCCAGAATTATCAGGAGCAGTGCGAAACGAAAAGTCGACAGGAGGGGGGTGCTGGTGGTTTCGTGCGCTGTCCTGACCTCGGTCATCGTTACGTCTGCGGGATTGGGGGGTGGGGACTGCAATGTGCGCGCGCGGTCGCTTGTTGTCAGGTCCGTATTCTGCCTTCTGGCAACGTGTGCGGCGTCGTGATATCCTCGGCGGTCCACACTCGAAACGAATGCCCAGAAATGCGACCATCCTCGCGGCCCTGACGTTAACGGCCGTCCTCTCTCCCCTGCCCTCGCCTGGTCAGTCTCACCTCGAAGCCCGCAACCGCTGGGCGCGAATGTGCCAGATCAGGAAGGAAAAGTTCGATCGGATCCTTCCCGAGGCAATGCGCGAAAACGGGATCGACATGTGGATCGTGGCGATGAAGGAGGGTCACTACGATCCCCTCTGGGACCTGCTTGGCCGCGGCTACGTCGGCTCGATTGGCTACTACATCTTTACCGACCGCGGCGGGGACCGGATCGAGCGTGCCTCGTTAGGCATAACCGACCACCACCGGCGCGGCTGCGGTGCCTACGACCTTGATGCCAACCCGGAAGGGCTCGCCGCCTTTGTCCGCGAGCGCAATCCGCGCCGGATCGGCGTCAACATGTCAGAGGAGATGGGGATGGCGGACGGCCTTTCCCATTCGCTCTACAATCACCTCGTCCGGACTCTCGGGGCCGACGTCTCGTCGCGCATCACGTCGGCCGAGAAGATGATTTCGGACTTCAGCTCACGGCGGGTGGCGTCGGAGATAGTTGCGTTCGGTGAAGCGGCCGAAATGGGGCGGCAGATCGCGGAGCGGGCGCTGTCGAACGAAGTGATAACGCCGGGAGTCACGATGCTCGCCGACGTGGCATGGTGGATCCAGGAGCAGATGCTCGTTCGCGGGCTGGGCAGCTCGTTCGAGGTCCCGTCGATCTACATCACAGGCCCCGACGGGATCGAGGCGACGTCGAACGACCGGATCATCCAGCGTGGTGACATCCTGATGATCGATTACGGTATCGGGTATCTCAACATGTGGACTGATCAGAAGAGAATCGCCTACGTTCTCCGCGCTGGCGAGACACGGCTGCCGGCCAGCATGCAGAAGGCGTTTGACAATGCGGTCCGCATCAGGGATGTCATCCGCCGGACAGCGCGTGCCGGTGAAACGGCTCAGTCGATGATGGACGACGTCAACCGGGCCATCGGCGCCGCCGGCTTTGTACCCATGCGCGGATTCAACCAGGTGAGGCAGGACGAATCAGTCGAATTCATCATCGGCTGCCACTCTGTAGGGGACTGGGGTCACGGAATCGGCCCGTCGATGGCGTTCTTCAATCCCGGTCGCCTGACGTACGAGATCAGGCCGGGCAACCTGTTTTCGATCGAACTTTTTGCCTACACACCGATAGCCGAATGGGGCGGCAAGAAACTGCGCATCCCTCTCGAAGACGACGCCGTTGTCACCGAACGTGGCGTCGAATGGATCTATCCCGTTATCGACCGGATCGCCCTGATCAGATGATGACCGCCCTGATGAAGGCCCTCACCTGCTCGCGCACGTCGAAATAGATGGCCATGGCGTGATCGCTGCCGGGCACGATCACCGACTGAACGTGGGACAGGCCATGACCCCAGTTGTGAACATTGGCGGCGCCATCGAACGCGTCCCCTTCCGAACTCGTGAGCAGGCAGGGTGCCCTGACGGTCTCGATGATGTGTCTGATGCGCGCCGAAGCATCTTCGCCCCAGGCCGGCGCGCCAGCTGCACCAAAGGTCACCGTCCCCCGCAGCGGCGCTCCAATGCGTGGACCGGCGAGCATTACTCCCGACCCGCCAACACTCGCACCTGCAAGGAGAATGCGCCCCGGGTCGATATAGTTCTGCACCGAGCCCCACCGCGTCACCCGGACGATGTCGTCATCGATCCTGTTGAAGCCGATTTTCGTGATGCTCGTGACAAAAGCGTTGAAAAACGCCATCGGCTCGAAATCGGCGGGTGCGTTTATCACCCGGGGGCCGTCGGGGGAGTTGATCGACTCACCATGCCCGCGCTGGTCAAAGGCGAGGCTGGCGACCGATAGCTCGAGCAAGTCGGCGACGAGCGGCGCGAAGGAGTCGCGCGTGGCCGGATACTGGTGCGCCAGTACTGCGAGCGGGAAGCCGCCCGCAGGTGGACGCGCCGAGGGATAGCGGAGGGTGCCGCGAAGGATGAGGCCGTCGGCAGCCTCGACGGTCATTGAGAGGGGAGTGAGCACGGCCCGGATCGTGGGTTGGGTGTTGTAATCTCTCTTTGGTGCCAGCGCCAAAGCTACCTGCGGAGAATTGTCCTGCTGGCTCCCCGATTCGATGCTATGGCTTCCAGTTTGGGGAGACCATTCAGATGTTGTTACGGGCGGGCTTCGCGTCGATGTGGCCAGCTGTAAGGGAGCAGGTCAGACGGCGCTGGGATCGGTTGACAGACGAGGATCTGGAGGCGGTTCAGGGGAGCCGCGATTCTCTTCTCGAGCGGATTCGCCAGCGCTATGACCTCTCATACGAGAGGATCGATCGAGCTGTCAGTGAGGTCGAGATAGACGTGCGGTGCGCAGAGCGCGCGCCTGTGCCTTCACTCGGGATCGGTTGGGACTGGACGTAACCCGAGACTGATTAACGCCCGTGAGACTGAACCGGTTGCCATCCCGCGAAAACCTCGACTCGGTTCTGCTGTGCGGCCCGTCAACCGTTCAGAGCAAGCCAGAGACGAGGGCCGCTGCCTCAGCGGAGTCGACCGGCCGGCCGAACAGAAATCCCTGCCCCGCGGCGCACCCAAGCTCACAGAGGCGTTCGCTCTGAGCGCGGTCCTCGACACCTTCGGCCACGGTCTTTAGCGAGAGTGCGCGCGCCAGCGCGAGGATCGCGCGAATCAGGACCTCGTCTCCACTTCGCATCGCATCGGTGAACACCCGGTCGATCTTGACGACGTCGATCGGGAACTTCTGCAGATAGGACAGGATGAGTATCCGGTCCCGAAATCATCGATCGCCAGTCCGACGCCCAACGCCTTGAGGCGCCGCAGGCGGTCGAGGGTGCTCTCGGCGTCCATCATGATGACGCTTTCGGTAATCTCGAGAGTGAGTCGGCGTGGTTCGAGTCCGGTCTCGCCGAGGACCGCGTCGACAGCGGCGACGATCGAGTCGTTCTGAATCTGACAGGCGGAAAGATTAACGGCGATACCGACGCGTTGGCGCGACTCGGGCCACGCAGCTGCAGTTGCGCATGCCTCCCGGAGGACCTGTCTCCCAAGAGCGCTCACACCTCCGCTGCGCTCGAGCAGTGGTATGAAGATCTGGGGGCTCACGGGCCCCCGCTCAGGATGGGTCCAGCGCGCGAGGGCCTCGAATGAGAGAAGGCGGCCCGTCGCAAGCTCGATGATCGGCTGAAAGGCGACGCTGAACTCGTTCCTGCAACGCTCCGCAAGCAAGGGGGCGGAAACAGAGTCAAAAGATGGGAAGCGTCCCGTATCGGCCAGCCGTGGGGAATCGGCCAGCTGGCGCCGTTCGATCGCCCTGCGCAGGTCCACTTCGAGGGTCACGCGTTCGACAAGGGCGACGTGCATCGACTCATCATAGACAACCCAACGGCCCCGGTTATCGGCCTTGGCCCCGTACATCGCCAGATCGGCGTTGCGCAGCATCTCTTCCGCATCCTGTCCGGGCTCATGAAAGGCCACTCCCATGCTGGCGGACACGCTGGCATCGGCCTTGGCATCGAGATCAATCACCTTGCGCAGTCCGGTCGTGATGCGCTCCAGTGCCGCTTCGGCACCGGCGCGACCGTCGATGTCCTCGAGGAGAACGGCGAACTCGTCGCCGCCAAAGCGGGCCACGGTGTCGCCCCCGCGCGTTGCGTTGAGGAGTCGGCGCGCGACGACCTGAAGCAGCCGGTCGCCGGCGCCGTGTCCCCGGGTATCGTTCACTTCCTTGAAGGAGTCCAGGTCGAGAAAGATCACCGCGAGCCGCCCCGGAGAACGTGCTGCCCGCGCCAGCGCCCGCGTAACTCTTTCTCGAAAGAGAGCGCGATTGGGAAGACCCGTCAGAGCGTCGTGGTACGCCTGATGCAGGAGCTGCTGTTCCAGCGCTTTTCGTTCGGTGACGTCCTGAAGAAAGCCTACATAGGCAATGTCGGCGTCGCCGACGATCGAGATCGAAAGAGCACCCCAGCGCAGCTCGCCGCAGGAGCGCTTGAAGCGACCTTCCATCGCCGCCGACTTCTGGCGACCACTCTCGAGTTCAGCGATGCGGGCGCTCGCCGGGCCCGCGTCATCCTCGTGAACGAGCGCCAGTATGTGGGGCCGGGTACCTGAATCGGGTTCGTCGCCAAGAAACGCGGACATCGCCACGTTGCGATGAATGATTCTGAAGCTGGCATCGAGGAGAGCGATGCCTACGGCCGAATGCTCAAAGATCGCCCGCAGTCCTCGCACGGGCGTTCGAACCTGGTTCTCACCCTGGGCCTTGAGCACATCTAACGACGCGGCGCACGCCCAGCCCGTAACGTTCATCACGCTGGCGGGCTGAGCCATTGGCCCGGTCGTGGCGTTCCTGGGGGTGCCAGTCAGCCCTGCTCTTCGTTTGTTCGGGTGAGGGCAACGAACGCCGGACCACTCGATCTGAGGGCTTCCTTGCATTGGAGGCGGTTCTTCATTGGTGCGGGGCCTCGTTGACGTCCGCGTCCGGCAGGGCCTCCTTATCCCGCCACCGAGTGTTCCGCCCTACCCCACTACCCGCACCGAGCGCAATTTCTCGGCGGATTCCCCTCCCCTGAGCTGCCATGACCCGTCCATATCTCAAGCTCCTGAGCCTCGCCGCTCTTGCCTTCGAGTCCGGAGCCCAGCAGCCCGCGCGTGACCCGATGCAGGAGGGCCTGCACCTCAAACCGACCCGGACCATAAGCTTCACGACCCGCGTCGGCCACTGGATGTCGGTCGACATTACCCCCGACGGGCAGACACTCGTCTTCGACCACCTCGGCGACCTCTACACTCTCCCGGTCACCGGTGGAAAAGCTGTCCCACTGACTCGTGGTATGGCGTTCGACGGGCAGCCGAGGCTCTCGCCCGATGGCGGACGTGTCACTTTCATCAGCGACCGCGACGGCGGCTGGAACCTTTACGTCATGACGCTCGACAGGCGCGACACGATCCAGATCACGCGCGGCAAGACGAACAGTTACGAGTCACCGGAATGGACTCCCGACGGCAGGTACATCGTCGTCACCCGCAATCAGAAGCTCCACCTTTATCACGTCGACGGCGGCACCGGCCAGCAGCTGATTCGTGAACCGGCAACCCTGCGCACGATGGGTGCCGCCTTCGGCCGCGACGAGCGCTACATCTGGTTTGCACAACGCACCGGCCAGTGGGTCTACAACACACCCATGTCCGATTACGATCTCGCCGTCTACGATCGCAATACCGGTCAGACGTCCGTGCGCGAAAACCGCTGGGGGTCTGCCTTCAGGCCGGCCCTTTCACCCGACGGCCGCTGGCTTGTCTACGGCACCCGCCACATCGACACGACTCGCCTCCGGATCCGTGATCTCGAGAGCGGCGATGAGCGGTGGCTGGTGATGCGCACCCAGCGTGACGACCAGGAGTCGCGGGCGACTCTCGACGTCCTCCCTGGAATGACGTTCACACCGGACTCCCGTTTTCTGATCACTACCTGGGATGGGAAGCTCTGGAAGGTTCCGGTCGACGCCAGCGGCACTCCGCAGGAGATCCCCATCGAGGTCGAGGTGATGCAGGCCGCGGGCCCGTTCGTGGAGTTCGATTATCGGATCACTGACTCGGCCACTTTCGTGGTGAAACAGATCCGCGATGCCGTGCCTTCACCGGATGGGTCGAAGCTGGCGTTCGTCGCCATGGACAGGCTTTATCTCATGGACTGGCCCAACGGTACGCCGCGCCGCCTGACGGACATGGAAGTCGGAGAGTTCCAGCCGACGTGGAGTCGCGACGGTCAGTGGATCGCCTGGACCACGATGAGCGCGTCCCAGGGTGGTCATCTCTACAGAATTGGTGCATCTGGCGGCTCGGCGCCGCAGAGGTTGACGCGAGCCTCCTTCTTCTGGCAGCGGCCGGTGTTCACGCCGGACGGTCAACGGATCGTTGCCGTGCGCGCCCCTTCGCGAAGCTACCAGGAGTCACTGGCTGGTGGTGCCGGTGGCGGACAGGATATCGCCTGGGTGCCCGCAACCGGTGGAGACGCGAGCGTCGTTGCCCCCACGAGTGGACTCAACTACCCGCATTTTGCGCGAGGCAGTGACAGAATCTATCTGTACGGCGGCCAGCGCGGCCTGGTGTCGATGCGATGGGACGGCACCGATCAGCAGACCCACCTCAGAGTAACAATGGCTCCGCCGCCAGGTGGAGGTGGTGGGCCCGGTGGAGGAGCTCCCGCTCTGGTCGTGTTTGTATCTCCCGACGGGGAGCAGGCGCTCGCCCAGGTGAGCGGTGACATGTACCTGGTCCCCGTTCCCGTGACCGGCGGTCCGGAGCCCACGATCACCATCGGCGGCGGCGAATCGGCGTTTCCCGTCACCAGGCTCAGCGATATCGGCGGTCAGTTCCCCAACTGGAGGGCCGACGGCCGTTTCGTCCACTGGTCGATTGGCAATGCTCATGTAGTGCATGATGTTGCCGCCGGGCGCGCGTTCGATGATTCCGTCCGTCGCGCGAGGCGACCGGCGGGTGCCGCCGGCAATGACTCGGCGCGAACCGCACGCGGGCCCACGCCCCAGTTCAGACCTTTCGAAAAGCGAGTGACCATCAACGCCACCCGCGACACACCGCGCCAGTCGCTCCTCTTGCGCGGCGCGAGAGTGATCACGATGAAAGGCAATGAGGTCATCGCGAACGGCGACGTACTCGTCCGCGATAACCGGATCGCTGCCGTCGGTGCACGCGGCAGCCTTTCCGTTCCATCGGGAACGCGGACCGTGGACGTCTCCGGCAAGACCATCATCCCCGGTTTTGTCGACACACACGCTCACGTGCGCGCCACTTTCGACATCCATCGCAGCGAGGTCTGGAGCTACGCCGCCAACCTTGCTTACGGTGTCACCACTATCCGCGATCCGCAGACCGCATCGACCGATGTCCTCTCGTACGAAGACATGGTCATGGCGGGCAGGATCGTCGGCCCCCGCATCTACTCGACCGGTCCTGGCGTCTTCGGCGCCGGCAATCCCACGGGCAACAACCTCACCAGTCTCGACCAGGCCCGGACGATTCTTCGCCGCTATTCCCAGTATTACGACACCAAGACGATCAAGCAGTACCAGGTCGGCAATCGCGAACAGCGGCAGTGGGTGATCATGGCCGCACACGAACTGGGGCTGATGCCAACGACCGAGGGCGGCCTCGACTACAGGATGAACGTCACCGAGGCCATCGACGGGTACAGTGGACACGAACACACCATCCCAACCTTCCCGCTGCAGCAGGACTTCATCCGCTTCTACGCCGAGTCGAAGACGGTCTACACGCCAACTGTTCTGGTGGCGTACGGAGGCCCCTGGTCGGAAAACTACTGGTACGAAAACACCGACGTCCTCGGCGACGAGAAACTCAAACGCTTCACACCCTGGGCCGACCTCGAGAGCAAGGTGCTGCGGCGTGGTGGCAACAATCAGGCGGGCTGGTTCCACCCCAGCCAGCACGTTATGAAACCGGTTGGTGAAAGTATCCGGGACCTGATCGCAGCCGGGGGCCGCGCCGGCGTCGGATCACATGGGCAGCTTCAGGGGCTTGGCTATCACTGGGAGCTGTGGTCGATGGCGATGGGCGGGTTATCCAATCACGACGCGCTCATGATCGCCACCAGGATGGGCGCCGAGGCGATCGGCCTCGGCAAGGACGTCGGCTCCCTTGAGGTTGGCAAGCTGGCTGACCTCGTCGTGCTCGACCAGAACCCACTCGTTGACCTGAGGAACACGAACACGATCCGCTGGGTGATGAAAAACGGGCGGCTCTACGACGGCAGTACGCTCGCCGAGAACGATCGCTGACGGCGGCTGCGAAACCGAACGTGCTACCAGCCGAAGTGAACGCCGCACTGGCCGACATCTCCCTCGACGAGCCATGGTCGCTGATCGAGTACTTCACAACGCTGAGGCGGGAGCACCCGGCTGACGTAGCAACGGCCGCCGGGCAGATCGAGCGGCGCCTCACAAGGCTGGGGGTGCCGGTCGAGGTGCATCGGCCGACCCTTTACCTGAGCCTTCCCGGCAAGGGATCGGTTGTCGTGGATGGCCGGAGCTTCCGGGCCAAACCGATGGCGATGAGTGCCGCCTGTCCAGCGGGCCTGACAGCCCCGCTCGTATACGTGCCGGCACGTTACGCGCGCAACGCCGATGAAATGTTCACCCGCGGCTTCATCGGCGATGGCGAGGTGGATGTCCGCGGCCGGATCGTCGTCAGCGAAGGATTCGGCATGCCGGGAAAGGTGTCCTGGTTCGAACAGCGGGGGGCAGCTGGACTGATCGCGGCCAACCCCGGCCAGAACGCCCACTGGGGAATCTGCACCACGATATGGGGAACTCCGGACCTGCGCGACCTTCCGCGCAAACCGAAGATTGCAGTAGCAGCCGTCAACAATCCGGATGGTCAGCACCTGATCGCTGCTGCCCGGCAGGGCGCCAGCGTCTCGATGACAACGGAGCTCGAGGAAGGCTGGTTCGAATCGCCCGTCCCCAGCGTGACGATTCCAGGAACCGCCGAGCCGGAGGCGTTTGTCCTCCTCCATGGGCACTACGACTCGTGGGACTACGGAATCGGCGACAACGCCACCGGCGATGCGACGCTGCTCGAGATCGCGAGAGTTCTCTGGCAGCACCGCTCGCAGCTCAGGCGGAGCGTCCGGATCGCCTGGTGGCCCGGCCATTCAACCGGCCGCTACGCCGGCAGCACCTGGTTTGCGGATCACTTCGCGATCGACCTCGACGAAAACTGCATCGCGCAGGTCAACTGTGATTCACCGGGATGTCGGTGGGCGACGGAGTACATCGACATCTCGTGGATGGATGAGACGGAGGACTGGTGCCGATCAGTGATCCGTGAGGTCGCGCGCCGGGATGCACGCGGCGAGCGACCGCACCAGGCCGGCGACTACTCGTTCAATAACATCGGGATCTCGTCGTTCTTCATGCTGCTTTCGACCATGTCTCATGCTCATCGCGAGCAGCTTGGGTACTACGCCGTCGGCGGCTGCGGCGCCAACATCGCCTGGCATACCGAAGATGATCTGATCCACATCGCCGACCGTGATGTTCTGATGACCGACATGAAGATCTATCTGGCATCGGTCATGGGCGTAGCCAACGCCACGATCGCGCCGTTCGACTTCCGCAGAACAGTCGCGTCATTGAGGGCCGCTCTCCAGCGATACGAGGCACCGGTCATGGGCCGGGTCGATTTCGGGGCGGCCCGGGAAGCGCTGGACGAGCTTGATCGCGAACTCGTGGCTTTCTCCGCGCGCTGCCGCGCCCTCGAACAGCGTTCTGTAGATGACCCGGAAGTTCGCGCCGCGAACCGAGCGATCAGGCGCCTCGCGCGGGCGCTCGTGCCCGTGAACTTCACCCGCGGCCCGCGCTTCTTTCACGACCCCGCCGAGACGACACCGGCGCTGCCAGATCTGGCGGTCGCACTCAACGTTGCGGAGACGAAGGAGTCGGAGATCGGCTTCCTGCTGACTCACCTTGTGCGGGGCCGTAATCGACTCGTTGCCTCTCTGAAGGAGGCGGTGCGCGCCATCCGCGGTGGGGTGTAGTGTCAGGCAGGTTGTTTGTCGCTGGACTCGTATCTCTCGCGCTCGCGGCGTGCCGCGGTGACTCGGCGCCTGCCGACACGCTCCGGATCGCGCTGATCAACGATCCGATCCTGAACCCCGTCGTCGCGCCCGACATCGGCTCGGTAATGGCCAACAAGGTCATCTTTCCCGGGTTGGTGAGACCGGACGAACAGCTGCGACCGACGCCGGACCTCGCGATGTCGTGGACCGAGTCCGGGGACGGTCTGTCATGGACGTTCAATCTGAGACCTGGAGTCCGCTGGCACGACGGGGCTCCGTTCACCGCCGAGGATGTCCGGTTCACCTTCGAGCAGATTGGCGATTTGGCGTCGGGCTCGCGATTGCGATCCGACTTCGCCGCGATAGCCGCCGTTGATGTTGTCGACAGTTTGACGGTGAGGTTCCGTCTCTCGACACCGTTTGCGCCGCTACTGACGCTCCTGGGTTACAACGCCGGTATCCTGCCGGCACACCTCCTCCGCGGCTCTCGACTGGCGGACGCAGTGTCGTTCAACCGCTCAATGCCAATAGGGACCGGTCCGTTCCGCGTTGAGAGCGTCGTCCCCGGAGCGTCCGTCACCCTCGTACGCAATCCGTACTGGTACGGTGAACCCGCCGGGCTCGAGCGCATCGTGTTCTGCATCGTGCCGGACATCAACGCCCAGGTGGCGCAGCTGCGTGCGGGGGAGCTTGATCTCATAACGATCGAACCGGCGAACCTCGCGGGCGTGCAGGACGCACGCGGGATCCGCGTCGTTCAGGTCCCGGTCGTCCAGCATTTCTACGTCTCCTTCAACAACCTGGTGCCGATGTTCACCTCGCCACGGGTACGGCGTGCTCTCAGCTACGCCGTCAACCGGCAGGCGATCATCTCCGGCGTGCTCAAGGGTTATGGCGACATGCCGCGAGGCACGATACCGGTTGCACTCCGGGACTATCACTTCGATTCGATCCCTCCGTTCCCATACGACCCCGATTCGGCCCGCGCCCTGCTCGCCGAGGCCGGATGGACAACCGGGCCGGAGGGAGTCCTCTTGAATCCTGCAGGTGCACCTTTCAGCTTCGAGCTGCTTGTCGACAAGGGCAACCCGACGCGCGAACAGGCGGCGCTCTCCGTTCAGCAGGATCTGCAGCGGATCGGCATCCAGGTCACATTGCGCACCATGGAGTTTGCCGCACTGGTGCGCGACCGCGTGCTACCGGGATCGTTCGAAGCCAATCTCATCTGGTGGACGACACCACCCGACCCCGACCAGTACGCCTTTTACGCATCCGGCCAGGACAACAATCATGTGCGCTGGTCGAACCGGGTGGCCGATTCCCTCCTCACCCTCGGGCGGGCCACGCGTGACACTTCAAGGCGCCGTGAGATCTACAATGCGTTCCAGCGAATCCAGCGCGAAGATCCACCGGTGCTGGTTCTCTTCTACCCGCGCGAGATCCAGGCGGTAAACGAGCGACTGGACGGGATGCCGATGCTTGGCATCCGCGACGCCTTGCGCCACAGCGAAAAGCTCCGCCTGCGGCCGCGCTGACATGGCCGGAATCGTCCTTCGCAGACTGATGCATGCAGTATTTGTGGTACTCCTCGTCTGCACCGCGACGTTTGCGATCGTCAATGCCGCCCCGGGCGGACCATCGCTGCTCGCCGACCCCAAACTGACCAGAGAAGAACAGGTCGCGATCGAAGAGCGGTTGGGCATCGATCGGCCGGTGCTCGAGCGCTATCGCCGCTGGCTCGGCAGTGTCGCGACCGGCGATCTCGGGAACTCCTTTCTCTATCAGACTGACGTCGCTTCGACCATCGTCGCCCGCCTTCCCGACACCCTGCTCCTCGCCGGTTCGGCGATTCTCATCAGCTTCGCAGTTGCACTGCCGCTGGGACTCAGCGCCGCCGCGAGGCCGGGAGGAGCGGTCGACCGGATCACGGGCCTGCTGTCAGTTGCGGGAATGTCCGTACCCGTTTTCTGGCTGGGAATAGTGATGATTCTGCTGCTCGCCGTGCAGTTCCCGCTTCTCCCCGCCGGCGGGGCCTCAAGCGCGGGTGGCGGAGGCGGCCTCGTGGACCGGTTGCGGCATCTCGTCCTTCCCGCGCTCGTTCTCGCAGTTCCCAGCACAGCAGAGTTGGTGCGATACGCGCGCTCTTCGGCACGCGCCGCCATCGCCCAGACGTTCATACGCACGGCGCGCGCCAAGGGGTTGCGTCCCGGGGCGGTGCGCTGGCGACACGTGGCGAGGAACGCGATGCTGCCGGTGATCACGGCGGCTGGCCTCCAGCTGCCGCGGCTCGTTGGAGGTGCGGCCGTGACAGAAACCGTCTTTTCCTGGCCCGGAATGGGAAGACTGGGAGTTGAGGCCGCGCTCGCGCGGGACTACCCGCTGGTCATGGGGGTGGCGCTCCTCGTCTCCGCGGGTGTGGCGGTGGCGACGATGATGGTTGACGTTGCCTGCGCAGCTCTCGACCCGCGGATCTCAAGACAGTGAGCCGGCGGAACAGCTCCACGGGGCTCCTCGGGCATGACCTCCGCGTGCCAGTCGCGACATTGCTGCTGGCGGCGCTGCTCATGGCGGTGACCGCCGGCCCCCTGATCTGGACCATCGATCCCGATACGCTCGACTTCTCGGCCGCCGGGGCCGGGCCCTCGACGGAGCACCCGTTAGGCACCGACGAGTCAGGTCGCGACGTGCTCAGCCGGCTGCTGCACGGCGGTCGCGTGTCGCTGGCGGTCGGCCTGGCAGCGACCGCTGTTGCCCTTGGCATTGGTACCCTGGTCGGCACCCTGGCGGGGGCACTGCGCGGTCGGACGGATTCGCTGCTGATGCGAGTAACGGACGCGATGCTGGCGATCCCGGCCATTCTCCTCGCCATCACCGCTCTCACGTTCCTGGGCGCCTCCACCACCACTCTTGTCGCGACGATCGGCCTGACCTCGTGGATGGGTGTCTCCCGGGTGGTGAGGGCGGAACTCCTCCTCGTCCGCGAAATGCCGTGGATCGAGGCGGCGCGTGCCCTTGGAACTCCCCTCCCGTCGATGGTCCGCCGCCACTGGCTCCCTCACCTGGCTCCGTCGGTGATCGTGGCAGCCTCGTTAGGCACCGGATCAGCGCTCCTCGCCGAGTCCGCGCTGTCGTATCTGGGCCTCGGCGTTCAGCCGCCGGCGGCCAGCTGGGGCAACATGTTGAGCAACGCCCAGGCACATGTCTTCTCCCGACCGTTACTCGCTGTGTGGCCGGGAATCGCCATTTTGCTCACGGTCCTGGCGGTCAACCTCATCGGTGATGCACTGCGCGACCGGATCGTGGACGGCTGACTCGTGCCACTGCCAGCGCGCGACAGCGCCGCTCACGCGATGTTCCTTCTCAGCCGCACGCATCCTCGGTCCACCAGCATTCCGCGCACGAGGATCCACCGTCCGGCGTGAGTCTGGCCGCCCGCCACGAAGTCATGATAACGTTACTGCCGCCAGCAAGTCCAACGCCGAACAAACGATGACACAACCGACCAGACGCTTTTCCACGTCGAATGCGCCCGTCGTATCTCTTCTGATTCTGCTGGGAACGGGCGCCGGCCAGGCCGCGGCGCAGGTGAGCTTTCAGCTCGAAGAAGCGACAATCGATGGCATCCACCAGGCGATGGCCTCAGGCAGCCTCAGCTGCCGCCATCTCGTTGCCGCCTACACCAGGCGGATCGATGACATCGACCGCCGTGGGCCCGCCATCAATTCGATCATCGTCGTCCACCCGCGCGCCCTTGCGATCGCCGACTCCCTCGACGCCCTGTTCGCACGAGACGGTACGGCGAACCGGCCACTCCACTGCATTCCGGTTATCGTCAAGGACAACTTCGAGACACGCGACCTTCCAACAACAGCCGGATCGCTGTCGCTCAGGGACTGGCAGCCCAACCGCGACGCCTTTCTCGTCGCCCGCGTACGTGAAGCAGGAGCCGTCATCCTCGCCAAGAGCAACATGGCCGAGTTCGCATTCAGTCCCTTTGAAACGGTAAGCTCGATCCTGCCTGGTTACACGAGAAATCCCTATGCCCTTGACCGCGTTACGGCCGGGTCGAGCGGCGGCACAGCAGCTGCCGTCGCCGCGAATTTCGGCGCGGTGGGCCTTGGCACCGATACCGGCAACTCGATCCGCGGGCCCTCCGCGCATCAGGCACTGGTCGGGATGCGCTCGACGATGGGACTGACGAGCCGGACCGGCGTCATTCCGCTTTTCATTTCTCAGGACATTGCCGGGCCGATGACACGAACCGTGGCCGACAACGCGGCGGTTTTTCAGGTCATCGCCGGAGCAGACCCGGCGGATTCAGTGACCGCTGCCGCGCGCTCGAGACCTCCTGTTCGTTATCGCGATTCCCTCAGGACCGACGGCCTCAGAGGGGCTCGGCTCGGTGTGTTGCGCGAAGCGTATGAGCGACCCTCTCTCGATTCCGAGGTCGTCGTCGTCTTCGAAAAGGCGCTGCGCGACATCAGAGACGCTGGGGCTGTAGTCCTCGATACGGTCACGATCCCTGCTATCGATTCGATCCGCGCGCTGCAGCGTGGCACTTGTTCTCCCTTCCGGCATGACATCGAAGCGTGGCTCGCCAGCGTCGAGAGTGCACAGCCCCCAGTCAAGACGCTCGATGAAATCATCCGCTCGGGTCGATTCCATCCCACCATTCAGCGACGGCTCGAAACGTCGGCTGCAGTAACCGAACCGCCTGCCACCGGCGCCGGGTGCATGGCCCGCGAACTTTACCGCTCAGCACTCCGCCGTGCGCTGCTTGCAGTCATGGATCAATTGAGGCTTGACGGTCTCGTCTATCCGACCTGGAGCAACCCCCCGCGGCTCATCGGCGACCTGAACACACCCGCTGGCGACAATTCGCAGATCTTTTCACCTGCTACCGGCTTCCCGGCGATTACGGTTCCGATGGGTTACACCCGCGGTGAACTGCCAGCAGGCCTGCAGATCCTTGGGAGGCCGTTCGCCGAAGCCACGCTTTACAGATTGGCCTTCGCGTATGAGCAGAAGACCCGACATCGGCGACGACCCGCGCTCGGTGAAAGGACGTCCCACTGAATACAGTCTCTTTACTTCCCACTTTGCACTCTGAATGCCCTCCCCCACCCAGGCCCTCACCGTCCCGTTTATCGGACACGAAAGGCTGAGGAAACGACTGCTCGCCGCGCTCTTGTCGGGGACACTCCCGCAGAGTCTCCTCCTTCACGGGCCGAGGGGAGTCGGGAAGCAGCGGCTCGCTCTGTGGCTGGCGCAGAGTCTCGTTTGTGAATCCGGGGAACGGCCCTGCGATGTGTGCAGTCAGTGCCGCTTCGCGCTGAAGCTTGTCCATCCGGACATTCTGTGGATATTCCCCCGACCGCGACTCGAGAGTGACGTCTCGCCAGAGGCCGTCCGCGCTGACATTGCGGTCGGCGCGAACGAGCGACTGGAGTCTGAAGGTCTCTATTCGGCTCCGACAGGCGCGGAGGGCATTTACGTCGCCACCATCCGTGTGGCCGTAAGGCAGGCAGCGATCACTCCGGCGGTTGCCCGACGCAAGGTCTTCATAATTGGGGACGCTGACCGCATGGTATCACAGGAAGGTTCGGATCAGGCCGCCAATGCCTTCCTCAAGCTCCTCGAAGAGCCGCCGGGCGACACTTACATCATCCTCACCTCCTCGCTGCCGGGATCGCTGCTGCCCACCATCCGTTCGCGGGCTTCAGCTGTGCGCGTACCTAATCTTTCGGAACAGGAGATGAACCGCTGGCTCGACGAGCCGCTGGTGAGCGCGAAGCTGACCCGGCTCAAGCTGCCATCCGATCGTCGCGAGTTGCTGCTTGCAGCGGCGGGCGCCCCGGGAAAACTGCTGTCGGCTTCAAGATCGAGCGTTGCCGGGACGGCCGCAGCACGCCTTCTCGACGCCACGCGAGGGAACTGGCCGGCCCGCTCGCAGGCCGCGATGGCTCAGGGAGCCGCGGGCGCCCGGGGAAAGTTCTGGGACGTGCTCGAGGCGCTCGGAGTTGAACTGCGCGGCCGAATGTCAGCGGCGATCGCGGCGGGCGAAAATGCAGAGGCGGTTGTCGCCGCGCGTTCGATCCTGCACGTTGAAGACGCCAAGCGCGCGGCCACCACCAACGTGAACCCGCAGCTGATCACTGCCACGCTGCTTGAGGAGTTCCGGCAGGCCGCGAAAGGAGGCTGAGACACGCCATGTCGCTTTCCCACGTTGATGAACGGGGTCAGGCCAGGATGGTCGACACGAGCTCAAAGGACACCTCGGCGCGGTACGCGCGTGCCACAGGCTCTTTGAGAATGAAGGCAGAGACCCTTGAAGCAATCCGCGCCAATACCTTGGCGAAGGGAGACGTTCTTGGCGTCGCCAGGGTAGCCGGCATCATGGCGGCCAAGCGAACAGCTGACCTCATTCCGCTCTGCCATCAGCTGCCTCTGACCTCGGTGGAACTGGACTTCACGGTCGACGAATCCTTGCCCGGAATCAGGGTAGAAGGAATAGCCAGAACTGTTGACCGAACTGGTGTGGAAATGGAGGCAATAATTGCCGTAAGTGTGAGCTTGATCACACTTTACGATATGGCCAAAGGGGTGGATAAGGGGATGGTTATCGGCGAAATTTCGCTGGTCGAAAAGCGCGGGGGAAAGAGCGGGGATTGGGTCGTGGGGTGACCTTTGCTCAACCGCGCAGCTCGACCCTCACCTGGGTCCGGTGAGCTGCGCCATGATGGCTGCAGCCCCAGGCCCCTCACGATAGAGGTTGGCCATGAAGGACCTTCGTGACACTTACGTCCATCGAGGTGACGGCGAGCGGCTTGGCCAGCGCGTCCGCGGAGTTTTGATGGTCGCCGGGATTGGTGTGGCTGGACTGCTCGCTGCCCGAAACTGGGCACCGCCGACCGCCGAAGCGAGTCCCTCTGGCGGAGTTGCGGGCCCCTTCGCGCATCGCGTCGAGGTCGCGCAACTTCGACATCAGATCGAGGAGGCGTCCGGCCAGCTCAAGGTGGCAACGGCACATCTCGATCGCTGGAGCCGCATTTTTGCCTACGCGCGCGAATACGGCATTACCGCCGACCTGGCTGCCGCGATCCATGACGTGGCGGTCGAGGAAAAGATCGATCCCGAGCTGGCCTTTCCGCTCATACGGCTCGAGAGTCGGTTCGATGAAAGAGCGACTTCAAGCGCCGGCGCGATCGGACTTGCACAAGTGATGCTCGGTACCGCGCGTGGCTTCGACAAGACGATGACGGCGGAGCGTCTCTACGACCGTGAAACCAACCTCCGCATCGGGTTCCGTTATCTGCGGCAGTTGATTCGCTGGCAGCGAGGCGACGTGCAGATGGCGCTGCTCGCCTACAACCGCGGCCCGGCGGCGGTGGAGACTGCCCGTGAACTGGCTCTTGACCCTTCGAACGGATATGAGAGTGTGATTCTCAGGGGTTACCGTGGGCGCGGTATAGTGGACTAGGGGTCCACTGCATCTTCGTCGCAGAGCGTCGGGTACGCGGGTCTCCGCTACCCCGCACGACTCCGCGCGGCGCCTCGAATGATGATGCTCTGGCCGGGATAGATTACCCGGCGCTTGAGCCCGTTCAGCCGGACCAGGGCGGCGACGGAAGTTCGATAGCGCTGGGCTATTACGCTCAGGTTTTCTCCACGCTTGACGAGATGGACCACTCGTCCGCGGGTCGTTGTCGTGCCGTATCGTTCAATCGCCGGATCCGGCACGTCCCTCGCGGCGGCCAGCACAGCGGCTTTGGGCACCAGCATCTCCTGCCCGGTGGCGAGGCGGGTTTTCGTAGCGTAACGAATGCGCCTGTTGTACCACTGGATCGCCTGCGGGCTGACTCCCTGGCTCGCCGCGAAAGAAGCCAGAGTCTGCCCCTGTTTGCTTCTCACTTTCTCGAACGCCGATCGTTCACTTGCGGCGAGCGAGTCGAATCGCCCGGCGAACGTCAACTGGGCACCGGCTGGTACGCGTGCCCAGTGTGAACGATCGGGCGGCGTAACACCGCGCAGGAGCGACCCGTTGAGTTCCCTGATGGTTGCCATGTCGCTGCCCGCGGCACTGGCGATCGCCGAAACCGGAGTGAAGGGGGGGACGAGGACCGAGTCGTATCCGAATGGATCTACCGGCCCGAGCCGCATTCCGTAGCGGTCAGGGTCCTTGCCAACGAGCGCGGCGGCGATGAGTTGTGGCACGTAGTTGCGCGTCTCGGCGCGCAGATAGTTCTGCGAAGCCAGCGCGAAAAAGCGATCATCACCCTCAGCCTCTTCGATCTCGTCGGCGAACCGCGAAAGTCCGCGCGAAACCCGCCCCGGGCCGCCGTTGTAGGCCGCCGCCGCCAGGTAATAGGAGCCAAACTGCCTGTGAAGACTGGTGAGGAATCTTGCGGCGGCGTCCGTCGCCTTTGCCGGATCACGCCGCTCATCGACCCACCAGTCGACTCTCAGGCCGACGCCACGAGCCGTGGTAGTCATGAACTGCCACATCCCCACCGCTGCAGCCCGTGAATAGGCATGCGGGTCGTAACCGCTCTCGACCAGCGCCAGGAAATACATGTCTTCCGGTATTCCCGCAGCCCTGAACTTCGAGCGTATCATCGGTTCGTAGTAGCGGCCCTTCTGCAGTCTCGACTCGATGCGGTCACGCGCCGAACCTGTGAACAGATCGACATAGTGCGTAACGCGCTCGTTGGTCACGTAGGAAGCCACGTCGATATCCCAGCTCACCGTGGCCTCCGTTACGGAGTCAGCGATCACCTCGGCTGCCGCGGCCTTTGTCAGTTCGACAGTCGAGGCTCCGAAGACGGCTGTCGTCGTGCGCGCCATGCTGCTGTCGACGATTGCTGCGAGAGAATCAGGATCTGGGCGAGGTGCCGCGGTTGCCGGTGCGGGTCCTGGGGCAGGGTTCGCGCTCGGTGCTGTCGAGGCCGGGCCGGAGGCAGGTGTTGGCGCTGGCGAGGGGACTGGCGTTGGCGGTGCCGGCACACCCGGCCGCAATGGCGGCATACAGGCGGCGAGTCCACTCGCGGTTATCAGGGTCGTCAGGACTGAACGAAAACTCAAGGCAGTTCTCCTGTTGCCGCGATCCCACGTTCGACACACCAATCTGGATCAGGGTTCCCCTCAACAGAAGGATCAGCCCGGTCCGATTTGATTGCCGAGCTCGCCGGAACGCCGGAAATGCTCATCCTCGCTCCTCCTCGTTCATCCTCGCTCCTTCCTCGCTCCTTCGCTCCTCCTCGCTCATCCTCGCTCCTCCTCGCTCCTCGTCTCCGTCCGTAGCTCGCTACCTCGTGGCGATCGCGTTCCCCAGCAGCCGGTTCGTGGCCTGGAGCGTCGCGATCACAGCTCCACGCAGGTGATCGTCATCGCAGAGATGGCAGCCCAGCAGTCGCCTCTGTCCTTCGCTGGTCGTCGAAAGGACGCTGACCATTACTACCGAAGCATCGAATGCCCGCATCGACTTGACTCCGAGCAGTTCGAACGATGTCCCTTTGCCCGTGAACTGCTCGATAGCCCTGATTGCGGCCTCGGCTGCAACCCGCAGGTCTCCCATTGGGCTCGTCAGACCTTGAGCGCGCCCGCTCACGGACTCACCCGGGATCCACTCCAACTCGACGCGAGCGCTGCAGTGCCCGCTCTGCGAACGCTCAAAATCGAACGCGGTGAAGCGCAGACGGCTCCGGTTGCCGGGAGCAACGGAGCTACCGCTCGACTGACCGAGCGCGTGGGTGAGGTCGGACTGGTCGAAACCGGACATGGTGTCCGGACGCCTCGCTGGCGTCCACTCTTGATACGATCGGGCGGCATGGTGGCAACCCTACCAGGCCACCGTCCAGGACAAGAGCGCCCCCAGAACGCGCTGGGTGAGTGGATTGCCCGGTGCGCCCAGCGAAGGCAGGGTTGGGAGGAACCTCGTTTCGAAGTTGAGCCTCAGTTCGAGCTGCGGGGTGAGGCGCCTTTCGAGAAGCGCGCCCGGTATGGCCGTGGGCCTCAACGTCGTCACCACGAAGGTCCGCCTGTCGACGTATTTGCCGATTTCGATTTCGGTACCGCGGAGGATCGTCTCCCATTGCCCCTGGGTGAGATCAGCGGGAATGTCGGCTGGCCGCACGTTGAGGACATCGGCACCGGTGGCGGTTGAGAGCTGACGTCTGATCTGATCGGCCAGCGCGCCGAGGGAAATAGATGCGAGCTGTCGGCTGGCGAGCGCGGCGACATTGCCTGCCAGCGACGACCCACCCTGGCCGCCCCCTGTCAGAGCGGTCGCCGAGAAGGCGAGCAACGAAGACGACGACCTCCCGAATGCGAGCAGCGCGATCAGATCCGACTGCGCGAGGGTTGGTTGCGCATCGCTCTCGAGTGCGATCGTCGGCCGCTCCAGTGTCCCTCCGATCAGGATCCTGATGTCCAGCGGAGCCCGCCCCGCCTGCTGCACGCGATATGTAGCCATGAGCTGCAGCAGCGGATTCATGTCGGTGCCTCCGGTGAACCGGGCCGAGCCGCGCAGCACGTCGAAGCGCTTCCCCAGGTAGGTGTAGTGGCCGTAGTCGCTGAAAAGCGTACCGCGCAGGGCCAGTTCCGCCGCCACAGTTGGATCACCCGCGAGGTGAAGTGAGCCGAAAACCTCCACATTCGCCTCCGATGATCTGGCGAACGTACCGCGACCGACGGTCAGGTCTATGTCTGCCACGATTCCCAGTTCCGTCGGCGCAATGTCCAGCTCTCGTGCCGTCGCCGTATCGACGACAGCAAAGACCGCAGGATCGTCGGTACTTATGAGGTTGAAGGTCTCGGGATCGGGGATGTAGACCACACCGTGATCAATCGTCAGGTGACCCCTCACCTGCAGGGTGTCGGGTGTTCCCCCCAACCTCAGGTTTGCCGTGCTGAACAACTCACCGCGCTCGTCACTGAGCACGCGTGCTCCACGCGTTGCCAGGGCAAGGTCGAGTACGGGTCTGTCCAGCGACTCGAGCCTGACATTTCCTCCCAGCCAGAGCGTCCCGCTGCTCCGGGCGGTCACCGAATCGATGACCAGAGTCTTCTGTTCCATTCTGGCGGCGGCCAGCACCGATTCGAGCGTGACCCCGGTTGCCGCGATCCCGAGTCTCGGCAGGTGAGCCGTGAAGCTCCCCGTGATGACAGGTTCGGACCAGGTTCCCGCGATTTCGAACTCGCCTCGAGCACTCCCTTCCACCTCCGTGAACAGCTCCCCGAAGTCGCGCAGAGGGGAAAGGGGGATACTGTCACCAGACACTTTCACGTCGATCGGCCCGTCAATCCTTCGCGTCGAAATCGAATCGACCAGGCGCAGGTCAAGCGGCAGGCTCGCCTGCAGAGTCGCGATTGAATCGCCACCCTGGCTCAGCATTGCCGCGGTTGCCTCGGCGCGCAGATCAGCATATGCGAAGGTGATCCTTGAATCGGGGAAAGCCGTGCCGCGGTAGCTCGCCGACGTCACGGCGACGGCGCCCCTCAGTCGTGGCGCAGACCGCGTCCCGGTGACTTCTCCGGCAAAGGTCGCATATCCGTCCAGAGGAAGATCGCTCTGAGTCAACGTCAGCCAGGGGGCTAGCCTGAGGCTGTCTACTGCGACCTCGATTCTGCCGTCGTCGACGTCCGGAACTTCGCCGTTGACGAAGATCCGGCCTCCACCCCGCCCATCACCATTCCGCAACTCCAATGAATCAATCACGACGCCGCTGCCCCCCCAATTGATGACGCTCGGCCGGGTCGACGACCAGGCCGTGGAATCAAAGCGCAATTGCAGCTCTTTCAGCCTGACCTCGCGTTCGCCCGTCCGCAACGAGTATTCGGCGCGCGCGCGGTATTCGGCCGTGTCGCCGGGGAAAACCGAGACCACCGCTGTTCCGCTTCCGTCCCGCCACGAGACGTCGAAACGAGTGCTGTCGAGTGCGAACCCGGAGACGCGGAGCGAGTCGAGGCCTCCTCGCGCGGAAATCGAGTCGGCATCGGTGCCTGCGCCGAACCACGCGCCGTCGATCGAACCGGCGCCGATCAGGTTTCCTCCCCATGCCACGCCTTCGGAACGGGCCTTGAAGGTGGCGTCCAGTTTTTTCACGCTGCCGCTTGCCTCTCCGCTGGCGCGGACCGACCCACTCAGTGAATCGCGAGGTACGGGCGGAACGACTGGCGTCCCGGTCACGGTCGGACGCTGGCGGCGGCCCGCGACGTCGGCGGCCAGCTGGGCAGCGGGATCTTCCCTCGCCGCCCGCTCGATCGAGTCAGCACGAGCGCCAGCAATGCGGCCCAGCCGCGCGGCTATTCCGGGCCGCGGCTGAACGGTTGCGGTATCGGCGCTGCCGATCCACCGCGCCAGCCCACGGAGGTCCGATACCTCGACGTCGTAAGCGAGCGAGCCGCTGGTTTCGGCAGTCAATCCGAGGTCGCCACGTGCGGTCAACCAGGCGAACGGCGTTTCGGCGCGCATGCTGTCTATCACCAGTTTGCCGGCGCTTGCACGAGCACGCGCGACGAGCTGACCAGCAACACTGCTGTCGATGGACACCTCGGTGAGGTCGATGCTCGCTGCCACCTCAGCCGTCGCAACTGCCTCGCCGGTGCCCGTTACACGAATGACTCCGTTGAGATCGGTGACAGGAGCGGACGGTGCGATGGCGTTGGCATTGATTCGCGCAATGTTCACGTCAGCAGCCCAGCCTGGCGTGCCCGCTTGAGGCAGCGCAAGTCGTACACTTCCCGTTATTCGCCCCGAGTCGGGGAGATACAGATTCAGATCGCCCCGCAGGTCACGAACAGCTCCCCTTAGCTGGATCGTGCCCCTCACATCACCATTCAGGTCGGTCTCGGGTGCAAATCGCTGGAGAAGTTCGAGTGAAATCGGCCGCAGATCGAGATCGACATTCAGCGAACGCGAGCCCCGCGTACCGACTGATCCGTCGGCCACGACAACGGAACGTGCGTCGCGATCGACGTGAGTGAGAGTCATGCGTCCGCCGAGCGCCGTACTTGACCTCCCGCTGACGACGCCGTTGACGTCGACCGCGCCGTCGACGGGCAGGGAATCGACGTCGAATTCGCGCAGCAGACTTGTCGGGACTCCACGCGCATCGAATCGCAGATCTCTCAGCGAGAAGTCGTCGTCGGTCACGCTGATGCCGCCGCGCGCAGTGACACTAAAGGGAGCGTGACGGCGCGGTTCAACACGTCCGCGCACGACGAGCGCCAGGGACGTCAGGTCCCCTTCGAGCACCGTCGTCCCGGTCAGTGTTGCAGCGACTGGGGATCTGGCTTTCGGTGCCAGTTGCGCGATGAGGTCTGTATCGAGGCTGGTGAACCGGAGCTCTGTGTCCCGGAAGCCGGTCGTCGGCTCGCCAAGGACGAGACCGAGGCGTCCGGCAACGGTCGTACGGCCACTGGAGAGCACCGCGTCAGTGATGGTGTATTCGCTCGAGGAATCGGCGCGGACCGTGGCGGCGATCACGAGGCGCCCGCCTCCGGAGTCCGGGAGCGGAGGATATGCCCCCCTGATGTCACTGAACGCCAGGGAATCCACCACCAGCCTTGCCACGATGTCCCCCTCGGGCAGCGTGTAATCCAGAGTCCCGCTCGCTCGCGATGCGGGCAGTCTCAGCTCGGCATCCCGGATCCGGACGTCTTCCTCACCTACAAGGATGGTGCCGGAGAAATGCCTGACGACAAACTCTGGCGGCCGCAACGGAGCGGCGATCATCGACAGGCTGTCCACGACGAAGCTCATCTCGTTGCTGTCGGGATCGGCAATAACCGCCGACGAGAGCCAGGCATCGACATCGTGAAACGACATCGTCTGCCTCAAACCGTAGTCGACGACCTCGACGAACAGGCGGGATTCGCCGCGCACGAGGCTGTCGCGTTCCGCGGGCGTAACCGCCTCATCGTACGGTCTCCGGACGATAAGCGTCCCGTCGCGGAGCGACACGTTGCGGGCGTTTATCCAGTCACCGAAACCGAGGCCCCTGCCAACAGTTGTGTCTGCAGACTTGAGCAGCCGTTTGTAGTTCCATTCACCGCCGGGCGACTGGATGAGGTGAATCACCGGTCTGACGAGCGTCAGTTCGCCGAGCCTGATTCTTCTCGAGAGGATGGCGCCCACATCCAGTCGCGCCGTAGCGCTTTCGGCGGAAAGCACCGGTGCGCCCGAGCGGTCACTGATCTCGAGGTCGTTGAGTGTAAAACGGCCCAGCAGATCACCGTCAATCGATCCGATATCAACCTGTCCGGCCAGACTTTCACGCAGCGCCGACAGCGCATAGCGGCGCGCACGTTCGCGCCCAAATCCCGTTCGAGTCAGGATCAGTACGGCAAGCGGAATTAGAAGCACCGCAGCCAGGACGACGACGATAAGGACGCGGGCAATCCGACGCCGAGTGCCGCTCATCAGAATGCTGGCCCGATCGCGAGATGCAGTGTGAGCCTGCTCATGATTCTTCCCAGCGTGCCCCCTGAAGCGACAGCCTGGTCGAACCGCCGCACGCGGGAGAGCGAGACCAACTGCGGATCGCCATCTTCATCCCGTACCTCGGTGATAACCGGAAGGTTCTCGATAACCCTCGGTTTGATCCCGAGGTCGAGGCGGACCGGTCCCGCCCTCGTGTCGAAGCGGACGCCGAAGCCTGGTGTAAATGTTCCGGTTCGGCCGAGCAGGCCTGTGAAGCGTGGAGTTCCGAGCACGGCTCCATCCACAAAGACCGCGCCACGGAGGCTGCGAAAGGCTCCGATCGGAAATCGCAGCTCCACGCTCACCTCGGCGACTGAATTGGCGCCCAGGGGCCGCGGCTGGAACTTGTCGTGCCCGACACCTTCGGTGTTCGGATCACACGAGCCGTCGACCAGTTGTGATTCCGTGCAGGGCGAGGGGAGATCGGGATCCGTAAGCTCGGCGGGGTCGATGGTCAGCACGCGCGGCCCAAGCTGGTTTTCACCGTAGCCCCGCACGGATTGCGATCCTCCGGCAAAGAACAGTTTGCGTGGATGGATCACCGGGTCGGCGCTGTCGCCCGTCACGCCGAGGGTGCGATTGGTGCCGGGGATTGCGTTGACCCAGCCGGCGCGCGCCCTGACTGCCAGCACACTCGACCGTCCCACGCGCATGTACCGCGACGCGCTTGCCGCGGCGCGGTTGTACTGGTAGTCGGATCCGGTGCCGGCCGACGCGTGCTCGAGATCGAAGCGCCACCGCATCCCCCGTGTGGGCGCAAAGGCGTCGTCCGAGTCGTCGCCTTGCGTCACCAGCGAAACCGGAGCGAGCGGGTGACGCGCCGAGATCACATCGATGAGTGACACGGAGCATATCCCGGACGTAACGCAAAAGTATACCCGCGATGCGTCAACCCGGGATGCTTCCCACGTGTAGCCGAGTGTGGTGTTGATCGTGGGGCGAAAGTCGTTGGTGATGGCGACGGTTGCACCTGCCCCACGATCGGTCACCACGCCGGGAACGCTTCGGCGATGCGTGAACACCGACGCTCCGAGCTGGTTCCTCGGAGTCAGCAGCCAGGGCTGGTTGAAATCGAGGCTGGCCGCCCAGGTGGGACGAAAAAAGCGGTCCCGCTCATCAGGTGGTGCTCCCTGCGTCACGTCGATGAACGGACCGGCATTCGACAGCTGGGCTGCCAGAATGTTGGAAACGGTCGCGCGAGCCGTAAGCCGGCGCGCACCGCCAAAGAAGTTGAACCGGGTGAACTGTGTCTGACCCTGAAGAAAATCAGCGTTGGTAAAGCCTCCGGTAAACTCCAGGTGCCGGCGCGGGGCCTCGACCACGGAAATCCGGACCAGCCGCTCGCCGCTGTCGGGTCGCGGAAGCGCCTCGATCTCGACTTCGGAAAAAAGTCCGGAGAGGTAGAGGTTCCGCTGACTCTCGAGAACATCCGATCGCCTGTAGGTACTCCCTTCTCTGAAACGAAGAATCCGACGCACCGTACCGAGTGAAATCGACCGGTTCCCCTCTATCTCGATGTCAGCCACACGCGTCAGCAGGCCCGAGATGACGGTGAGCGTCACCGGACCGCCGTTGTTCACATTGGAGATACGAGTCGTGTCCAGGGTAACCGAAGCTTCGGCGTAACCCCGCTCCCATAGCGCGGCACGGAGCTCCACCAGGCTCGAATCAACGGCCGAGAGATCCAGGGGCTCTCCTGCGCGCAGCTTGAGTGTCGCTGTAATGAACTCGCCCGATAGCACACTGTCGTGCATGACTTCGAGAGTGGTCACGATCGTCGGCGGCCCTTCCTCGATGTCGAACACAACTCGCACGCCACCTCTGGACTCCTCGAGCCTCGTCTGCACCGTTGCATCACGGTAGCCACGCCGCCAGTAGAAAAGGCGGATACGGAGAACATCGCGTCGGAGCTCGGTCGGATCGAGGAACCGGCGGGCGACGAACGCCGGCGACCGGCTGAGAAGACAAAACGGCGCGTATAGAAAGCTCTTGCACGAACTGCCGCGCGTGGCGAGGCCATTCAGGAGCTCGTCGCGATCCACCGCGGTTACGCCCTCCGCGCGCACCGCCGAAACGAGCCGCCGGCCTCCGCCTGTCTCCTGCGCACCGGCGAGGCTGGTCGCCAGAGCGGCCACCATAATTCCTGCTCCGGGATGCCAGGTTCCCATCGGCCCAGTTCAGTCCTTTTCCGAGGTTTTTTCCGCTCCGGCCATCGGCGGCGGCTCCGGTTTGCCGCGGGTCGAGTAGAGGTACGTAAACTCGGCTCCCAGCAGCACTATCTGCGTAGAGTAGTACACCCACACCAGCACAACGGCGAGCACGCCGGCGGCTCCAAACGGCGATGCGAGCGCACTCTGTCCGATGTAGAGCCCTATCAACCACTGGCCGACCGTAAAAAGGACCGCCGTCACCAGCGCTCCGACCAGCACGTCCCGCATCCTGAGATGTACGTCGGGAAGCACCATGAAGAGCAACGCGAAAAGCACCGTCGAGATCGATATCGAAAACACCTGATTGATCAGCGTCAAGATCGCCGGCCACGTGGCGGTCCATGGCTCGATCAGATTGGTCAGGGCACTTATGGCCGCGCTGACCGCGAGAGACACCATGAGCAGGAAACCGATCGAGACGACGAGGCCAAGTGAGCGGGCTCTGCGCGCCAGCAGTTTTCTGAGCGAGAACCCACTATTGGTTCGGGCCTTGACGCGCCAGATCATGTTGAGCGCCGCCTGCAGCTCCATGAACGCTCCCGTCGCTGCCACGATCAGCGTGAGGCTCCCCGCTATTGTCGCCGCAACCCCCTCGCGAGGCTCGCTGGCTCTCTGCAGTATGCCCTGTATCGCCAGCGCGCCCTCCCGACCGATAAGTCCGCTGATCTGGCTGACGATTTCGCCACGTACCGCCTCTTCGCCGAACCATAAACCGGCGATCGCGATCACGAGCAGCAGAACGGGCGCAAGCGCAAACAGCGTGTAGTATGCGAGAGCCGCGCCGTATCGACTGGCGCCGTCGGCGAACCAGGCCCGAACCGCCTTCCAAAGCAGCGCCAGAAAAAGTCGCGGTGTCAGGCGCCCCGTTGGTGCGTTTTCCCTTCTTTGCGGCAGCTCAGGCATGAGGATCAGCCTTCGCTGACCGCAGGGAGCGACACGCTGTGGCGGGTGTGCTGTGAGTCGAGAATGCTGCTCAGTGATCCGCCGGCCTCCCGGCATCCGAACTCGGCGTAGCGGAGCCATCGCGTTCGGCGAGCGCGGAACCGTGCTGCGTCGGGCGGGACTCGAGCCTCCACCACCACGACCGTTTCGCCGTCCCGTTGTGCCCCCACCACCGTGAGCGCTATCGCCAGGTTTGCGTCGGGGGGGGGGGGGGGGGGGCCCGCCGCGGGTTTGGACGGGATGTGGGGGAACACGTAAACCGGCCGAGCTGTGGCGTGACCGGGTGC
>JBQTHK010000050.1:0-2579 GCA_052389935.1 Gemmatimonadota bacterium | reverse complement strand
AGAGGTGACGGAAGTACCGTTCAGGTGAATTGAGAAAATCTCGGGTCACTTGAAAGTGCGTAGTGTCCTCATAGCGGATTTCGCAGATTCGGTCGCCGTCCAGGCTTAGTACTGTCGCTCCAGGGAATGCCAGGAGCATCGGCGAGTGCGTAGCGATGATGAACTGGGCAATTCTGGGTGCCGTTAGGTGGTGCAAGATGCGAAGAAACGCCAGCTGGCGCTGCGGCGATAGCGCAGCTTCAGGCTCATCAAGAATGAACAACCCGTCTTCGAAGCGGTGCTCGAAGAGCGCTAAGAACGCCTCCCCGTGCGACTTTGCATGAAACGACTTCCCACCGTACCTACGAAAGTCAGTGCCGGAAGCCTCGAGGTTACTAGCGAAGTTGAAGAAGGTCTCCGCACGGAGAAAAAAGCCGGCCGTTGTGCGTTGCCGCCATCCGAGTCGAAGAGCGCGACCCAGCGCATGACCATCGGTCGCTTCGGCGAACTGATGATCGCGACTCCCACCGTGTGCCCCGAAACCAACGCTCCATGCAATGGCTTCGAGCAGCGTCGACTTTCCCGATCCATTCTCACCGACCAGGATAGTGACTGGAGACGTCAGTGTCAGTGCGAGCCCATTGGCAACGATGGGTACGTCGAACGGATGTACACCAGGAACGACGCGATCGTCGTGAACGCCGATATGGGTCAGGAAAGGGCTTCCTGGTGCGAGCTCCTTGTTTCGAGGCATCAGATCGACGCGGCAAGTCGGGTCGGTATCGGTTGAATGTGCCGTCTAAACGAGTCGAGTTCTGCTGCAACGGCTCATTCGCTTCCGGCAGTTCTGCCGTTGTCAGCAGCAACTCGTGGTTAGCCAGAACGACTGGCGACAACGCTCGCGCTACGCGGCCAGGAGTGGTGCGAGATCGCTCTTGCGCACCGGCGCCGCGCCGAGTTCTCGCAGCACCCGATTCAGCGCCGCCAGCGTTAGCTGTGCCGGCGCCGTGATCTCGATGCCCAGCGCACGACCGTTCGCCGCAAAATCAATGATCAAGCCCGGTTCGACGCGGCGCGTGCGCACACTCTTCACCGGCTTCGCGCGCGGCAGATAGAAAAACGCCGCCAGCGGCCGTCCGTGGCGGTACGTGACTTCGAGATAAGACTCGCTCATTCAGTATCGGGATAGACGGTGGTCACTACTACAACCTGTTGCATTGGATCGGGTTCCACAACGACTTCCAAGACCGCGCGGCGATGGCGGGTCTCGATCACCCAGCGGCCCGGTACCGTGTCCGCCGAACTCGTGTCGCCGCCCCGTACGTCTGGCGCACGTCGAGTTTGTTGAAGCTGCGATCCGCCATGCGCTTGAACAGGTGAGAGCTCAACTCGAGTTCCCATTCCCACCACTCGGGCCACAGCGGCATCTCAGTTCAGTGTCGGGAAGTGTCGGGAAGTGTCGAGGGGATCGTGGCGTTTCTGGGCTAAACGCTCCGGCTCAGCGGCGGGCCAGGTGAACAAAGCCGGTCCGCCCGGGCCGACCCTCAGAATCCCACCACGGCCGTGGCGGACATCGGTTGGTGTTCCGTGAATACCACGCCCTGCTCACGTACGAGGAGCTTCAAGCGTTCGCTAGGCAGTGTCGCTCCAGTTGACGTCATAACGCTACTATTCGACATGAGCCATCTCAAACGAGCCACGATCTATCTGGAACCCACTCTGCACCGGGCGCTTCGCGTGAAGGCGGCCGAGACTGAGAAGAGTGTGTCCGAGCTTGTCAATGCGGCGGTCAAGCGGAGCCTCGCGGAGGATGCCACGGATCTGGCCACCTTCGACGAGCGGGCGGCGGAGCCGGTGGTGGCGTTCGAAGCGGTCCTCAAAGAGCTGAGGCGCCGTGGCAAGCTATGAGCTGCTGCTCAAACGCTCCGCCCGCAAAGAGCTCGATGCACTCCCGCCGAAAGACCGCACCCGCATCGTTCCGAAGATCCAGGCTCTGGCCGACCAGCCTCGGCCCGCGAAATGCGAGAAGCTTTCCGGGCAGGAGAGGTACCGGATTCGCCAGGGAGTCTATCGTGTGCTGTACGAGATTGACGACGGGCTGCGGACGGTAACCATCGTGAAGATAGGTTACTCCGGCGAAGTGTACCGCTGAGCGAAGCTGCCTGACGTCTACGCATCAGCAGCGCTGTATCAAGCAAACGGCCGCGCTGGCGAAGCGCAGCGAGCGCGACGACTCTCAACGCACCGGCCGGACGCCTCGACTCACGCCGAGTGAACACTCCAACGGCAGATCGCCTCGCTTGAAAGTCCAGGACGACACCACGCCTTGCGACTCGCCCCCGGATTGAGCTTCAACACGAGATTTGAGGGGCTTGCCGAGCGCGAGGTGACGGCGCTGATCGCGGACTCGGAGATGCGGAAGCGGGTAGGAAGGGCCAGCGCAACGTGACGCGTGGTTATGTGGGGGAGCACTTTTCGGGGGGCGAAGCGCGACTGTGTACCCTGCTCGCTCCGTGATCGGTGCTTACGACATCCGGAGCGGACAGAGGCGCGTCAGTGGCATTCTTTCGCGGCGGGACGCCGACGGTGACGCATCCGTT
>JBQTHK010000049.1:0-61278 GCA_052389935.1 Gemmatimonadota bacterium | reverse complement strand
GAAACTGCCGGAAACCGAGATGAAGATCGGAGAGGTGTAACAGCCGCATCAATCAGAGGGCGCGCATCCACTGTGTAATCTTCACCCGGGTGCGCATTGATGAAGCCCGGCCCCTCCCCGTCTCGACGGCGTCGACCGAAACCACGCTCCGGGCGTCGGTAATCCAGCCCCGCCGGAGATCAATCGTGATCTTGCCCGAAACTTCACCGGTCGCCTCCCTCACCGGCGAACTCCCAGCCTGATTCTGCAGAGGGCCGCTACGCTGGAGCCGTCCGCTGACGGTGAGGTAGGCAAACTCTCCGGCGCGCGAAAGCGAATCAAAACGAAAGGTGGCATTGAGTCGGGCCGGAGCCATCGCTGCGGCCGCCAGGGGAATGTTCACCGCGCGGCTCCAGGTCGCTCCGGGTGAGACGGGCTCCCGTGGAAGTGTCGCCGGAACCTGTGAAAAGAGCGACCCCACCGATGCCCCCCAGTGATCGGTCCCCGTCATTACGGTGGCGCCGTCGGGCAGGATACGAAAACGTAAGTGCTTACCTCGCAACGATTTAACCCCGAGCATCATAGCCGACGACTCGAGCGCGCGCGAAGCCGAAACGCGCACCGAGTCGGACATGACCACTACGTTGGCTCCATCCTGGTCAGTCGACTCTATGGCAAGCCGAGCGAGCATGACGACCGAGGCGACGTCGGGCGCGGAGCTTCGACCCGGGCGAGCACCGGCGTCGATCTCGATCGTCTGATCGACTCGCATCCGCAGCGTGTCGCCGGAGTTCGGGCGAAGTTGAAGCAGAGTGGTTGATGATTGCGCGCCGGCTGTGGGACAGAGAATCGCGGCGAAGCCGGCCGCCACCAGGAAGCGCTGGCAGCAGGTCACGCGTACGGATCGCCGGGCGGAGTTACTCTCAGCGCCTTGCGCGCCTCGTGGGTAACAAGCGGCTCCACGGGAATGCGACGCGCAAACTGCTCGAGAAAAAATCGCCGGACGTCGCGTGGCCGGGCCACGAGGGTTGCGTCCCTGGCGCGGATGATCTCGCGTTCGTCGTAAAGCGCGAAGACGTGTTCAATCGCGCCGGGTTCAAGTGCAGGATCCACGCGACGCAACGAGCGCAGGACGGCGTCCTCGAATGACACCTCCGGCGCTGGTGGAAAGAGTCGGCTGCCATCCCTTCCAGTGAGAACGGCCGGGCGCGGGAACCTGACGAAGACCGGCTGTGCGAAATGAGGGTGCCGGATCATGAGTTGACCCTTGTCCATCGTCGCCATTCGTGTCTTGATCGCGGGACTGAAGACGGAGTAGCCTGGCGTGGCGAGCTCGTCCGAATCCATGCGGCCGTAGAGTGCGGTGGCTGAATTGCCGACGACGCGGCGGTGCACCTGCGACCTGAACTGCTGGGCGCTGAACAGGACGAGGCCGAGGTAGCGTCCCCGCTCAGCGATGTCGAGCAGCATCTTGCGGACGTAGGTGTCCTGACCATCGGCTGGCGCGTATTTGTTGAGTTCGTCGACAAAAACAACGACATGATCAACTCCGAGGTTCCGCCGTTCGAGGTGTTCGCGGAGCTTTGATACCACGCGGGCGAAGACGAGGTCCTGAGCGTCCTCCTCCACGTTGGCGAGGTCGATCACGTAGACAGTCCGGTCGGCGAAGCCGCCGAACGGGAGATCGCTGGCGCGGCCGTCACTGGTCACAAGCCCCTGGCATCGGGTGGCGATGTTGCTGAGGCGATTGCGGACCTTGCGCAGGGTGGCAATGTGATGGGTACGCCACGATTCGCTGTTGCGCGCTTCGAGGTGGTTGATGACGTCGCGGAACCACTGATCGAGGTCGGCGAAGCTCTGGACCCTGTAGGTCTGAGTTCCAAGTGCCGGATCGTCGAAGCGCTGGCCGGCGATACGCTGCGCGATGAAGTCGATGAGCGCCCCTGCCTTCGCGTCAACGTCATCGCGGTTCAACAGGACCTCGGCGTACTGCAGGACCTCCGGGAGGCCCCAGGTGAGCGGAAAGACGTTGTCCTGCAATTGCTCGTTGGAGCGCAGGGTATTGAGGGCGGCGCCCGAGGCCGTGAGTGGAGCAAAGTAGCGGACGTTCGCGAAGGGCGTGGCCGGCACGTCGAGCTTGCGGTAGATCGAGAGATCTTCCGGTGAAAGTTCGGCCGGCTGGTCGAGGAAGCAGAGATCAGGCCCTTTGACGTTGAAACAGACCGCGGCGATCGAACCCTTGCTCGCGGGAAAGTGGGCGAAGATTGACGACAGCAACCACTCCACCGCGGACGTCTTGGTGGCGAGTCCTGACACTCCGGTGATGTTGAGGTGCGCTGACTCCGGACCAAGGAGGAAGTCGGCATCAACCCAGATCGGGGACTCGGTGCCACCCGCCCGATAAACGCCAACGGGAATGCCGGTACTGGACTCGGGGCGGAGAAAGCTGTCCATCCTCAACGCGACCTCCACATCGCGGTCTGTGCCCAGAAAGACCGCGCCCATCGGTACGGGCTGCAGCGGCTCATCAGGGACGTGGCGCAGCACGGCGGCGGTGTAGAGACGCACCTCGGTTCTCGCGGTTCTCCCGCTGTGGGCCAACATCGGATCAGCCTCCGCGCCCAGCACGTCGTGCAGTGGCGAGGCAAGATCTGTGTAGCCCTCACCTTCTGTGACGACGCCGTAGATGACAGGAATGGTTCCGGCAACGGGGAGCGTCCCTTCGACCCGAACGATCGTGCCGATCCCGACGGCGGAATCAAGCGCCGTCCAGAAATGGAATTCGTGCGGTGTATTGGGGCGGCGTTCCGTCGCGACAACGCGCCCAATCGGGCTGGCGGGCTCCGGACGTTCCCTCTCGGCGTCTGACATCGTGGCAGTAAGTCGCTGTTTTGCGCTCAGTAAGATACGGCGCTGCCGCCTCGGGCGACGTTACCCCAGACCGGTCCAGCGTTCGCCAGCGAAGGCAGGAGGAAGCCGCGCCTCGAGGTATTGCTGACAGTTGCGGATTCCGTACGCAGTCACATCCCAGCGACGATCAGGGAGTGATACCGGAGCGCGTTCTGCGAAGATGTCGCGCGACACAGCGTCCGCTCCGGCGGCGATATCCGGGCCCAGAGATGGAAGTGGTGCTTCGATCCGCACCAGACCGTGAAGCGGTGAGCGACCAGCCGGAGTTCGCAGTCGCAGGTACCAGGTTGCGACCGGCGGTCCACCTTGAGTGTCGATCGCGAGTGCCGCTGATCGCTCACCTTCGGCAAGCTGGAGAATTGTGTTGAGCCCGTCGCTGATGTACAACGTGTGGTGGCTGGTAACCACTCCATAGGCGTTGGGCGACTCGAGGACCATCGGAGTCCTGGGAAGCTGGCCGTCGATATAGAGTCTGGTTTCTCCCGTGCTGATGAAATCAGCGGCAAGGGCTGACTCGAGGGCTTCACGGCGTGCGTGAAGCGAGCGAAGGGCTGTCCCGAGAACTCCGAACGGATGAGTGTCGTCGGCCGTGCGGCTGGTCGCGAACGACACCAGGGGGATCCCGACCGGCAGCAGTTCGGCGTGCGAATCCGGCAGGTATACGGCGGTGTGTTCAACTGGTGCGCCTCTCCAGGTCACGAATCTGCGATTCATGGTTGCCCTGACGACGGCGCTCGCCCTCGCGACGACGACCGGAATGGCGTCGAGCCAGGCACAAACTTCATACTGCTGGATGCCGTCCAGAAATGCCCCGACACCAGCCGTTGGGTCCGAGCCGATCGGCCGGCGGGGGCGGGGGGCGTGTTCCCGACCTTCGAGCAGCTCGCAGGTGCGCACTCGTGCCGGTTCGGTTGCGACCTGAGCGACATCGACCTGCCGGTCGGCAGCATCGACTTCTGTGGGCCTTGCTCCCGAGGACCGCAGGGCGTCGATGACCGCGCGGCGCAGGCTACTGAACATCAGCCGGCGGCTGTTCCAATGCCAGAGCGCGGTTCATCCGGCTCCAAAGTCCCAGGCCTGCTCGATGTCGGTTTTCGAGAATGCGCGGAAGGCGGTCAATGTCTGGGTCCTCGTCAGGCCGCTCACGGCCGGAAAGCGCTCGGTGACGACCGTGGCGATCTGTTCGTATTCGCGGACCCTGACGATTGCGACGAGGTCCCACTCGCCGGAGACCGAATAAACTTCCTGCACCCCATCGATGCCGGCGATCTCGCGAGCGGTTTCGGGGATTCTCTTTGGGTCGGCCTTGATCAGTACTATTGTAGTAATCACTTTTGCTGCTCAGTTGAGTTTGTCGGTCGGTGCCGTGACCGCCAGAGGTCGACGACGCGGCTGACACCTTCCACCACGTCACTGGTGTCGGCGGCGTACGATATCCTGATCCAGCCAGGCGTGCGAAACGCGACGCCGGGAACAACGGCCACACCTTCTTCGAGCAGGCGGGCCGCGAAGCTCGTGCCGGCGTCAGCGCCATTTTGTTCGGAGCCTACGTCAACATAGAGATAAAACGCCCCATCCGGCCGGACATAGCGGAGAGCCGGCTCGGACTCGAGGATCTTCAACGCGCGGTCCCGGCGGTCACGGTAGGTATCGACCATCGCCGCGATCGCGCTCGCCGACTGTTGCTCTTGGGTGAGCGCGGCGACGGCCGCGTGCTGGGAGATGGAGGAAGTGTGAAACGTGGCGTGTGACTGGAATGCGGTCATGGCGGCCGCGACCTCTGGCGGGGCTATCGCCCAGCCAACGCGCCATCCCGTCATCGCCCATGCCTTGGCGACGCCGTCCACAACTATCAGTCGGTTGCCGCGGGTGGCCGCGCCCAGCGCACTCGCTGCATTGTCGTTGTAGGTGATATGGCGATAGATCTCGTCGCTGATGACCCACCACCCCTTCGCCCGCGCGAGATCGAGGATGGCGTCGAGTTCTTCGCGTGAATAGACCGAGCCGGTCGGATTGCACGGGGAATTGATGATCAGGCCGCGCGTGCGCGGTCCGGCTGCGCCCGCGAGGTCGTCCGCGGAAACCTTGAGACCGTTGCCCACATCTCCCGGGACCTCGACGGCAGTGGCGCGGGCCAGCTGAACGATCTCGTAATAGGATGTCCAGGACGGAGTGGGAATGAGAACGTCGTCCCCTTCCCCAAAGAGAACAAAGCAGGCGTTGAAGATCGACTGCTTGCTGCCGTTCGACACCACTACACCGGCGTGAGTCACCTCTCCGCTGCCGTTCATCCGCCGCGAAGCCTCGGCGGCGATCGCCTGGCGAAGCTCGACTATGCCTTCGGTGGCGGTGTAGCGCGTGTGACCGGCGTCCATGGCCGCGGCAGCGGCGTCCCGGATGAAGGCCGGCGTCGGAAAGTCCGGTTCGCCCGCGCCGAGGTCGATGATTCGCCGACCTTTTTCGCGCAGCGCTTTCGCCCGCTGAGAGACGGCGATCGTCGCCGATTCCCTCAGCAGCTCGATGTTCGGAGAACGAACGAAGTCAGACAACCTGTCGAAGTATGGCTTGGGTAGTTGGTGCGGTGAGGCTCCCTCGGCAGTCCGAGCCAGGGAGGCTGCGCCCAGGTCGACAACACTTGACTGCGCTGTAAAGTTGGTCGCGGCCGATTGAGTTGGCTATACTTCGGCGGGCGACGCAGCGGCGTCGCCGGCATCTTCGCGCCCGTGAGCCGGCGCCTTTGACAAGAGAGGACCAGTGGATCAGGAATCGCGGGAAGATGGCGTAGCCCGGAGCCATCACGTTGTACATCTTCTGCCCGCGGACGACCCGCGCGTCGCGCCGATCATGGCGCCTCTTGTTGAACGCGTAGAGGCGCCGGCCGGCGATGGCGCGGCACTGCGAATACTGGTCCTCGCTCCCAACGAGGTCGAAGTAAGCTCGCTGGCTTCGCTCCTCAATTCCGGTCGTGAGCGGGGCGCGGTACTGGTGCCGGCGTCGCTGTCCAAACGGGGCCTCCGGCGGCTGTCAACAGGCCCGGCGGCTGTCATCGCCACACCCGAAACCGTACAGGGACTGCTTCAGCGATCGCTCATCAAACTCGATGCCATCGAGAGTGTCGTGGTCGTCGGGCTCGACGCCATCCTTGCCCGGTCGCGCGCCTCGCTGGAATCGATGACGAACGAGCTCCCTCGTGGAGCCACCAGAACCATGATAGCCGGCACTCTGGACGACGCAGCGGAATCGTTTCTCGATGCTTTCGCCTGGAAGGCACGGCGCGTCGTGTATCAGACGGACGAAAACCCGGGTGACGCTGCGCCTCTGTACGTGGTCTCTGACCGTTCTCTGCGCAAGCGCGCCCTCGGTTCGGTCCTTGACCACCTCGATCCGGCCCACGCGACGATCGTGGCCGAAGACGTGGCCGGGACAACCGAGGCGTTGCGCGCCCTTGGATATGACGTCGCGGACGATCTCGTATCCGTCGCCACGACCGAAGAAGGTGAGAGCGACACCGTAATCTGGCTCGGTCTGCCGCGCGACGTCGGCGCGTCGTCCGGTGCCGGGGCGCGGGTAGCTATCCTCGAACCTCGCGAGCTGGGAGCTTTTCTGCGTTTGTCGAAGGGGAAGTCACGACCGTTGGCGACTGGCGCTGCCGTGGAGCGCGCCCAAGGTGCCGACGCCGCGCTGCTGGCCACGGTCCGCTCGACGCTCGAAGAGAGCGGCCTGCATCGAGAGCTGCTGTCCCTGGCCCCTCTCTTCGCTGAGAGGGATCCGGCCGAAGTGGCGGCCGCGCTTGCCAGACTTTACGAGAGCGCAAGCGCCACGGTCGCACGAGCCAGGAGCGCGAGCCCCCCAGCCCGACGGGAGCCCATGTCATTGCCGGGAACGTCTGCGCCCATTCCGAGAACGGCGTCGCCGACTTCGCCCCCACCGGGCAGGAGTCGCGCACCCGGCCCGGCCGCCAGAGATGGCGAGATGGCCAGGCTGTTTGTCGGCGCAGGCTCGCGTGACGGAGTTTCGAAGGGTGACCTCGTCGGGGCGATAACTGGCGAGAGCGGGATCACCTCCGACCAGATTGGCAAGATCGACCTGCAGAAGTCTCATGCGATTGTTGAAGTGGAGACCGCTGTCGCTGACCACGTTATCGAGTCGGTTGCCGGCAAGACGATCCGCGGTCGCGTCGTTTCGTTGCGGCTCGACAAGCGCGAGGGAGGACCACCTGGTCGGGAATCGTTGGGGCGCGGTGGATTTGCACGTGGCGAGGGCGGCCGGGGTAGGGAGGGACGGGGTTTCGGCGGCGGCTTCCGGTCGAAGCGCGAGGGTAGTTTCCGCGACCGCGACGACCGGCCGCGCGGCGGGCGGGATGGTGGCCGCGGTGGACCTCCGAAGGAGTCTTCGGGGCGCGGCCCGCGGCGTGATTTCGACGGTCCGCGCTCTTTTCGGGACGACCGCCCTCGTGAGCCGCGTGCAATCCGCGAAGGTGAGGAGTGGAAGGCGCGTGGCGAGCGACTGCGCAACTCCCGCCGCGGGTCGCCTCGCCGCGATGGTGGCGCGGGTGGAGGAGACGCTGGAGGTAGAGGGGGAGGTGGAGAGGGGTGAGCACGCTCCAACTCACCGGTGGATGGATAGAGGTGATTGCCGGCGTCATGTTCAGCGGCAAGTCGGAGGAGTTGATGCGTCGCGTGCGCCGGGCGATCATCGGCCGCAAGCGGGTGCAGGTCTTCAAGTCGCACCTCGACGACCGTTATCAGGGGACGTTCAAGGTGTCCAGCCACGACGGGCGCTCCGTCGAGGCCGTTCCGGTCGATTCATCGTACCAGGTTTCGACGCGCCTGGATCCAACGGCGCAAGTCATCGCGATCGACGAGGCGCAGTTCCTGGATGACGGCATCTCTGACCTGGTGACCGACCTTGCCGGGAGAGGTCGCCGGGTGATAATCGCCGGTACCGACACCGATTTCCGGGGTGAGCCGTTCGGTCCGATGCCGCGGCTGCTGGCGATTGCCGAGGTCGTGGACAAGCTCCATGCAATCTGCGTTTTGTGTGGGGCACCGGCCTGTCGCAATCAACGGTTGATAGGGGGAGCGCCGGCGGCGTGGGACTCGCCCGTGATCATGGTCGGCGGCGTCGAGAGCTACGAGGCGCGGTGCCGGGCCTGCCATCGTGTGGGGCGAGCGGACGAGCCTCAGAGTGCCCTGCCGTTGTGATTCCGGGGGAATAGCCGGGCGTTCTCAGGTCTGAAGTTCCAGTCAGCTCCACAGGCTGCTGTCGATTCGGGGTGCGTGATGTGTGCATGGTGGAACCAGAGGCGCCTGGGCTGCACGGGCCCGTTCCCTCGACAGACACACCCGGGCTCTCCAGCTTTGGCAGATGACTCGTCGGGCGATCTTGTTGGCTGGTCTTTATGCAGCGGGGGGAGGCCTCGTCTCCCTGGCCGGCTGGGTGTTCGACGTCCAGCGCCTGACCGACTGGTACAACAACGGCATCAGCATTCAGCCCAACGCGACGCTCTGCGCGACGTTCAGTGGATTTTCGCTTCTCGCCTTCGCCGGCGGCCGTGCACGTGTTTCGGCAGCCTGCGGCTCGGTTGTCCTGCTCATCGGCGGCCTCACTCTCCTCCAGTGGCTCGGGGGCATCTCACTCGGAATCGATGACGTGCTGATGCTGGGCCACGAGTGGGGGCGGGTGGGAGTCGTTTATCCCGGTCGGATGGGACCTCCGGGCAGCCTGTCGTGGACACTGATCGGCACGGCGCTGGTGCTGACCGCCGCCGCGGGACCAGGCGCGAGCCGTGTTGCTTCGGCGCTTGGGCTCGCGACGTTGGCAATCAGCATGCTGTCCCTGATCGGCTACCTGTACGACGTCGGCCAGCTGTATTCTCTCCCCTACGTCACGGTCATCGCGCTTCAGACGGCGACGTTCGTGCTTTCGGTCTCGGTGGGCATCGTGGCGAGTCATCCCGCTTCGGAGCCGGTGCGGACCCTCGCCGACCCGGGGGGCGCCGGGGTGATGTCGCGTCGGGCGCTGCCGCTGCTGGTTGTGATACCTGTCTCCCTCGGCTTCCTGCGGCTAAAGGGGCAGGATGCGGGATTGTACGACACCCGCATCGGGGTCGCCCTGCTCGTCTTTGCCCTCGCCAACTTTCTGTCGTTGGTCCTTTGGTGGTCGCTCAGGGCCCTTAAGGAGCGCGAGAAACGGGAGCGGGAAGCGACCGCACAACTCGCCGGTGCTCTGGATGAGTTGGGGTCGCTGACCGATACCCAGCGCCGCGAGCGCGACTTCCTGCAGCACCTCGTCGAGGCGTCGCCGGTGGCGATAGCGGTGGTGACTGGGAAGGACCTCCGCTTCACGATGCTCAATTCAACCTACCGGGCGATTGCCGGTACCTCTGTCAGCCCCGAAATCGGACGTACGTATCCGGACGTTTTTCCCGAAGCGGCGGAACTGGGAGCAGCCGCCGAGTTGCGCAAAGTCATCGAGACCGGCGTTCCCTGGAAGGTTCGTGACTTCAGGACTCCGATCGGTAACCGCGACGAGACCTGGTGGGAGGGCGAAGTGCTCCCGCTCAAGTCCGCAGGTGGCGACAGCGGCTCGGCGCTCATCCTCACGTGGGAGATTACTGAACGCAAGGAGGCCGAGGAAGCCATCTCGCAATCCGAGGAGCGCCACCGGTCGCTGGTCTCGGTCCTGACGGACGTCCCCTGGACAACCGATGCCGCCGGTGCATTTGTCACCAAACAGGAGGCGTGGTCGCGCTACACGGGGCAGACGTGGGAGATGCTGCGGGGCTTTGGCTGGGCGGATGTCATTCACCCCGATGACCGCCAGAACGTTGCAGCGCTGTGGAAGACGGCGCGCGAAACGGGCCGGGTCTACAACTCCACCGGCCGGCTCTGGCACGCGGCCACCAGGGAGTATCGCTATTTCGAGGCACGCGCCATACCACTGTTGGACGAAGACGGCGCTCTCCGGGAGTGGGTCGGTACCTGCACCGACGTTCACGAACGAGTGCTCGCGGAGCAGGCCCTGCGCGAAGCCAACGAGCGCAAGGACGAGTTCCTCGCCCTGCTTGCCCACGAACTGCGCAACCCCCTGGCACCAGTGCGCAACGCAGTTCAGCTACTCCATCTCAGAGGACCGGCGGTGCCCGAGTTGGAGTGGGCGCGGGGTGTGATTGACCGCCAGATGCAACAGATGACAAGGCTGATCGACGACCTCCTCGATGTCAGCCGCATCAGCAAGGGCAAGATCGAGCTGCGACGCGAGCGGGCGGACCTGGCGACGATCATTCACGGGGCCGTGGAGTCGAGCCGGCCGCTGATCGACCAGTACGGGCACGATCTGACGTTGACGCTGCCTGCACCGCCTGTTTATCTGGACGCCGACCTGACGCGACTCGCGCAGGTCTTTTCGAATCTCCTCAACAACGCCGCCAAATATACGGACACCGGCGGACGGATCTCTCTTGTCGCCGAACGTCAGGGCAGCGAGGTGACTATCACGGTTACCGACACCGGCATCGGGATAGCACCCGAAATGCTGTCCCGCGTGTTCGAGATGTTCACCCAGGCCGACCTCTCTGTCGGAAAATCACGCGGCGGGCTTGGTGTTGGACTGACACTGGTCAAGCGACTGGTCGAGATGCACGGGGGACGCGTCGAGGCGCGCAGTAAAGGCCTTGGGCTCGGGAGCCAGTTTGTGGTGTTCCTGCCTGTGGCCCAGGAGCTCGCTCAACAACCACCTGCTCCCGGAGGCGAGCTGCCGGGCAGGCCACAACGTGCCTCTCAACGCGTCCTGGTGGTGGATGACAATCGGGACTCGGCCGACAGCCTGTCGATGCTGCTGTCGACGATGGGTAACGAGGTGCAGACGGGGTACGACGGACTCGATGCGGTTCGGCTTGCCGGAGAGTTCCGCCCCGACATCGCGCTCCTGGACATCGGTCTGCCGGGGATGAGCGGCTATGAAGCAGCGCGTGCGATCCGCGGAGAGCCGTGGGGCAGGAACATGGTTCTCGTTGCAGTAACTGGTTGGGGACAGGAGTCAGATCAACGGCGGTCGAAGGAAGCAGGCTTCGATCACCATCTCGTCAAACCGGTCCCCCCCGCTGTCCTCATCGAGATGGTAGCCGCTGTTCCGGGAGGCAGCCAACGAGGGGAGTGAGAGACCAAACCACCAAACGCAGCCAGCGGCGCGCCACGGTGGAGCGCCGCCGCCAAGGCTGGCAGCTTGCCTGCATCCTGATTCCCCCAGGCGAACCGGTACTTACTGCAACCGCCGATAGAACTGCGCAACACCCATCGCGTTGAACACGGCTGGATCGATTTCGAAGAACTCGTTATCGAAGTAGCGGCCGGTCAGCGGGAAGTAGGGTGGTGAGTCCACGTCGAGGCAGGCGTCCTTTACCCGGTTTTCGGCGAACCCGGTTCCCGTACCTGCGAAAGTTGCGGTGATATTCCGGTGAATCACACCGCCTGACTGGGCTATGCAGCCGCCCGACGTCGTAACCGTGAAGCCGGCAACGGGAGTACAGGCGCGGCCCGCGTTAGGCCCGGTGTTGTAGCTCTCGACCCCGAAGGTCGCAGTGGTATTGGTTACGCCGTTGAGCGTAACGGCGTGCAGGAAGAAGTCCTGGTCTGTGTCCATGAATCTGGCGTTGGACGTTCCTGTACCATCCATCAATCGCGGCCTGTTGAGAGCGTTGTTCGTTATGTAGAGGTGACTGCCGGTGATGATTCCCAGGAGGTTCTGGCAGATCGGCAGTGACGCGGGGTTGGTAACGTAGACAAGGTCGTCGATGAACTTGCCGACACCGGAGATGTAGAGTGTCGCGCGGCCGCGGAAGAGGCCCGACAGGTAGATGTTTCCGTTGACGTAGATTACGCCTCTGGAGTTCAGGTTCTGCATGCGGTGGACCGGCCAGAGGAATTGCTCCTCGGCCGCCTGGCGGCGGGTGGCGACGGTAAAGAAGCTGCCAGCGAAGCCCGGCCAGTTTCGCCAGCTGCCGGTCTTGGTGACGGGTGTGAAAGTCGTGTCTTCGCCGCCACGTTGATCGGGATCCGGAAGCGTGTCTATCGACTCGCCCGGCGCGGTGGGAAACGCGACGAATATTCCGGGGCGCTCAACCGGCATGAGCCTCGGATCGCCAGCCGGATAACAGCGGCCAGCCGAGCCAGCGGTTACACCGTTCGCGGTTCCCGTTTTCAGAAGAGCGGTCTGGAAGGCCGCTGAGGTCTGGATGCTGCGGATCCAGGCGACAGCGTTGGCGCGCCTCACCGTCGCTGTACCGATCGTGAACCGACCGGCGATCGGCGCGACAGGAATGGCGCTCAAGGTGTCGATCAGCCACTTGTAGCGCCGGTCGACGGTGTCGTGCACAGCGAGCGGCACGAACAGAGCGCGGGCCGGGTTGCCCATCAGATAGTTCACGCCGCACTGGTTGAGCAGGGTGCTCTTGTTCATCGATGCGGCGCCGCCAAGGGTCGCGTCGAACCTCGTCGTGGTGGGAGTACCCATTCTCAGCATCGTTGTGTCGGTGCCGCCAGTGACGAACGGCGTGACTGCTGAACCGTTGAGGTAGGGGTTATTGCTCACGCCGGCCCGTGCGTCGAACACCCGGAAGTAGCCCTCAGCTGGCCCGGTGAGAGCGCCGTCGCCGTCGAGATCAACTGCGACAAACTCCATTCTGCTGCCGCCGGTCGAACCGCTGAGGGCAGCCGGTGTGAAGGAGAGGTTGGCGCTCGACGCATACCCCGGCATCCAGGCCAGTTTCGCAACGCTCGGAAAGGTGATGGCCGGGTGCCCGTTGATCCTGGCCGACTGGAACTGACCGACTCCCGTTACCGTGAGAACAGCACTGACTGTATCGGTGAAAATCGCCCCTGGCGCGCTCGAGCAGTTCTTCCAGTTCTGGTTGGAATGGGAGCGTCCGCGGAGGATTTCGCCTGTGGTGTAGCATGCGCTCGTTGGCCACTGGTCGACAAACATTGCGTACCGGGCAAAGTTCTCCGCCTGGAGTTCGAGGCGGCGCACATGGCGGGCGCCGCCATTGTCGTAGGCAACCGCGACCAGCTCCACAAAGCGGCCGTACTGCCCGGTCGAGGAGCCGCCGATGCCGGCGTAGAGATCGACGAGGACCTTGGGCACGGCAACCCCGCCGGCGTCAAGAACGGTCTGCCCGTTCATCACCTGGACGTAGAGCGAATCGGGCAGCGCAAATGTCGTGTCAGTCATCAGCCGCGATTTGCCGATCGACAGCGCCCATTCGGCCGCGTAGCGATAGTCTCGCTCGCGATCGTAGAGCTTGGAGAGCATCGTCGTGCTGCCGGCCATGTATATGGCCGAGATCGCGAGCCCGCCGAGTGCGAGTGTGAAGATCATGGTCAGCATGAGCGCCGAGCCGCGGCGCGCACGGGCGATGAACCGTCTGTTCATGATGCGTTTCATGGTTTGCTCCACGGCTAGTGCGCGACTGGATTGCTGACGAGCACGGTCGAGTTGGCAGGCGAGCAGTCCTGCGCCGCCACGCCATATTCGAAGATGAGACCGGGCTGGAGGTCGAAGTCCTCGAACAGATAAGGCCCTCCTGACTTACCGATCACTGCTATCGGCTCGTTAAACGCAAAGCCAACTTCGCGGCGGAAGATCGCGTAGCGCTCGACGTCCCTCTCGCCGGATGTTTCGTCGTTCGACTTGCTGAAGTCGATCTGGACGCGATCGACGCCGAGGATGATGAGGTAGGTCGCGATCGGGATTCCCGGGTTCAACGGGATGTCCCCGCAGGAGCCACGCTGAAAGAGTCCGATATTGGCGAGGGATGTCTGCGAGGTTACCGCACGCTCGTAGGCCTTGGCCTTGTTCTGGAGATCATAGCCATGGAAGATTCCGCGCAGGTTCACCGTTACGGTGCGAATCGAGTCGGAAAAACTGTTGGCCTGATCCCAGAAGACGGGGAGGCTCCCCACCGGAACGGCGGTGACGACGCCGGTGGACATGAGCCTCGTATAGCTGAACAGCGATTGACCGGCAGGGATGCGGATGCCGCGGGCGACGACGTTGATCGGACCGTCGTTGACGCGCCGGAACATCACGTATTCATCGGTGGCGGGGGCGGTGGAATCGACGGAGGCCCAATACGAGACCGTTTCCGCGAGACTGAGGGCTCCCGCCTGGTCGCGATAAACGAAGTCGGGATAAGCTTTCGCTGAAAGCGGCAGGGTAATGGCCCCGGCACTTGTCATGGCGATCGTGAGCGGGAGCGGAACGTTGGGGTCGTAGTAAACGGCATTGATGTCGGCGGTGTCGGCGGCGATCAGGTCGGTGTTGAAGGTGACGGCGAACCGTCCGGCCATCACGATTTTGGGCTGGTTGCGTGGTATGCCGATGCCGGGATTGAGCGGCGTGGTGCCGATGCCGATGTTGCGGAGCTCACGGTCGATGGTGTTCTGCGCGAAGCGGGCCGTCATCTGCGCGTCGGACCTGCCGAGGTCCTGCTGCAGCTGACGCATCTGCATGGTGAAGAACGGCACGGCTGCGGAAAACACGGCGATCGTGATCGTGATCGACAGGAGAAGTTCGCCGAGTGAATAGCCGGCCCGGGACCGCAGGCGGCTGGGGGGGTTGTCGTTGAGCTTTCTCATTTTCACTCCTCAGAACCGGGCGATGGCGGTAGTCTTCTTGACCGGCGCGGTCATCTGCGGCCGACTGACCGACACTGTTATCGTCTTGTAGGCAAGCTGCGAGGTCAGCGTCTGGACGATGACCGTGGTACGGGTGTAGATGACACCGTTCACGTTCACGGAGTGCGTCCCGGCCAGGGTATCCATGGTCGTGTAGTTCCGTTCGGACTTGACCCTTTCGATGCGCTCGGTGGCGACGTCGAGGGCGGTGTTCTGGAACATTGCCATCGAGTTGGTGCGGGCGAACCTTCTCCCGTACTCCGCCATGCCTAAAAGAGATGTGCCGAGGATCGTCAGCGCGACCATGACCTCGAGGAGCGAGATGCCGCGGCGCACGCGGCGTCGGAGTGTGCTTTTCATCAGTTTGTCCTCCGCCAGGAGGAACCGTCGAAGCGGAACGTCTCCGCGCGGCCGGACGCCTGGGTGACCAGAATGAGGCGATAGTCCACGTTGGTGCCGCGGCTGGAGGTCACGTAGACCTCCAGATCGGTCGAGGTCGCGCCATCACGCAGGAACTGGATCGCCGGGAGCCCTTTGATCGTGCACAGCGATGTACCGTTGACACCGCTCGTCGCAGTCCCACCGTATGGCACCGGCGGAATGTTGAAACGCGCGCCCTCTTCGAGGGGGCGTGTCGTCAGACGTTCGCCGGGGTCCCAGGTGCAGTCGTTGTCGGTATCCTCGATGATCTCCATTCTCCGTCCCGGCTCATCGAACGCCACCACAACGTTGGTCTGTCGCATGATCGCGGTCCGGTGCGCGCCCTGCATTATCGTCCGCACGGCGCGCATCGCCGCGTCGGCACGGTATTTCTCGTAGTTGAGTCTGGGCACGGCCATACCGGCGATGATGCTGACCATGATCAGCACTACAACCAGCTCGAGGATCGTGAATCCGCGACGCGTGCGTCTGCTGCTGCGCAAGTTTTGCCTTCCCTGATGCGTCATAGTCGGCCTCGTTGATCTCGTCCGCCCGCGCTTCTCGCCCCTGTGACGTGCAACACAAGTTGCTGTGACTCTTGAAGTTGAAACGCCCTGCGTCCCCGGAACTGACGAAGACCCAAGCGGCGAAGTTACCATCGCCCGCGCGCCTTTCCTGTCACCGCACCAGACCGCTCCATCACGCGCGTCGCAGTGTTACTGAACAGCCCTCAATCCGTCATGGACCGGAAAGCAATTCCGACGCCAGAGAGGGGTCTTGTCATGGGAGTGATCGCCGCGCTTCTGCCTAACCCCGCGCGGCTCTTTCGCTTACGGTCCGCTGTTCGCGGGCGGCACGCGGTCGAGGTCTGCCGGGACTGGGCTGACGTCGCCCGGCTTTGTGCCGAGCGGCCGGTGCATCTTGCAATACTCGATTTGTACGCCGGCGGTCACATGTCCCTCGAGCCGCTGCGCCGCCTCAAGCGCAACTTCCCCAGACTGGGAACCGTCGCCTACGTGTCCGCCACGCCGGACCGCGTTCGCGACCTCTTTGACGCCGGCCGCTCGGGCATCGACGCCCTGATTCTGGCCGACGTCGACGACGACCCGACAACGATCACCGCTGTCCTCGAACAGGCCGAAGCCCGCGGCGTCGCCGGCCAGCTCCGACCTGCGCTCGAACACCTCCGCCCGGTGGCGCGCGACACCGTCATGCTCGTCGTGACCAGGGCCCACGAACATCTGACTGCCGATGACCTCGGTCGCCGCATGGCCCTCACCAGGCGAGTCCTCTCCAAACATCTGGAACATGCGTGCCTCCCCTCTCCGCAGCGATTGATCACCTGGGGACGACTGGTCGTTGCATCGCACCTCCTCGAAGATCCGGATCGCAGCGCCGACAGCATCGCATATGCCCTCCACTTCCCTTCCGGAAGCGCCTTCAGAAACACCTGCCAGCGCTATCTGCAGGCCACTCCATCCGGCATCCGCTCACGGGGCGGTGCACAATGGGTAATCGGACGTATGTTGGAGGACGGCGCGGCAGACGCGGTCAACGCCGCCTGAGACACTTCGCTCCCCGAACACCTTGTTGCTCGTTGGTCTCACCGGAAACATCGCCAGCGGCAAAAGCATCGTAACCCGCGGTCTCGCTGCGCGCGGCGCAGCCGTGATCGACGCCGACGTCCTCGCCCGGCGTGTCGTCGAACCCGGGACCCCCGGACTCGACGCCATCTCTGCCCGCTGGGGACCGCGCACCCTAAGGCCCGACGGGAGCCTCGATCGCGCCTTTCTCAGACGGATCATCTTTTCCGACCCGGCACAGCGCGCCGAGCTCGACGCGATGCTCCACCCCCGCATAGAAGAGCTGCGCAGCATCGAGGTGGCCCGACTCCGGCGCAGCGGGACACGGATTGTCATCTGCGACATTCCCCTCCTGTTCGAAAAGTCGCTCGAGTCGCAGTTCGACGTCGTTGTACTCGTGGACGCGAATGAGGAGACCCGGCTCCAACGCCTCGTCAGCGACCGCCGCCTCACTGAACGAGAAGCGCGCGAGATGATCGACGCTCAATGGTCACCTGACCTCAAGCGCTATGCGGCCGATATCGTCGTCGACAATGACGGTTCGCTCGAAGACCTCGAGCAGGCGATCGAGCAACTCTGGGCGGATCTCGGCGAGCGTGCACAGCGCTGAGGCGCAAGGCTGGACTGGTGCCGGCGGCCGCTGCAAGATACGATCGGTCAGGACCAACTGCGCTCACTTTCTCACAGAGAAACTCAGTGGCCAACATCCCGGGCGACCTGCTCTACACTGCCGAACACGAGTACCTCAAGGCTACCCCCGATGCCGGCGTTTATATCGTCGGAATCACGGACTTTGCCCAGGATCAGCTGGGTGACATAGTGTTCGTCGAGTTGCCGCGCGCGGGTTCGAGGTTCGCGAGCCACGACGTTTTCGGAACGATCGAGGCAGTGAAGGCGGTGTCTGAGCTTTTCTGCCCCGTGGCAGGCGAGGCCGTTGAGTCGAACGGTGCGCTCGACAGCGATCCCTCGGCCGTAAACCGCGATCCCTATGGCGCGGGTTGGATGATCAAACTGAAGGTGGACACGCCGCCGGCGGGGCTCATGGACGCAGCCGCCTACAAGGCTCACATCGGTCAGTAGCCGCGAGCAAGGGTCGCGGGCGGTGTTTTCGCCCGCGACGGCCGGATCGTCTCATGCGTACGCTTCCACGGGTGGACAGGCGCAAACGAGGTTCCTGTCTCCGAACGCGTTGTCAACGCGGCCAACGGCCGGCCAGAACTTGCGATCCCGTGTCCATGGTGCCGGGAATGCCGCGCGTTCCCTGGGGTAGGCGTGACTCCAGTCATCGGCGACGACCGCCTCCTGCGTATGCGGGGCGTGTTTGAGAGGGTTGTCGGCACGATCGAGTATCCCGGCCTCGATTTCACTCATCTCGCCACGTATCGCAATCAGGGCCTCGCAAAAGCGATCCAGTTCCGCTTTTGACTCGGACTCGGTAGGCTCGATCATCAGCGTGCCGGCGACCGGGAAGGACACGGTTGGCGCATGGAAGCCGTAGTCTATCAGTCGTTTGGCTATGTCTTCGACCTCGACGCCGGTGGCCTGCTTGAACGGTCGCGGATCGACGATGCACTCGTGGGCAACGCGCCCGTTGCGCCCCTTGTAGAGAACGGGGAAGTGGGGGTCGAGCCGGTGCGCAACGTAGTTCGCGTTGAGGATCGCAACCTTGGTCGCGAGTGCGAGGCCCTCTCCTCCCATCATCCTGATGTAGACCCAGGAGATCGGAAGTATCGAAGCCGATCCCCACGGCGCCGCCGAGACGGCACCGAGGACGCTCCTGCCCGGCTGCGCCACGACGGCGTGCCCCGGCAGAAAGGGAGTGAGGTGTCGCGCAACCCCGATGGGACCCATACCCGGACCGCCGCCCCCGTGCGGAATGCAAAATGTCTTGTGCAGGTTGAGGTGGCAGACGTCGGCACCGATATCACCGGGACGGGCGACCCCGACCATCGCGTTCATGTTGGCTCCGTCCATGTAGACCTGGCCGCCGTGCGAATGCACGATCTCGCACACCGTACGGATCCCCTCCTCGAAAACACCGTGAGTCGAGGGATAGGTCACCATCAGTGCCGCGAGGTTCGCCGAGTGCTGGGCGGCACGGGCGCGCAGGTCGTCGAGATCGATGTCTCCGTCCGGAGTGCTCTTTACCACCACCACCTTCATGCTCGCCATCGCCGCACTGGCCGGGTTCGTCCCATGAGCAGATTGTGGAATGAGGCAGACGTTGCGGTGACCGTCGCCCCGCGACTCGTGCCAGGCCCGGATCACCAGCAGACCTGCGTACTCTCCCTGCGATCCAGCGTTAGGTTGCAGTGAAACCGAGTGAAAACCGGTAATCTCGGCGAGGTCGCTCTCCAGCGTCCTGAACAGCTCGGCGTACCCCTCGGTCTGCGAGGCCGGCGCAAAGGGGTGCATGCGGCCGTGGTGCGGCCAGGTGACGGGAAACATCTCGGCGGTTGCGTTCAGCTTCATCGTGCACGACCCGAGCGAAATCATCGAGTGGCAGAGGCTGAGGTCGCGGGACTCGAGCCGGCGGATGTAGCGCAGCATCTCGTGTTCCGAGTGGTAACGATTGAACACTGGATGCGTCAGGTACGGCGACGTGCGCGCGAATCGTTCGTCGTAGCGGTCGTCGACAGCGGCGCTGATCGACGTCAGATCAAACGGAAGCGCCTCCCCACGGTTGAATGAGGCGAGTACGTCGAACACGTCGGCCTCTGTGACAGTCTCGTCGAAAGCTATGGTCACGGAGCCGTCGGCCCCCTGTCGGAGGTTTATCCCCCGTGACGACGCAGCGTCCACGATCGCCGCGGCAGCGTCGGCGCCACCGGCCGCATCAACGGTCACCGTGTCGAAGAAGTTGTCGTGGCGCACGGCATGGCCGAGCTGCGCCAGGCCGGAGGCGAGAAGCGCGGCGCGACGGTGTACACGGTGGGCGATGCGTCCCAGCCCTTGGGGGCCGTGCCAGACGGCGAACATGCCCGCGATCACAGCCAGAAGCACTTGCGCCGTACAGATGTTGCTGGTCGCCTTTTCGCGCCTGATGTGCTGCTCCCTCGTGCCGAGCGCCATGCGCAGGGCCATGCGGCCGTGGGTGTCTTTCGAGACGCCGATGAGGCGCCCGGGCATGAGTCTCTTGTACTCGTCGCGCGTCGCGAAGAAGGCGGCGTGGGGGCCACCGAAACCCATGGGAACACCAAAACGCTGCGAGTTGCCGACAGCGACGTCGGCGCCCCATTCACCTGGCGGTGCCAGCAGCGTCAGCGCCAGGAGGTCTGTCGCCACGATCACGAGCGCATCGGCCGCGTGGGCCCGATCGCATGCTTCACGGTAGTCGAGAACGCCCCCGTCGGAAGCCGGATACTGGAGTACAACTCCGAACACATCGGCACCAAACGATGCCTTGCGTGCGTCGCCAACCTCGACCGTCACCCCCGACGCCCACGCCCTCGTGCGCAGAATGTCAATCGTCTGCGGATGGCATCCGGCGTCGACGAAGATCGTTTCCTTGCCCTCCTTCCCCTTCACTCCGTACGCAAGGTGCATGGCCTCGGCGGCCGCCGTGCCCTCGTCCAGCATCGACGCATTGGCGATCTCAAGACCCGTCAGGTCGATCACCATCGTCTGATAGTTCAGCAGAGCCTCCATCCGCCCCTGCGCTATCTCTGACTGGTAGGGCGTGTAAGCTGTGTACCAGCCCGGGTTCTCGAGAATGTTCCGCTGAACCACCGGCGGGACCAGCGTGTCGTGGTACCCAAGTCCGATGTATGAGCGGAAAATTCGATTCTTCGATGCGATCCGCTCCAGCTCGCCGAGGACGTCGTGTTCCGTGCGTGGCGGACCGGTATCGAGAGTCCGGCCAAGGCGAATGCCCCCGGGGACTGTCGCGTCGATGAAGTCGTCGATGGTCGCGTATCCCAGAGCTCCAAGCATCTCCTCGACGTCGCTGACCGACGGGGAAACGTGACGGCGAACGAAGCTGTCGGATTCGCCAAGAAGGAATTTCAAACCTTGTTCGGACATGCGGGCATCCCTATCGTGACTGCTCGCCCCCTCGCCAATGGGGAGGGGGCATGGAGGAGCGGGAAACCTACTTTGGCGCCGGGAGCGACGCGACCGCATGCGGGATGTCCTGTGAGCTGGCGTTTGCTGTTCACCGAGCCCCTGGGGGGCGCCGAAAACATGGCGGTGGACGAGGTCCTCCTCGAAAGCGCCATCGCGACCGGCCGGCGCACTGTGCGCGTCTACTCCTGGCGCACACCAACCGTGTCGTTCGGCCGAAACCAGCGCGTAGCCGGCCGTTTCGAACGAGTCGCGTTTTCAGCTGGAGGACTCGACGTCGTCCGCCGGATCACGGGTGGGCGGGCGCTGCTTCACTCTCGCGAGATCACCTATTCGGTTGCCTCGCCAGTCCGTGATAGTGCGCTGCGCGGCGACTACGATCTGATAACCGGCCTCCTCCTTCGGGCACTCCGGGCGCTGGGCGTCAACGCCGCTGAAGCGAAGGCCGCATCGCGGCGCAACCTGGATCAGAAGAGATCGCGGAGAGACCTCATCTGCTTCGAGTCGCCCAGTCGGGGTGAGCTGGTGGTTGGAGGGGACAAGCTTTCCGGGAGTGCGCAACTGCGCCTTGCCGGTGCGTTCCTTCAACATGGCTCGATACTCATCGACGATGATCAGAATCTCCTGGCGGAGGCGATGCCAGATGCCCGGACGTTGCCAGCGCGACCGGCTGCCACGCTGCGCGCTGCGCTCGGCCGATCAATCGAGCCTGGTGAATTCGCCTCGGTCCTCTTTCGCGAGGTGCGGCGCTCATGGGACGACTCGGCCACCGAGGCCGAGCTCGACCCCGGTGAGCTACGCCGGGTTGGTGAACTTGTGCACCGCTACGAGGACGCGGGATGGACCTGGGAGGGAGCGGAGCCGGTGGAGCCTCGCTCGTAAGGCAGCGGCGGCGTACACTTAGCCGCGAATGATTGCCAGCATTCTCAGGCGACTGGCGTTCGGCCTGCTGACGGTCTTTGCCGTGGCGACGTTCACCTTTGTGCTGATACACGCCGCGCCTGGTGAGCCGTTTGCCCCGGCGATGGCGGACGCGCGGCTTACACCCGAAATCCGCGAAGCATTTCGCAGCCGTTACGAGCTGGACAGGCCAATGCGTGTGCAGTTCGCGAGCTACGTCGGAAAAATCGCACGCGGAGACCTCGGTGAGTCGTTCTCGCACTCGCGTCCAGTGGCGGATGTACTGTCCGAAGCGCTCCCGCGGACACTGCTGCTGGTGGGTACGGCGCTTCTCGCCGGGTTCGCCGTGGGGATTCTCCTCGCGTTGAAACAGGCAATGCGCCCCGGAGGGTTGATCGATCGATTCGGGCAATGGTTCTCCGTCGTGATCGGCTCGATCCCCGATTTCTGGATCGCCCTCGGACTGCTTCTGCTCTTCGCCGTCAGGCTTGGCTGGTTCCCGATCGGCGGCATGCGTGACCTTGTCATGCATGACTACATGTCACCTGCGGGCAAGGCCGCGGACATAGCCCGCCACCTCGCGCTCCCGGCGCTGTCGCTCGCACTTCTCGTCATGGCGGTTGTTGCCCGGCACCAGCGGGCGGCGATTGCCGACGCAATGCCGGAGGACTACATACGGACAGCGCGGGCGAAGGGGTTGGCCGATGCCGAGGTGCTGCGACGGCACGCGTTGCGCAACGCACTCCTGCCTGTGGTTACTCTCGCCGGTCTCATGCTCCCCGCCCTGGCCGGAGGCGCGGTATTCGTGGAGGCTATCTACGCCTGGCCCGGACTGGGCGGGTTGACGGTGCACGCCGTCGGAGCCCGTGACTATCCGCTTGTCATCGGAGCAACCCTCCTCGTCAGTACGCTGGTTGTTGTCGGCACGATCGTGTTTGACGTGGCGTCGGCGCTCATCGACCCGAGGCAGCGGCGTGCCTGATACACCCGGCGTCGCTGCACTCGCGATCGAAGGTCCGGCCGGGAAGCCTGACACCAGGTTCGCCCTCGCCGTACGCATCGGCGGCACCGATATCGCCCGTGCCCTGTGGAGCGACACCGGCACGCGGATTTCGATGGCCGGATTGCTGATACTCGCCATGGTCGCGATCGCCGCGCCACTCATCTCCCCTCACGACCCAACTGCGATCGGTGACGCCGTCAACAACAAGTTTGCGCCACCTTCGGCCGAGTTTCCCTTCGGCACCGATTCGTACAGCCGCGATGTCCTGAGCAGGATGATCTTCGGAGCCAGACTTTCCCTCGTGATTGCGTTTCTCGCCGCCTCGATCTCCGCAATTGTCGGACTCTGGTGGGGATCGGTAGCGGGGTTTGCCGGCGGTACGGTCGACAACGTAATGATGCGGACCGTTGATGCGCTGCTTTCGGTGCCGCGCGTGCTGCTTGTGTTGACGGTGATCGCGCTCTGGGGGCGGCCAACGGTAACCGGCCTGGTGCTGGTACTCGGGTTATCGGGCTGGTTCGGCGTGAGCCGGCTCGCCCGTGCCGAGGCGATGAGTGCTCGCGGCCGCGAATACGTGACTGCATCGAGGGCGCTCGGAGCGTCGCCTCTGACGATTCTCGTCAGGCACGTTGTGCCCCAGGCTCTGGGCCCGGTTCTGGTGGCGACTACGGTGGCGGTGGGCAACGTCATCGTTCTCGAGGCCGGGCTCACCTTTCTCGGGCAGGGCATACCAGAACCATCGCCAAGCTGGGGGAACATCATCTACGACGGCCGTGCGACCATCGATCGCACGTGGTGGCTCACTGTATTCCCCGGCCTGGCGGTGATCCTTACTTCGCTCGCAGTGAACTCGATCGCCAACCGCTTGCGCCTTGCCTTCAACCCGCGTCAGCTTCCCGCCGCATGAATAGCCCGGAAACACCTCGGCCCGAGCCGCTGCTGCGCGTGAACAACCTGCGCACCTGGTTTCACACCAGCGCCGGGATTGCGCGCGCTGTCGACGGTGTGTCCTTCGCGGTTCAGAAGGGCGAGACGGTGAGCGTGGTGGGGGAGTCGGGCAGCGGCAAGTCGGTTACAGCGATGTCACTCCTGAGGCTGGTCGATCCGCCCGGGCGAATCGAGGCGGGGAGTGAAATCTGGTTCGAGGGTCGGAATCTGATGACGGCGAGTGAGGAAGAGGTGCGTCGCATTCGGGGCAACCGGATGTCGATCGTTTTTCAGGAGCCGATGACGGCTCTCAATCCGGTGTTCACGGTCGGGGATCAGATTGCCGAGGTTGCGCGGGTGCACGACCGAGCGTCGAGGCGGGCGGCGCGTGAGCGGGCCGTCGAGATGCTTTCCCTTGTTGGAATTGCGTCGCCGCGTGAGCGGGCCGGGAGTTACCCGCACCAGCTGTCCGGTGGAATGCGCCAGCGGGTGCTGATCGCGATGGCACTGGTCATGAATCCGGCGCTTCTCATAGCCGACGAGCCGACCACGGCGCTGGATGTGACGATCCAGGCTCAGATACTCGAGCTGCTGTCGGACATCCAGGCCCGGTTCGGGACATCGGTGCTGCTGATCACCCACGACCTTGGGGTGGTTGCCGAAACCGCATCGAGAGTGCTGGTGATGTACGGCGGTCGGATCGTCGAGGAGGCCGGGGTGAAGGATCTCTTCTCCGCCCCCGCGCACCCCTACACCGAGGGTCTGTTGCGAGCCATGCCGCGGGTTGGCAACCGGCTGGAGCGGCTGCACACGATCCCGGGCGTCGTACCGCCGCCGACGGCGTGGCCGAGCGGTTGTCGATTCCGGGATCGGTGTCCGCACGCCTGGGAGCGGTGCGCGGTGGAGCCCCCGGAGATGCTCGAAGCGGGGAGGGTGGGTGGGCCCGGTCATGGGGCGCGCTGCCACCTGCTGAGCGAGCCGGAGCGTCGGATGGCAACCACATGACCGTCGCGGCTTCAACGTCGCCCCTGCTGTCGGTGCGCGACCTCAGGACTCACTTTCCCGTGCGCAGCGGGCTGTTCGGGCAGGTGACGGCGAGGATCCGGGCCGTCGATGGAGTGTCGTTCGACGTCCACCCCGGCGAGACCCTTGGCATCGTCGGCGAGTCGGGGTGCGGCAAGACGACCTTAGGTCGCACGATTCTGCGGCTTGTTGAGCCGACGTCAGGAACGATCCGATTCGACGGCGAGGACTTTCTGGCCCTGCGTGGCCGGTCGCTGAGGGCTCGCCGCCGGCACATCCAGATCATCTTCCAGGATCCCTATTCCTCCCTCAACCCCCGCCTCACGATCGGTACCACGATCAAGGAGGGGATTCTCGTGCACAAACTGGCCGAGGGAGCCGAGGCCGATCGCCGCGTGGCACGACTCCTCGAGGAGGTCGGGATGCGGCCGGAATACGCGAAGAAGTATCCCCACGAGTTTTCGGGCGGCCAGCGTCAGCGGGTGGGCATAGCGCGCGCCCTCGCCGTCGAACCGCGGCTCATTGTCTGCGATGAGCCGGTGTCTGCGCTCGATGTCTCGGTTCAGGCCCAGGTGATCAACCTTCTGCAGGATCTCAAGCGGGACCGGGGACTTTCCTACGTTTTCATTGCACACGACCTGTCGGTTGTCGAGCACATGGCAGACCGGATCGCGGTCATGTACCTGGGGCGATTCGTCGAAACGGGGCAGGCACGAGACGTCTACCGTCAGCCGCTGATGCCCTATACGCAGGCACTCCTTTCGGCGATCCCGGTTCCCGATCCCGAACGGCGGCGAACGCGAATTGTCCTCGCCGGCGACCCGCCGTCGCCCACCGCTCCTCCACCGGGCTGCGTTTTTCATCCACGTTGCCACCACCCCGCGCGCGACGCGGAGTGTCAGCGCATCGTACCGCCACTCGAGCCAAAGGGCGACGCTCCAGAACATCTTGTGGCTTGCATCAAGGTCGGTAACACAAAAGGTGGTGTGCAGGTCGCCTGAGCTCGAAGCGACGAACGCGCTGTCCAACCTCAGAGGCAACGAATCATGACAGATCGGGAGTTTTTCGGCCATCCGCGGGGCCTGTCAACGGCCTTCTTTACCGAGATGTGGGAGCGATTCTCCTACTACGGCATCAGGCCGCTCCTCGTCCTCTTCATGACCGCCGCCCTGTTCGACGGCGGCTTCGGCTTCGACCGGGCGACTGCCTCTGCCATCGTCGGCGTCTACGCTGCCAGCGTCTACCTTGCATCGCTCCCCGGAGGCTGGGTGGCCGACCGCTGGCTCGGCCTGCAGCGCTCGATCTGGTACGGCGGCATTTTCATCACCGCCGGTCATGCGGCGATTGCGCTCTCCGCCGTTTTCGTCAAGCCCGCCTTCTTCACCGGACTGGTCCTGATCGTCATTGGCACCGGGCTGCTCAAGCCCAACGTTTCCGCAATCGTCGGCGACCTCTATCCTGAACGTGGCGCCCGGCGTGACGCCGGCTTTTCGATCTTCTACATGGGCATCAATATCGGTGCCTTGATCGCGCCGATCATTACGGGTTTCCTCGGCGAACGCGTCGGCTGGCACTGGGGCTTCGGGGCGGCAGGAGTGGGGATGCTGATCGGCCTCATCACCTTCCGGTTACGCGCAGCCGCGACCTTTCACGACATCGGATCCCGGCCTTCAGGCACCGAAGCGCAGCAGCGTCAGGCGCGCACCATATCGCTGGGCATGCTCGCGGTGATCGCGTTGGTGGTAATGCTGGCGGCGACCGGTGTGATCGCCGTGAATCCGGTGGCAGTGGCCGGCAACATGACGGCGTTAATGCTGACGCTGGTCGCGATCGCGTTTGCGTGGCTGTTCCTGTTGGCCGGACTCGACGCCGACGAGAAGAAGAGAGTGGCAGTGATACTGGTGCTCTTCCTGTTCTCCATGGTTTTCTGGGCTGCGTTCGAACAACAACCCACATCGCTCAACCTCTTCGCCCGCGATTTCACCGACCGCACTGTACTGGGCTGGGAGATACCTACAACATGGCTGCAGTCGGCGGAGTCTTTTTTTGTCGTGACGCTCGCGCCCGTGCTGGCGGCGCTCTGGCTGACTCTGGAGAAAAAGGGGCGCAACCCTTCGAGCCCGGCGAAGTTCGCGATCGGGCTGTTCATGTGCGCTCTCGCTTTCCAGCTCATGGTCGTCGCCTCGCGCAACGTCGTCGCCAGTGGCGGTACGCTCAGGGTTTCGATCCTGTGGTTGATCTCGTGCTATGCGCTGCAGGCGGTTGGGGAGCTGGCGTTGAGCCCGGTCGGACTCAGCTCGATGACCAAGCTCGCGCCGCGCCGATTCGCGGGACTGATGATGGGCATCTGGTTCACCGCGATCGCACTCGGCAACCTGTTTGCGGGACTTGTTGGCGGGAACGTCGATCCCGAGCGTCTGGAGGCAATGCCGCTGTTGTTCCAGCGGACGACGCTGGCGCTGACGGTCTCGGCGCTCGTGCTGTTGATGCTGGTCATTCCGATCAGACGGATGATGGCGACGGTGAGCGGGTCGCGGGAGACCTGATGGCCCATGGGCTGGGAGCGAAAATCAGCCCAGCAGGTCACCAATGAACTCGGACGCTGGCCTGACAGAACTGACCATCAGATGATCCTCCCCAGTCAGTCGGGCGAGGCTGTCGGTGAACGTGTCGGCGATGCGGAACTGCACGCGTCAGTGGCCAGAGGTCAGGCGTGACTGCACTGACCTCCATTGGGCCATGAGTCCGAGTTCTTCGGCCCAGCGCTCGATGTATGCAGTGTCGAGCTCACCGACGCCGGCTCGCAAAATCTGCAGCACGTCCTCGAGCTGCGGGCGGAGGAGAGCTGTGAGCTGGATTCCATCTTGGAAATGATCACATCCTCCCCGGTGGCTATCGGGAGTTCGATCCCCAGGACGTTTCGCACCCGCCGACGGCGGAACTCCTCGCTGCTGAACGGGCGTGACTTCCGCACGAAGCGGTCCACCTTGTAGCCGCTGATCATGTCGATGACGTTGAAAGAGCTCTCCTGCTCCACAGCGCTCATGGCAGCGTCTTCGCTTACATGGAACACCTTCATGACCTCATCGCCAAGGTGATTGATCACCTTGACCGCGATGCGCCCCGACTTCGGCCTGGGAAAGGCGCGGGAGGTCGCGCTATGCAGGGGATTCCGTTGAAGTCGGCGAAGGGGTCAGGGGCGATTTCGCCGCTGTCGTGCCGGCGCTCGTTTGTCTCCCGCAGCAGGTCGTCGATCAGCGCCTTGTGATGCACCTTCTCCTGGATGTAGAAGGGCGGCGCGTGAACCACCAGATCGCTCCAGTCGTGCTCATCCTTGCCGCGGCAGACCAGTTGCGGATCGAGATCCTTGTTGCGACGCTCGTACGCCACGCGCAGCGGATCCTGCGACTCCTTCTGCACGACGCTCTGATGCTCCGCCGTCGGGATGTTCTTCCGTTTGGCGTCGTCGTGTCGCAGAGACTCGACCTGCTTCTTGCTGCCTGCTTTTGGCCTGTTCGCCATCGGCTCAGTTCGGGGTCACGGATGATGAATGAGATTCAGCTTCGACGCAGCCTCGGCGAGACTCTTGTCCTTCGTCCAGAGTCGGGCAGTGGCGGCGAGAGTGACTGAAGCCAGGAGATGGACGTCGATGTAGCCAAGTCCGGCGCCCATGAGTCGGCGCTTCTCGAGGAGCGCCAGCGCTTCGGCGTCGCTGGCCAGCGGCATGGATGGCAGTTCCCGCCACGTGCGAATGAGCTCCTCCCGGTTGCGAAGCGTCCCGCAGGCCAGCTCGCCGACGATAAACGGATGCATCGCAACGTCCCTCCGATCGAGGGCAAGCTGCAATCGAGAATCAGGCGTTCGCAGATGATCGATCCATATGGATGTATCAGCCAGAATCATCGCTTTGGACTCTTGCGTCGTGGTATCGGTTTCACGTCGGGCTCGCTGCCACCGAGGAGTGCCAGTCGCCGCGAAGCCTCCAGAGAAATCAGGGTCTGCAGCGCCTTGTTGAGCAGCGACGTGCGTTCGGTTATTCCCGTCAGCTCATGCGCGCGGGCGAGAAGCTTGTCGTCCAGGTTGACTGTCGTTCGCATCTGCATCGCGTCCTCTCAGGGATACATCAAACGTAACATCATTTGATGCCGCCGAGGATGCGTCACCAATTTTCTTCCCGACAGGCTCAATTCCCCGCGAGTGAGGCCGCTGGTGCCGCCGCCTGCAACACGGCGTCGAACGCGGTGTCGAAAAGGGCGGCGGCACGTAACCTTGCTCATCTCACCGGGCGCAATGGATGGTGGTCTCCAGACGCAGAGAGATATCGAGCTGCCCCTGCTTCAACCAGAGCTGCGGATCGCTCCTGAAGCCGAATCCGCGGTACGGATGCTTTTCCTCGGACTCTCACGAGAGACGTCAAGCTCGTTCGAGCTGACGCCGCAACTGTGCACTTTCGTGTAATCACGTCGTCGTGACATCGATAGAGAACTTGCCCCGTTCTATCCAGGGTGGCGAGATTCGACCGTCAGGGTACCACGCGCCAGACCTGAACGGTCTGCACGTCGAGCGAATCGCGCACGGAGACCAGCAGCTCGCTACCACGTACGCTTTCCAGCCGTGCGACCTCCGGGAGTTGCACACGCCCCACCGGACGCGCGGTCTCGTCCAGAACGAACCAGTCGAATGCCTCCGCCAGCCCGCGCACTGGAGCGGCGAACCTTCCTAACCAGAGCCGGCCTGCGTCGTCCCACAGCGCGCGGCTTATAGCCGGCCGAACCCTTGGAAGGAGCTCGGGAGCCACGATGTTGTTTACGGCTGCCTCGATCCTCTCGCGCGGTGCGCCCGGAGGCATCGAGGCGAACAACCGCTCGCGTGCACTGTCGACTTCGGCGTCGCTCAGAGGCTCGTCAGCCAGGGACCAACGCAAGATCTGTCGCGTGAGGAGATCGCTGTCCGCCAGACGCACCTCGAACGTTTCTCCGGACCCATATGCCACACGGCCGGCCGCGGCTGCGACGAATGGGAGGTTCGAATAAAGCTGGCGTGCATCGCCTCGCTCGACCTGCCCGCTGAAGACCCCGTTGAACGTCGGTGAAGACGAGAGGGTGCGTGCCCCCGTATCACTGAAAGCAAGCTGCCCGGTGAATCGCCACTTCCGGATCCGTGTGCCCTGCGGCAGTGGACCGGGCCACGAGGCACTCAGCCAGTACGTCAAAGGGCGAATGCCGCTCGTGATCCAGATTTCGCGGGCGGTATCGTAGTCGCTGGGCTTCTGTGGTGTGGGGATGATGCGTCTGAAGCCGGAGTCGACGGTGAGGAGTGAGAATCGCCGGGCTGACAGGTCCCACACGCCGACCGTATCGCCGACAACTGACACGGTCATCATCCCGCGAAACTCTCCGGGCCCCTCCCCGTCCCGGCCGATCGTGCGCAGGTGCCGCCCAGAAGCGTCGTACAGCTGCAGGCGGCGCTGCCGTGCGTCCGCGACGAGAACTCGACCTTCGCCCAGCCAGTGTGCCGCACTGACAAAGACGAAGCCGGTGGAGTCCGGGCTCGCCAGAATAACCCGCGCGCTGGTATCGATCTTCCACCGCGGGATCGCGTCGATCCTTTCGCCGACGGTAGTGATTGCTACGCCGGCCGAGTCGGTGGTCGTCACCGGTGCGCCGCCCGGGACCTCGCCCGCACAGGCCAGCAATAGACCAGCGAGTGTACAACGCCAACGTTGACGCGGCAGCACCAATCAATCCGTTGGTTCCGGCGCTCAAATACTCTTCGGGCACGAGGAAGCGCAAGCGTCGCTGCGCGACGCCGATCCTGCTCCTTCCGCTCCCGACCCTCCTGCCCCCTCATCGTCCTCCTGCTCCCCTGCTCCTCCGTTCTCTGGCTCATCCTGCCCCTGCCTGCTCCCGCAGCTCGTCCTGCCCATCCTGCTCATCCCCATCACGGCCACCTGAAAACCGACTGCGGCAGGACTCGCTCGCGCGAACGCTCAAAGTCCGACGGCACGTTCCAGAACATCCGCGTGCGATCTTCGCGACTGATCCTGACTTCGAAACCTGCTCCGTCTCGCCGCGAAACCGGCTGCGCGAAATCCAGCCGCCAGGTCCGCTTTGACCGGGCGGGAAAGGCCATCAGAACCGACGCACCGATCGCCTGCCTGAATCCGCTGTTGCTGCCATAGACAACGTCGCCGGCACCCACTGCCCCACCCTCGAGGAAACCGGCAAGCGCGAGTGATGCCTGCTCGTGCAGCCGACCCACCCGCCACCTCTCCTCTATCCTGCCCACGATTCGCCTGCCACCACCCAGCGATGAACCAGCATAGCCAACGAGCCCCCCTTCGCGGTCGCCCAGCGCCAACTGATATGGCGCCCGTGTCGACCAGCCGGCTCCCCAGGTGACGTCGGCCACCACCAAATGTCGCACTGCCGGTTTGAGATACAGCGCGGCCCGGCCGCTCGTGAGTACATCGCGCCAGTTGCCGCCTCCCGCCGCTCGCCGCGCATCGACATCCACCTGGAGAGCTGCGTACCCGGCCTGGGTGCCTGTCGCGGTAAAGAGGCTGCCACCAAGATAGCGTTCGCTGTCAGCGATACCCCGCGAACCCGGCAGGCTGCTGCCTAACGAGGTTCCGACCTGGAGACCGACAGGGAGGTCCTGGGCCGCGGCAACCGCGTCGAAGCCCACCACCCTCTGAAAGCGCACCATGCGGAACCCGAGGAGGGCGTTGACGCGAACGCTCCTGTACGACTCGTACCTTTCGGCAAACCCCGTCGACGTGTCGGGCTCGAGCCCGCGGGGACCGATGTGGACCGGAACGTCGCCGGGCGTCAGTCCCTCGGCACTGAGCTGAGCGCCCACGAGGTAGAGCTGACCGGGCGGGCCCAGCCGCCCCATGAACCCTGCATCAAAGAAGTCCCGCGACACCTCGAGCGAACTGTTTCTCCGGTCCGGGCGCAGAAACGTCACATAGTCATTGACAGTTCCCGCCTCCACGCGCCACGCCGTGCGCTGGATGTCTCCAAGAAAGGGGAACGCCACGCCCGTCGTCCAATCATGCCCAAAATGCCGTCTGCCGGCCCGTACATCGAGTTGCCACGGCTTCCCGAAAAGATCGTAGTTGGTGTAGCGCGCCGCCACCTCGTCACGGTACCCGAACCCCTGGCGCCACTGCGCCGAAGTATGGACACCCTTTCCGAGCAGGTTGGCGTGGCCCAGCGAGAACTTTGTCAGCCACGGTGACTCGTTGCGGACGCCGGCGCCGCCAAGGATGGCGGCGTCGTCTACCGTCACCACTTCGATCCTGACCTGGCCGGGACCGTCGGGATAAGCGAGGACGGTAGCGTCCTGGATGAACGGCAGTCCAAGAAGTATTCGCTCCGTCTCGGCCCGCCGAACGGCATTACAACGCTGCCCCTCGCGCAGGAGAACGAAACTGCGGATCGTCTTTTCACTCGTGGCGGTGTGAAGACCCTCCGCCGCTTCGCCAAGTCGCGGAAACCGCTGCGAAAGCGCCCGGAACGATGGCCGCTCCGTCCGGATCACAACCTCGCTGATGATCTGGCCCGCACAAGCCACGATCACTCGTGGTGATTCCTGTGCTCCCGCGATCGCCGAGGTCAGCAGCGCGAGCACACACGACGCCCGCCTCAGGTCTCCCCGCTGCGCCCCATACGGCGCTTGAGCTCCGCGAGCCTCGCTTCGGCATCCGCTTCCGCCGCTGCGCGCCGTTGCTGCCGGTTGAGACCGCTGAACTCGCTCTCCAAACCGGCGTCTCTGCTCTCCAGACCCTGCGCCTCGTCCACCGTCCCCGTCCTGAGGCCCGATCCGACACCAGCGCTCGCAGCCTTGAACTGCGTCGTCATCTCATCGACTTCGCGCTCCAGAAGCGCCAGTTCGCTCTGCTCCACATCGAGCTTCCTCACGATGATCTGTACGCGCTCGGCGTGATGCTGCTCGAACCTGCTGGCGACCTTGACCGTTTCCTCATCCTTGACGCCCTCGGCGAGGGCGCGGCGCCTGCGAACGGTATCCAGCTCTCGGCGTTCGTTCAAAAGGCGCTTTTCCGTTGCGGCGGCTGATGCGCGCATGTCATCCACTGCCATCCGGGCTCGCACGAGCGTCCCGCGCATCTGCTGAAGCAGGTCCCGGCGGTCAGCGGGAGCGACGTTTCCGTTGAGGAGATCGTTCAGCGCTCTTCTGACTTCGTCAAGCATTGTCGGCGGGGGCTATCCGGGCAGGTACATCGGCAAGGGTAATCTATCTGCCCAGCCGCGCGCGGCCCCCCCCCCGGAGGAGCATGCGTCAGTCACGACCCGTGGATTCACCTTGCTGTCTCCACCTCTCCGCATCCCAGACCTGACGAAGCAGCCGATCAACCGAGTGGTGGTGGCGGAAGACGACGTTGTCGCTAAGCCGGTTGAGGGAGCAGCGGAGTCGCGGGAACCTTTCGGCGACAGTTTCCAGCAGTGTTGAGGCACCGTATTGGGCGGCAAGGCGATGTTGAGCCGCCAGTTGATACCCGCGCCGTCCCATCTCGTCGTAGTAGCCCATGTCGGGTCCTCCACGGCGGTTGCGGGCGGAGATGTGATCAGGAAAGATCCCGGCAAGCCAGAGGGAGAGATTGCCCATGTGCGCGAGAGAGAGAAAAGCGCGGTGAGGGTCAGCCGAGTCGGCGTCCATCGCCAGGGAGGCGAGTGAGTGGTACTCGACCTCGTCGTGGTCGCGGATGCGAAAGGCGCGACGTTGCATGCCGAAGTGCAGCAAGATGGAGGCTACGAAGTCGGCGACGGTGCGATCCGTTTCGTGGTCCTCCAGTAGCGCTCGGCGTACAAGCACATAGAGGAAGAGGGGGAGCGATGCGAACGTGGCGCTGTCCTGGCGAAGCAGAGCGGCGGCCAGAAAGGGGTCATCGAGTAGCGCGTCGAGCCCATCGTCGGCGAGGCGCTGTTCCAACTGTGACTCACCGCCCCGTCCCTCACGGGCGAGAAGTCTTATGACCAGCTGGGCGTCGTTTCTGGTAAGTCCTGGTCTCACCGCACCGAGCAGCATCGATCCTCCTGCATTGCGGGTCTGAATACACCAATGGCCGCTTTCCGGTATCGACGCAGGAGTCTGTTTGTTGGAAACGCCGTTCGGGCCGCCTGGCCAGTCCGTCGCCACGCAAACCCCGGTCTGGCGGTGGTGTAGAAGCCGGGTTGGGCATGGGGGAAGGCGCGTCTCCGGTTAACTTTGACTGCCCCCCTTACAGTCGCGACAGCGCGTGCTCTACATCTGCATCCCCGCCTTCAACGAGGCGCCAACCGTGGGACTCGTGCTCTGGAAGATCCGCAAGGTCTTCCAGGAGTATTCGCGCGAGTACGAACTGCTTGTCTACAACGACGGGAGCGACGACGCGACAGCCGAGACTCTGACCGGGTACGAGACCATGCTCCCGCTGACCGTCCTCGGCGGCCGCGAGCGTGTTGGCTATGCGCGCGCACTCGAGGAGCTTTTCCGGGTGGCTTCGCAGCGTACGAAATACGCGCGGCGCGATGCCGTGATCACGTTGCAGGGCGATCTGACCGATCCGCCCGACCTGATTCCCGAGTTTGTCAAACGATTCGAAGGCGGTGCCGACATCGTGATCGGTGAGAGGAGCATCAACGGCGAGGGCGGGGAGCCCCGTGAGGTGCGAAGGCTGCGACGCGTGGCCCCGTGGACGTTGCGCCCATTCGTCAGGACCCCTGGCGTCGGAGACCCCTTCGGGACGTTCCGGCTGTACCGCGTATCGGTCCTCCGTGATGCCTTCAAGGCCTGCGGGGACGAACCGTTGGTTGCGACGGCGGGCTGGGCGGGGAACGTCGATGTGCTGCTTTCCACGCTTCCCCATGCGCGGCGCGCGGAGTCGGTGCCTGTCAGTCAGCGTTTCGACCTCCGCCCGCGCGGGACGAGGGTCAGGCCACTGGCGGACGCCATGGCTCTCGTCCGCTTCGGGCGCTCCGCGCGCGGCCGCGACGCCAAACTACTCGCTGCACCAAGGTGACGGCCGCCCGGTTCGCGATCGCAGCGCTGCTGGTCGTCGGCACCGCTGCCGGGGCCCAGGAGGGCAATGCCGCGCCCGGCACGTTTCCCTTCGAGCTCGGCGAACGTCTCGAGTACGAAGTCCGCTTCCGGAACATCAAGGTGGGACAGGCGGAAATGGAGCTGCTCGACGGCGGTGAAATCCGGGGACGGCCGACGTTCCTCGCCCGCATTCGAATCCGCGGAGGCGTGCCTTTCTACCGCGTAAACGACGTGATGGAAAGCTGGATCGACCGAAGCTCTCTCGTTTCGCTGCGTTTCCGCGAGGACATCGACGAGGGCAGTCACGAGCGCCGCCGGGTGTTCGAAATGTTCCCGGAGCGCTCCACTTTCAGACAGGATTCCCAGCCCGAGGCTCCGTCGGTGGCAGACCCACTTGACGAGACGTCTTTTCTCTATTTCGTCAGGACCGTGCCGCTGGAAGTGGGTGAGACCTACACCTTTCCACGCTACTTCAGGCCCGATCGAAATCCGGTGATCGTGAAGGTATTGGCGCGCGAAGAGATCAAGGTCCCCGCTGGGACTTTCAGGACGATCGTCGTTCAGCCGATCATCAAGACTCGCGGCCTGTTCTCGGAGCAGGGAGACGCCCGGGTCTGGCTGTCTGACGATGATCGACGAATGATGGTGCAGATGAAATCGAAATCACGGATAGGGTCCCTCAATCTCTATCTCCGGTCACATCGTGCGAGCGGTGAGTCGAGCCAGTGAGTGAACGGGGGACGGGGGGAGGGGGCGGAGAGTCGGACCTCTCGAAGGTGCGGACTGTGCCACTCCAGTTGCGCCCCAACAAGGTGAATGCCGCAGACCTCGCGCACCCGCCCGGCACGGACCGATCGTTCGGGGCATTTATCGGAGCGCTCCCGGACATTCTCGTCGCACGTGATTTCAGAAAGGTTGTGCGAGCTGTCGCAACGGCGGCGAGAATCCGTCGCGGGGTCGTCGTCCTCTGCGGCGGCCACGTAATCAAAACGGGCCTCTCTCCGATCCTGGCCGACCTCATGCGGCGCGGTGTGATAACACACCTCGCCATGAACGGGTCCACAGCGATTCACGATTTCGAGATGGCTCGCTTCGGTGCCACCTCGGAGGACGTCGCCGCGGGACTGCGCGACGGCACCTTCGGGATGGCCGAAGAAACCGGCCGCGAGATGAACGAGGCAATCTCGCGCGGACGCGCGACCGAAACGGGAATGGGGGAAGCGCTCGCGCTGGCACTCGACGCAGCTGGCGCCGACGAATCCCGGTCGGTACTCCTGTCGGCTCTGCGACTGGGCGTAACGGCAACTGTTCACGCGGCGATCGGGGCCGAAATCATCCACCAGCATCCGGCCGCCGATGGAGCGGCGATTGGCGAGACGAGCCACCGCGACTTCAGACGCCTCGCCGCTTCACTCCCCGCCCTCCACGAGGGTGGCGTGGTGCTCAACCTCGGCAGCGCGGTGATCATGCCCGAGGTTTTCCTGAAGGCGCTCACGGTAGCGCGCAACCTCCACGCCGGCAGGCCGACCCATTTCACAACCTGCGACCTGGACATGAATCGCCACTATCGGCCGCGCATGAACATCGTGCAGCGCCCGGTGCTGGCGGGGGGCGAAGGGTTCGAGATAACGGGGCACCACGAAATCATGGTACCCCTGCTGGCGTGGGCCGTTATCGGAGAGCTTGAGCGTTAGGCACTACTGCGCCCTCGGCGCCGGCCGCGGCCGCTCCTCACGATTGCCGACAATGACCCCGATCGTGTACATGAGCCCGGCGACCCGTTCCAGCTTCGGATAGTTGATCAGGTTCGCTTCGTCTGTTACCTGGTGGTACTGTCCGTGCAGCCCCGTTGTCAGAAAGACAATCGGAATTCCCTTGCGTGCGTAGTTGTAGTGATCGCTGCGAAAGTAGATCCGTTCCGGATGATCCTGACTGTCCCAGGTCCGGTCGAACGTGAACGGTTTCGGCAGCGCTGCATTCGCCGAGTCGACCAGAGACCCGAGCACCAGGCTCTGGCCGTTGGGCGCCGCACCCGGCCCAACGATGTACAGGGAATCGTCGCTGTTGCGGCCGATCATGTCGGCGTTGATCTGCGCGACGATCGAGTCGATCGGCACCGTCGGGTTGTTGGTGAAGTATTCGGAACCGAACAACCCCTTCTCTTCCCCGACGTGCCATACGAACAGGGCCGACCGGCGCGGACGCGGTCCCTGCATCCATGACCGGGCCAGCGCGAGCAGTGCCACACTCCCCGAAGCATCGTCGTCGGCACCGTTGGCGATCGAATCCGACGTGCTCGAAGGCTGGATCCCCACATGATCGTAATGCGCTCCGTAGGCAACGTAAGTGTTCCTCATCCGCGCATCACTCCCGCGTGCTACGGCAACCACGTTGTAGCCATTGATCACGTCGTCGCGGGTAGTGAGCGTCGCTGCCAGTCTGTGACCGGTCAACGGACCCGGTGACGCCGATGGTCCACCCGGCGGAAGAAGCGGTGAATCCGGCCGCAACGGCGCAAACGCGATCATCGGCAGCAGTCTTGTTTGCGTCGTCGGCCTAGGCGACGTTGTCGAGGAGCGCAAGGCAAGCTGCACGCCGCCGAGGGCACCGGCAGCCGGAGAGTAGAGCGAGTCAGGCAGCAGCAGAACTATCGCCGCCGGACCCTGCCCAAAAAGGGGACCCACCCTGTTGAAGACCGCCTGCATTCCGCGCTCTTCACTCGAACCAGGGGGCACATCACCGACGATCACCACTACCTTGCCGCCCACCTGCAACCCACGAAGGTCGTCGCGACTGCTGTCGCGCAGTGCGTAACCTGCGAACACGATGTCCGCGTCCGCCTCGATCCTGGGCAGTGGCGCGCCCGGACCGAGCGATGAGAGCACAACGATGTCGCGCTTCTCCGCCAACTGCGTGACGGCACCATTCCGGGTAACCCGCGCCGCGGCAAGTGTTGTCCGCGTACGGTCCATCGGCACTCGCTGATAAAATCCGCTGTCACCAGCCGGTTCAAGACCCAGCTGCATGAGGCGAGCGACCAACCAATGAGCAGCCCGATCGGCGTCGGGCGTGCCGGTCTCCCGACCCCTGAAAGAATCGTCGGCAAATGCAAACAGGTCGCGCCTGAGCTCCGACGCCGTTGGCGCCACTACCGCTGGCGTGACTCCGGGTCCGGGCGTCGCCGCCGGGGTGGAAATGACGGTCGTTGCGGGCGCGCACCCGGCCGCGAGCAGGGCTGTGACGATTGCGTGCCGTGTTATTGAGTACATCTGTCCTGAGTGTGTGTGAGAGATCGGGGAGGATGTCGTGGCGCACGAGGGGGGTCAACGACCAGACCCTGTCGTGCTACCCCTCGGCAATCGCGGCGAAACGCAGAGGCCCGGGCTCTGGCCCGGGCCTCACGTCCATCGAGATAAATCCAGTCTTCGGTTGGCTCGTTACATCGCTCTGGTGGACCAGCGCTCGCGCAGTTTTCGGGCGGTGTCGGGACTGACGATCCGGATCACCAGGTAGATGAGAGCGCCAACGAGCGCCACCCACGCAGCCATCTTGAGGAGACCAACAAGAAGCGCGAAGAAGAGACCGAAAAGGCCAAATGCGAGCTGGAGGAGGAACAATCCTCCGATCGCGAAGAGGCCGATCATGAAAATCGTGCGAAGCATTGACTGAACTCCCGAAGCCGTGACTTGTGAGGATTACGTGCAGCTGGGGCTGGATGTTTCAACCCGGACGCCCTCTATTCTCGCCCAAAGGCCACCCTACGTCCATTCGCAACTGACCAGCAGCAGGCCACCCCTTTCTACCGGATCTCCCCACAGCACCGCGGGTACCGGCCATGGAGCCGAGGGCGCTCGTGCGTGCCTGACGGTGAACTCCACTCCAGGGTCATGCCCCCCCGGACGGTCCGAATCTCGACATTGGCGAGAGGCGAAGTGAGGCGCGTCCTCCTCGTGCGCCCCGACCGGCTCGGGGACCTCGTGCTGTCGCTTCCCGCGGCCGCAGCTCTGCGCGAGCTCCACGGTCCCGGGGTCAAGGTCGATTTTCTCGCGTCGAGCTATAACGCCGCCATCCTGCGCTTCAGCCCGGACGTGAGCGGTCACTTGCTGTTTACGACAGTTGATGGAGCGCCGCGGCCAGTCGGGGAGCTCTCCGGAGATCTTGCGGCTGCTCGCTACGACGCCGCTGTTTTTCTCAAGCCTGAGGGCCGGGCAGCAGTGGCGGCATTCCTGGCCCGGGTGCCGGTGCGGGTCGGAACGCGGCGGCGCCTCGTATCGGTTCTGTTCAACCACCATGTGTCCGGTAGCCGGCGCACGTCCGGCCAGCACGAGGCCGACCTCAACGTCGACATGCTGCGCCCGTTTGGTTACACAGGTGTGGCCGCGGACCCCCGGCTTGTAATCGATCCGGGCGAGGCGAAGATGCTCCGCACTGCGTTTCGACTGCCGGAGCGATATCTCGCGATTCATTTCGGATCCGGAGGCTCGGCGGCAAACTGGCCGCGGACGCGCTACGAGGAGCTGGCCGCGGTTCTCGTCGACTCGGGATTCAACATCGCCGTCACCGGACAGACGTCTGGTGCGAAACTACCTGAGTCAGTGATCGATCTCGGCGGACGGACGACGCTCGACCAGCTCGCGGCTGTCCTGGCCGGCGCCGAGTCGATGGTCGCGGGGAGCACGGGCCCGCTGCACATCGCGGCGGCGCTCGGTGTTCCTGCTTTGGGGCTTTATCCTGACCATCGGTACCATGGTCCCCAGCGCTGGGGTCCGCGCGGGCCGGCCGTGGCCGTGCTCAAGCCACGCAGTGGAGTGCATTCCTGCGTGCTTGACCCGGACGGGAGTTGCAGCTGTATGCTCGATATCACGGTCGAGGACGTGAGTGATGCACTCACGGGTCTCATGACGCAGGGTCGCGCCCGAACGGCCGCCCCGAGGGGCGCTTCCGCATGAACAGCAGCGCAGGCAAGACGTTGTTCAGGCGACTCGAGGCGCGAGGGTTCAGGCCGCGACACGTGGCGGAGGTGGGCGTCCATAACCCGGAAAGCTCGAACGTCCGCGATTGGCTGGCACTCGGCACCCGCGGTACTCTCGTCGAGCCTGATCCCGACGCCGCGGCGCGGATTCGCTCCGTGTACGCAGGTTTTTCGGAGGTAGTTCTCCACCAGGTCGCAATAACCGAAAACGGAGGAACGGCCAGGCTGGTTCGTCGCAACGCCTCGACATTCCTGTCGGAGATCGAAGCCCCGCCGGCCGTCACTAATGACGGGCTGCAGCGAGGCTGCGATATCCTGCTGACGGTCAATGCCGCAACTTTCGATCAGGTCGATGATGGAACCATCGACCTCCTATCAATCGACGTCGAAGGCGCCGAATGGTTCGTGATCAACCGACTGGTGAGCCGCCCCGCCGTCATCTCGGTCGAAACCCACGGCAGCGCCTACCTCAATCCTCGCATCGATGAAATCAGTGCATGGATGTCCCGGGCCGGGTACAGGGTCTGGTACGTGGACCGAAGTGACACCGTCTATGTGCTCCCCAATCGCGTGGCGGTCAGAGCGGCGGACGTGCTGCTGAGACTGGTCGTGAAGGCCTTGCTCGACGTCCGGCGCAGGCGAAAGAGGCTGCTGATCCTCCTCGCGTCGAAGCTGTCACGCCGCACCTCGCGGGATCGCCACTCGCAGTAACCACCTATCCGCTGAGTGATGGTTATTTTGACTTTCGAGTGATCGTCCTCACTGTAGATTGGTCCCTGATCACTCTCACCAGACTCGCAGTTTGACCGAAACGCTCTACCAGATTCTGGGTCGTCACCGCTCCGAACCCCTCCCGGAGCGAAAGCCGTCGTGGCTCAAGGTGCGGGCGCCTGGCGGCCCCAACTACTTGCGCCTCAAGGGGTTGATGCGTGACCTCAACCTCCACACGGTTTGCGAAGAGGCCCGCTGCCCCAATGTCGGCGAGTGCTGGGAGCATGGGACGGCGACGTTCATGATCCTCGGCGACGTCTGCACGCGAAACTGCGGTTATTGCGCGGTTTCGCACGGCCGGCCCCCCATTTATGACGTCGAGGAGCCGGCACGTGTGGCGGCCGCGATCGCCCAGATGCGACTGCAGCATGCCGTGATCACGTCCGTCGACCGCGACGATCTCCCAGACTTCGGGTCGTGGGTCTTCGCTGAAACCATCCGGCGCATCCACGAGTCGAGCCCCGGCTGCAGCGTCGAGGTCCTCGTGCCTGACTTTCAGGGCAACGAATCTTCGATCGCCGAGGTGCTCGCGGCCACGCCGGAGATTTACAATCACAACACCGAAACCGTGCCGCGCCTCTACAAGCGGGCGAGGCCGGGTGGTCGTTACGACCGGGTGCTGAGGATCTTCGAGTTCTGCAAACGAACGGCCCCGTCGATACCTGTAAAGACCGGGATAATCCTCGGGCTCGGTGAAACGGTCGAGGAAGTTGTGGCCGTGATGCGGGATCTGCGCGCGGTTGACGTCGACATTCTGACGCTAGGTCAGTACCTGCGGCCGTCGGACGGGCACCTTGCACTGGACCGATACTACACGCCGGAAGAGTTCCGCGAGCTTCGCGACATCGGCATGCAGCTCGGCTTCAGGCACGTGGAATCGGGGCCGTTGGTACGATCCAGTTACCACGCGTGGGAACAGGTCCAGGCTGCTGCAGTCAGCGCATGACGGTGGCGTACTGCCCCGTCCGGCGCGTCAGATAAGGACCCGTCCGAATGTCGCCTGGTAGTGGCGCAGGCCACTACACAGCGACGTACCGGCCAACTCACCGCTCCTGCCTCCGCTGTGGAGGCAGGCGACCTGAACACGGACTCGACGGATGGCCAGGAAGAAAGGGGAAGCGAAAGCAGCTGAAACGATAATCGGCGAAACGAACGCCGGCGAGCGCATGGTGCTGCTCCGTTCGATGCTGCTCCAGCGCCGGTTCGAGGAACGCTGCGCCGAAGCCTACGCGTTAGGCATGATTGGCGGCTTCTGCCACCTTTACATCGGGCAGGAGGGCTGCGGGACCGGCTCGATCAGCATGCTTCGCGCCGACGACTACGTTATCACCACCTACCGGGATCATGGGCAGGCGCTCGCCCGTGGAATGACGCCGCGCTCGGTGATGGCCGAGCTTTTCGGACGCAGCGACGGCTGCGCGCGCGGCAAGGGTGGGTCGATGCACCTCTTCGACTCGAACCTCAACTTCCTCGGCGGTCACGGCATTGTCGGTGGTCACGTGCCTCTGGCAACTGGCGTCGGGTTCGCCATCAAGTACAGGGGCGGCGATCAGGTGTGCCTCTGCTTCATGGGAGAATCGGTCGTAAATACGGGAGCCTTTCACGAGGCCCTCAACATGGCCGGACTCTGGAAGCTGCCGGTCGTGTATCTCATCGAAAACAACCGCTACGGAATGGGCACCGCGCTCGAACGCGCCTCGGCGATCAACGACATCTACCAGCGAGGTGCCGCCTACGACATGCCGCGAGGAGTCGTCGACGGTCAGGACGTTCTCGAAGTGAGGCGGGCCGTGGGCGAAGCAGTCCGGCGCGCGCGCAGTGATTCCGTGCCGACCCTGCTCGAGGTGCGCACTTACCGCTTCATGGGCCATTCGATGTCGGACGCGGTGAGCGGCACTTATCGTACGAAGCAGGAACTGGAGGAGTATATGAAACGCGACCCCATCAACGTGCTGCGTTCGCACATGGAAGCGCTCGGTGAGATCGATGACGCGGCGATGGCTGCAATGGATGACGAGGTCAAGGCCGAGGTTCAGGACGCCTGGGACTTCGCCGAGGCGAGCCCGGAGCCGGCGCTCGAAAGCCTGTACGAGGATGTTTATGCGTAGGGAACGAGGAGCAGGAGTGGCGCGAGGAGGAGAAGGTGCGCTCAAGCCTCTTCCGGCTGCGCCTGTCGATTCGCCGCGGTCACCAGCCAGCTGACGATCAGGATGCCTGTTCTGACTTATCGTGACGCGCTCAATCACGCGCTGCGTGAGGAGATGCAGCGTGATGATCGCGTCTTCCTCATGGGTGAGGAAGTGGCGGTTTATCAGGGCGCTTACAAGGTGTCCAAAGGACTGTTGCAAGAGTTCGGCGAGATGCGCGTCGTTGACACGCCGATCACCGAGCTCGGCTTTGCCGGGGTCGGCGTAGGCGCGGCCATGGTCGGATTGCGCCCCGTCATCGAGTTCATGACGTGGAACTTTGCCCTCCTTGCTCTCGACCAGGTGGTCAACTCCGCAGCCAAGATGCTCTACATGTCGGGTGGTCAGTACCGGATTCCGATCGTGTTTCGCGGACCCAACGGCGCTGCGTTGCAACTGGCGGCGCAACATTCCCAGGCCTGGGAGTCATGGCTGGCGCACATTCCGGGGCTCAAGGTCGTGGCCCCGGCGACGCCCCACGATGCCAAGGGCCTGCTCAAGAGCGCGATTCGCGACGACAACCCGGTGATCGTTCTCGAAGGGGAGATGTTGTACAACACAAAGGGTGAGGTGCCGGACGGCGAGTACACGATTCCGCTGGGCGTAGCCGAAGTGAAACGTGAGGGTGACCACTGCACGATGGTGGCCTTCGGCAAGTCGGTGCTGCTTGCGCAGCAGGCGGCGGACTCACTGGCCGGCGAAGGAATCAGGGCGGAGGTGATCGACCTGCGGACGGTGCGGCCGATGGATGTGGAAACGATCGCGGCCTCGGTCAGGAAGACGAACCGGGCTGTTGTTGTCGAGGAGGGCTGGGAGGTGTGCGGTGTTGGCGCCCAGATAGCTGACTATATACAGAGAACATGCTTCGACGACCTCGATGCCCCGGTCCTGCGGGTGCACCAGGCGGATGTTCCGATGCCTTATGCAAAGAACCTCGAGCGGGCTGCCAAACCCGACGTACCCCGCGTAATCGAAGCCGTCAGAAAGGTCATGTACGTGTGAGGCGGGTACTCGCCGCGCCTCAATGAGGGTGTCGAGGGGCTCCTCCTCGTCCTCATCACCCTCTCCTCCGCATCCTTCCGCCACCAGATCGCTCCACAAAGATGCCAACTAAAGTCGTAATGGAGGCGCTCTCGCCCACGATGGAAGAGGGTCGCCTTGTCAAATGGCTCAAGGCCGAAGGCGACGCGGTCGCTGGCGGCGAGACGCTGGCTGAAGTCGAAACGGACAAGGCGATCATGGAACTGGTCGCCCGGGGAGCTGGAGTGTTGCGGAAGATTGTGCTCGCTGAAGGTGGCACGGCGCCAGTTGGATCTCTTGTGGCGGTGATCGCCGGCAGGGACGAAAATATCGACTCAATCCTGGGGGGTGCCGCCGCGGGCAGCCCGGGTGAGCCGGCCTCGCCTCGACCGCAGGAAGGTGGGCGGGGAGCGCATCCGGCATCAGCGTCAGCGCCGCCAACCCAGGCGCCAGCGTCAGCGCCCGCACCATCAGCGTCAGCGCCCGCATCATCAGCGTCAGCGGCAACCACACCGCCATCTGCGCCAGCACCAGCAGCGTCATTGTCACCGACACTGGCGACATCGCCGAGACCAGGGCCGGCGGCCACTGACTCCGGCAAATCTGGCGCGGGGGCCCCCCCCGGGTTGAAAGGTACGCCCGTTCAACCAGCGGCAGGTAACCTATCTGTCCCCGACGAGAGCGTTTCGACGCAAGGCTCCAGTGGCGGGCCACGTCAACGGTCGTCACCCCTCGCAAGGCGGCTGGCTTCTGAACGCGGGCTGGACCTTGAGAGCATCAGCGGATCGGGGCCCGGGGGCCGGGTGATCAAGAGAGACGTGGAGTCTGCGCCGGCGTCATCCGAACAGCGCGCGGCGGCCGCACCTGCTCCAGCCCAATCAACCGACCGGGTTCCCTACCGCGACGTTCCACTCACCCAGATCCGGAAGACCATCGCGCGGAGGCTCGCCGAGTCGATCGGGCCGATTCCCACCTTCTACCTGACGGCGACCTTCGACATGGAGCGAGTCGCCGAAATGCGCGGAGCGATGTCCGAGCTCGGCGAGGACTACAAGGCTTCGTTCAACGACATCATCATCAAGGCAACAGCCACGGCGCTTGCCCAACATCCCGAATGCAACGCTCACTGGCGCGGTGACGGAATTCGTTACTGGAATGACGTCCACATCGGAATGGCGGTGGCGGTCGAGGACGGCCTGATCACCCCTGTCATCTTCAACGCCGACCGCAAGCGTCTGAGTCAGATCGCGACCGAAGCCAGGGACCTGGCCGGCCGTGCGAGAGCGCGTAGACTCAAGCCCGATGAATACATGGGTTCGACCTTCAGCGTGTCGAATCTGGGGATGTTCGGGATCGAACATTTCACGGCGATCATCAACCCTCCCGAGGCCGGCATTCTCGCTGTTGGCGGGATCGAACCCTCGGCGGTAGTGGCAGGGGCCGGGGGCGGGGGGTCGGTGGTTGTCCGACGGAGGATGCGAGTGACGATGTCTTGCGACCATCGGATTATCGACGGTGCGACGGGCGCGCGATTCCTTCAGACGCTGCGCCGGCTGATCGAAAACCCGCTGATGATGGTGTGGTAGCGGGCGCGGTGAGGGCGACGAGCGAGGAGGGCGAGGATGATGAGGATGATGAGGATGATGAGGATGACGAGGATGAAGAGGATGACGAGGATGATGAGGATGATGAGGATGATGAGGATGGTGAGGATGAAGTGTATGAAGAGGATGAAGAGGATGAAGAGGATGATGAGGATGGTGAGGATGATGAGGATGATGAGGATGGTGAGGATGGTGAGGATGATGAGGATGATGAGGATGTGACGTGACCCCCGAAAGCTGATCCAGATATTATCTCAGTCCTCGACACGGCAAGAGCCGGGAGGACTGAATGCGAAAGAGTCGATTTACCACCGAGCAGATCATCAAGGTGCTTCAGCTGTGGGATGCCGGAGCCAAGGTGAGTGAGCTGGTGCGGCAGCACGGCGTCACGGAACAGACGTTGTATCGCTGGAAGAAGAAGTTTGGTGGCATGCAGGTGAATGACGCGCGCCGGCTCAAGGGCCTCGAGGATGAGAATCGGCAGCTCAAACGGATCGTTGCCGACCAGGCACTCAATCTGCAGGTCGTGAGAGACCTGCTGGGAAAAAAGTGGTGACGCCCGAGCAGCGGCGGACGGCCGTCACACTCGCTAGGCAGACCGCCGGAGATTCCGAGCGTCGGGCGTGCCGCTTTACGGGGTTCGCGCGCTCAAGTCAGCGATATCGAATCCGCCGGGCACCAGACACCGCGCTGCGCGTTCGGCTGCACGAACTGGCGACCAGGAAGCCGCGCTGGGGCTATCGGCAGCTGACGCGCGTCCTGCGACGCCAACCAGGACCCCGAATCAACAAGAAGCGCGTGCAACGGATCTACCAGCAGGAGGGCTTGCAGGTTCGGCGGCGACGGCGGAAGCACCGAGCCAAGGTGCCCCGCACCCCGATGCGGGTACCAACGGCGGCGAACGAGCGATGGAGCATGGGTTTTGTGCGGGATACGTTAGGCGATGGTCGTGCGTTTCGGTCGCTCACGATCGTCGACGATTGCACGCGCGAATCTCCGGCGATCGAGGTAGACTTCTCGCTGCCTGGGGCCCGCGTCGTCGCGGTGCTGGACCGACTCAAGCAGTCGCACGGACTCCCGAAGGCGATCGTGTGCGACAACGGGCCCGAGTTTGCCGGAGCAGAACTCGACGAGTGGGCGTACCGCAACGGCGTGCTGCTCGCCTTCATCGAGCCGGGTAAGCCGACGCAGAACGCGTTCATCGAAAGCTTCAATGGCACGTTCCGGGAAGAATGCCTGAACGAGAACTGGTTCGTGAGCTTAGCCGACGCTCAACACACCATCGAAGCCTGGCGGATCGAGTACAACACGGAACGACCACACAGCCGGCTGCGGGACTGCACCCCTACTGAGTTTGCGTTGCACCTCACTTCAACTGCAACTTCTTCAATCAACCCCACTGGACTGACATAAACATCGGACCAGCATTGGGGGTCACGTCACATCATCATCCTCTTCATCCTCTTCATCCTCTTCATCCTCACCATCCTCCTCATCCTCCTCATCCTCCTCATCCACCGTCATCTCCACCCGACTCCCGTGACCCCCGAACCGGGCCCTGTGTAACGTGCATCACCGGCCCGTGAGCGCGCGCACTGGTTTGACCCACGCCAGCGCGGGCGCGTTGCGGCGAGGACTTGCAAGCAGTCTTCCCGGGGAGCCCCAACGCACCATGCCCCAATTGATAGCTCGACTGTCGGTTCATTCGATTCGCCGGCTGGTCCGCGGACTGCCGGCCATTTTGCTTGCTGCCGCCGTCGCCTGTCAGGGTGGGGAGCCGGGCGATACCGGGACTAACCCGCCGCAGCAGGTCGGTTCACTCGTGATCACGATCGCCGGACTCCCGGTCGGCACCGCGGCCGGGTTGACCGTCACCGGTCCGGGCGGGTTTTCGCGCGTCGTTGACGTCGCCTCGACCCTGAGCGGCCTTCCACCCGGTGTCTACGAGGTGGCCGCAACCGAAGTCGCCGCCGCTACTGGCCTCTTCGCCGCGGCCGCCCAGACCATGTCGGCAACCGTAAGCGCGGGGGCAAGCGCCACCGTTGCCATCTCCTACGCTCTCTCAAGCGGGTCGCTGTCGATCGTTGTCTCGGGACTGCCTGTTGATGCCCAGGCCGCGGTGACGGTAACAGGCCCATCCGGCTTCTCGAGGACCGTCGCCGCGACGACCGTGCTGTCGTCGCTCAGACCCGGCACCTACACGGTGACAGCGGCATCGGTCAGCGCTTCCGGTCACACCTGGACCGCGCCGGGAACACCTGCAACCCACGAAGTGCAAATCGGGACAACACCGGCCGCCGCCTCAGTCTCCTACCAGATCGCCTCTGGCGCCATCGTCGGCTCGCTGACCGGGCTCCCCATCGGTTCGAGCCCGATGCTCGTGCTCACCGGACCTGGAGGCTCGAATCAGACCGTCACGCCAGGGACAACCGTCACCAACCTGTCGCCCGGCAGCTACACACTCTCCGGTACACCGGTCACCATCGGCGACGACACCTGGGGCGTGCCCCAACCGACGGCCGTCACCGTTGCCGCCTCGTCGACACCGGTCACAGCCATGGTTCAGTACGCGCTGGTCAGCGGCCGGCTGACCGTAACCGTCACCGGACTGCCGGGGGCGGTGGCCGCCGCCGTTGTGGTTACAGGACCGGGGGGCTTTCAGCGAAACGTCGGCGCAACTGAGACACTTCTCGGGCTGACTCCGGGCACCTACACGATCGCAGCGTCCAACGTTGTCGCGGGAGCTCAGACCTGGGAACCCTCACCGGCCAGCCAGCAGATAGCCGTTCCGGCATCTTCGGTGCCAGCTGCCGCCGCGCTAGGCTACGCGGTCAACAGCGGCAGCCTGACCGTGGTTGTAAACGGTCTCTCACAAGCCATTCCCGCCGCGATCGTCGTCACCGGGCCGGCCAGCTACAGCGTCGCCGTCGCCACGACCACCCTGCTTTCCAATCTCAAGCCGGGCACCTACACAGTGACGGCCAGCAACACCGCTGCTGGTGTGCACGTCTATGCACCCACACCGACCTCGCAGCAGATCACCGTGGTAGCGTCGCCGACGCCAGCCACGGTGACGGTCCAGTACTCCCTCAATTCGGGAATGCTGCAACTGGCGGTCAACGGTCTGCCGCCGGGAGTGCCGTCACCGATCACCGTCACCGGGCCAGCCGGTTATTCGGCGTCACTCACCGGCGCATCCCTCCTGACGGGCCTCAAGCCGGGGACCTACACGATCGCAGCGTCGATGGCCCAGAACGGATCCCTCTTCTGGGCGCCGAACCCGTCGTCGCAGGTTGTGAATATCGTACCGTCGATCAGCGCGGTGACCGCCACTGTCAACTACACGACGGCCAACGGCGGTCTCACGGTCAACATCAACGGTCTGCCGGTTGGAGTGAACGCGAGCGTTCTCGTCACGGGCCCCGGAGGGTATTCGCAGAATGTCACGGCGACGACAACCATCCAGGGACTGCTCCAGGGACTCTACACGGTCGCAGCATCCAACGCTGTTGACGGCGCCAACACCTGGAGCGGAACGCCGACGACTCAGAACGTCGTGGTCGGCGGCGGCGTCACGTCATCTGTCATCATCACCTACGTTCTCACCGGCGGGCCACCACCTCCGCCGCCGGGACTCAACCTCACCATCGACGGCATGCACGTCCAGCAGGTCGTTCAGGCCTACACCGGCACGGTGCCACTCGTGTCCGGGAGAGCAGGACTGCTGCGCGTCTTTGTCAAGGCAACCGCTGCCAATTCGGCGACACCCGCGGTTCGGGTGCGCTTCTACGACGGCCCTACACTCACGTCGACCGTGACCCTGACCGCACCCACGGGCTCGGTACCGACGGCCGTCGCCGAGGGGACCCTCAACTCCTCGTGGAACTACTCGATCCCGACGGCGCTCATGCAGCCCAATCTGCGCATCCTCGCCGACGTCGATCCGACGAATACTGTGACCGAGTCGTCCGAGAGCGACAACAGCTTCCCGACGTCGGGCACTCCGGCGACGATGGACGTGAGGTCAGTCTCGACGTTCGAGGTGCGGCTCGTCCCGATCACTCAGAGCGTCAACGGCAACACCGGAGCCGTCAACACCGGCAATGCCGCTCAATTCATGAGCGAGTCAGTAAAACTCTTCCCCCTCGGCACCGTCGACACCGACGTCAGAGCAGCCTATACGACCGCAGCACCTGTACTGCAGAACAATGACGGCAACGGTGCCTGGTCGCAGATCCTGAGCGAGCTGTCGGCGCTCCGCACCGCCGACGGCAGCTCCCGCTACTACGTCGGAGTTGTCAAGGTCGGCTACACTTCAGGCATCGCCGGCCTTGGCTACGTGCCGGGCCGGGCTTCGCTCACCTGGGACTACATAGGGAGTGCTGACGGCGTCGTCGCCCACGAGCTCGGCCACAACTTCGGCCGCTTCCACGCCCCCTGTGGCGGCGCGGGTGGCGCCGACCCCGGATATCCCTACCCGGGGGGGCTGATCGGCGTCTGGGGGTATGATATCTCCGCCGGCACTCTCAAGAGTCCATCGACAGTCTCCGACCTCATGGGTTACTGCAGCAACACATGGATCAGCGACTACACGTTCAATGCAGTCCTGGCCTATCGGGCGGCCAACCCGTTCGCTGGAAGTGTCGCGACGGCCGTCCGGGCGAACCCACGCCGTGGCCTCCTCGTCTGGGGCCGCATCAACAGCGGCAAAATCGTCCTCGAACCGGCTTACGAGGTGGACGCACAACCATCGCTGCCCACCGGCGCAGGTCCCCACAGACTGCAGATCCTGGGCCCCATCGGTGAAACCCTTCTCGACGTGAGTTTCACCGGCCAGCGCCCCGCCGACGTCCCTGACGCAACCGAGGAACACTTCTCCTTCGTCGTTCCGTTCGAAACGCTGCGCGGCATTGAACCAGGTCGGATCAGAATCTCGACCGGGAGCAGGCAGGTGGAACGCGGTAGCCGACGAAGCAGCGCCGCCGTCGCGCCGGTTGCCCAGCGCCTCGATGCGCAGCGAGTGCGTGTAACGTGGGACAGCCGGGCAGCCGAAGGGGTTCTCGTCCGCGACTCACGAACCGGCGAAATTCTCTCGTTCGGCCGCGGCGGTAACGTTGTGGTGCGCACCGCAGGCCCGGATGTTGAGCTGACCTTATCGGACGGCGTCCGAAGCTCGCGCCAGAGAGTCCACATAAGGCCCTGAGTAGTTCAGTAGCGATGTCCCCGCCTCTCTGAAGCGAAGTCGGGGCGCGTTAACTATCCTGACCACTCACCTGGCGGACCATTCAGTTATCCCGGCCCGCCCAGAAGGCGGGCCGCTTCGTTTCGGTCCCCAGCGGCCCGTAGTCGCTCCCCCCCCCGGTAATCGGCTGTGGTCGGCAAGGCGACGACGAACCGGTCCGCTCCGCCGGAGTGCTAGATTTCGCCGCGCGCGACCCGAACCTGCGATCACTCGCCGCGGAACAGGCCACCCGCGCGATCCACCTTCACACTGCCCGGAGAATGGCTTCGTACGACGTGATCTTCATTGGAGGTGGCCCCGCCGGCTACGTCGGCGCCATACGCTGCGGCCAGCTTGGTCTCTCCACTGCCGTGATAGAACGTGAAGCACTCGGCGGAACGTGCGTCCTCTGGGGCTGCATCCCGGCCAAGGCGCTCCTCGAGAGCGCGGCCCTCGCAACACGGGTGGCCCATGCCGCAGACTTCGGCGTGAGCGTTGGCGAGGTGAAACTGGACTACGGCGTCGCGATGAAGCGCTCGCGCGCCGTGAGCCAGCAGAACTCGAAGGGCGTCGAGTTCCTGTTCAGGAAGAACAAGGTCACGTGGATCAAGGGATCCGCCAGGCTCGTCAGGCAGGGCGCCGCCGTTGCCGTCGAAGTGAAATCAGATGACGGAAAGCAGGAGAAACACGACGCGAAGAAAGGGATCGTGATCTCGACCGGATCAAGGGTGCGGGGGTTGCCGCAGGCAGGGCTCGAAGTCGACGGGACCCGTGTCATCACCTCCGACGAGGCGCTGGTCCTTGAGAAGGCACCCTCTTCGATCGCGGTGGTGGGAGCGGGCGCGGTCGGTTGCGAGTTCGCCGACGTATTCAGGGCGTTCGGGAGTGAAGTCCACCTGATCGAGGTACTGCCCTCGATCCTGCCCCTCGAGGATGGTGATTGTTCGGCCGAGCTCGCGCGGGCTTTCAAGAAGAGAAAGATCAATGTGCTGACGGGAGCACGGATCAGCGACGTCAAGCCAGGCAAGTCGTCCGTGAAAATGACACTCGAGTCGGGCGGCAGAAAGGACGCTCTCGAAGTCGAAACCGTGCTCGTCGCTGCCGGGCGCGCGCCTAACGTGGACACTTTCGGCGGCGCCGAAATCGGCATTCAGTTGACAGAGCGCGGCTTCATCAAGGTCGACGAGAAGACATTCGCCACCTCGGTCCGGGGCGTCTACGCGATCGGAGACGTGATCGGGGCCCCGATGCTCGCACACAAAGGATCGCGGGAAGGCCATGTCCTGGCCGAGATGCTGGCCGGGCAACACCCCCATGCCGTCAACTACGGCAACATCCCGAATGCCACCTATTGTCACCCCGAGGTAGCTTCGATCGGCCTCACCGAAGCGCAGTGCAAGGAGAAGAAGATCGATTACAAGGTGGGCAAGTTCCCCTTCTCCGCGAACGGACGCGCCAGAACCGCCGGCGAGACTGATGGCTTCGTGAAGATCATACGCGACACCGGATACGGTGAAATCCTGGGCGCTCACATAATCGGCGCCCACGCGACCGAGTTGATCCACGAGCTCGCGGTCGCACGCGAAAACGAATACACGGTCGAGGAGATAGACCTCGCCATCCACGCCCACCCGACCCTCGCCGAGGCGGTTGCCGAAGCTGCGCTCGACAGCCTCGGCAAGATGATTCACGCATGACCCATCGGATGCCGGAGACTCGCGCTGACATCATCCTGTGGACGGGGAATCGGTGTCCAGCCGGCCTGAGGCAGCTGATACAGTTGCGATGCTCAACGTAAAGTTGTCCGGCCGGCCGAGTCAGATCACGCAGTTCCGATGCTCAACGTAGAGTCGTCCGGCTGGCCCGAGGCAACGGCAGCGGTTCCGAAGCTCCACGTAGTCCGCAAGGGGCTGGTCCCGTACCGTGAAGCGCTGACCCTGCAACGTGAGCTTGCACGACGACTCATTGCAGGTGAGTTGACAAACGATACTCTGCTGCTCGTTGAACATCCCCCGGTCATCACCCTCGGCCGCTCCACGAAAGCCGGGCACGTGGTGGCAGGTGCTGATCTCCTGGCCGCGAGAGGCGTCGAGCTGTGCGAGGCCGAACGTGGCGGCGACGTCACTTTTCACGGACCGGGACAGATCGTGGGCTATCCGGTATTAAACCTGCGCAACCATAAGCAGGATCTGCACTGGTACCTGCGACAGCTGGAGGAAGTGCTGATCGTCGCGCTGGCGCGCTCGCGGCTGGCGGCGACCAGGCGGCCCGGTCAGACAGGTGTCTGGATCCACGTGGGAGAGGGCGGGCGGGAACCGCGCAAGATCGCTTCGATCGGAGTCCACGCCAAGGACTGGGTCACGTGGCACGGTTTCGCCCTCAACGTCACGACTGACCTCTCCTGGTTTGACCTCATCGTGCCCTGTGGGATCGACGGTGTGGTCATGACCTCGATGGCGCGCGAGCTGGGAGCGGGGGCGCCGACCGTGGAAACCGCAACTGACCACATCGTCGACGCCTTCGTCGAGGTATTCCGCACCACGGACCCACGCCGCGATCCTGACGCTGGTTGATGAACGCTTATCGCGTCAACATCGGCGCACCTGAGTTCAACGCGGGACAACCGGGTTCCTTGCGAGCCTAACGCTGGTTGATAAAGAGGCTTATCGCGTCAACATCGGCGCTGCCGAGTTCAACGCGGGGCATCCGGTTTTCCTTGCGGTTTTCGGCTGCGACGCGAGCGGGGTCAGTCATCTGGCGGGCCAGGTAGTCAGCGGGCCACGTCCTCCCGGTCAGAGCCGGTGCGTCGACGCCCATCGCCTTGTCGGCCGCCCGCGCGCCCGCGTGTTCGTGGCAGGAGGCGCAGGACTTGGCTATGAAGAGTCGACGGCCGCGCTCGACCGCCGGGAGCGCCCGCGCCTCTGCGACCGTCCCATAGGCCATAATGGGCGCCAGGACGAGCCTGGACTCGCCAAAGCCGCTGCGGATGGTCACAGTCCATTCACCCTTCGCCGGGAGCGTCAGCGGGGCTGTGTAGGTCCCGCGCGCACCTCGTCCTTTGAGGACGGCTCGCGCCGAGACTTTCCCGTCGGCGGCGACAGCTTCGACCACCGGCCGCAGATCGTCCATTGGCGATACCCCGTGCTGCCTGACCGTAAACGTGAGCGCCGTGGCCTGACCGGCGACGAAATAGTCTGGCAACTCCTCCACCGTGATCGTGGCCCACCCACCGAGCGTGGAGCCGGCGCTGATCAACCCCACGGCCATGACCGATGCCATCCTTGCTGTGCGACGCATTCCAGTTCTCCCGGCTGTTGGATGGCTCTTTGATGCCGGTAGCCGATCAGTTGCTTAGGAGCTACTCGGTCTGAGGCTTTGCCGCCCTGATCTGGATGCGGTACTTCGCAGTGAGTTCGTCCATATAGGCCCAACCCCATCCCTCGAGCGTGCTGTCGACCATCACGATCGGCGTGAGCTCCTTGTCGGAGACCAGGGGGTCCTTCCAGATCTTTCTGTTCCTGGGGTCGTAAAGATAGATGTCAAAGAACTTGCCATCCGTGAGGTACTGCTCGTGCCTGTAGAAGTTGGGGAGCGAGTCGTCGGCGGGTGCGCCAACCCCAAGGAGCGCGATCGTGGAATCCTTGGAGATACCCGCGTCGAGCTGGGATATTCTGGCGTCTCCGCAGGCGACCGCAACGACTACGACGGCGACGGTGAAGCAGCGCGCGGCGGCCCATCCTCGGCTGGTTTGGGAATGAGTGTGTGAAGCGGGTGCGACGAACGACATGGTGGTGATCCTCGGGGGATCCTGTTCAGATGATTGTGGAGCGGTTGAAGGACGCTGTTACAGCGGTTGACGGCTGTTGATCCTTTGGCGAGCCCAAAAGATAAACACTTGAGGGTCAGCGGTGCTCAGTTGTGCGCGCCCCGCCCCCCCTCCCTCATCAGTGGTTGCTCATGAGGGAGCACAAACAAAACAGCCTCGCTTTCGCGAGGCTGTTTTGTTTGCCGAGCCAGTGAGTTACGGCTGGATCGTCGAGAAGAGACCGAAGCCCTGACTGTTTACACCCAGCGCGCGGAAGGACGTGAAGCCCGCGGGGAGGGTGGGGATACCCGTGAACGAGTACACCCAGTAGCGCTCCAGACCATTGTCAGTACCGGTCACCGTGCCGCCGCCCGTGGTACAGGCCTGCGGTCCGACGTTCGGAGCGATCGTCGACGGAACCGCGCAACGCTGGATGAATACCCACTCGCCGGCCGCATTGAGCCCGTAGAGCTCGACACGGACGAAGATCGGGAGCGTTACGCTGAGGGCCTCGACCGCGCGGAAGTTGCGGACGGTGCCCGTTCCGCCGTCGTGACGGAAGTTGACACCACCGGTTACGCACGGGCCACCGACGCCGGCGCCACCTTGCGGGCACCCCGGGCCGACAACCGAGTACGTCACCGAGTAGCCACCTGGTGCTGCGACAGTCGACGAAAGTATCGGAGATGCGAACTCGGTGGCAACACCAAACGCCGGACCGGCCGTCTGGTTGAAGATCCACGAGCCAAAGACGTCACGAACCTGGACGCCCAGGCTGTCCGGCCTGGCGAGCAGAATGCCCGGGCCGGCTGTCGCAAACGTGATCGGATCACCCACTGCTGGACGCGTAGCGGTTCCGCAATCCGTGGCGGTGGCCGGACCGGTCGCAGCACCAAATGCAGCCGCTGCGGCGGTACAGGTCTCCTGCACGTTGAGCGTGAACATGTCCTGAGTCAGCGTCGTGACCTGCGGATTGATGATTGAAGCGTCAAACCGCATGGCGATCGGCGCGAAGTAGCCGAAGTTCACGCCACTGCCGGAGGCCGGACCCGCGCTGAACGGTCCAGCGGAGAGGCCAGCTGCCGAGGCCATGAAGGTGTTCGACAAAGCGTACGACCAGACGAGTCCACCGCCTGTACCACCACCGGGGATCGTACCGGCAACGTCACCAACGGTGACGTTCGGATACGAGATACGGAGGCGTGCGTCGATGACTTCGAGGTCGTCCTGCGAGCCCAGGGCCCACGTCTGCACCGAGTTGCCGGTGTAGGCGTTGTTCGGGCTTACGCCCGTGACCTGGGGCTGAACCGGATCGAGCGCCAGCGTGCGGCGGACGAACAGGTTGGCATTGCGGCCAGCCGGTCCGGTCGTCTGCATCGCCGGGTTGGTGTAGTCGGCCGTGCTCGGAGCAGCCGCGGTGCAAACGCTTGCGACAGTTCCGACCACCGCGCCTGCGATGCTGCCGGTGACCGGGCAACCGGAGACGTTACCGGCGCGGTCGACGGCGTACTGCGTGGTGGTGTAGTAACCGGCCGTCACTGGCGGCGCGCCGCCAACGATGCCGTTGGTGATGTGGAACGCGACACTCGGGCGGAAGCCGTCTACCAGGCCGGGCCCAAAAAGGCCAGCCGTGGTCGAGGATACCGTGGTTGTTGCGCCCGTTGTTCCACCCTGGGCGAAGCGGCGGGTCGTGGCAATCACGCGGGAAAGACCCGAGCGGTTGTCGAGACCATCCACACGCACTGAGTCGTTCGCGCCCGCAGCCGCTGCGAGGAACAGGGTCTGGGCACCGGCCGTGGTGACGTTGACGCCGTAGATGCCCTGAATGGCATTGTAGGTCGTCGAGTCGAGCACGCTGGCCGAGCCGCCGCCCGTGTAGATCGCGGCAAAGCTGGACGGAGCTGCTGTGGCGCTGTAGCGGAGCACCGGCGACGTGCGGTCATCACCGAACGCTGCCGAGACGCCGGAGTTGCTGGCGTTGGCGAGGCGGTCGGTAGCAGATGCGCGGGCGTTGTAGCCATCGCAGCCAACACCTGTGCAGTTCTGGTTGGTTTCAGCGAGGTCCGCGCCGGTGGTGACTGGCGTCGGGAACGTCGTGGTGGAACCGCCGTTCGCCGAGGCGAAGGCTGCCCACGAACTCTCGAGTGGACCAACGCCGCCGTCGGCGACCTTGGTGCCGGCGGGCGTGAAGGGCCAGATGTGATTGACCCAGTTGAAGCCTTCGGCGCCACCAACCTGCGGGGTGACGACCGTGCCCGGGCCGACGTAGTCGACACGGAGTGAATCAGGCGTCGACGCGAAGACCACCGTGTTGGCGATCAGCGGCGTGAGGACGAACGGATTGTTCGTGCCATCGATCGAAGCCGTCACGATCACGTTGTCGCGCATGATCGTGGTGTTCTGGTACACGCAGGCGGTTGTGCCCGACGTGCCGAACGTTGTGCGGAACGGCAGAGCAGTCTGGGTGAGCAGGGCGCAGGTACCAAAACCAGCGGCGCCAACCGTCCAGGTGACCGTCGAGATACAGCCTGTGCCATCGCCCTGCCCGTTGGAACAACGGTTGAGCGTGGAGCCGACAGAGGCCGACGGGTTGTTGTTGTAGATGACCGGGAAGAGGGTCGCCGTCGTGACGTTGGCGGCGCCGGGTCCACCCCAGTAGGTGCTGCCGAGCGTGGCTGCGGCACCACCGATGTTGACCGCCGAGGCGGCCGGCTTGGTGATGTCAGCGGCCCAGCCGTCCACGTTGTTCAGGACGAGCTGAATCGGAGCCGAGCAGTTGGGATCGTTCGGCGAGTTGGAGCAGTTGACTGCCGCGCCACCCGAAGAATTACGCGGGAAGACCTGCGCGCGAATCGTCGTCTGTCCGTTCACGAAGTCGACGATTGTGGTTCCGGTCGTCGCGTTCTTCGTGTAGTTGGCGGTGTTGATCGACAGCGAGAGGATACCCGCGGCCGGGGTGGCACCGTTGTAGATCTGCTGGGCAGCACGAACGAAGCCGCCGGCCGTGCGAGGCGATGGAGCGCCGGGACGGGCTGGCTGCTGGATCGAGACGACAACCGAGTCGATCGGCAGGCTGTTGGGCTGGAAATTCAGGTTGACTTCGATCTGTCCGGCAACGTTGCTGAGTGGCACCGGGATCGATGGGCCACCGCCGGTCGGGACGAAGGTGATGTCGCGGATGGAGACCTGGGCAGCGACGATGTTGATCGCAATCGCCTGCTGTATGCTGTTGGTCGCCAGTCCGGTTCCGCTACCTGTAGCAGTGACGGTGATGACGCACGAGCCAGGCGCAACGCCGGTGATCGTGGTCGTGCCGTTGGTGCTGGTGCTGGCCGTCGCGATGCCGGCGCAGGTCGTCGTCGCGTTGTTGATGAAAGCGACCGACGCGCCCGTAGCGGCGGTGAAGACGGCTGTGGCCTGCTGCGAGCTGCCCGGTCCGATCGTGATCGTGGTCGGGGTGATCGTCAGCGAGGTGAGTGCCACAGGCTGCGGCGTGACGGTGACGGTTAACGAAGCGGCCTTGCTCGCGTCAGCCGTTGAAGTGGCGGTGATGACCGCCGTACCGACCGTAACACCGGTGATGACGCCGGTCGTCGAGCCAACCGTCGCAATCGCGGCGTTGCTCGTCGTCCAGGTCACGCCGCCCGAAGTGGCGGTTGTGCCGCGCGTGACAGTCGCGACCGCGGTGACGCTGGCGCCAACGTTGATGCTGACGTTCTGCGGTGTGACAGCGACGCTCGTGACACCCGACGTTACCGTGACGGCAGCGGCGCCAACCTTGGACGGATCTGCAGTGGAGGTGGCTCGGATGGTCGTTGTTCCAACAGCGAAACCGGTGACTTCACCGGTGGCGACGACGGTGGCGATCGCTGCATTCGCCGAGCTCCACGTCACGGTCGTTGCCGGGGCCGTGCCCGTACCGGCAGACGTCGCGACTGACGCCGAGAGGATGACCCTTTCACCAACAGAAATCGTGACTGTGGCGGGAGCCACTGTCACCGATTGGATGGTAATCGGGATCACTGCCGGTGGTGTTACGGAGACGTCGTCACCGCAAGCGGCGAGCACTGCGAGCCCGCCGAAAGCGATCAACGACCTGGAGAGTTTCTGCATTCGTTTCCCCCTTCTGCAGAGTGATGTTGTGTCCACGATGGACGGGTAAAACAGGAACGTCGGTGCTGCATTACTGCTTGAGACTCGCTTCGGCCTTGCTACTGGTTCCGCTGACGCAGAAGCGCCGACGGAAGGCCTGATGCGGCCTCCGTCCAGACAGGAGACCCCACCTTTCTTCCGTCGGTCACCACAGGTCACCGCGATTTTTCACCGGCTGCGAAGCGGCCAATCTGGCCGATTCACGAGGCGGTCAAGATACGGACGACCGGAAGCGGGGTCAAGCACGGCCTGACCCCCTTACCCTATGCCGCACTTCAACTTCTGCTGCAGCCTGCTCCCCAGAATCCGGCTCCGAACCCAAAACCCCCGGCTCCTAAAGCGCCCAGCCCCACGTCCGCGTTCCGGGCGCGGGCGTGGGACGAGGTCGACTTTATCTCTTCGCCAGCGACCAGCGGCCGGCAAACGCGGCGCGAATGTACGTTCGCCAGACACCTGGCGCCAGAGGTCAGATTCACCGGTGGCGCGATTGACGAGGAAGAGCAATTCGTGACCATCATCTTCGCTCCTCTTCGCCCTCCTCGCTCCTCTTCGCACTCTCGCGCTCTCGCACTCTCGCACTCTCGCCCTCTCGCCCTCTTCCCGCAAAAGACGACCCCCCCCCAACCACGTCACCCACTACTATTCCCGCGTGGCGGCCAACCCTGACCCACCCTCCCCCCCTCCCTCCCCACTCCCCAGGGTCTACAACCGGGAATCTGCGGTCCCGGCACGAGCCGCCCCGCAACACAGTGAGATCAACGCCGAGCAGGCGGCGGCCGCCGGCTTCGGTGACGGACCACTCCTTGTTATCGCCGGCGCCGGCACTGGCAAGACAAGGACCCTCATCCACCGCGTCGCCGCCCTGATCGACCGCGGCGTCCAGCCGGAAAGGATCTGCGTCCTCACCTTCACCCGCCGGGCAGCGCAGGAAATGCTGGGGCGCTGCGAAAAGCTTGTCGGATCGGCGAGCCGCAGGGTCCATGGCGGCACCTTCCACGCCACCGGACACAGACTGCTGCGTCGATTTGGGGGCGCGGCCGGAGTACCGGCCGACTTCACGATCATGGACCAGAGCGACGCCGAAGACCTGATGCAGGTCGCCCGTGCCCATGCCGGCCCGTCCGCTGACGCCCGGCCACGACAACGGTTCCCCAAAAAGGAATCGCTGCTCTACATCTATTCGCGCCTCGTCAATACCGGCGAACCGACCGGCGACATCCTCCGCACTTCCTTTCAGACGTTTGTCGAGCTTCAGCCGTCGATCGAAGCCGTCTTCGGCGCCTACACCGGGCTCAAGGCCCGGCGGAACCTCGTCGACTACGACGACCTCCTCCTCTTCTGGCTGGCCCTCCTCGAATCGGGCGGATCGTTAGGCAGCCGCATCGCGGGCCTCTACGACCACATCCTCGTCGACGAGTACCAGGATACCAACGTTCTCCAGGCACATATCCTCCAGGCAATGTGCCGGGATCACCGCAACATCACCGTGGTCGGCGACGACGCCCAGAGCATCTACTCGTTCCGGGGCGCATCCTTCCGCAACATCCTCGGATTCCCCGCCACCTTTCCCGGAACAACGATCATCGCGCTCGAACAGAACTACCGCTCCACCCAGCCCATCCTCGACGTCACCAACACCGTCATCGCCCGCGCCGAAGAGCGCTTCACCAAGAACCTCTGGACTGCCCGCGAAGGTGGCGAACGACCGTGGCTGGTTTCCGCCGCCGATGAGCAGCAGCAAACGCGTTTTGTCGTCGAGCGCATTCTCGAGCTGTACGAGGAGGGGACGCCGCTCGGGGAAATAGCGGTGCTCTTCCGCGCCGGTTACATGTCCGCGGATCTCGAGATTGAACTGACAAACCGCAAACTGCCGTATGAGAAATGGGGCGGCCTGCGCTTCCTCGAAGCGGCGCACGTCAAGGACGTACTGGCCTTTCTGCGGGTGGTGGAGAACCCCCGCGACGAAGTCAGCTGGTACCGGATACTCCTCCTCCTTCCCGGTATCGGTGAGGCAACGGCGCGTCAAATGATCGCGGAAATGTCGCGCGACGCGTGGGATGCGGCGTCAATCGAACGGGTTACGCCGCCACCCCGGGCCCGAGAAGCTCACCGCTCACTGGCCGTACTCCTCAAACGCCTCGGGAGGGGTGAACCGGACGCCGTCCCCGTCGGCGTCGACATCGCACGCATCCGCGGCCTCTACGACAACATCCTGCGCGAACGCTACGACCGTGTGGAGCCTCGGCTTTCAGACCTCGATCAACTGCAGTCGATCGCGACCGGCTACCCGTCCCGGACGGCCTTCCTGGCGGCTATTGCGCTCGAACCGCCGCAGTCGACCCAGGATCTCGCCTCGGGTTCGGATGACGACGAAGGAGATGCCCTCATTCTCTCAACAGCCCATTCGGCCAAGGGCAAGGAATGGGATGCTGTTTTCCTCATTTGGGCGGTTGATGGCTGGTTCCCCCTGTCGCGAGCGACCGCCGACGACGACGAGCTCGAGGAGGAGCGGCGGCTGATGTATGTGGCGCTGACGCGCGCCCGCAACCACCTCGCTGTTGTCTGCCCCATGAACTCCTACGCCACACGACGCGGAGCGGACTACAGCATCGATCAGGTTTCGCGTTTCATCGATCGCGGAGTCCGGGAGCTGATGGAGGCGGTTGTACCGCGGGTGGTGGAAGAAGACAAGAGCTCCGCGGCGCCCAGCGCCACTGGGTTCGATCTCAGGGCGGCGATGCGTGAACGGTTCGGCGGGGGCTGAGTCCCGCGCTGACCTCTGGCACCGCAACTAAGAGGGCGAAGAGGGCGAGAAGGACGAGGGATGAGGAGGATGAGGAGGATGAGGAGGATGAGGAGGATGAGGAGGATGAGGAGGGAGAGGAGGACGAGGATGAGGAGGATGACGAGATGAGGAGGATGAGGAGGATGAGGAGGGATGAGGAGGATGACGAGATGAGGAGGATGAGGATGAGGGATGATGAGGATGAGGAGGAGGAGGATGAGGAGGATGAGGAGGAG
>JBQTHK010000048.1:0-9669 GCA_052389935.1 Gemmatimonadota bacterium | reverse complement strand
GGCGTCGCGGCTGGCGCGGGTGTATCGCGCTCGCCTCTCGGTCAGATACTCAAATGCTTCGCCGGCATGCCCTTGCAGCCGGAGTGTGCGAGCGATGGCGGCCGCGTCGGCAGTCAATTCCCTTGTCTGGGCCAACGACGGCCTGCAGGGCAGAAGAGCCAGGCACGCGAACAGCACGGCTGCCTTGATCGAGATAAGATCCCAATCGCCAAACTGGCTAGCTCTTGCCATCCAGGCCTTTAAGGTCCGCGCGGTCCCTGTCGCGCCCCGTCGACAGCTTGTTTCTGCGGAGATCAGCCAGGCCGAGCACCGGCACGAGGACGCCCTCAACCGGCGTCTCGATGCGAACCGCCAACGCGTGGGCACCCACGACCAGAAAGCGCGCGTTGCGGGACAGGAGGGCTGTGAGGAAGTCCCTGTAGTCTTCGTTCACGCCTAACGTTACTGCTCGGGGAGGGATGTCAGCCTGAACGGGATCGTTGAGCGTGTGTAGGTCGGGAGCGGCTTGCCGCTCAACTCCCACATCCTCCGACTGAGCTCTGCAAGAAGGAGCAGACGTTCCTCAGCGGTTCCACCGACGCGACAGTCGCCTGCTTCATCGCTGCGCAGCGGGACCACGCGGACCGTCATGCGTTTTCTATCTGTCTTCACTTTCAGAAATCTAGCGTCTTGCGGAATCGACGCACGACGGCCGGAATGCTCCTGGTTTGCCGAAGGCTTTGGCAGTTTTACTGTGCGACTTCCATAGTGACATGATAATTGTCTTGACTTTTTTCAAGTTGCGTTGAAGCCAATGGCGGACCTTGGACCGCGCTACCTCGACCCTGCTGTTCTCTCCCTCGCCGAGGATGTCTTCCTGCTGCTCTCGGCGCCAGGCAGCTCGGGAAGACGACGCTCGCCTGCGAGTGGTGGCTGGACGACGCTCGCCTGCGAGTGGTGGCTGGACGACGCTCGGCGCAGTCCGCCGCGGCGGGCACCGGAGATGGATCCCGGGCTGGCGGAAGTCGCGCGGCAGATGAAGAGGGAGTACATGGAGCGCTGGGTCGACGAATCGGTTCCCGCGTTAGGCGGGCTGACCCCTCGAGAGGCCGCGAGTATCAAGTCCCGGCGGAACATGCTCGAGACGCTGCTCAGGCAGATGGAATATGGCGAGGCCGGCCAACCGGAAGCTGAGCGTACCGACTTCGGCGCGCTGAGAAAGACCCTGGGGATGAACTGAGAGGTTCGCCGCGCGCAGCGGCATGACTATCGTGAGCACCTATTGGCGGTGCGGCACCCCGAATAACGAGAAGGATTCCTCCAGCCTTGGCGTCGAGAGCAGTAACCGCTTGGCTTGACAGCTCGGACGGAAGTGGCGCGCCCTGAAAGTATCCCATCGTGACGTCTTACGGCCGATGCCGAGCGGGTGGCGCATCGTCGCCTGCCACGGCCCTTCTCACGATTTGCACTTCCATGATGCGCGGGGGGTGTTCGTTCCCGGATGACATCGGGAAGAAGTAAACGCTGTCGATCAGAGTCCCGGTCGGCGTGTGTACCACGGCGAGCCGACGAGATTCATGCGGATCCGGGTTCCACGACCACGACACGGCGTAGTAGGCTGCAACGCCCGACGTATTCACCGCGACATCGGTGATCAAGCCGCGCACCCTGCCCAGCGACTGCACCGCGGTCGCAGGTGTGACCGACAGCAGTTCGGACGTACTGTCCGAGCTGCTGGCCACGCTGGTGTAGACGTGGTCCGTCGACTCGACGTAGGCCAAATGGCCACGCCCAACGTTCTTGCCGCCAAGGTGGATCTCGAAGCCCGAGAAATAGAGGCCGAGAGGCAAATCGTATTGCGCGATCAGTTCGCATCGCCCGAGGAGCGCGAGCAGCCGACCGTAGGAGGTGAACAGCAGATCCTCGACTTCCTTCTCGCACGGCGCCGACGTCACCGGGTCGATCGCGGCGAGCGTTTCGAGCGTCATATCGGCGGACCTGACGATGTAGGCGTACGGTCCGCTCGACAACTTCGACGTTGTCACGAGCTTCGCTCCGTCAGGGCTGACCGCGAGCCTCGGAAACAGCCCATTCTGCACAGCTTCGTCGGGCGCATTCCAGCGGCCGATGTTCGTCATCGTCATCGCGTCGATTCGCGAGATCCCGCGGCGATCGAGTACAAACAGTGAGCTGTCGTTGCTGGAGAGGACCACGTCGATCGGTCCTCCGGTCCCGGCACCAACCGGGACGCTGCCAAGCAGGACTCCACCCGCGCTGAAGGCCTGAACCTCCTCCGCGAGCTGCTCGCCGATGTAGACGCGGTCGCCGAACCGCGAGACCGCGAAACTCGTGGCGTAGCCTGTCTGCGAGCCGTCGGCAGCTCGAGTTGCCGATGGGACTTCAAATCCGCCAAGCCGGGTGTGATTCGCGAGGTCGATAATCTCGACCTTGACGGAGCAGCGTACCCCGCGGCAGAAGTTACGAGTGGGATCGTCAAACTTGGTCAGGTGCTCTTTTCGATATTGAGGATCGACGAGCAAGGCGAACAGGACATCGCTCGAGCCCGACGTCGTGTTGCCGAGACAGCCGGTCGCGACGCAGAGGGTAATCGCGAGAGCACCGGCCAGCCCGCCACGTCGCAGGTGGCGGTGGGCGCCTGTTTTCAGTCGCAGGTTAGCCATGCGGACTGCACCTCTGTTCGAGTAGCCGCGATGCCGCCGCACATTCTTGCCGCAGCTGTTACGACCTCTCCGACCATCAGCTATCGAGATCGCCCGACACTCCAAGGAATCGGTCGAACTATAGCTTACCGCTGAGGGGCACCGCCCCCACCCAGACGAATCTCGCGGCTGATCGACGCACCGACGTATGCATGCGTCGCCATTGAACACGGCCCCCAGCCCGAGCAGCGCGTATCCTGAGGCCCGAACACCAACCCAACGAACACAGACCCCGACTGCCGATAACGCAAGGGAAATTGCAGTCCGACCATAGTCCCCGTCACCCAGCGCTCGACGTGATCGTGCGGAGAGCGCAAAGCGGTAGCGCCTTGCGTGACCCAGAGATACCGGCCACCAGGCAGCCCATGCCCCGCGCTCAGATAGCCTCCCCACGACGGCAACGCCCCACTCTGAGCCTGGACACCCGCACCTGCATCGGCACCCCCAACCCATACCTTTGGTACTTCCAGATACGCGTCCAGTCCCACGTTGAAGGTCCAGTTGACATACACCGCGCCGCGGAGCCCCGGCTCCCAATCGGTTGCCTCACGACCGCCGGCGAGGTAGGCGCCGAGCACAGGCGCGGGCTTCAGCTCCTCGATGCTGTCGCCGGCGAACTGTCGGGTGGTAAGGTGCATCGTCGACGTGAACCCCAGCCGGGCACCAGGCTCGATGGCGGTTGGCGTCGGCACCACCGGGAAGCAAGCCAGAAGGTTCAATAACGCAGCGACCACCACGACCGAACGCGTCATCATAGCCTCTCGTCACGCGGGCGAGGACCCGCACGTACCACTGACACGACACGTTTCGCTGTCCCCCTGGGCGACCGCGTCGCACACCAGCGCCAGTCACGAGGCCAGCTTGAGCCCCGTTGGCTAAGGCGTCACCCTCTGCAACCGGATCGAGCTACGCAGTCACGCACAAACCGGCACCGGCGCCGGCGGATCGGGAATCACGAGTAGCTACGGGCTGATCGCCCGGCCGACCGGCGGCTGACCGCCAGTCAGATCGCATACGGTTGCGGATTGATGAAATAGCCAGAACGGAGACGATTGCCTGCGCACCATGGATGATTCAACGGCTGCCTAACGGCACTCGATGCGCCGCAGCACGACGTCCGCACCCGACCCACTCGAAAACTCCGCGTTGATTACCGGCCCGCCGCTCACTCGCTGCGTGATTTGGTCGATGGAATGAACGCCGACGGCTTCACGACGTTCCTTCCGAACGGTGCAAAGGACCACGACCCCCGTGGACCGCTCTCGTGATCCGCTCGAAATCAACGCTGGCAAAGCCGTGACGCCGCCGTCATAACGTCGCCAGGTCGCCGCCATTGATTTGCAGAGTCGATCGAAGTTGACCAGGCTGCAAGACTCGCGAGTCCCCTAGACCTGGCCGCTTTCGACCAGGAAGTAGCTCACGTCCGCCGGCTTCCAGGCAATCCCGTATCGCCACTTCCCGTACGAACCCTCAGCGTTCACCGCTCGCACCCAACGCTCTGCGGCGGCCTTCTTCACCTCGACCAGCGGGTCGTGTCCCTTCAGCTCCAGAATGAGGAACTCATTCGGAAACCCCTCGAACTCGATGATGAAGTCCGGGATGTAGTCGTGCATCTGCCCGTCGTGCAGATACGGGATCGCGAAGCCAAGGCCGGCGTTTTTTACCCAGGCGCGCACGTTCGAGTGCCCATCGATGTAGAACGACGCCGACTGTTCCCACTGATTTGTGTCCGCAACCATGTAGTTGAGATGGCTCTTTCTTGTCGGACGCACGTCCTTGCTCGTCCACCAGTCCACCACGGCAGTGCTGCCCGACTCTCGCAGGCGCTCGTACACCGGGATCTCCGGCGCCTCGCCTGACTCGGTGTCAGGCCGAATTGCCTGCAGAAGCCGCTCGAGCACATGTCCGTAGTAGGGTGACAGGAACAATGCGTCGATCTTCTCGAACGGAGCGTGCGCCTCGACCTTCTCCCGCAGGTAGCGATCGACGATGACCCGTAGCTGCGGAAAGAGGACGTGGGCAGGGAGCTTCGTCTCGGCACTCTCGAGATAGGTGCGCGTGAGATCTCTCGCGAGATCAAACACGAGCTCCTGCGTCCGCCGGCCTGCCCGATACGGAGCCAGCGTCATCTCACTCACAGCCCCGGGACCGCTCAGCGAAGGTCTACCCTCGCTGTTGAGCAGGACTCCTCGGGTCGTGACCGCGGGGGGGATGCGAAGCGGGTCGAGGGTCAGTTTCGGCACCGAGTCCCAGTCAACGCGCACTCGCCCCCGTATCGCCTGGGTGTAGCCCTCCACACGCGGATAGCGCAGCTCGAGCTCGGCCCGTTCTGGCAGCGCGTGAACGTGGAATCGCTTGGCCGGTTGCACCGCAGCGGAACCGGTAGAGGCCTTGAACGGAATTACCTCGAATGGCACTCCCAGGACCTGCGCGATTTCTTCCTTGAACAGACCGTCGTCGCCCAACTCGTAGCTCGCGCGTCTCAACCCACGCCCCACCACCTGCTCGCAGAGCAGCTGAGACATGAACGGACGGAGTCCGATGATGTGCGTGACCGTGTTCGCGTCCCACCCTTCGGTGAGCATCCCGACGCTGACGATGCAACGGATGTCGCGGCCGGGCGGAAAGAACGGGCGATTCAGTTTCTGGGCGAGTTCTTCGAAGCCGTCCGGGAGGATCCACCGACCCTGCGAGTCGGCCGGCCAGGAGCTCTTGCCGACCGTATCCAGCGTGAAACGCATCCAGCGCTTCTCGTCATCCTTCGCGCCCTCGGTATCCGTTTCGGCAACCACCTTCGAGTCGACGCGGATCGTATAGCTGCGTCCATCGCGATTGCGCAGCGACTCCAGCTTGCTCTCGGGGATTCCGCTGGACGATTTTCCCTCGGCAATCCACTCATACACGGTAGCCGCGATCTTCGTGTTCTTGCACACCAGGATGAACACCGGCGGCCGCGGATCATCCGACGCCTTTGACCACTCCTCCAGAGTGTCCTCGTAGCTCCCCCCCATCATGGCGATCGGCACCTGGGAATGCTTGAGGATCGCCTCGGGTCTGGGGCTTCCTCGCTTGCCGCCTTTCTCGGCCGCAGTGAGCTGTTCCTCGATGATCCACTTCCAGATGTTGAAGTACTTCGCTCGCTCCGCACCTGTCGTATCGCTCAGCGCGAGCTGGGGAATCTTGACCAGGCCGCTCTCGATCGCATCGATCAGCCCGAAGTCGCTGACCACCCATGGAAACGGCCTTCCTGCCTGTCGCCTCACCCGCCCGAGATAGTACGGCGTCGCTGACAGGTCGAGGCAGAAGTTGATGCCACGTTCCTTGTTGACCTTGTCGAGGCCCTCGACCCAGACCGTGGCTTCCTTGAAGAAATCTTCGGCCTCATCGTCGTCAGAGAACTCGTCGAGTGCGTCCTCATCATCCTCCTCCTGTTCGATTCGATATGCATGGTGCGCTTCGTCGTTCATGACGAGGATGTTCTGCTTGCCGCCGACCGAACGTCCAAGCACGCGCTTCACGAGCGCCGCGTCGCTTTCCTCGTACTTCGCAGACCTGATCCGCACTTTCTTGATCGAGCCGTCCGGATGGAGCTCGGGTTCGGCGAGTACCTCGACGCTGCCACTCGCGGTCAGCGCGCCGAACGCTGCCGACGTCATGTACCGGCTACCGCGCGCGGTCGTCGTCTTCTCGCCGATGATGATGGTCTCTTCACGTTCGACCCGGACTCCGGCCCGGACCACTCGCGAGCTCCCCCCGCTCGCCTGTGGGGTCTGAGGCTGCAGCACGTGCCAGTTGGTGACGAGTACGCGCCCGCGAGTCAGGAGGGGCATGAGGTGCGCCGGGACCAGATCGCGCGTCCGATAAAGGCTTGCCTCGCCGCTCTCCGGATCAAGTTCACGCAGCCGGTCCCTGATCGTCACGTTTGGGCACACGATCAGTACAACATCCGAGAACCGCGCGTCACCGCGATCGTTCACTTTGTTGAGAATCGACCACGCGGCGAGCATCCCCATCACGGTGCTTTTGCCGGAGCCGGTGGCCATCTTGCAGGCGTAGCGGACGAACCCCGCGTAGCCTCGCTGCTGCACATCTTCCGAGACCGACTCACGAGGCACGTCGACACCTTGCAGGAAATCGCTGCGCGCCTCCCGGAGGAAGATGATCGTCTCGGCAGCTTCCAGTTGGGCGAAGAAAAGTCGCGTCTTCCGTCCATCGCGACGCCAGTGCGCCAGCAGGTCCAGCGTCGTTCGCGTCGCGCCCGGATAGCCTTCACTGCGCCATTGAGCAACTGCATCCCGAACGACGTTCACGAGCAGAAGCTCGTACCCTCGTTCGTAATGGGGCAGTTTCCGCAGGATGCCGTCGTTTGCCGGCCAGTCCTCGCGAGTTTCCCTCGGCTGAAAGACCATGGCCGGGCGTCGCCCATCGATCTGCTGCGGTGTCTCCCCCTCCCGGATGTACCAGTACTGGTGAGGGGCCTCGAAAGGCGAGTTGAGAATCGGTTTCGCGACTTCGAAAGACATACGGAGTGTCTCGCTCAGTCGCTGTGAGTTGCTTCGATGATGGCCGGACAGATGTAGGCGATCTGCGGCGCGGCGGGGAACTCCGCAACGATACCAAGGCGCTCCAGCCTGCGGAGATAGGTCCGTGCTGTCGGGTACGTGACCCCGCTGCGCGAGACGACATCGGTGACTCGTACTGCTGGTGTGATGAAAAGGTCGTCCACAATCGACTGCAGTTTCGTTCCTCCTTGCGTCCGCAGGCGCTCATGAAAATCGCGTCGCAACTTCAGTAGCCGCTCGCAACGAGCTATGGCATCTCCTGCCTGATCAGCCACTCCCTCCAGACAGAAGTCGATCCACTGCGTCCATCGGCCGTCGGTCGAGACTCCCAGCATCAAGTCCATGTACTCGTCCTTCCTCCGCTCGAAGAACGGACTCATGAAGAGCCACTGATCGGAGAGCTGACACCATTCCTGGATCGTGAGTGCGAGCAGCAGCCGCCCGACCCGACCGTTCCCGTCCATGAACGGGTGAATCGTTTCAAATTGGTAGTGCGCCACGAAAGCGGCGACGAGAGGATCGAGCCCCTCAGGCCTCTGCAGGTATTCCTCGAGGTTTTCCAGGAGATCGTGGAGATGATGGGCCGGCGGTGGCACGAAGCGCGCCGGGCGGCCGATCTGATTCTGACGCGTGCGAAACTGCCCGGGATTCTGATCTGCGCCTCTTACTCCTTTCAACAGGGTCGCATGGAATTCACGGATCAAGTGAAGTGAGAGCCGCCGTTCGGACCCATCCCCGCGCCGAAGGCGCAAGGCCTGGACGTAGTTGAAGACTTCGCGCCCTGAAGAGTTCGTCTGCGTCTGAGGATCGCCGGCACCAGGATCGAGCTCAAACAGTGCCTGTTGACTGGGTTCTGCGTACGTGCCCTCGAGGCTCGATGATCGCAACGCCTCTCGTTGTTGGAGCGGGCGCAGGAGCAGCGCTGGGTTGGGAAGGTGTCGGCCGGTTCCATCCAACCGACTCAGGGCGGAATGTGCCGCCAGGAGTCGAGGCCAGAGCTCAGCAGGCCACGCCCAACCGGGCGGGAGCGGGTTCGGGAGAAACGCGTGACTGACGTCAGCTGATCCCGAGATCGGGACCAGGCGGCCAGTCGCTCGAACGGTAAACGCCTCGGCTTTCACCCTGAGAGGATCAGTAAAGGAACTTGAATGGAAGGCGCGCGATTAAGATTCCGGCCTCGGAATTTTAACGTAGTACGGGCGTCACGAAGGTCGGGGAAAGGAATCCAGCTCTTAGGACGAATCCAGTTCTCTCACAGCCAGGAGCTCGTTCCCTCGGTCGTCGATCACCTTGACGGCGACCGACCGGTGCTCGCCCGCGGTGAACGGCGCACTGGTCGCGCCCGAGAGATGGTCCCAGACGGCGTCCTCGTGCGTGGCTCTCAGTGCCCGCTTGAGGTTGTCCCAGGCGGAGGTCCGCGGAAAGAAAGCCTGATCCACGTGGAAGCAGAGTCCGTTGTAGTCAGTGTCGAGGAACCAGGCAGGTACGTCAGCCCCCTTCTGATGGTCGAGGTCCATCGTGATCGGGTCGAAGACGTCGAGACCGATCAGCGTGACCTGGTACTTCGACGGATCTCCCTTTGTCGTTGGCTTGGCCTGTGTGATCTCGATTTCAGGAAGCCCGCACACGCTGAAGATCTGGCTCGACCGCATGTTCTTGAGCAGATCTCCCATGAGCACATCGGGCGTCGCCTGAACGTAGGTCGCCGGGATTCCGACGACGGCCTCGCACTTGTCGATCAGTTCGCGCGCATTTGGCTGGATGGCGAAACCGATCACGAACAGATGTGTGTAACGCTTTGCGTGAGCTTCGCGAGCGGACTCGTAGACGAGCTTTTCGCTGACCGCGCCGCTCTCGGGGCCGAAGACGATCGCGACTGGATTTCCCGAGCGCCCCGACTCACCATTGCCGCCATTAGTGGCGGAGCCAACAGCGTCAGATGATATGGGAGTCCGACCGGTCACGCCGGCATCGAGCAGTGCCTCGGCCGAAAGAGCGAGCGACCTGGCCGGCGGACGGACATTGCGTAGGGTTGCGGTCCGACCACCGTCGAGCCGCAGCACTGGGCTTTGTCGCAGTACTTCGAGCATCCGTTCGACAAGGTTGCCGTGCTCCTCGGCCACAAGTGGAACGCCACTGTCTTCCTCTCCGTCGCCCTCCCAGTCCACGGGGGTCGGAATCATCGCCTCGAAGACGAAGGGCCCGCTAACTCGCGTGATCCCGCTCTTGTGCTCTGGGCGGTCGACAAGGACTTCTTCGACCGGAGGTTCGTTGTTGGCGATGGACTTCAATGTGATGTGCGGAACTATGCCGCCGACTTCCTCGCCTTTCTTGTTTTGCTTTCGCTTGTAGACAAAGCCGCCAGCAGGGCCGCGGCCATCATCCTTGAGCTCATACCAGGGATACGT
>JBQTHK010000047.1:0-12227 GCA_052389935.1 Gemmatimonadota bacterium | reverse complement strand
TGGGTACTCCCAACACACCCCCGCCCTCGCCCCCCGGGCGCGCGGGGGCGCGGGAGGAGCCGCCCCCCCCCGACATGGCGACGAGAACGCGACCGTGGTGCTTCATGTCTGGAATCTAACGAGAGGGGTGTCGAGTTCAGACGACACTCTACCTCTGTGGGGGCAGGCAGGGAGTGGCCCGGCGGTGGAGGCGAAAGTCACCACCTGAGGCCGATGGTGCCAGGGAACCGAATCGACGAGGTTGCCGTCGACAAAACGGACACACCATGTTCCCGATCACTCTCCTGCCGCAAGCGCGAAGTCTGTCCCGAGCCTCAGTTCCGTGGTCGGACCTCCGCAATGTCCTGCGGGGACTGGTCCGGCAGTTGGCCGGAGAACTGCAGGAAGGGCTTGCCGTTCTTGCCCGCAACGACGTGGGACGCGCCCTGGGGTTCCGGCAGCAGGTAATTGGCAGACTGCAGCGACTCTACAGGCTTGACCGCGAGATCGTGGAGCCGTGGGCGGACCAATGGTTGCGCAGCAACGCTCCCCAATGCTGCCCCTGAGCTGAACGTCAGCGCTTTTTCGCCGGAGGCTTCGGGGCCTTGCCGCTTCCCAATGCTGCCCCTGAGCTGAGCGTCAGCGCTTTTTCGCCGGAGGCTTCGGGGCCTTGCCGCTCCTCAATGCTGCCCCTGACCTGAGCATCAACGCTTTTTCGCCGGAGGCTTCGGGACCTTGCCGCCCTTCGAGCGCGCCTCCGACAGACCTATCGCTATCGCCTGTTTGCGGCTGGTAACCCGCGCGCCGCTGCTGCTCCTGAGGGTCCCCTTCTTGCGCCGGCGCATCGCGCTTTCGACACGTTTGGTCGCGGACGCACCGTACTTGCGGGCGCTTTTCCTCTTTGCTGTCATCGTGCCACCTTGCCTGAGGGTTTGACTTCCTTTTCAGGTTTACCCCCGTCGCGCGAGTCGGAGTTCTCCAGTTCGGCCTCGGCAACCTCGATCTCGACGCGCTCGTGCCTGATATCGAGCCGCAGCCGGCCGAAGAGTCCCATGTAGACGTTGGCAACCCAGACGAGGGCGAACCCGGCTACCACCAGCCCGCGCCAGTCGGCGTACAGCAACCGGAAGTTGGTCAAAGCGAGGACCAGCAGGGTGACCCAGTGGCTGAAGCAGTACTCGCAGGTGACGAGGTAGAAGAACTTGCGTTCCCAGAGCCGGCGACACATCCGGCTCTTCCTGAGGCAATACTCGCGCGGTTCACGGAAAACCTCCTCGTGCGTGACAGTCCACGAGATCGCTGCCACCGGCAGGGCCAGGATCAGCAGCGCGAACAGCGTACCTTCGCCTTCAGGAAGCATTGCCCGAGCGCGTGCCGGGTCACCACCCGGGCTGCAGCTGGAATCCGAACACCCAGCTCTTCGACGGCCGCTGGAAGGGTCGCGCCCAGTAGAACTCGCCGACGGCGAAGCCGAGCAGGTTGACGCGAGCCGAGATCCCCGCGCTGAAGACCGGCACGCGATCGGTTGTGTTCCGGTCGAAGCGAATGTTGATCTGGTCGTTCCGGCTCCAGGCGAAGCCGGCGTCCACAAAGGGCGAAATCTCCGTCGGCAGGAAGCTGAGCGGTATCAGGCCGAAGCGCTCAGTACCGAAGAGGGGAATTCGCAACTCGGCGTTGAAGACGGCGACCCGGCTCCCGCTGAGTCTGTTGAATTGTGGACATTCGTCGTCTGAACCGGCGGCGGGAACGCACTCGGTGACGTCGAATCCGCCCGGGTCGTAGCCACGGACGAGGTACGGCTGACCGACAAAGAGCCGCTGCAGGCGGTCGCTTTCAGCGTCGGCGCCATAACGGCCGAAGTGCATGCCCCTGAAGGCGAGTGTAACAGGTTGAGCGAAGAAGTAGCGCCGGTAGTCGAGGAGTGCGCTCCCGTAGTTGAGTGATCCGGCGTTCGGCGCGATTTCGAAGCGGTAGCGGCCGCCGGCAACGGGCGAGGTGAAGCCGAAGAAGGAATAGTCGCCGACGAAGGCGGCACTGGCCGTGGCGAACGTCAGCGCGTCTCCAGCCGACTGGTTGACCCTGCGCTCGCCGACCACCGTCTGTCCAACAGTGAAGATCGAGTCGATCTGGCGGCTGAAGCTGATGCGCTGGCCCCCGGCCGCAAACTCCAGCCGCCGCGTCGACGAAAGCGGATACTGAGTTAGCGCCTGCGCGTTGTCGAAGAAGATCCTCTGGATTTCACGACTGTACACAACCCCGGGGACGCGCTGACCATCTACTGTCAGCGTGGTAGGCTGAGCGGTGGCGAACCCGCCCGACACCGGTACGTGGTACGCCTGAACTCCCCAGTTCCAGCGTCGCTCACGGTTGAGGTACAGCACCTGACCGCCAAAGTCCCTGATCTCGCCCTGCGCCTGCAGCACCGTCTGGACCATGCGATTCCCCAGCTCATCAGAGAAGGAAAAGGCGATGCCGCCCGTCAGTCCTGTACCGTAACCTCCACCGGCCGCGATCCCGATCTGGGGACCGCCGATGAAGTCGAGCTTGAGGCCGGCGCGATAGGCTTCGGTCGCGGTCGGAGTCATGGGTGGCAGGCCGGCCAGTGCGTCGGCGAGCCGCTGATCCACTTCGGTGGGTGTCGCCGGAATCGGCGGCAGGATGCCGGCGAGGCGCTCCGCGGCTACCTGTACCGGCACTCCCTCCAGAGCCGAAGGCTCGAGAGCACGGATGCTGAAACCCTGCTGATCAAAGACAGAAAACAGAAGCGTCCCGGTGCGGGCCGCGACCGTCAGCGCTGGCGACAGGGTCGAGATACCCGAAACGCCGGTAACAACGGTCGTGATCCGTCGGGCATCCGAACCGTCCGGCGACATCCGATAGATGTCACTCACTCCGTCCTGGTCGGACACGAAATAGATCGCGCGACCGTCGGGCGAGAAGTGTGGGTTGATGTGTTTGCCAGCCCCAAGCCGCGGCAGCAGCTGCACGCGGTTGCCGGCGACGTTGAGGAGGGCCAGCCTCATCTCGCCGAACACCATCGTCCGGAAGTCCGTCTCGGGGCCGGCATCGGTCGCGTATACGAGGAGGCTCCCGTCGGGACTCCACGACGGCTGCAGTTGCGCCTCTCGATCGTTCGTAACCTGGCGCGTCTGCCCGGACGAAATCTCGTGGATGTAAATGTCGGAGATGCCGCCGCGGGATCCGATGAACGCGATGCGCGAACCATCGGGGCTCCACGCCGGATCGGACATCGCGCCTACGCCCGAAACCCTGATCCGGCGCTCCGTGTCACCACTCTCCACGTTGACAACATTCAGCTCGTTGTCCCCCTCGGCGAATACCACGTACGCCAGGCTGCGGCCGTCGGGCGACCAGGCGCCCGCCGAGTTGAGGAAGCTGAGGGCATCGAAGTGGGGATTCGACGTGACCGACGTAAGCTGCCTGATTACGCGGCCGGTTGCTGTTTCGGCGATGTAGAGATCGATGCCGAAGAGTCCCCTGCTCGAGAAGTACGCGACGTAACGACCATCGGGGCTTATGGCCGGTGAGATATTCTGGTCTCCGCGCCGGTCGGCGGCGGCCACGGCGCGGCCGATGCGGTCGGGAGTTGTTCTTTCCCTGACGAGCGTGCCATAGGACGATCTGATCGCGGCGTGCCAGAGCGAACCAAGAGAGTCGGCACTTATTGCAAGCGCGTTCCGCACGCCATTCTCCCAACCGCCGGCAAGGGCGGCTCTGAAGACGCGATCGACGGCGTCGTCGCCGTATCGGCCGCCAATGAACGCCCACAGCGCCTGGCCGTAGCGGTAGGGAAAGTAGCGCGGGTCGCGCGTCAGCTGGTTGAGCGTCGGCAGATCGTCGCGGTGCAGGGCGTCCCGCAGCCACATCGCCGTATTGGGATCGACGCGGCCAAGGCTCAGGTATTCGGCCATCCCTTCGATCAGCCAGAGGGGAATGCCGCTCAATGCCCGCAGTCCACCCTTTGAGGCTTCGGCGATCCGATACTGAAAAACGTGTACCAGCTCGTGGCCGAGCACGTGATCGGTCTCGGCGTAACTGCCGGTGAAGGGCATGATCACCCGTTCGCGGAAGCCTTCAGTAACGCCACCCGTTCCCTGGGAGATCTCACCCTCGATCACGTTCGACTGCTGGAAGTCGGCGTGGTCGGCGTAGAAGATCAGCGAATTGCCCGTGAACTCATGGTTGAGCAGCGCGTTGTGGCGGTGATACCAGCGTTCGGCGAGGCGGGCTGCATCGGCCGTGGCCAGAGACTCGGCGGGATAGAAGTGGATCCGGAAGTGGTCCGTCGGCAGCACCCGGAAGTCGAGTCTGTCGTATTGCACCTTGTTGCGCCCGAAATATTGTGACTGAGCCGCAACAGGCCAAAAGACAAGTGCGCCTGCGAGAAACGAGCGGAAAAGGACAATCAGGCGCGTGCGATACCCACCACCGACGACTAACATGACAGTCTGCTCTTTTGAGGTGTCTGGAGCCCTGCAGGCTTTACCCCCACCGCCTGCCGGTTGTGCCTGTCGGTTCACTCGCCGACAGAGCAACAGCCTGTGCGACAGGGAGGGGGGGTGCGGTCGCCTGTTCAGCGAGTCCGCTCTCCCGGCTTCATGCTCGGATGAGCACGGAGTGATGCACGCTCCTCTGACACCTCAGCCGTGCCCGTACCCGACGTCGGCCGGGAAACGCCTCACCCGGTGCGACTCAGCCGGCGTGCCTTTTCGATCAGGGCGGGGAAAAGTTCCGAGACACGCTGGATGTCCGCCGGAGTCGTTAGGCTGCCGAGTGACATCCTGACGGCGGCCGTGGCAACGTCAGGCGGTACGCCCATTGCGCTCAGGACGTGCGAAGGAGTGATGGTCCCGCTCTGACAGGCGGAGCCCGCCGAACAGGCCACGCCTTTGAGGTCGAGCGCCATCAGGAGCGACTCGCTGTCCGTTCCGGGCACCGAGATGTTGAGGATGTGTGGAGCACGCTCCACGCCGCGCGCATGTACGCGTGCGTCCGGGATCCTCGCCATGAGGGCAGCTTCAAGCTCATCACGTAACGCGCCGAGCCGCGCAACTTCGGCCTCGCGCTCCTCCAGGGCGAGCTCGGCCGCGAGCGCCAGACCCACAGCCATGGCGACATTTTCCGTCCCCGGGCGGCGACCCCGATCCTGCGATCCACCGTGCATCAGCGGCTCGAGCGGCGTTCCGCGACGCACGAACATCGCGCCGATCCCCTTGGGCGCGCCGATCTTGTGGCCCGAGAGCGTCAGGGAGTCCAGAGCAACAGCCTTTACGTCTATCGGCACCTTGGCGAACGCCTGGACAGCGTCGGTGTGGACGAGCGCGCCAGCTGCTCGCGCGTCGGCGGCGATGCGGGGCAGATCCTGAACAGTGCCGACTTCATTGTTGACCCACATCACGCTCACCAGCCCAACGCGGTCGTCGAGCGCGGACGCCAGTGAATCGGGCGACAATCGACCCATGGAGTCGACCTCGACGATACGGGCCTCACCACCCTCGCGCTGCACCTGATGGACTGCCTCGAGGACCGCCTTGTGCTCGACCGCACTCGTTACCACCGCTGGACGAGTACGGCGGAGTGCCCGCCAGGTCCCGAGGACTGCGAGGTTATCTCCCTCCGTGCCTCCGGAGGTGAAGCAGATCTCGTCCGTGTGAGCATTGATGCAACGCGCTATCCGCTCGTGCGCTTCGTCAATGGCGGCACGAGCTTCGCGTCCCCAGCGGTGAACGCTGGAGGGGTTGCCGAAGCGGGGTCCGAAGAAGGGCAACATCGCCTCCAGTACTTCGGGCCTGACCGGAGTGGTGGCGGCGTGGTCGAGGTAGATCGGAGCAGGCATTGTGTGGTGGAAATTGGCGGCTTCGACCCGCTCAGTCGAGGGCGAGGGAGCCCCGTTTGAACCGACCGATGGCCGCCAGGATAAGGACGAGCGCAAGGGCCAGCAGGATAGCGCTGAGGCGCCAGGCGATTCCTTCCGCCCCGAGGGTCCGGGCGAGGTCGCCAAGAGCCTGCTGCTGCCTGTCGGGCAGCACCTGAATCGCCAGCGCCGGGAGCATCATCATCGCCAGCATGGCAATGCCGAAGGTCTGCTGTGCCTGTCGCACGGTCGGCGCCCGCAGCGACACAAAAACCCCCAAGCCGGAAATGCAGCTGGCCGCTGCTCCGATGGTGACAAACAGCGCGGCGAATCGGGCGACCGTCATTGTCGCCGCCTCGTCACCAAACGCAAGCTTCACCGCAACGAGGCCGACCAGAAGGTTGCTGAGGGCGAAGGCGTAGCCGTAAGTGATCGAAGCGAGGAGCTTGCCCGTGAGAATCGCCGAGTCACCCAGCCTCATCGAGAGGAGCGTTTCGAGTGTGTGGCGCTCACGCTCCCCGGCGATGGAGTCGGCCACGATCGTGGACGTCATGCTCGCGGTGAGAAACGGCCAGTAGAAGAACATGATACCGTTCATTGCCCACCCCGGCCCGATCTGCAGCGGGAGGAAGACGCCGAGGAAAAGCAGTGCGATGATGATGGACCAGCCGCCGCGCCTGAAGCGCAGGAACTGGTCGAGTATCTCGAGCCATTCCTTCCAGAAGACCGTCCATACGTCGCGAGCCATCAGGTCGCGACCTCACCGTCGGACCGGACCAGTTCGAGGAACGCCTCCTCGAAGGTTGCGCGCTCGCGAATGACTTCCTCGACCTCGATGCCGGCGTGGACCAGCGCCTCGACCACCGGTGAAGCCGACGCACCGTCCGCGAGGTGGATCGTGGCTACCGTTCCATCGAGCTCCACGGTGCGGACTCCAGTGACGCTCTGCAGCAGCGGGATCGCGGCTCCGGTCAGACCGCGACCCTCGATCCTGAGCACGGGAGCGCGGCGCCGCGAGCGCAGCTCGTCAGGAGTGTCGAGGCCGACCAGCCGGCCCTTGCGGATCACTCCTACCAGGTCACACAAACGCTCGGCCTCGGCGAGGTTGTGGGTGGTGAGAAAGATCGTCACCTGACGTTCGCTCGAGAGCGCGTCGAGATCGTCGCGCAGCGAAGCGCTGGCGACGGGATCGAGGCCGGCGGTAGGTTCGTCCAGAAACACCAGCTCGGGGGAGTGCAGTACCGCCCTCGCCACGGCCAGCTTCTGTTTCATTCCCCGGCTCCAGGTACCGACGATGTCGTCCCGGCGCTCCCAGAGCCCAAACCGCGAGAGCAACTCGCGCGCACGCTCATGGACGGCCGCACCCGTCATGTGCCAGACCCGGCCGGCAAACGAGAGGTTCTGAATGGCGCTGAGGCGCTCATAGAGCCCATGATGTTCGAGCAGCGCTCCGCAGCGGGCCCGGATCGCGTCGCCCTGGGTCATGGGGTCGAGCCCAAAAACCCGCGTGCCGCCGGCGCTGGGTGGAATGAGCCCCAGCAGGGTGCGAATCACGGTTGTCTTGCCCGCGCCGTTGGGACCGAGGAAGCCGAAGACCGTGCCGCGTGGAACCGCAAACGAAACCGAGTCCAGCGCCTGGACAGAAGCGAATCTCCGGCTCAGTGACGTGACCTCGATGATGCTGGCACCGACATTCACCCGCTGGCGTCCTCGATGTCTTCGAGAATCGCTCGCAAAGGAGCCGCATCGAGGCTTGCCACTCTGATCGGCATGGCCCGCAGGTAGTACCTCCCGGCGGGCACTTCGCGAAGGTCGAGGTTTTCGACTATATGGACGCTGCAGGTGAAAAGCTCGATGTGATTCCTGAGATCCTTGCTCTCGCGAGCGTCGATCGAGGGCGTATCGACGCCAAGGAGCCTGAGGCCACGGTCGAGGAGCGCGAGCACCGCCTTGTGGGCGAGCACCGGCCACGTTGCGGGGAACTCCCCTTTGGCGATGGTGCAGTCGGTCCGCAGGAGAACGCGGTCGAGGCGGCCCTCCGGGGGGAGGCCGAGGTCGGCAAACGAAATCTCACCGGTGCGTCCCCGGACGTCGGCGACGATCGCAGGTCCGTTGAGAACCCTGAGGTCGAGGATCTCGGTGCCGGGCCAGCCGTCCTTCACATGGACAGGTGCGTCAGCGTGTGTGCCCACATGTGGACTCATGACCATCGCCGAAACGTTGACGCTGTCCCCTGTCGACATATTCATCGTCCACCGCGAACCATAGGGCGTATCGCCCGGCCACTCGGCAACTCCGGCACGGACAATGACCGAGATATCACGAAAGGCCACTTTCAGCCTCCAAAGAAGCGCGACCTCACTTCCCACAACTCGGGAAAGAAGCGCTGGGACAGTGTTCGCTGAAGATAACGGGCACCGAGCGTGCCGCCTGTACCGCCTGCCTCCGGACCAATGATCCGCTGCACCAGCTGCACGTGCAGGAAACGCCACAACTCGAAGCCCTGTTCGTATTCGATGAAACTCTCCGCAAGGAGAAAAAAGAGCGACGGATGCGTGTCGCGATAGACAGCTTCGAGCGTGGTCTGGTGGCGGGCGAGATGTCCGAGAAAAAGCGCCTGGAGCGTGGGACGTTCCAGTGCGCGCCGCGTCGCGTCCGGCATGGGACCGTGTTCACCCAGCACCCTGATGAAGTGTTCGTCGCGCAGCCCCGACACGACCTCGATCGTGCGAAACTGCACGCTCTGGCCGCCGCTGGCTGTGCCGAGGTAGCCGCGAAACTCCACGAACCGCTGAGGGGGCAGCGAGTCGAGGGACTTGAGCTGGGCGGCCACGATACGAACCAGGGCATTGACACGACCCATGGTCGTGAGCGCCGTCACCGTGTCGCCACCTTCAAGATGGCTGGCCAGCACGTCCAGCTCGTGGAGAATGACCTTGAACCAGAGCTCGCTGGCCTGGTGAACAACGATAAAAAGCAGCTCGTCGGGGTGCTCGGGGACTGATCGCGGGCGCTGCAGGCGCAGGAGCTCGTCGACGGCGAGGTAGGTGCCGTAGGTGACTTCGCTATCGCCGATGGGTTCGCTCAAAAGGTGGAACCTCCAAGGGTCATGATGTCGTCGATCGGGATCGCTTCTGTGAGAAAGAAGGGCTCTCCGTAGCGTACGCGGATCAGCGATCCATAGTGGGCGGACTGGTGCCGGATAATATCGGCCAGAGGCTCGCCGTTGGGATAAACCTCACCCGCCTGCGTAACAGCCGCGAACTGTGACCGGTAAGCGGCGACAGCGGCAAGCTTGACGTCCATGGAGTCCGTGATGTCCACCACAAACGACGGCTTGAGGTAGTCTTCGCGAAAGGTGATCGCGTGCAGCACGTGGCGGGGTCGATGTGGCTCGGTCGTGCTGTCGAGCTTCGTGAGACCGGCGGCGAAAACCGCGTCCCGTACCAGCTCGGCGGTGATGCGGTGATCGGGATGGCGACCGAAAGGCGCCGGAGCGGGCGCGAGAACGATCTTCGGGCGCAGTCGTCTCAACACGAGTGCAACCTCGCGTCGAGTGTCGGGCGTGTTGGTGAGCCCCGAGTCCGGGAGTCCCAGAGTCTCGCGCACCGTCACGGCCAGGATACGCGCCGCCTCGACCGCTTCTTCGGCGCGGAGCTGGGGCGTACCCCGCGACGCCATTTCGCCGGCGGTGAGGTCGAGGATTCCGGTCCTGTAGCCCTGCGCCGCGCAGCGCGCCAACGTGCCGCCGCAGATCAGTTCCGCGTCGTCCGGGTGAGGCGCGATCGCGAGGACATCGATCGTGCTCATGTATGCAGCCGACTCTCGGTGGTGGCCACGTGCCGGGTCATCGATGACTCATTCGTACCTTAGTGCCTCGACGGGATCGAGTCGGGAGGCCCGCCTCGCCGGCACGAGACCAAAGGTGATGCCGATGCCGATCGAGACGACAACAGCCACCACCGCGTACGGAACGGGTGTTGGTGCGTCGACCTGCACGAAGAAGGATGCCAGCCAGCCCATAGTCAGTCCGGTGAAGATACCAAGAAGCCCCCCGATTCCGGTAAGCGTCGAGGCCTCGATCAGGAACTGTGTCATTATGTCCCGCCGGGTCGCTCCCAGCGCCTTGCGTACACCGATCTCACGGGTGCGGCTGGTGACCGAAACCATCATGATGGCCATGACCCCGATGCCACCAACCAGCAGACCAACTGAGGAAAGCGCGATGAGAACGAGGAAAAAGGCTCCCGTCAACTGGTTGAAGAGGTCGAGTATCTGCTGCTGCGTGACGAAATCGAAGTTGTTCACGTCGCGCGGGCGCAACCGGCGCAACTCGCGGAGGGCGATGGTCGTCGCTTCCTGCGCCGCTTCGACCGTGACCCCGGCGCGCGGCTTGACGGCGATGAACTCCTCGGCGGCCGGATCGAGATCGAACTGGTGGTCGAGCATGTTGTAAGGCACGATCGCCGCCGTCTCCGCTCCCGGTGGCTCGAAGATGTTCGCTTCCGGTGCGTAGAGACCGATCACCGTTGCCGCGCGTCCGCCAGTCCTGATCGTCTTGCCGATCGGGTTCTCGCGGCCGAACAGGCGCCACGCATACGATTCGTTGAGGACCGCAACAGCGGTCCCCGCGGCCTCCTCCTGGCGCGTGAACCAGCGCCCGACGGTGAGAGTACCGCCGATGATCTCGGCGAACCTCTGATCAGCTCCATAGATGCGGTTGGGCTGAGTACGTGTGCCGGCATACTCGAGCCGCCCGACCTTGATTCCCCACAGTGACGCGTAGCTGATCTCGGGGAGTTCCGCGATCCGGTCAGCTTCGCGCCGCGTCAGATCAGGCCTGATGCGCACCCACGCGGGCAGCGCATCGGGATTGAGTGGTGTCTGGGAAAACACCTTGAAAACGTAAAAGGTAGTTGGGCCCGCGGTTTCGATGGCCCGCACGATCTGACTCTGGATGCCGTTGACCAGCGTGGCCATGGTGATGACGGTACTGATGCCGATGACTACGCCGAGAATGGTGAGAGCCGATCGCATCTTGCTCGCACGCAGCGTGGAGAGCGCGATGACGACGTTTTCGCGGAGCTGGTCGAATGCGCGCATTGGCTACTCTGCCCTCATGGCGGTCACGGGATCGAGGCGAGCGGCGCGGCGCGCAGGGTAGACTCCAAAGACCATGCCCACGCCCGCCCCGAGTGCAAGGGCGAGCATCACCGACCATGCCGTTACCCTTGCCGGCAGTGGTGATGCGGTGGCGATCAGGGTCGCCAGGAGCCAGCCGGCCACGACGCCGACGATTCCTCCAAGCACGGAAAGCGCCACCGATTCGGCGAGGAACTGAAGCTCGATATCGCGGGCTGTCGCCCCCATTGCCTTGCGGATGCCGATTTCGTAGGTGCGCTCGGTGACGGCCATGAGCATGATGTTCATGATCACGATCCCGCCGACGACGATACCGATGGCGACTACAGCGGGAACGACGGCGAAAAGGACCCGGGTGAGCGTCTTCCAGAAGTCAATCAGCGCATCCGATGTTTCGAGAGAGAAGTTGTTGTCCTCGGTTGGCCTCAGGCCGCGGGCGGTGCGCAGCGCCTCCTCCACGAGGGCCATCGTCGGCGCGACCTGTTCCGCGGCCACGACCTTGACCGAAATCGTGGTCGTCGATCGGCGGCCGAAGATCATCTCGAATCGGGTGATCGGCATGAGGACGAACCCGTCGAATGACTGGCCGAGCACCTGGCCTTTGCGCTCGTTGACGCCAATGACGGTGAAGCGTTCGCCGAGGATGCGGAGCTCCTTGTCGAGCGGGTCGACGTTTTCGAAGAGCTTTTCGGTGAGGTCCGATCCGAGGACAACAACCGGTCTGCGTTCGAGGATGTCGACATCGGTGAGGGGGCGGCCTGCCCTGATGCGATAGTCCTGCACGACCTGGAAGTCGGCGGTGACGCCAAAGAGGAGGACGTCGCCGACGGTTCGGTCGCGCCAGACGACGTCTGCCTGGGGTGTGGGCCAGCCGGATTGGAGAGAGACGGCCTGAGCGTCGGGGACAGCGTCGCGGACCACCTGAGCATCGGTGGGTGTGATGCGCGGGCGGCGAGCCATTCGTTCCCACTGGTCGTCGGCGTAGCGTGCGATGTTGAGTGGAGTTCTGCGGACCTGGAAGGAGTTCGAGCCGATCATGGCGTCGGCGATGTTCTCCTTTACGTAGGCGTTCATGCCCTGGATGATGGCGATGACCGCTACAAGGAACGTTACGGAGACGATGATTCCGAGGAGGGTGAAGAACGACCGGAGCTTGTTGGCTCGGATCTGATTGAGGGCAGTGCCGGTGATATCGGCTGTTCGCATGGCTTTGTGAATAATTTCACAAGCC